>DATDOM010000076.1:0-8790 GCA_035293285.1 Candidatus Nanoarchaeia archaeon | reverse complement strand
GTTATTATCAACACTATACTATCTACAAAAACATTTAAATAAGCCCTTATGCAAAAAATCTTATGTCAGAACTGATACTAGAAGCATTCCGTGAACTGTATCCAGAAAAAGAAATGAGATATATTTTTGACCTGAAATATTCTGACCACTTCAATGCTTACAATGCTAATGTCAGGAGGTATGGCAATAAAATCACTTTTCATTTCTCAAAGGACTGGAAAAAAATAAGCAAGGAAATCCAGATTGGGCTAATCCAGGAATTGATGGGCAAGATTCTAAAAGACAAAAGAAAGACAATGAACATGGAGCTCTATACATTATTCATGAAAAATGCGCATATTGCAGCCCCAAAAACAGAATTTGACCCAATACTTGAAGAATCATTTGACAGGGTAAACGAAACTTACCTTAACGGGATGATTGACAAGCCAAACTTAAAGTGGGGAAATGCATCAACTAGCAAGCTTGGCTCTTATGAATACGGCTCAGACACGATAACAATCAGCACGATTTTTCAAAATGAAAATCCAAAATTGATGGATTATGTTATGTATCACGAGATGCTTCATAAAAAATTCAAGTTTGAAAACAAAGGCTCAAGGACTTTGCACCACTCGCCAGAATTCAAGAGGCGGGAAGCAATGTTTGAAAATGCTGCATTGATGGAAAAAGAGATTTCAAAGCTTGCAAGAAAACATCGGTTTGGACTGGGATTCTGAATTTTTGATAAGATTATAACTTGATTTATTATCTGACACGAACTAAAATAGGTCTTCGACAGATGTTACGCTCGCTCATTGGCTCGCCGAGTTATTGAAATGAATGAGATTTATTGTAATATTCCGAGGCAAATTTTAGTGCTAATCAAAAAATGCCCGAGTGTATACATTGTCGTCAAACGACCTGTTAAATTAAAAAATAAAATTTAGCCTGAAACTATCAAGCATCGCCAGGATTGAGATACTTGAATGCAATTGCAGCAAGATAGCCTCCTGCAAAAGGACCTATAAGATAAATCAGGAAATCTCCTGCCCAGCCTCCTATGAAGAAGCTGAATATTATCGGACCTAAACCGACTGCTGGATTAAACGCGCCTCCTGAAATCGGACCTCCAGCAAAGGCAATTGCAGTCAGTGTCAGCCCTATTGCAAGCCCATAAACATAGTTTCCGGCAAATTTCTTTGATGTAGCAACAGTCAAAACTACTGAGCAAAGGACAAATGTGAAAATTAATTCAACTAAAATTGCGTGCGAAAACATCACACCTGAACCCCTGGAAGGGATAAATGCCGACCCTTTAAGCATATAATAAATCCACGCAGCAACAATCCCTCCAAGAAGCTGAGATATCATGTAGCCTGCCACCATTTTTGATTTTAATTTTCCCCTTAGCCACACTGCAAGCGTTACAGCAGGATTATAATGACCTCCAGACACATGTCCTCCTATGTAAACCGTGGACATTAGGATTATTCCAATTGCAATAGGATTGCCTGTCAATGCCACAACCAAAACCAAGAACATAGCTCCGAGAAACTCCATCAGGTATTCTTTCATTTTTCAACTCATTTTCTTTAAGTGGATAATAAAAAAATAAAAATTATTCAAAACTAACGTTTGGCGCGTTTTCAGCTCCTGCTGCAGACTCAAAGTATGTCCTGTCAGTGTATCCGAGCCTTGAGGCAACAATATTTGACGGGAAAGTCTTGATTCTTGCGTTAAAATTCCTGATTGCCTCGTTGAACCTTCCGCGCTCAACCGCAACCTTGTTTTCAGTGTTTGCAAGCTCTGCCTGCAAGTCCCTGAAGTTCTGTGTTGCCGTCAGCTGAGGATAGTTTTCAGCAACAACAAGCAGTTTTGAAAGCGTGCTCTCAATCTGGTTCGCAGTTTCAACTTTCGCGTTGACATTAGGCGCTGTCTGCCACTGGCTTCTTAACTTGGTGATTTCTGTCAAAGTATCCTGCTCAAAGTTTGCAGCGCCTTTTACAGTGCTCACAAGATTTGGAATCAAATCAACTCTTCTTTGATACTGGGTTTCGACTTGTGCCCATTTATTGTTGACTTCTTCATTTAACTTAATGAGTGAATTGTATGTTGAAATATACCAGATAACAACTAAAAGCATTACGCCGAGAATTGCGCCAATTACAATCATCCATGTTGCAATTCCTTTTTTCCCTTTTTTTGAATTAAAAATTTTTGTGTTCATTTTACCCCCCTCGCTTTTTTGTTTAAAATTTTACTTGAAAACTTGTATAAAAGTTTCACTTCTTCCTTATCAAGCCACATACCGCCGCAACTGTCGCAGATATCAAGGATTGCGCCGGACTGGTGCTTTATTTTTCGCATGACTTGCTTTTTTATTAATGTAGAGCACCTTGGGCATTTCATCTTTTTGTTCTGATCCATTCTATCTGTAATAATCTCCTGCTTTTTTAATCTTTGCCTTATTCTAATCAAATGCCATGTCTAGAATCGCCCTGAAAAGCCGCCTCCTCCAAATCCTCCGCCACCGCCAGAGAATCCGCCAAATCCCCCTCCACCAAACCCACCCCTTCCGCGCCCTAAAAACAATCCAGTTGCAGCGCCTGTGTAAAAGCTGTCATTATAGCTTCTTTTTACTCCGCTGCCTTTTCTTGCCAACGACTGGACTATAGATGATATCAGGAAAATAGCCAAAAACCAAAAAAATGGGCTTTTTAAGAATTTAGGAATTTTGCTTTCATTCACTGCATCCTGCTTAAGCTTTATTATGTCTTCATCCTGTGAGTTAAGCAGAATCCTTCCGGCAACATCCACAGAGTTCAATATTCCTGTCTCGTAATTGCCTTCCTTAAAGCTTGGAATAAGATACTCATCAGAAATCCTTCCTAAAAGCGGCGCTGATAGTGTGCTTTCAACCCCATATCCTACTTCCCACCGAAATTGCCTGTCTTTAATTGCAACATAAAGCAAAAGTCCATTATCATTTCCTTTTTTGCCTATCTTGTTTTCCTCCGCAATTTTCAAAGTGTATTCTTCAAAAGAGTATGATTTGTCGTATTCATCTTCAATATAAACAACAAACTGCACGCCATTAGTTACTTTTTCAAAATCAGTTAATGTTTTTTCGAGTGCAGCCTTGTTTTCTGAAGACAAAACTCCTGCAGTGTCTGTCACGTAAGAATTAATTACAGGTATTGCTGCATTTGCAATTGACGCAATAATTAAAACCAAAAAAACAAATATTAAGATTTTTTTCATAAGGTTGAATTACTATTCTTGTATTTAAGCGTTATCAATAAAAGGCGGCATTGAAAAGTTGAAGGCTGCCATCAATTTGCGAAGCTCTTCAATTAAAGAATGCGTGCAATTTTCGGAGTTCCAGAGAGAAAATTGCCATAGATGTATGGATGTGAAGCTGAGCCGATGGCAGCCCGAAGCGAAGCGGAGGACTTTTCAATGCCGCCCAATAAAAATTAATAAAAAAGAAAAATCAAGAGCCTATTCTTTCTTCTCATCGTTTTTGCTGCCTTTCTTTCCCATTGCGAGCTTTAAGCTGACTATTGTTCTGTCAAATGCCTGCGCCAGCCTTCCAATTTCGCTTTTTGAGTTTTTTAATTTCTGGCTTATGTCAGTTTCAATATTTCCCTTGCTGATTGACTCAACAACATTTGACAGCTCGCTTATTGGCCCTGAAATCGAGCGTGAAATCAGAAATCCAAGCAGGATTGCAAGACCTATGGAAATCGCAACAAACAACAAAATGGTTCTCTTGCTGCTGTCTATTGATTCTTTTGCGCTTGCGGTTGCCGCATTAAGAGTCTGTGTTGAGGCCTTTAAAGCCTCGTCATATTCAGCGCCCCTGTTGGCAACATACTCTCTAAGTCCCTGCTCGTAAATTTTTTTTTGATTCCAGTATTCATCGCTTTCAAGAATCTTTACAGCTTCCTCGTGATTTCCTTCATCAACAAGCTTAAGTGATTTTTCCTCCATTTCAACTAATGCAAGATTGGCAGCATCGACACTTGAAAAAAATTTCTTGTCAGTCTCGTCACCTTTCTCAATCGCATCCTTGATTATTTTGTCAAGCTCGGGAACTATGTTCATGTACCTTTCTTCCCATTTTTTATCATGAGTAAAGGCATAATTCCTGGCCGACTGCGTCAGCACTTCGTCATAATAGCGTATGAACTGCGCCAGCCCGTCAAGGTATGAAGTTTCCGATATTTCAGAAATGCTTTTTGGTATATCTGAATTCAAGGGCGCTGCAATCTTGCTCATCTGATTAAATGATACAAAACCGACAATCGCCACGAACAAAGATATTAGCAAAAAACCTGCAATCAACTGCGTTCCAATTTTCATTTTGTTATCCTCCTACTATCTTAGTTTTAAGTTACCTTTACAGAGCCTATAAACACATAGTTCAGATGGTCGTGATAAAAGAACGTGCCTTTTTGAAGAAAAATAAAAGAATAATTTTCTCCCAAAGATATTCCCCTGCATGAATCAAACGCACCTTGTTTTGGCTGTCCTTCTCCAATGCAGGCGCGGGAACCCTGATAAGAACCCTTTTCGTCGTAATTTGCATTCGGATAATCTGTGTGCACAGGGTGTCTATTTGATGCAACCCAATGCTGCTCTTTGTCTTCATTCTTCCAGATTAATTTATCCCCGACTGCGATGTTTGCCATTTTCGGAAAAAAGCCGGACGAAGTGATGTATACAACGCCGGGTTCCTGATTTTTGCTGCTGGGTTTTTTTGAAGCAGCGCATCCGCTCATAAAAATCAAATTTAGCATTAAAATTGTTACGATGAGTTTCATGTTTCTTCTCACTAGAGTTCTAGCCTTTTTGCTTGAGCATGATGCTTATGATTGCTTTCCTGTTGTTCTCGCAAATCATTGTAGTAAAAATGACGGCAACCAAAACTGGCACTGCATGCGCAACCAATGAAAAATCATTGCGGCCGTAGAAGTATACCCAGCTTGGGGCAACATAGTTCAAGATGGCATGGTGCAAACCAGTCAGGACCAAAAGGAACCATCCAAGCCGCCAATCAGAGTAAACGCAAAGGAGCATGGCCATGATAAAAAAATGAAAATGCATTTCAATGGCACCGCCGCTGAGGAACACAAGAACATAAGAGTATAGTGTAAGGCAAAACATTACTAAGATGCGCCATAAATAGTGGTTTTTAAGCCTGCCGCGGAATAATGCCATAATCAAAGTAGCGGCCAGCGCAATTATTCCTGCGCCAACAGCCTCAGGAATGCTGATTACTCTCCAGGAATATGGATTGGGGATGTGCTCCGCCATTTTAAAGACAGCATTCGTGAATATGAGCACAATAATAACCAAAAGATGAGCCCAGCCTACTTTTACAATGAACCTGTCAATGTAATCATAGTTCATGGCTGTTTTATACCCTTCATTTATGTCCGATACAAGGTCCATTCCCATTTTAGTCTCCTCCGAATAAGTGCGTCAGAAAATTATTTTTCTTTCCAGCTTTTGCTTCCTCGGTCTTCGCTACAGGATTAGTGCTGCGCACTTCCTTCTTTTTGAAAATCAAAGCAACTCTTTTCTTGAACTCATCAACGTCGTTTTGATGCATTATTTTATCAGCTGCCAAAGATTCAATATACTTTGTGACCGCATCCTCTGAAATTCCATCGCTGGAAATTTTGTCAAAAGCTTCTTCTCCTGCCGGCCCGATGAAATTCCTGAATTCAGCTATGAGCTTTTCATCAATAGTCTCAGAAGTTTTTCTGGTTATTCCGCTCATTATTCCTTCATAGCCAGACAAGGATTGGCCTATTACAATTCCTTTGCTTGTTATATTGTACTCCCTTAATTCCTTGCTGTGGGCGCTGCCCCTCATTTTTAAAATATTGATAACCGAGTGAAGGTCACCCTGCATCTCGACGTATCTTAACATGATGATGTTGTCTGTTATGCTGGACACGTTATTGCCAGTAAGCGTATCAGTGCTCATCAGGGAGCCGGTTGCAGCAGTAAAGAAAGCTGTCACGCCTTTTGATTTAAGATAACCATTCAAATCTGTCGTGAATTTCAAAAAGTCGTCTTCAGGAAAAGCGTTTGAAATTGCGGAAAGGGAATCAACAACGCACCTTTTCACTTTGTATTTCTCAACCAAAAGCTTGATGTCAATTAAATGCTCCTGCAGGCTTTTGCTGCGCGGGTAAACGCAGTTGAACGTCAGCAATTTTCTTTTCTCAAATTCCTTTAAGTCCCATCCAAAACCTTCAGCGTTTCTGATGATTTGGTCTTTGCTTTCTTCAAATCCAACATATAATGAGGGCTCTTCTGACTTCAATCCCTGGTGCAAAAATTGCGTGGAAATAAGGGACTTTCCCGTGCCGGTCGAGCCGGTAATCAAAGAGGTTGACGCTTTGTAGACTCCGCCAAGCAGCAGCTTGTCCAGAACTGCATTTCCTGTTGATATTTTGTCTTTTGACGAGCCATAATCCAGATTTGTGAAAATATCGGAAAATATCATTATACCACTAGTTCCGATTTTATAAGGGTGGATATTCGAGTCAAAATTAATTCCTCTCATTTTGATAATTTGGAATAATCTCCTGACTTCGTTCTTTACCACGGTGCGGTGCAGCTTTATTATGCCGTCTGCAATGAATTCTTCAACATCGTAAGCGCTTGTGCTGCCTTCACCTGGAGCCTCGGATGTAAGAACTGTAGTGCAGTCCAGCTTTGACAAAATTGCTCCAAGCCTGAAAATGAAATGCCTGACTAAGTCCTTGTTGTGGAGCATGTAAACAATTGCTGTTATGGAATCAATAACAAGCCTTTTTGCTTTTGTTTCCATTACAAGATTGAAAATTGTGTCTGCAATCTTGTCTGCCTGCTCGACATTTATTTCCTTCCCGCTTAGTTCCATGAGGTTGGCTGCGCTCCTCAAGTCTACAAAAGCTATTTTAGCAGAACTAACAGCAGCTTCATCAAAAAAAGCCATTGTTTTTATATTTTTAATTGCAAGATTCACAGGCTCTGTAAGCGTCATGTACATCCCAATATCGTCAAATTTTCTTGCGCCGTTGAAGAGCCATTGCATCGAAAGAACAGTTTTTCCAGTTCCTGCATTGCCGGACAAAAGAACCACATGCCCGCTTGGAATGCCTCCGTTAAGCAATAAGTCGAGCTCCACTATTCCTGTTTTTTTAATCAAAAGGTCTGTGCCTTTGTTTGCTGTGTCAGGCATTAAGAATCACCGTTCAAAGGATTCGATTTGTTTAACATCAAGCAAAAATAAAATCCAGATTTAGCAAAATCCAAAAAAAATGACTTACAACCTAATAATTCCAATTTCATGATTACCTCTTTTTGGTATACTCTCTTCTTACCCCTATTTATACTTTTTGACAGTCACATATGATTTTATCCGAAATTGAATAAATGGGATAAATTTATTAAGCGGACAATTCCTAAAATATTAATGCCAAAACCAAAACTAACAATCAACTTCGTGACAAGCAACAAAGGCAAATTGCGGGAATTCAAACAGATTCTCGAGCCGGAAATAAAAGTCAATCACATTGAATTGTCTTATCCTGAAATCAGAAGCGAGGACAATGAGGAGATTGTAAGGCAGTCTGCATTGGAAATATCCGGAATATTGAAAAAACCCGTAGTTTGCGAAGACTCAGGACTTTTCATTGATTCTCTAAATGGATTCCCTGGAACGTTTTCAGCCTGGGTGCACAAGAAAATCGGGCTTGATGGAATTATGAAATTAATGGAGTTTGTCAAAGACCGGAGATGTGCTTACAGAAGCGCTGTTGCCTGCTGCGAGCCTGGAAAAAAACCCGTAAGCTTTCTTGGCGAGGAAAAAGGAATCATAGCCGAATCGATTCGTGGGAATTTTGGTTTTGGCCATGACCCGATTTTTATTCCGGAGGGGGGCAATAAAACTTACGGTGAGATGCCAAATGCCGAAGAAGTGAAAAAATTCAGGAGAATGGCTGCTCTAAAATTAAAAGAATATTTAATAAAAAACAAATGAGATAGCTCAATATTTTTCAGCTGAATAGTTCTTAGGATTTGAAACAATGTATTTCCTCATTATGTAAGCTGTAGCTGCAGTTACTGTAACCATCAAATATGAAGGTACAAAAAAGGCTGCAGCTAAATTTATTGGAAATGCGTATTTAAACGCCCGCTTTACATTGTCCACGTACTTTTCCTTGAATTTAGAGTATAGTCCCTTTGCAGATTTCTGCTTGATTATGTGATCTTCTGCCAAATATACTGCCTGCCCCGCAAGGGGAAAAACTGACATGTATGCCGCTTTGGCAAGCCCGCCCAAATATTTTATCGGTGACAAAAAATAATGCGCAAATGTTCCGAAAACTGCCCCGCTTGCGAATTCATTCCTTACGCTTTTCGCACCCTTGTCATTTGTGGCAGCAGCATAGGCAAGTGACGTTACAGCAACTCCGGGGTTGCCGGTCAATAAAAATCCGGCGGCAGGGAAAGACACTCCAATGCTTAGATTAACAAGGTCGTTTAGCTCGTCAAGCATGCTTTCAAGCCTGCCTGGCTTGTTTTTGGCACTCTTTTCAGTTTCCAGTCTTTTCTCTAGTTCATTCATTAACTACTTTAAAATGATGACATTATATTAAGATTTGTGGTATTGTAACAATACCATATATTTAAATACGTAAAATCTAATTACCTTCTATGGAACTCGAATTTTTAAGAAAAATAGGGCTTTCTCAAGGGGAAATAAAAATATACTCAAGCCTGCTTGAATCAGGCGCATCCCCT
>DATDOM010000075.1:0-4403 GCA_035293285.1 Candidatus Nanoarchaeia archaeon | reverse complement strand
TTGATTGCAGAAGTTAATTCTTCAAAGCTCTTTACTTCAACTGTGTTTTTTTCAAGATGCTCTTTTGCATTTTTTAAAAGATTATCCTGTATAAGCCCGAGTGTTTCTGCAAATTTCTTTTCAAGGTCTTTTGATTTTACTGTGATTTTTTCGCTTGTGTCTCGCCTTACCAAAACAAGCTGCTCTGCTTCAACATCCCTCGGGCCTATCTCAATCCTTAAAGGGATTCCTTTCATCTCCCATTCGTTGAATTTCCAGCCAGGAGTATAGCCATCGCGGTCATCAAGCTCTACGGAATAATTTTTGTCTTTTAGCCTCTTGACAGCTTCCCTTGCTGACTCAATAATGTTTTCTGACTTTCCCTTAAAGACAATCGGCACAACAACTGCCTGGATTGGCGCAATTTTTGGAGGAATGACCAAGCCCTTGTCGTCCCCATGCATCATTATGACAGCGCCAATTGTCCTTGTGCTTAGCCCCCATGAAGTCTGCCACACAAATTTTTCCTTTTCATCCTTGTCAAGGAATTTTATCCCAAAAGGCTTTGAAAAGTTCTGGCCAAGCATGTGGGAAGTTCCCATCTGAAGCGCCTTGCCGTCAGGCATCAATGACTCTACTGCAGCCGTGTAATCAGCGCCTGCAAATTTCTCGTTTTCTGTTTTTTTGCCTGCAACGACCGGAATTGCCATGTAGTTTTCAATTAAGTCTGCATATTCAAAAAGCTGCTGCATGACTTCTTTTTCAGCATCTTCTTTTGTGGCGTGCGCAGTGTGCCCCTCCTGCCATAAAAATTCACGCGTCCTCAAAAAAGGCTTAGGGTGCTTGAATTCCCACCTTACAACGGAATTCCACTGGTTTAAAAGAACAGGCAGGTCACGCCATGACCTTATCCATTTTGAGTAGCTTTCATACATCAAAGTTTCTGATGTCGGCCTTATTGCAAGCCTTTCATTTAATTCTGAGTTTCCCGCGTGAGTTACCCACGCGACTTCTGGGGTAAATCCCTCGACGTGCTTTGCTTCCTTTTTTAATAAAGATTCAGGAATGAACATCGGAAAATAGCAGTTCCTGTGGCCTGACTGCTTTATCTTGCCATCAAAAATTTTCTGTATTTTTTCCCAGATTTCATAAGAGTTTGGCTTTAGTATAATGCAGCCCGAGACAAGGCTGTAGTCTATCAGGTCCGCTTTTATCACAACCTGATTATACCATTCGTTGAAATCCTCGGATTTTTTTACTGTAATTCCGACCTGTTCCTTTTGCTCCATTTGACTAACGCACTTTCAGACTTTATTTAAATATTTTGGTCATTTAATGCTTAATCAGGCAGCATTCAAAATCTCGCATTCGCTCGGGTTATTGCCGAGTTCGGCTCTCACATCTCAAATCGCAGGCTGACATTGCCCGGATGGCACAACCCCTTTGTCAGCTTTTCATCCGCACAAATCAGGGCCTCACAAAATGACAATAACCTGTATTTTGAACACTGCCGCTTAATTAGTTAAGTTTAAAAGTATTGCAAACAACTATTTCTTATGCCTGAAAAAGAAGAGGAGAAGAAGGCTGAAAAGAAGGAAATAATCATAAAAAAAAGCTTTCGGGAATACGAGCAGAAAATCCTCCACCTGTCAGAGATAAGCATTCTTCTGGACAATTATGACGACATATTTTCTGATTTTGACCCAAGGCCTTATTCAGAGCGCTCACTTTCTGATGACTTGCTAAATGAGGCAAGGAAGGCAAGCCGGGACAAAAACACAGGAAGGCTTGAGCTCAGGTTTTTGATTTCTGAAAAAATGAGGGATGTGAAGCTTGAAGCGACAATCAAAAAAAGGCTTCACGAGCATTTTGAAAGGCACTCAAAAATCCTGAACAGCGAGATAAGGCAGTCACGGGTTAATGCCGTGTTTCTGGGATTTGCAGGGATTACTGTAATGCTTGGAGCAACTTATGTTGACGGGATTTCAGGAGGGTTTATGTCAAGATTTCTTTTTGTTTTGCTTGAGCCCGCAGGATGGTTCATAACATGGTTTGCACTTGACAAGCTGTTTTATGTGTCAGAGACAAAAAGCGGAGAATCTGATTTTTACCATAAAATGTCGAAGTGCGAGGTAATTTTTGCCTCATATTAAAAATAATTGGACAAATTTTTAAACATAAAAGGAATTCTTCACTTGTGGGAGTGGTTAGCTTAGAGTCTGAAATTGAGAACAAGTACGAATTGTTTGATGGTTCTATAGATAATGTTGTCCAAAGAGTGTCAGATGCACTGGTCCGATTGAAAAGCAACGGATGGGAGTTTGCAAATATGCCTGAGGAATCTGAAAGGCACGTTAACTATTACGACACATTCAGGCGAAACAAGAATAAAAGATATGTTCCCACTTTTGAAGTTTATCGAAACGGACAGACTATAAGGGAAGTTAGCGGCTATTCAGACCATAGTTACAGGTATGACTACAAAAAGGGCAGGTTAAAAAAAAGAAAAGAAGCAAACCTTGAGAGCAATCACAGACTTGGCGCCAAAGAAATACTATACAATGTGCCAGATGAGCTGCAGGAAAAATGGAACTGTAAAGTGCGCGACAAAATAAAGCTTAAATGCACTGCATCTGCAGAAGTTAAGCACATAAAATGGAATCTCGAAAAGAACGGCACCAAAATTGAGCTTAAGCTTGATTTTTTTGATATTTATAAAGGCAGTCATCTGAGGGAGCTTGAGCTTGAAATCAAGCACAATGGAAAAAGCGGAAAAAAATACCTAAAAGCGGTGAGCGCTTATTTGCAGGATAATCTTGGTCTAAAGAGGGTTTATGACCAGAAGTACACAACGATAATGAATTCAAGTCCTAAATATTATAAGTCGCTGCCAAGACAGGGTTAAGTTATTGAACTTCATCTGCCCTTATCACGTGCCATCCAAACTCTGTCTTGACCGGCTTTGAAATTTCTCCCTTGTTTAATGCAAATGCGGCAGTTTCAAATTCCTTTACCATTTTGTTTCTTCCAAACCAGCCAAGGTTTCCGCCTTTCTTTCTGGACGGGCAAAGTGAAACCTGCATTGCAACATCCTCAAATTTTTTGCCGTGCGTAACGTCATAATAAACCACATTTGCTTCCTGCTCGGTTTTCACCAAAATGTGCGATGCGTTTACTTTGTTTGTCATTTTTGAGGTTGGCTATGCTGCTTTGATTGTAAGTCCATTTGGAGAGACATTTAACTGTGCTTTATATTTTTTGTGCTCTTTGAGCCGGAAAATGAATGCCACAATCTCTTTTATAAATCCAAATTTTCGGCGCTTGATTAAGAGTAACCGAACAGGACATAAACCCTGCCCCATATCAATCCAGCCGTTTCTAGTTGTCCTGACCATTTTATTATTAACAAGCAGGTCAACCGCCACAATTAATTCTCGAACATTTAGCTCTCCTAATTTTTCATACGCGCAATTATTTCCCATTGTGTTAAATTTAAACCTGTTTCCCAAGCCTTCCTGTTTGTCTAAAATGTATCTTACCAATTGTTCCTTTTCGATTGATGTTTGCGCAATGAACTGTGGCCTGAATGACAGCCTTATCCCTTCTAAAAGTGAAGACAGCCCAAATAAAAACATCTTGTTCATTTTCCGAGTGTGTCCCCTTGATATTGAGGTTCTCTTAAAATCCTCTGTTTTCGGCAAACTTAGAATTTTAATTCCTGTGGATAGTTCCTCCAGGCAAATTTTTCCTCCTTCATTAATCGGAGAGATGATATTACAATTAAACCAATTAAAGAAAGATTCCAAATGCCCTAAGTATTTTTTCAGTATTAAAATGTAGTCCGTTTCGTTGCCGTCTGGATTTCGCAAATGTAATAGGAGTATTTCACTTATATTATTAATATTAGAAATGTTGCTTACATAACCAAAATCAGCCCTGTATATTATACCCCTGAAGTTCTTGAGATTTTTATATGACATTTACAGTTCCCAGATTCAGTGTAAAAACTTAATTGTATAAAAATTTATGGGGCTGCGGAGATTCGAACTCCGGCCACGTGGCTTTTCAACAACCTTTTCCATGTGGGCTTGCCCACGCGCCTGCGGCGCATTTTCTTTTGGTCAAACTTTTCTTTTCTAAAAAGAAAAGGTTGTGCCCGAACCACGAATTCTACCAAGCTATACTACAGCCCCTTAATTAGGAAGTAGATTTATTTATCCAATTAAAAAGATATTGGAAAAATACAAAAAATCAAAACTAATTGTTAAAAAATAAACTATGCCATCGCGGTTGCAACAATCTCAAGAACGCCTTTTGTCATCAGGTTGACTGCAATTGCCGCAAGAAGGATTCCCATAACCCTTGAAGTTACTTCAATCCAATGGTTTCCAAGCAGCTTAAAGATTCCGTGCCCGTAGCTAAGT
>DATDOM010000074.1:0-3123 GCA_035293285.1 Candidatus Nanoarchaeia archaeon | reverse complement strand
TGACAAACGGCGGCAACATCAACCTGAATCTTTCACTAAGGGGATTTGGAGGAACTGATGATATTATCGGCCAAAATGTCACAATGATATGTGAATTTGGAAACATCACAATCGGAAACCAGAGATACTATGTAGGCAGTTCCGGAATCCCATTTGCAGACATGATAACTCTTACAAACCAGACTGTAAGGACAAACGGGACATTCCCATCAAGAGTTGACGATACAAACTATGGCTGGGACAGGAACTCAACTTTCTGGAGGCTCTCAGTACCTTTTGGAGTTGGGGGAATATGCAACGGCACAATAATATTCGGTGCAGTTGACGCGGAGGTTTAATTGGATTAAAATGAGCACAAATACGCTTTTTGAGGAATTTTTGGGACAGGAAATCAAGGCCCCATACAAGGACGGAAACCAGTTTAAAGTTGCGCGAGGGGTGCTTGAGGACATAAGCAACGGCTTCATCAAAATCAGGGGAAACCTTGGGACCATAATAATCAACGAGAAAAACATCGAGAAGATGTCGCTCGCCAAAAGATTCAATTAATTTTTTTCTTTGACTAGAGGAATGAAAAATGAATTCAAAATTTTACTTACATACCGAGAAAACATTTTTTTTATTTTCTTGGTTACTTACATAACAAGTAAATGGAAAATCCGAATGCACGAGCGGACAGCGCACCGAAAGACTTCTCTGAATTAGAAAAACCTGCATCGGAAAATTCTGAAGAGATTTTACTGCCGATTGATATTTTCAGCAACGGCGCAAGCTGCCTTGAGTCAATTTCTGAATACCTAAAAGAGGGGCTCAATTTGAGATACTGCAAAATTGCCGACCTTCTTAACAGGGATGACAGGACAGTCTGGGGCGCGTACAAAAGCGCAAAAGAAAAGTCAATGATAAACGGAAACTTTGGAGACTCAAGTGTAAAAGTCCCATTGTCAATTTTTCATGACAGGTCGCTAAGCGTCCTTGAGGCGCTTTCAGAATACCTCAAGGAATCTCTCAATCTAAGATACTGCAAAATTGCCGAAATGCTCAACAAGGACCAAAGGACCATATGGACAGTTTACAACAGGGCCAAAATAAAGAGGAGAAAAAATGCGCAGAACAACTAACCTTGGAGTAATTGCACTTGCGCTTGTCATGCTTTTTGCAGGCGCAGCCCTCGTCGCTTACGCAACTCCATCAGGCCCGACAGTAACTTTCATACAGAACGAAACAAAGCAGCCTTCGGCAGCAAGGGTGATAAACACTACAGGCGGCTCAATCACGACAGTTGTATTAAATGCAACAACACAGAACACAAGATGGAAGGCTTATGTCGGAAACGTCACAGGAACACTTACTTTGGATGACGCAAACGACAACACGATATTTGACTGGACTGTCACAAATGTAATCGGCGAAATCTATGCCACAAGAAGCTCGTCAAGCATAAACTGGAGCGGAGTAAACTGCTCAAGCCAAACGCAAATTGCAAACGAGAACTTTGCACTCAACCACACAAACAAGGATGACAACATCAGTGCAACTTTCAGCAGCCAGCTCCACAGGTCATTTTATGTAAGCACCCAGCAAATACTGCAGGACAGCTGCTATTCAGTCCACACTTATGTAAACAGCACAAGCCAGTCAACCAAGTTTGAAGAGGTCGTGCTTTATGACAGCACGATTGCAAACAACGGAAACATAATATATGCAACTCCGCTTGAACAGGATACTTATGGATTTGACAACTCAACTTATGACTTTCAGATGATAGTTCCGGAAAACGGGCTTGCAGGCTACTCAAGCTCAACAGCATATTACTTTTATGTGGAGCTGACCTAAATGGAAAAAAAGAGCGTTATCGGAATTGCAGCGCTTTGTGTTTTGGCCACAGCGGCAGCCTACTTTTTCATTTCAGGCATGACCGGTCTGCCGCCAATCCAAATGCGGGAAATAGAAAAAATGGAGGCAAGGCTTCCTTCTTCAAAAACAGTAAATCTTGCAGGATTTAATCCAGTTTATCAGGCCATAGAAGTGGATTATTATTACAAATATAATTACTGCAATAAAATTCTTGACAGCGTCCTTGAGCAGTTTGGCGGGCTTGTAAAACTTGCATCATCGAAAAAAACAAAAGAATATGGCGAAATATATCCTTTGATAAAAGTAAACGACCTCGAACTGCCTGTGCTCATGGCAAAAGGACCGGCTTCGCTTTATGACTACAGCAATAATTTTATCAGAAATGAGCAGACTTACTCAATACTCAGCGGCGCTGAAGCCTGCTCTGAACAGGCAATAATAACAAACCTGTGCAGCCTGCTTTCTGCCAAGCCGGGCTTATGTGCAAAATCCAATCTTGCAAGGATAAATCTTGATGCAGAGCAAGTATCAAATGAAAAGCCAGAATGCTTTGAAAGCTGCAATCTAAATTATCTTTCGGGCGACAGGATAGTAAGCAAGTTCTGGCAGGGATACCCCTGTGAAAAGATAAGCGGATATGAGGAAGGAAAAAGCGATGTCAAGATAAAGGAATGCGACCAAAACAGCTGCAACAACAACCCGCAGGACAGGGCGTGCTGCAAGCCTGACGAATGCGTAAGCAAAGGCAAATGCTATCCCCTAAACTACTTTGAAGATGTTGATTCGGACGGCTCAGTCGAAACCTGCACAATTGTCGGGGCAGAGGCCAAATGGGCAAATCCTGATTTAAGCCCAAGCTCGTGCTTAGGCCAAAAAATAAGATGGCTTAACTGCAACAATGAAGAATGCAGATACGGAACAGATGATTATGACAAGAAGAAGCTAAACGGGCTTTGCTGCGGCGATGACAGAGGCGAAAATTCGCTTGAATGCAGAGGCAGTATCTGCAGCCAATCACTTGACGCCGCTTGCTGTGAAGCGAACTCCTGCGTCTATGGCGGCAGGTGCTACCAGAGCGGGTGCAGTGAAATTAAAATAGAATCATCAGAATTTGACGGCTCAATTTATGCATTTTGCGACGGCGAGGAAGGGAAATGGAAAGACCTGGACAAGGAAAACTGCCAGGAGTGTCTTGGAAAAGGCGCATGGACTGAACTTGCCTGCTGCGGCGATGACCCGAATGAAGGCACTTACGTCACTCCTTTC
>DATDOM010000073.1:0-7172 GCA_035293285.1 Candidatus Nanoarchaeia archaeon | reverse complement strand
AAGAAATATCGAAGTTGCGTCAAGGTCGCTTATCCTGTCAACAAAAAGGTATGTGAACTGCAAGACATCCTCAAAAGGAGTGTAGCCGGCAGTTTTTAAAATTTTCTTTCTTTTCAGTGTTCCTGTCGGGTCTGGCTGGTTTTTTAAAGGCAGATTAAACATCTTTGCATTTATGGAAATTGCAGAAAGCGAATCAATGACAATTCTTTTTGCATTAATTCTTTTTGCTTTTTCTGCTATTGCATCAACAAGCATAAACCCTTTCTGGTCAACGGGGACATTGAGAAAATCCATTTTTTTTTGTTTTTGAAGGGTATCTATATCCCACCCAAACTGCTCGCCGTAAAATTTCAGCCTTTCTTCCTTGTCCTCGACACATACAAAAAGCCCGTTTTCATTCTCAAATTGCGCGCCTTTGTATAAGAACTGAAGCCCGAAGATTGTTTTTCCAGTTCCTGGAGCGCCGCAGACAAGAATTGAATGCCCCTGCAAAAATCCGCCGCCTGTAACCTGGCTTAAACCGTCAATACCTATGTTGATTCTTTTCATCTGGCCTCTTTTTGAATTTTATTTTCTTTTGTATTTTTAAATCTTGTCAATTCCTACATCACAACTGTATCCGGATACACTTCAATTCCGTGTTCTGTTATTTTCATGGAGCAAATCTTGGACTCGTGCTTTGTTCCCCTCATCTTGAACACTTCGATAGCACGGAATCTAAGGCCTTTTGGCTCCCGCTCATTATAAAGAAGTACAATCGCATCAGCCATGAATCCCATTACTGAAGAATGGTGCTGGTCAGGATGCTGGTCCTCTTCTGCAACTACTGCAGTTGTGCAGTCCCATTCCTTAATCATGTCAAACAATGCAACAAGCATTTTTCTTTTTTCTGCCTCAGTTTCAAACAATGCAGTATAAGCAGAAAGCGAATCAATAACTATTCTTTTTGCCTCAACTTCCTTGATTGAATGTTCTATCTCCTTGCTTTTTTCCTTGACAATCTTTGCAATTCTTTCGGGGCTGTATTTCAGGAAAATAAAGCGCCCCTCGCTTTCAAATTTTTGCAAATCCCATCCAAATACAAGCATATGGCGGTAAAACCTGTCCTTGTTTTCTTCAAAAGAAATGTAAATTCCTGTTTCATTGTTTTGCATTCCTTCAACCAAAAACTGGGTTGCAAAAATGCTTTTGCCGCTTCCGCCGCCGGCCGCTACAAGTACGGCGCTTCCGCGTTCAAACCCCCCTGCAATTAATTTATCAAGTCCCTTAATTCCTGTCGGCACTTTTTCTTCTTTGATTACCATATTAGAACTCAGTAAAACGCCTTGAACTCTTCGACTTCAAGCCCTTTTTCGGTAAACTTCAGGCTGTTCATTCCGGGAGTTATACTGGTGCCCCTCATTTTTTTTACAGCAATTGTCCTGTTTACAGTCTTGCTCACGTCGTGAAGCTGAAGCTGGATTACTCCGTCGCAGACAAACTCAGAAACTCCGTCTTTAGTAAGCTCGTTTGAGCCGGGAGGCGAATCAGTTATGAAAATGCTTGTGATATTCAGCTCTTCGATAAGGTTTACAAAAGAATAAACAAACTGGGTTATGTCCTCAAATGCAAGGTAAATTGCAGAAAGGGAATCAATCACCATTCTTTTTATCTTAAATTCTTCAACCTTTTGCCTGACCTGGTTTGCAATGTCAAATTTTCTCTGGCTTGGGGTGACTCTCAGAAAAAGCAATTTACCTTCTTTTTCCAGCCTGTCCATTTCCTTCCAGCCAAATTCGCTTGCGTAGCTTCTAAGCTTGTCAGGGTTTTCCTCAATGCTTACATAAAGCCCGTTTTCATTCAGATCCTTTGCGCCCTGGTAAAGATACTGCATGGCAAAAATTGTTTTTCCTGTTCCCGGCGCGCCGCATAATAAAATTGAATGGCCTCTTGGAAATCCTCCGTTGATTAGGCCGTCAAAACCGCTGATTCCTGATTTTACTCTTTCCATTTTAGTTTGTCAGCTCATCAATTGTCTTTTCAAGCTCTTTTTCTTCCTTGTGAGCGGATATACCATACGGCAAAACGCCGATAATAAGCGCAGCTAATCCAAAAATTATCAGTATATTGAGCTGTATGGTAGTTATCAGCTTATTTACCAATCCGACTACAGCAACTGCAAAAAACGCAAAGAAAAGCATAGTGCTTTTATTGAGAATTATGACATTTTTCTCCCTTTTCAGCTTCACTTTCTCTATCTTAAGCTGGATTATCTGCTTTTCTGCTTCCGATAGCTTTCTTTTTGGTATATATCTAAAATCCTGGTTATCGTCCATTCTCTTTTTTCACACTCTCCTAATTTGAATAACCCATTAATAAAGTTATTGATTTTTATTTATTTACTTCTATCTTCGTACACCGGTTCGCTCCGCTCACAATAGTTTCGCTCGGCAAAATTTTCCCTGCCAATAAAATTTTGCTTCGGAATATTCAGTGATTTTGACGTCTAATGTATTTCGCGCCAATGCGGGCGCGAGTATCCAGTGGCGAAGCCCGATTTTAGATTAAAAACTAAAAAATCAAATTAAAAAATAAAAAATTTATTTCTTAGCTTCCTCTTTCTTCGCTTCGTCTTTCTTGTTCAAAGCATCCACCATGTCTTTTTTGGTCTTGGAACCCTTGATTTTCTCAGCGGCAGATTCATCAACTGTCTTTAGCCAGTCATAGACCTCGTTTTTCTTGTCATTTACGTGCTCTGCAAATGTCTTGTCATCGAGTGCGCCTAATGACTCAATCAATTCAGCAGTATTCGAGGCGACTAGCCCATTCTTGAACTTCATCACATTCTTGTCTTCAAGCGCCGGCCTTTTTCCGGTTTTCTTTTCTTCGTCGTATTTCTTTCTTGCTTCTTTTGCCTTTTCAAGTTCTTCTCTAAGTTCAGATTCTGATACAAGGTTAATCTTTCTCTTTTCTGGCGCAAGTCCAAGCTTTTCCCAGTTGGCTTTTATCCTCGGAGTCAGTCCTTCAAGATAAATATTTACCATGTTAAAGCTGCCTGATTTTACTTTGTCAAGCGCCATTTTTAATTCAAGCTTTAGGTCAAAGATGTCTATACTGTGCTTTTCAAGCTGCTCAAGCTGGTAGTCCAGGTCATCAATCAAATCGTTGTACCTGTTGTAGCTGTCAAGTTCTTCATCGCTTAATCTTGCGTGCTCGTGCAAAAGCGGCCTGAAAGTCACGAAATATGGATTTCCCTTGTTGTATGCCGAATTTTCTATCATCCCTGTTCCGGTAGCCGACTTCAAAAGAGATTGCAGCATTGACGGGCCGTATTTGTTCTTGATTCTTTCAAGGTCTCCGGCATCTCTTGTCCTCATCTGGACTTCAGTGTTGATGTTTGCCTTTGTCTCGCCGACAAAGTCAGTAAGTACCTGAGAAATCAGTATCAATCCTACGCCCCATTTTCTGAATTCTCGCGCTGCCCGCTCTATCTGGATAAATCCTGCGCCGCTTCCTCCGAACTTTGGCAAAAGCCTGTGGACTTCGTCAAATACCACCATCAGCCTTAACTGTGGGCTTTCTGGCAGGTTTGCGTGAAAGACCTGCCTTATTGTGTTTGCAACAAGCGTGTCTGTGTCTTCTGGGTCAAGCTTTGCGACTGAAAAGACGTTTATTTCTCCTGGCTTTATGTACCTCTTGATTTCAATGACTTCGCGCGCGTTAAGAATCTGCCTCACGTTTCCGTTAAATGCCCTTGCATCTGTTTTTTTCATTCCAAACTTTGGGTAAAGCCCAAGGAATCTCTTGTCAGTGCTCTTTCTCAAAAATCCTGTCCACTGGGCTGTCGGGTCAAATACAATCACAGCAGCGCCTTTTAGGAGCGCTTCTTCAATCAAGACTTCAGCTGATACTGTTTTTCCGCCGCCCGTAGAGCCTGCAATAAGCGTGTGCGTCTGGAGCTGGTCGATGTCAAAATAGGTCTTTTTTACGGTTTCTGCAATAAAGCCAATGTATGCTGACCTTGGGCCGGGCTTTGGCAAAAGATCATAATCGACAGTTGCAACGTATCTTTTGCCTTTTGCTTTCTTGATTTTGTATAAAAAGAATGCACCAACTCCGATTGCGCCGAAAAACCCCGAGAACAAAACCCACCTTAACGGAAGTATTCCCAAAAACTGGTAGTCCAAAACAGGCTCGACAATCTTAAACCGCCTGCTTGCTGTTGACGACAGGCCAAGATAGTCAACTTTCACGTTTATGATGTACTCTCCGGGCCTTATGAAATCAGGAATCAGGAATTCCTTAACAACAGAATTCTGGGTTTCAAGCTCGACATAGTCATCTTCTGTAAAAAAAGATTTTTTGTAAGTGTATGACGGCATGTCTGCAATGTTGTCAATGCTTGAAGTGATTGTGACATTGTATTTTCTGTCGCTAAGCAGGTTTGTAAGGCCTACTTTGTACTTGAATGTCTCGCCGATTTTTGCGCGGTCTGTTATTGGCTCAACTTCTATCAGGAGCGCTTCCACAGGGATATTTTCAAACTCGCTTATTGACACGTTCATCGGAATCCTGTCCTCAACAGTTCCGCTGATTGAAAAAAATCCGCTTATGTGCGTGACATTCTGCCCGAAAAAAGTAACTTTTACAATTTCGCTTGCTCCAGGCTCCAAAGCCACAGAAGACTTGTCCATGCTTATGAGCGAATTGTACCTGGCATCATAAGAAAACCTCAAAGAAACGCTTGAATCACCGTCGTTTGTTATCGTGACAGGAACATCCTCAAAATTTCCAAGTTTTACAGCCTTGCTTATTGCCCTTGGAGTGACGCTTATGCTTGGCACACTAAAAACAATTGGCAAAATCAGCAAGATAACCCCAAAAGTAAATAGCGCAGCGTAAATGATTCTCTTAATGGCATCTACACTCTCTTTTTTTCTTTGCATCTGAACTCTAAATCTGATAAAATTAATTTATTCCTGCTTTCTTTCTAGCTTCTCTTCTGGCTTAGCCTGTTATGGAGGTCAATGCACTGCAAGTGCACTTTTGACTTGTAGTCCTTTGGCAGCCCCTTGTAAAGCCCGCTGATTTTCATGTATGTTTCAGCAGCCTTTGTTTTGTCCTTTTCAATTATTTCCATCGCGCTTTTTAATGAATTCTGCATAAAAACAAAATCCATTTTTGCGTGCACGTCCATGAATGTCGGGTATATTTTCACTTTCGCATCTTTTGGCAGGCCGGTAAGTATTGCGCTTAGTTCCCTGTAAAGCGGCTTTGAATCCTCGTATTTGTTCAGATCAAGGTTATGCGAAATCTGGTCTTTAAGCGAGTCAAACTCCCGCAGTTGCTTTCTTACGTGGGGGTTTAATGCGCTTGACAAAAACTCGCTGCCTCCAAACTGGTAGTATGCAAACACCAAAAGCAAAAGCACTATTGCCATGACCTCAATTATAAGCCGGAAATCGCTTCCTGTAAGGAAGTCTTTTGAAAAGTTGTCAAATGATAAAAACCCTGTAATGAATCCTTTTTCCTTCACCTTTATGTTTGGGTCAAGCACTATTGACTTTATTCCTTCCAAATCAAAATTCCCAACTTTTCTTTTTATGTAATATGAGAATTCCTTGTTTTTACTGATGTCAACCTGCAGTATCGGGTCTTCTTCAATTGTTTCTTTTTCTGAAAGGAATTCATATTCACTCGAATCTTTTGCAACTTCTTTTGGAATGACTTCCCAGAAGACAAGCCTTTCAAAATCCTTGCTTTTGCTTATCAGCTTTTGCACAAGGGTTATAGTTTCTTTTTGCCCTGTCAGGTAAGTCACTCCCAAAACCTTGGTTTTTGTCGTTGCAGTTATCATTGACTGGAGCTTGAAATTCTGCTGCACAAGGTCTGAAAGCTCGCTTTTTGAAAGTTTTTTGTTTGTCTGGTTTAAAAGTACAAGCATTGCTTTTCTGACATCTTCCTTGTTCGGATACTTGACAAATTCGTTTTTGTCTATTATCTCTATCTGGGAAGGGGTATCTGAAGTAACATCTTTGAGGCCGTCAAGAATTTTTTGCTTTTCCTCATCAAGCTCAGTTTCATTTAGCTTTCTCCATTTAAGCGAGTCAAGGTCTCTTTCTGTCCTCTGTATTGCAAGCTTTGCCTTTTCCAGTTTTTTCCTCAGGCCGAAAGCCTCTGCAGCCTCTTTTTCATCGCTTGAAAGCGAGTCAAGATTGGAAATTGCATTATCAATGTTCAGTATCATAGAATCATAGTCATCAAGATTCACAATTGTTGCCGCAAAATCGAGTGACTCGCTTTCAGCTTGTGGCTGTGAGGGCTGCGAGCTTGAATAATACAGGCTAAATATACTGCTCGTATTTGTATTTCCCTGATTGTCATTGCACCTGACCTGCCAATAATGAGTGCCGTTTTGCAGCCCTTCAATGTCAAATGTGCTTTCAGAGTTGCTTGTAACTGAGCTTGATGTTGCTTTTGTCATCCACCCTTCTGAATTAAAATTCATGTCAAGCCTGCAGGATATGGCATTTTTGTCTGTTGCGGTATACTTGAACTGCACTTTTGAATCCGAGACTGAGGCGTTGTCTCCGGGGCCCGACAGGGTGATTGTCGGCGCCTGCTTGTCTTCTTCAAACAAATTCACTTCAATAGTCTGCCCTTCTTTTAAATCAGTCTTGTTTGAAAAAGTCCGGTATCCTGTTTTTCTCACAATGAGGTCGTACCTGTCTTCGGGCCTCAAGAACACGGACCTGCCCTCGCCGTTTGTTATAATCTCCTCGTCATCCAATTTCACAGCGGCTCCGACTATTGTTCCAAGCGTTGAATTATCCCTCACAAGAACGGTCACAGAAAATGCTTTTCTTACTCTTATGAGCTTGTATGCGCTTTTTGTCGAATTTGTGTCGCTTACTGTAAGGTTTACAATGTAAGTCCCGTTAGTTGGATAAGTGTAATTTATTTCCGATTGCGTGCTGTCTACGCTGTGATCATTCTGAAAATCCCAATTGTAAGAAACTGCGCTTATGTTTCCGCTGACGATTGGAATAAACCTTATTGCGCCGTTTTCGCTTATTGTCGTGGTATTTGCGTCTATTGATACGGAAAGCTGGCTTACCGGCGGGCCCAAAACCTGGAATTGTGTTGTCCTTGTTTCCTGATTGCCAAGATAGTCCATCACTGCGCTTACTGTG
>DATDOM010000072.1:0-7019 GCA_035293285.1 Candidatus Nanoarchaeia archaeon | reverse complement strand
CAAAAAAGCTTGACCGGGATTTGGAAGAAGTAACTGCAATTGTCCTTGACCGTGACAGGCACGAGCAATTAATTTCAGATTTAAGAAAAACCGGGTGCAGAATCAGGCTGATAAGGGACGGAGATATTGCGGGAGCTTTGGCGCCTGCAATTGAGGATTCTGGAGTTGACATATTGTTTGGAACTGGCGGCGCGCCTGAAGGAGTGATTGCAGCTGTAGCATTAAAATGCCTTGGCGGAGAATTTCAGGGAAGGCTTAATTACAGAAATGAAGAAGAAAAAGCGCGCGCCAAAAAAATGGGAATTCTGGACTTAAACAAAAAATTCATGATTGGTGATTTAGTCAAGGGGGGCGAGGCAATGTTTGCGGCAACTGGAGTTACAGACGGCACAATATTAAGGGGCGTTGAGTTTTTAAGCCACGGCGCAAAAACACACTCGCTTGTCATGCGGGCAAAATCAAGGACTGTGAGGTTTATTGAGGCCCACCACAAGTTTGAGCACATGCCTAAATATTAATATTTTTCATAAGCTTCAATAAGTTCGTTTAAAAATCATTGAATGTTCCGAGGCAAAATTTTATTGGCGGGAAAAATTTTGCCGAGCGTAACTGTTGAAAATTCGAAGAATTTTCCGGTTCAAACTTTAAAAGTTCAGCCAATCAACGCGACAATAAGCTAAAACGGCAATAACTGAAAACATTAAACCAGCAGCATTAAAAATTTCACAATAATTATTTCAAAATAAAAATATAAAACTGCGCTTAAAGAATTAAAACATAAGGTGATTTGAATGACTATGAAAATGACAGAAAAAGACGTAATTGTTCCATCAGACGTGCCGCAATCAATGAAAAAAGAATATACTAAAAATTTCTTAAAAGTTACGCATAATACCGGGAAGCTCATGCTTTTTGCAGGAGACCAGAAAATCGAGCATCTGAACGATGATTTTTACGGCAAAATAAAAGTTGAAGGGAAAGAAGCTTTGATTCCAGCTGACGATTCAGACCCTGAGCACCTTTTTCGGATTGCAAGCAGCGCAAAAATAGGAGTTTTTGCAACGCAGCTTGGAATGATTGCAAAATACGGGCAGAGCTATCCTGACGTGCCTTATCTTGTAAAATTAAATTCAAAATCGCACCTTGTCAAGACTGCACAAAAGGACCCAAGCAGCCTTGCAATGTTTTCTGTTGAAGATGTTGTAAAGTTCAAAAAAGACTCGGGGCTGAATATTGCCGGAGTCGGCTACACAGTATACTCGGGCAGCGAGTTTGAAGGCGACATGATAAAAGAAGCCGCGCAGGCATCATTTGACGCGCACCAAAACGGGCTTTTGGCAGTATTCTGGATGTATCCGAGAGGAAAAGCAGTCACTGACGAAAAAGACCCTCACCTGATTGCAGGCGCTGCAGGAATGGGCGCGTGCCTTGGCGCTGATTTTGTAAAAGTCAATTATCCAAAGCCAAAGGAAGGAAAGGCAGCTGACGCATTCAAGGAAGCAATTAATGCCGCCGGAAAAAGAACTGGTGTAATCACTGCAGGCGGCTCGTCAAAAGCAGTAAGGGACTTTTTGCAGGAAACTTATGACCAGGTTTATGTGAGCGGCTGCAGGGGAAACGCCACAGGCAGAAACATACATCAAAAGAAGCTTGATGAGGCAGTAAGGCTTGCAAATGCAATTTTTGCAGTTACTGTTGAAGGAAAAAGCGTGGATGATGCAATGAAAGTTTTTGGTGAATAAGAATGGTCATAAAAGTCGGAATTAACGGTTACGGCACAATTGGAAAAAGAGTAGCTGACGCAGTTGCAATGCAAAAGGACATGAAAGTTGTCGGCGTTACAGCGCACTCATACAGTTTTAACACTGAAGTTGCAAAGAAAAAGGGCTACAGGATTTTTTCGCTTGGCGATACTGAGGAGCTAAAATCCAATGGCATAAGCCTTGACGGAGACTTTCAGAACCTTTTGGATGACTGTGATGTCATTGTTGACTGCACCCCAAGAAAAATAGGGAAGGAGAACATTGAAAAATTTTACAGGCCGAACAAGCTAAAGGCAATTGTTGAAGGCGGCGAAAAGCACGAAGTTACAGGAACTTCATTTGTTGCGCAGTGCAATTACGATGAAGCCTTGAATAAGGATTATGTGAGAGTTGTCAGCTGCAATACAACAGGCCTCTGCAGGACACTAAACGCAATAAACAAGGCATACGGAATTGATTCTGTCCATGCTACAATGATAAGAAGGGGGGCAGACCCCGGGGATATTTATCACGGCCCGATAAACGCAATAGTCCCGGTCCTTGAAATGCCAAGCCACCACGGGCCTGATGTTCAGACTGTGCTGAAGGATGTCAAGATATTCACTACAGCTTTAAGCGTGTCATCAACACTCATGCACATGCACACAGTCACTGTTGACATCAAGAAAAAAGCGAATGTTGATGATGTTGTGGACTTGTTTAACAAGACAACAAGAGTAAGGATTGTGAGAAATGCCGAGCACTTAAGGTCTACAGCGGAACTTATGGAATTTGCAAGGGACCTTGGCAGGCAGAGAGGAGACATGCCTGAAATCTGCGTCTGGAAAGAAGCAATAGGGACTACATCAAATGCGCACAACAAGCTTTTATACATCCAGGCAATTCACCAGGAATCTGATGTCGTGCCTGAAAACGTTGACTGCATCAGGGCAATGACCGGATTTAAGGATGGGGACAAGTCAATTGAAACCACAAACAAGAGCATGGGGATTAAGTAATGGTTAGGATTCCGGAAATTACGAGAATCATTAAGCCTTCTCCGATTAGAGTTTTTACAGAAAGGATAATTGAAGTTGCCAAGAATAATAGTGTTCTAAGATTTGATATTGGAGACAGGGCCTTCATTCCAAAAATAGACCCTGGAGGTTTTAGGGATGAGGACTCTAAGTATTCATCTTCAGGAGGATATCTTGAATTAAGAAAATTAGTTGCACAGGAATACAGCAAATATGACATTTCTTATGAGAATATTGGCATAACTGAGGGCAGCTCTCTTGGGCTTCTTTATTCAATTGCAGGAATGCTTGGTTCTGATGTTGGAGAGGGAATAATTGTGCCTACACCAGGATTTGCGACTTATGACGCCTGTGCAAAAGTTGGAAAGGGGTATGTAGTACCGCTTCCCTGCAGGTTTGAGGACGGATTCAAACTTCCTTCTGAAAATTCAATTGACAAATTAATAATGGACCACAACGGAAATGAAAGGAAAATCAATGCTATAATCCTTACAAGCCCTTCGAACCCAACTGGTCACGTGCTCTCAAGAGAAGAATATGAAACGGTGGCAGCAGTTGCAAATAAGCATGACTTGATAGTTCTTGTCGACAGGGCATACGAGAGATTTGACTTTACTGATAATCCAGTTAACCCTTTCGAAATTGGTTCACTTAGAGACCGGCTCATAGGATTTTTTACGTTTTCCAAGACTTATGGGCTTTCAGGAGCAAGAGTTGGGGCATTTGTGACTGCAAATCCTGATTTGTCAGAATATATTTTTAACATTCTTGACAATTTATCCTCTAGGCCCGGATATAGCCAACGTGTGGCAATTCAGATTTATGAAAGCACAAATGCAGATTTATTGAGGCAGATGAATGATAAATTCAAAAAGAGAATGGAAATTGCAGCAGAAGAGCTCTCGGAAATAGAAGGGCTTCAGGTCAATATACCTAAAGGATCATTTTATATTTATCCAAGGATTTTAGGAATGGACACCAAAGAATTTTTTTATTTTGTGTTTTCAGAAGAATATTATAAATCGCACAAGATCAATTCATTTATCCCTGGCAGCGCATTTTATTTTGGCAATGGAAAAACTGACGAGGCCAGATTCGCTCTTGTGCAAAATCAGGGAGCGATAAGGGAAGGCATAAGGCTTTTTGGAAAGCAGCTGGAAGATTATAGAAAACACATCAGAGGTGCTTAAAATGAAAATCGGAGTTGCTAAAGAAATAAAAGACAAGGAGAACAGGGTTGCGCTCACGCCAGAAGGCGCAAAACTACTTACAAAAAACGGGCATTCAGTTTTTGTTGAAACAAATGCCGGATTTGGGAGTGGATTTTCTGACGAGGAATACAGGAAAAACGGCGCAAAGATAGTTTTTACAGAAGAAGCCTGGAATTGCGACATAGTCATGAAAGTAAAAGAGCCCATGGAATCAGAATATAAATTTCTTAAAAAACAAATACTTTTTACATACCTGCACCTTGCTGGCGTCACAAAAACTCTGACTGATGCGCTCTTGCAATCAGGCACTACTGGAATTGCGTATGAAACTGTTGAGGACAATTACAAAAGATTGCCTCTGCTTGCGCCAATGAGCGCAGTTGCCGGCAACATGGCAGTTCAGGTTGGTGCATATTATCTTGCAAAATTCAACGAAGGAAAAGGAATGATGCTTGGTGACGTCATGGGCAAATATTACGGCAAGGTCGTAATTATCGGGGATGGAGTTGTGGGGAGCCATGCGGCAAAGACAGCTTACGGCCTTGGGTCAAATGTTTACCTTTTTGGAAGGCATGAAGAAAGGATGGATCACTTGAGGGATGCCATAGGGAGAAATTCCCATATCTTATTATCAACAAAAGAAGCTGTAGCAGAGCATGTAAAGGATGCTGACCTGGTTGTCGGCGCTGTGCTTGTTCCTGGCGGAAAAGCGCCTTATGTCGTAACTGAAGAAATGGTAAAGACAATGCAGCCTGGCTCAGTAATTGTTGACGTGAGCATTGACCAGGGAGGGTGCATTGAGACTTCAAGTCCGACAAAACACTCAGACCCAGTGTTTATCAAGCACGGTGTGACGCACTATTGCGTGACCAATATGCCGGGTGCTTATCCAAGGACTTCAACAATTGCACTGACAAATGCAACTCTTCCGTATCTTGTGAATCTTGCAAACAAAGGATTTGAAAAATCAATTAAAGAAGACGAAGGATTTGCAAAAGGAGTAAACGCTTTCAAAGGGCATATAACCTACAAGCCGGTTTCAGATGCTTTAAATTTGCAGAACAAGTTCAGGGAAGTGAAAGAACTGGTTTAATCCTTCCGTCTATAATTTCTCAACATCCCTGTTAGTTCTTCCAATCTTGCTTGAGTTATGACTTCTGGGCTTATTCTTTCTCTTAATGTCCATTTTGTTCCAATCCCCTCTGTGTCAAAACCCAATAAACTATCAAGCTGGCTTTCAACAAGCTCTTTTTTATTAAAGCGGATGTTGTCATGGGCAATCAGGTGAAGGACATAGCGGATTTTTAAAAAATCCTCCTGCGTAACCGGACTGTGCCTGATTTCAGATTTTTCTATTTCTGAGTATATCCTTGACCAGTCTCCCATTAATTTCATTAATTTTTTATCTCCAAGTTCTCTAATGATTTTATTTATTTGGAGGTCATAACTTGGATAAGTTTCGCTACTATAATTTGATATATCAGCAGGGTAAGAATTCACTAAATTAAGAAATTCTCCTTGTATATCTCTTGGCAATTCGGAAAATAAAGAGTACAAATCCCGTATTTTCTCTACATATTTCCTGGGATTAATTCTTAATCTATGCACATTTCTGTCAATTTCCCTTAACCCCACATAAGAAATTTCGCCGACTCCTTCCATAATCAAATTCCATGGATTGTATGTGCAATAACCTTGATCTATGTTACCGTAGCTTGGGCGTACATCAAGAACTTCAGTTATGTTTGTGAGACCCCTTCCTTCTGTTCTTGAGTCCATGGGACCTCCATGCATCATTAAACTGCTTTTACTTAATGCGCACTCAGCTTCAACCCTTTGCATGCGTCCAAAGGGGCCAAGGCCGTTTGCCATTAACTGTTCGGCAATAAAATCAAGTCCAGTGGTTGTCTTATATTCAGTACCGTCATACTCTGATTTTCTTACCAATTTAACTGTTCCTCCGTCAATATAAAGTGTTGCATTGGGCAAAGTTATTCCATCAGCCACTAAAATTTCACCCACTACAGTTCGAAAGTCCCTTATTAATCCTGTTTCCATATTAATAAATGCAGAATATTCCCGGCAATTTTAAATTTATCTACCTTCAGGTTATACACGACAGAAGAACTTATTTTGGAATCTCCAGTTCAATTTGCCAAAACACAAGCTTTAAAAGCCAAATTCACTATCTTCTAACCATGGGAAATTTAGTCCAAAAAACTGCAGAAGCAAAACTGCCGACAAAATACGGCGAGTTTAAGGTCATTGCATATGAGGACTGCAACAAATTTCAGCACCTTGCAATTGTGAGCGGAAAAATTGCCAAAAATAAAAGCACAATTGTGAGGGTGCATTCCCAGTGCATTACAGGAGACTCGCTTGGCTCACTAAGATGCGACTGCGGGCCGCAGCTTGAGAAGGCTCTAAAGATAATAGGAGAAAAAGGGGGAGTTGTATTATACATGCAGCAGGAAGGGCGAGGCATCGGGCTTTTTAATAAAATCAGGGCATATAAGCTGCAGGACGAAGGAATGGATACAGTTGAGGCAAACATAAAGCTTGGATTTAAGGCTGACGCAAGAGATTACACAATTGGCGCGCAAATTCTTTCAGACTTGGGAATATGCAAAGTAAAATTACTTACAAATAACCCCAAAAAAATTGAGGGCCTTGAAAAATACGGGCTTGAAATTGTTGACAGGCTGCCAATTGAGATAGAGCCAAACGAGTCAAACAAAAAATACCTTAAAACCAAAAAAGAAAAATTTGGGCATTTTCTTGAGGACAAGGGAATAATAAAATAATTTTACTTCTGCTTTAGCTCATTTACAAGAATCTTCAGAAAATCCCTTGAGTTTGCAACAATTCCATAGAAATTTGATGTGCCCCTGTCTATCAGCTTTGACAAAACAAATTCATCCTGGTCGACAGCAATTATTGAAAGCGGAAAAATTTTTCCGTTTTTTTCGTAAAATGACGGCAGCATGTTACCTGCTGCAATTGAATGAAGAGCTGTAGAAATCATTACA
>DATDOM010000071.1:0-14523 GCA_035293285.1 Candidatus Nanoarchaeia archaeon | reverse complement strand
ATACAGACTCCGAGAGCGGAAGTTTTGACATAGTAAAATCAGGGACAAGCCAAAAACTGGCAACGTTCCCATTATCAAAGCCAAAGGATTACAATGGCAACCTGGTAAACTGTCAGGGAAACATCCCTTGCCTTGTAGGAGACTTTTCTTCATTCACGTCAGTTGGAGATTACCAGATTGCAGTATCAGGAATCAAATCCCATGATTTTACAATAAGCGAAGATGTTTATGTTGACACTGCGCCAATACTGATTGATTTTTTCAATGCACAGCTCCAGCAGGGCTCGGATTATCACGCTGACCTTCACTCAGGCTCAAATCCAAAGTTCACATCAATTAGCGACGGCAGTTTTATAATGGAAGCTGACCAGGCAGCGCTTACATTAATCAGGCTTGGCAGCGCTTATCGGAGAAATCCTTTTTTGTTCAAAAACACTGATTTGGAAAATTACATCTCCTCATATGCAGATTACCTAAAATCAATCCAGGGAGTTGAGATACAGGAAAGAACAGACGGAGTCGGATTTAGGCTAAACCCTTCAATGAAAATACTCAATGCTTTTGTTCCGGGGCCAACAAATCTTTCAACCCTTGAGGTATACATCCCGGGAAGCCAGCCTCAGCTTCTTGAAACTGTGAGCGTCTCATCCTTATGCGGCGCTGATGACGGAACAGCTGCGTGGCAGGACTGCATATCAAACGCAGAAACTTATTACAAATGCCAGATTGACGAGCCCTGCCTGAACCTGAAATATATAGACAAGACAGGAACATTACAATCAAACAGCAATGGCTTTGGAGTTTCAAAAGGATGGGGGTATGAATTCGGCTGCTTTTTTGATGTTGACTTAAACAATGAAGCTTTCAGCAATGAATACAACCCCTGCATGATATTTTATCCGGAGCCAAGCAGCAAGTATACAGTACAGGCGCTCCTTGCATACTTGGAAGCACTCCCTGCCCTTAATGATTTGTCATCGTCAAAAGGAAATGAATTCCTTGCAAGGTCTGTAAGCACATATGATTACATAAAGGCAACTTATCCTTCGCTGTCAAGCGAAGAGAGCGAATTTTTCGGCGCTGCTCTTTTCCTCCTTTATGACTACACAGAGGATTCTGATTATCTGACAGAGGCCTATGGCTTAAGGAATAAAGTCAGCACAACTTTTATTTCAGACACAACTCACGGAAATGAGTTTTACTGGGAAGAATATGTAAAACATAAAACTGCAATAACAGGAGCAGGACTCGCTTACCCATACTCAGGCCAAAATCCTGAAGAGTTCTTCAGGGGCAAAATTTTCAATGACTACAAGGACAGAGGACAGAATTCAATTTCAGGAAACGGGGAAAGAGTTTACCAGTTTGATCCAAACATCCAGTTCCAGAACTCAAGATACATGCTGATTGAAGGGCTGCTTGCGTCAAAAGCAGCAGAGCTGAATTCAAACGTAGAGCCATTTATACCTTTAGTTGCAGAAAGTCAGCTTGCCTGGCTTACAGGAATGAATGCAGTGCAGATGGGAGTTGCAATTAACAGCCCTGTAAAATCAATGAGCTTTATTTTTGGCATCGGAGATTTTCCAAAGCAGTTTCACTCCCGTTACTTGGTTGACACAGGATACAAGTCATCAAGCAGCGGAGAAGTTATTGGGGCACGCGGCACAGATTATCAGTTTCTTGACGGGGCTACAGGAAAATACGAATACCTTGACGGCAAAGCCGAAATTCTTGGGCAGACACTTGGAGCGCTTGGAAACGAGTGGCATGCTGAACCAAAAATAAGCCCCTATGTTCCTGGAAAAACTTTCAAGAACGGCAAGAAATACATTTCAGGATGGATTAGCGGCGCATTTGACACAACTGCAGAGTCAGACACAATTTTTAATTACAAGGATGATATGCTCACATATGAATATACTGAATCGACAAATGAGATTGTTGCAACAGCAATCGAGCTTTATTCATACATGGATGCGCGGCTTAACAACAGGCCAAATTCAGACGGCATAATACTCAACATTTCTCCAGTACTGCCTCCGATAAATATAAGCATCAATATCACTCAGCCCGGCAACATTACAATCAACGGAACAAACATTACAAACGGCACATCAAATTTCACTGATGCAAAAATAATTTCCAAAAGCACAAACATCGCAAAGTCTGCAAATTCAAGCAACAATTCAGAATACAAAATGTATGAGACTCAAAACGCATCTTTTTCAGTCATTCTTAACAGGAAGGGAACTGTAAACTGGTTCATTGACGGGCAGCTTGTAAAAACATCAAGCGGAGTCCAGAACAGCCTTGACTGGATTCCAGGAATTTTGTTCGCCCCAAGTCCGCCTCTATACTCTCACATAAGCCAGGTGCAGGTAAGGGCAGACACTGGAAGCGAAAGCGCTGACTGGACTGTGAATGTTGAGGATGTGATAAACCCATTCTTCTCGGGAGTTGACAACAAAGAAGAAGTCATAGGGAGCGCAGATACCCAGGCTCACGTATTTACAAACAAGCACGCATTAACAGCAAGCAAGGTAACTGTGACGATAACAAACAGCCGTGACAATTCAGTTTCAGCACACGAGCTTTCAAATAACTACCAGAACCCTGACGAGATAGACTGGAGCAAAAACATACTGGGCATTCCGATTGGCAACAACTACATCAGCAAAATCGAGATTTTTGACAACAAAACAAAAAAAACTTCCGTATACGAGCTTGGAGCTGAGCGCGCTCATTACAGGGACATACCTGGAGTCGCAACCCCTGAAAAAAATGACAGGGAGGATACCGGAAGGGAATCTTCAAGCCAATTCGTAAAACTCACTCCTCAGCTTGTGGTTGCAACATTCGGCAAGGATGTAATAAATCTGGACGCGAAGCAGACAATACAGGCTGACGCAAAAATAGGCATAGGCGGAAAAATAACTGCAGCACAGGCTGTATTAATCGCGCCGGACTCAAGCTTAAGGACAGAAGAGCTGAAACTTACGCAAGGGACAGATACTTACGGCACCTGGTCAGCTGAATTTAGCGGCTTTATGTCGGGTCCTTACAAGCTAAAATCAATAATTCTCTCGGCAAATTCAGAACCTTATGAAATCGAGGTTGCTGGCAGGTCTTTTTATGTTGTCAGTGATAAAATAGGGGAAAATGAAAACCTCATGGTTGTTTACTCTGTGCTAAACAAGCTTTCGGTAAAAAACGGAAGCAGCGTCAGGCTAAGCATTGATGCAAGGGACAAGGATGGAATTTTGTCAGCCTCAGCGCAAATAACAAACAGCAAGACAGGAAAATTCGAGATGCCCTTAAGCCTTATTGAAGGAGACAGGAACTATGGGACCTGGCAGGGCATGATACTTGCGTCAGTTCCGGATTCAACTTACTCGGTAGAGTCCATCACGCTTTCAAATTCGGAAGGAAGTAGGGTAAATCCGGTAAGTGACAGAAGCTTTTATGTAGAGTTAGTCCCAAATAATTTACAGGGCAATCTCATCACAGGCAACGCATTTTCTTTGTTTTCAAAGGAGTGGATTGGGTTTATGATAAAAAAGCCGATGGTGCCGACTTTGCTTGGGTTCGGGATGATGCTTTTGATTATAGGGGGGTTTGTAATTGCGCCGCATTCAGCAAAGTCACGTGCCGGCAAAAAAACCGAAGGCCAGCAAATTTAAAGGCTTTTACAGTGAAATTTCATGGTTAAAAATATCAACAGGCAGGCAGCGGGCCATATTGTATTCTATGCGCTATTCGGGTTAATCAGCACAATTTTGATGGGTTACTACCTTTCAAACACAGTAATACATTTTACAACACCGCAGCAGTTCCCGATAAATTCGTTTCAGAGATTTCCACTTTCATTTCTCATATTTCCTGCCGAGGTTTTTTCTTTTTTGTTCACTTTATATTTTATCTATAACATGATAAACGGAAACATCAAATCCAAAACACCTAATCCTTTTCCAAACAAAAAAGAAACGAGTGTTGCAGTATTGATTCCTGTGTATAATGAGCCAAAAGAAATAGTTGCAAATACCCTAAGCGCCTGCCGAAAATTAAGGTGGGAAGGGGGCACAAAAATATATCTTCTTGATGACTCAACAAAAGAAAAAGACATGCAAAACATGAATTTTCTTTCCAAAAAATTTGGATGCTCGCTTGTCAGGAGAAAGGACAGGATTGGATACAAGGCAGGAAACATAAATAATGCGTTGCGTGAAAAAATCCAGGAAGAATTTTTTGTGATTCTTGATTCAGACCAGGCGCCGGAGCCTGAATTTTTGGAAGAGACAATGGACTTTTTTACAGATTCAAATGTGGCTTTTGTCCAGACTCCCCAGCATTTTGTCAATACAGGCACTCCTCTTGAAAGAGCTTCAAAACTCGGGACAAGCATTTTTTATTATTCCCAATGTGTAAGCAAGGCAAAAGACGGGGCGCTTCCATTTTGCGGAACAAATGCAGTAATGCGGACTTCGGCATTTAAGAAAGTAAGCGGATTTTCTTACTACACTGCAACAGAAGACATCGAGCTTGGCCTGCGGTTAAATGAAGCAGGATTTTACGGCGCATACGTTCCAAAAATTTTAGTTCACGGTTATGCTCCTGTTGATTTTTTGGCATATGCTTCGCAGCAGTACAGGTGGGCAAACGGCAACCTTGCAATATTGCGCGAATCCTGGCTTAAAATACTCTTCGGAAAATTTTCTTTAAGGCACCAGATACATACTTTTTTTACACTCGGTTGGTGGGTCATAGGAATCACAACCCTTGTTTACATAATTGTGCCAATACTCTCGCTTTTTTTGGGAGGAACCCACCATACCTGGCTTCCAACTCTGCTTTTGGAGCTTTTGTTCCTGAATGTGCTTATGGGCATAATGACAATTTTTGCATCACTTCACCAAAGGATTGATGGGGAAAAAATAAAATTTTCAGATGCTTTTTTGCAGTACAGCCTGATAACAAACAGCATGTTCATTTTCTCCAAGGCTTTCTTTGCTGCAATGTTTAAAAATTATGCAGGATTTGTAAGGACAAGCAAAATCAAAAGCAACTTAAGCATTTGGCAGCTAAAGTGGAATTTGCTTCTTTGTGCAATCTGCTTTGGATTTAGCATATTTGCGCTTTACAAGGGCTCAATAGCAAGCGATGTTCAGCAGGTAAGGACTTATTTTCCAACGTCAGTATGGCTTTTGTTTTATAGCATAGTGCTTGGAAGCTCGGTAATATTTATTGATAACAGGCCATCACAATTTGCAGTTGATGCCGATTACCACGATGCAGATTCAGTGCCAAATTTGAAGGGGGCTTTGGCATGAAAAAAATAAAAAACTCAGATTACAGAAGCTACGGCTACAATGATTCTGAGTTAACAGGAAAAGAAATTCCTTGGAGATTAAAACACTGGATTTCATTGGCTTTGGCAATCTGCCTGATTATAGGGCTGTGGCTTGCACTTGACCAGAAGCTTTTATTTGGCAAGGACTGGCTTTCAGAAACTTATGACAATCCGGACTGGCACACAAATGAGGGAAATCTTCATACTTACGGGGCATGGGATTTGGAAACTCACATATGGAAAACAGAATACCTGATGAAGAATTTTCCAAACTACCAGTGGAACCCCTATTGGTATCTCGGAATGCCGCTGCTCAAATATTACCAGTCAGGATTTTACATGCTGCACTGGCTTGTGATATCAATTACCCACCTTACTGCTGCGAAATCTGCGCTTTTGATGATAATATTTTCACACCTTATTGCCACTTTTCTGACTTTTCTTTTGTGCTACAAAGTGTCAAAAAGAATCTGGATTTCGGCGCTCTGCTCGTCTTTTGTGATTGCAAATACGTTTATTTCATTAAGAAGCTATGGGTGGGAGCCAATCACGGTAATATTCCTTTTTTTGTATCCTCTTGGAATGCTTTTATTTTTAAAAGAGCCGCTGCGCCCGTTTAGGTTCTGGCTTATACTGACATTGGGAATATCCTATATTTCCCATCCCCTGTTATGGTTTTCACTTTGCATGTTTATGGGAGTATACCTTTTGTTAATTGCAGCAAGGCATAATACAGAAAAAAATGCGCTGAATAACCATTACATTTTGCAGTTTATTGGAGTTGTAATCTTGAGCCTTTTCATAGGAGGGATACAGTTTGTCCCCCAGATTACTTATCAGCAGGCTACATCAGGGGCGCATATGGGAGTGAAATACCTTCCTTACTACCAGGTGCCTTTTAACATAATCCCACTCAAAGATTTCTTTTTTGATGCAGGAAACTTAAAAGGCCCTGGCCCTGTTGTAATGATAGCATTTTTTCTTTTGATAATTTTTGCATACCTCCAGTATTTTGCGCACAGAAAAGAAAAAATGAAAAGGCTTCACAGCCACGAGCTGATAAGCGGCCTTGCAGCAACTCTTTTTTTAATGGTTCTCTTCTATTACCTTGAGCTTTATGATGTATTTCCGATGAATCTTCTTCGCTCAATCCAGTATCACAGAATAATCCCTGAATTTGTAATAACTGCCGCAGTTCTTGTAGCAGCTTTGTCGCAAGTCGCTTATACTTACAGGCAGAAAGTCATGTATTACGCAATGCTTGTAACTTTTATGCTTGCTTCGGGAATAATAATCTACCTTATTCAAACACACTGGGTGACAACTGACAGCATCAGCGCAAAACCAGAATTCATAACTGACAAGTTTGAAGGAAGGATAAGTTTTCCCTATACTGACCAAAGCCTGTCAGTGAGGAGCTCATTTACACAAATTCCGCAAAGCTATGGATATTATGAGCAGGGCATAACAAACACCTTCAATGATGAAATTTTTTCTGTTTCGTCAGGATTTCACAATGCAGACAATACTATCCTATACCTCAAGGCAGCGAATGTGGCAAGGCTTTATGTAAATATGGAAGAGGGCGAGCGGGACAGGATAATGAGGAGCAGGGTAAACCAGTCTCTGCATTTTGTCAAAGTAAATAATTCAAGATATTCTTATTTTGAGATTCCACTTAAAGACGCTTCATTTGTGCAGTCTGTTGATGTTTCCAAGGCAGCCGAAGTTCAAAAATTAAAATTAGGCTGCAGGGTGATTTTTCAGGAAAAGTACTGCGGCAGCAGAGGTGAAGAGTTTGTAAGCACAGATTCTGAAGAGATAAAATACATTACTCAATACGTCGGCCTGCTTGAAGAGCCTTACAGCCCAAAGGCATCAATGCAGATGGAAAATCCAAATGATTACAGCATAAAAGTCAAAGGTGCAAACGTTTCAACAGGTGTTGTCATGAAGATGACTTATGATAAGGACTTTATAGCAACTGTGAATGGGAAAAAAGTCCCGATAGAAGATTTTGGCCCGGATTTTATGCTAATCTCGCCAAATATTTCCGGAGACTACACAATAAGCCTGGAATACAGGATGGGGACTTCTTATATTTTTGGAATATCATTAAGCATAATTACAATTCTTGCGCTTTCAGTTTATTTTTCAGTGCATAGGTTCAAAAAACCCTTTTTTATCGGATTTAGGCCGGGTGACATGACATGAACAGGCAAAAAAAATTTTGGCCAACCGGCAAGATTGTATTCATATTTGGAATTTTCCTTGCCTATCTGCTTTTGGGACTTGCCTTCCAGCTCCTCGTTGTCAATGGGGTAATCGAAAAGTCTCCTCCAACTCAGGTAGAAAAAAGCATGACTGACTCTATAGCGGAGAGCGAAAAAAGCAGCATAATGGACTTGAAATCTTTGCAGTCCTCATTTGAAAAAAACTTTGTAAGAAAAAACGGGCACGTGGTCCTTTATATATCTGCAAACAAGAGCTTGAATATAATAGACAGCAATACAAACAGCGAGGCAGTGAGCTACTACTTATTGTGGAATGCAAATGCCAAAAATAAGGTTGCATTTGACCGCGAGCTTGATTTTATTGAAAGCAAAATGACTGAGCCAAATTTCGGATATCTCAGGTGGCGCCTTGCATCAAATGATTCTGTCGAGGGTGATGGGGGAAACATAGCTTCAGACGCTGACTTGAGGGCAATAAAGGCGCTTTTAGTGGCAGAAAAGCAATGGAACGACCCAAGATACAAAAAACTGGCTGAAAAATTAGCTTTTGGGATTGAGAAAGTTGCAATCACAAAAGACAATATGCTTGCGCCTTACGGCGGCGCATCCGGAAAAACATCGGCGTGGTCTGCAAAGGAAGTCTGGATTTCGTATGAAGATTTTACAGTTTTGAGTGAGCTTGCCCAGAGAAGAGGGGATGTTTGGAAAAAAGTTTACAAAAACATGAAAAACGCAACTCTTCACGCACAAATTCACAATGGCCTTTATAATTCCGAGCTCACTGAAAAAAGGGAATACGGAAACGGAATTGACGGAGGAGACTACAGCATCAATTCGCTTTGGATGATGGTAAGAAGCGCCGAGAGTTCTGATACTGAACTGAGAGATTCGGCAAGAAAATCCCTTGAGTTCTACAAACACAGGTTTGAAATTGACAATGATATTTATGCAAGCTATAATTCAGAAGGCAATGCCCTCAGCCCTTCAAGCACGCCGTGGGTTTATGCGCTGGTTGGACGGGCAGCAGTTGCGCTTGACGAGCAGGAATTCAGCGAAAAAATGATTAAGAAGCTTGCACACTACCAGATAAAAGACAATAAATCTGGGCTTTACGGCTTATTTGCAGAAGGCGAAAAGAATGACTTAAGGGTAGGCCAGTTCACAAACCAGGAAATCATACTCACGCTCCAGGCATATGATGAGAAATATGGTCTGAATTGATTTATTATATCTATAAATTTTTTTTCTTCTCTAATTTAAACAAAAAAGCATATGTGCATATAATCTGCATATACTTCAAGGTGAATTATATATAATAAAATTTACTGTATGATTCTTGGAATTTTGATTTGATTATCTGACAAAATAAATGCGGGGTGATTTGAGTGGAAGAAAACAGTGTGAAGAATATCTCACAGGACATATCAGAATCCATAAACAGGCAGAAGAAGGAATACTTCTTTGATTTATTTAACTTTTTCGGGAGGGGGGGAACAAATGGCGGATGGACAAACTAGTGAATTGGATAGGAGAAGTTTTTTAGGATATTTAGGACTAGGAGCTGGTGGGTTATTAATTGGAGGCTCAAAAGCTGCTAATGGGCAAGGTGAAGAGTTTACTTTAGCAGCCCAGGGAAAATCATTGGAAGGCAGATTCATAGACCAGATAGCACAAAATTTTCGAGTAAGTGTTCCAAGAACAAAAGATGATGATTTTAAATGGGGCTGGAAGCTAAAAATTCAGGAACTATGTCCCGACTACTATATTGTTACCGCAGAGAATGAAGCTTTCAATGGCTCTAATAATCAGCAAGCTGATCCTACAAAATTGCTTACAACTTATTTAAGCCTCTTTGGACCCATTACCAAGAAGATGAGGAAGGGCGGAATTTCTTATCCTAATGAAGTGGTGTGGCAAAGATATGATGACTTAAGCACCATAGTAGACAATCCACGTGATAATAATGCAATAAAAATTTACAATTTGAGGGATGCAAATACATACTTGAATAATATTAAAAATGACCCGGATAAGAGGGACTCTCAAGAAGTAAAATTAGCATCAAGCCTTGGACTCAATCTTGAAGACATGGCAAAGGTATACTCTTCAGCCTTGGTTGCACCGCATCAGCAGCAAATGCATTATTTTTTAAGGGGAGAAAGTGACCCTCATAGCATAACTTCTATTAGGCCAGAAGGTAAAGGAACTAAAGGGAAAGGACTTTATGAAATAGTTCTAAACAGGGTAGAATCGGATAATACAGTGAATCCTGTATTGGTAGCCCATCTTGACTGGGGTGATGACCAAGCTGTATTAACAAGAGATGATGCCAGATCCAAACTTCATGGACCTTATTCCAAGATTTATGCTTGGCAGCCGGATTCAAAAGGTTTGGAAATTAAAAATTTTGGTGTAGACACAGAAAGCCAGGCAGAATCAGTTTTGTATTTACCTGCACTAAAAAACTTGCCAGGAATAAGGTACTGGTAAAATCCAATTTTGGTAACAAGTTTCAAAAGTTTGGATTGATTAACCTCCCGACTTATGATTGCACTGAAAAGAGGAAATAAAATATGGGAAAAAGTAATATTTTTTTTATTAATTTTTTTATTATTCTGGCTTTTTTAAGCATGATAAATGTTATTTTAGTTTATGCGCTTCCAAGCGCTGAGCCAGTTGTCGTCAGGGTTACTTCCTATAATCCGCAGACAAGGGCATACACATTTACCTGCACAATTCCTCCGACTGCAAGCACTTCAAGATATTGGACTATAAGGCCCGATACGCCAGAGCTTGAGGCAAGCTTTAACACAAATTCTCTGTCGATAAACTATACTTTAGCACAAAACGTGCTTTACCATATCGGCTGCCAGGTGCAGAATGGGAGCACTTACATCAGGGGCGATTTTCATTTGGATTTAAGGTCAGGCCCTAACACAAACAGGCCAAATATTGTTCCGCTAAGCGCAAATAATTTTGATGTAAGCCTGCACTGCGACCCTCCAAGCGGCGTTACAAACTACAATCTTTACTGGCACCAGATAAATGCGCATCAGGACATACAGCTTAACCAGTTCACAAATAATCAAAACATGAATGTAAATGTTGGAACTCCCGGATTATGGGATTTTTCATGCGGAGTATGGGATATAGACAGGCAAAGCTGGTCTCAATGGGCGCTGCCAATTGAATTTTTCCAAAGCGGCCCTGCTTATATTCCAAGCAATACCGGATGCATCCCGGGAGAAGTATGCAGTTATGTTATTGGCAATGGCACAAACTCAACACCGCCTCCCCCACCACCGCCGGTAAACAACACAAACACTTCGAATAACTCAAGCTCCTGTTTTACAAAACTTCAAAACATTCCTGCAAACTGCACAGGAACGATAACTCAGGATTCATTTAACGGCTGCAGGAATTTAGTTTGCTCAAGCGGGCCGGATAGCATTTCAGTTCTTGCATGCGACAAGCCGGATTCAAGCAACCCGCAATTTTTTGAAATGTACCTGCAGTCCTCTTCAGGAAATCCGCCAAAATTATGCCTTGCAAATACCTGCATGCAAAATGAAGGATACAAAAAAAGCCCTAATTATCCTATCTGCATAAACCAGACAAATACAACTGTCCCGCCACCCCCACCACCTCCGCCGCCTGTAAACAACACCAATACTACAAACGCGTCGTTTTGCTTTAGCAAGATAAAAGATTCTCCTGTAAACTGCAACGGAGGCACAATAGCGCAGGACACATTCAACGGATGCAGGACTGTACTTTGCAATAATGGTGGCACAAGCCTGAAAGTTTTGGGATGTGACAAGCCGGATGGCTCTCCTCAATTTTTTGAGCTGTACAAGCAAATGCAAACTGGTTCTGGAATAGAAATCTGTTTTGCAGGCATTTGCATAAAAGACAATGGTTATGCAAAAAGCAATAATTATCCTGTTTGCACCCAGACAAACTCAACTCCCCCTCCACCACCTCCGCCTGTAAACCAAAGCAATCAGCCTCCGCAGGCGCCAACATGGCTTGAGCCTTCGACGACAGTTCCAATCGATACTTTTGATTTTCACATCCAGGTTTTTCCGATGGTTGATGCTGAAAACGATACCCACATAGCAACTGACTTTGAAATGTATGATGCTGTCACAAACGAAAGAGTCTGGAGTGCGCTGAATAAAACACAGATTTTGTACCACATCCATAATGCAGACGGCAATTTTGAAGGCTCGCTTTTAAACAGCGGCCGCAGGCTTTTGTATGACCATGACTATAAGCTCCGCGCAAGATTTTATGAAAATTCCAATCCTGTACAGGCGAGCCCCTGGAGCAGTTTTAGGTTTTTTCACACAAAAGTGAATTCAACAATTCCCCCCGGTTCAAGTTCCTGGACGGCAAAATCGGGTTATTCAGTCCAGCTTGTCTCAGCCAACATTAGCGTTCCTGTAAACATTGCAATGGCTCCAAATTTATACACAAATCTTCCTTTTAACCAAAGGCCTCTTTTGTATGTAACCCAGCTTTACGGCCAGATAGGCATGATAAGAAATGACGGCACTTATGTAAAATACGCAGACAATCTCCTAAACTATGATTCATTTGGAAGTTTGCCTGGCTCTGGCGAGACAGGAGTTGACGGGCTTTATGTTGACCAAAACACAGGAAACTTGTTTGCAAGCATGGTTTACGCGGATTCTTCTGCCGTAAGCGGATTTTCCGGAAAAGTTGTAAAATTTACGACAAATTCGAATGGTAATACATTTACTGGCAATGTTACAATTCTTTCAGGAATTCCTGTTGCGCCCTCGCATCATGTGCACGAAATAACCAGGGGGCCTGACGGAAAATTATACTTAAGCACCGGAGACGCTGACAACGGCCAGTCTCAAAATGTCAATGTGAATTCAGGAAAAATATTGAGGTTTAATGATGACGGCAGCATTCCTTCTGACAATCCAATTGCGGGCAAATATTTTTACGCAGGAGGATTTCGAAATCCTTTTGGGACAGCATGGCGCCCGGGAACTAATGAACTATGGGTTACAAACAACGGCCCTGACGAGGATGACGGGATTTATGTAGTCAATCGCGGAAATATTTTTGGCTGGTGCTGCAATACAAGCTCAGGAACCTGGCACTTGTGGCATGACACAACAGCCCCTGTGCAGAATATTTTTAATCCAGGAAATTCAGGGTTTCCGCAGGAATCAACAGGAGCACTATATGTTGCACTTTCGGGCTCAACATACAGCCAAGGGCCATCCCCTAATTCAAAAAGAATAGTGGAATTCCGGATTAACCCTGACGGGAGCAAGAAAAATGTTTCAGATTTGGTAACTTACACAGGAGGCGGCTACGGAGCCCCGATAGGAGTTGTGTTTGGAAGCGACGGCCTTTACTTCACAGACATTTATGGAGAACTTGGATTCACGGGAGTTGGAGTAACTAAAGGAAACATATACAAAGTTGTAGTAGGAAACTCTTCTGTAATACCTCCATCGAACACAACATTTTCTGCTTCATTGTCTCCTGCAAGGTGGTATCCCCAGGGATTAAATGTTATATGGGAATGCAAGTCATCCGGCGGCAGCGGGCAGTTTAGCTATGATTATTTCTTTGGAGACGGCGCAAAACAGCTTAACACAAATTCAAATAATGTATACCACCACTATCCTCAGGCAGGAACTTACAGTGCAAGCTGCATAATTCACGACTTGTCAAATTCGCAGTCTGCAACAGCAAGCACTTCAATAACTTTGCAGAACTGAAAGCAGATTAGATGATTAATCTCCGGATTAGTTAAATTCCAAAGTGTCAAAACCTGATTTAATGGCTTAAAATTCACAAGAAATATTTAATTCCACTCTTTTTGCACATAAAACTTTTTAATAATAACTAAAATTATAAGAATAAGAGCTCCAGCCAAAATATGAATAATTCCCGGCATTATTTTTGGGTAGAGTGAGCTTATGAAAATAGAGGCCCCTTCAAGAATAAGCAGGATAGAGACTATTCCAAATACTGCAATGACAATGTAGCCTCTTATTAAGCGGTTTACATTCCTGTATGTCCTGCTCTCCCTTACTATTTTTGTGGTTGTCTTTGCAACAGAATCCAAAAGCGCGCTTCCCATATCCTGAAGGTATTCACTTGCAATGGCTCTGTTCTTTTTGGATTTCTTCTTCATCATCCCACCAATTTGCAGCCTAAAATCCCCTGATTATTGATATTATGAAAAATATCAGGAAAATCAGGAATAAAACCTTTGCAATCCAGGTTGCAGTTCCTTCTACCCCTCTAAACCCAAAAATCGCTGCGCCTATCGCCACAATCAAAAATATAAGTGCCCAACTCAAAAGTGCCATGCCATCCACCCCCCAATTTTTAATATCATATAACTCATCAATAAGCATACAGAAAATAAATTATATAATTATACGCTTGGCATAATGGCATTTATTCTCTCTATTTTATGATTTATAGAACTCATTTAATGAAATACCGGAATTAGAGCTTGAAACATTTTACTCAATTTGACGAAACCAAAAAAACGCTGAATCTAGTTACGCCTCGCCAATAGCTCGGCATACATTTTATCATCCAACCTGCACATTCGCCTGCATTTGGGCGAAATCTAATAATTTGTCTCGTAAGAATCCAAATCAAGAAAGCAACTTTCGCAATGCAACGAATCAACTGTATTATGCGTTTAGACACACTATCCAATGATTATAAATGATGTATCTAAACGCCAGGATGAATCAAACAATTTCAATGTAACTTTGATTCATCCGTATATGCGGCCCAATGCAGGCCGCCTATCTATCGCGGAGCATATTTTAATAAGTTCAAATCAAACAAATCAATTAGAATTAATAAAAAAAGAAAAAAATAAATTTACTTAAACGACGCAAAGCCGCTGTTTTGCCCTACGCAATTACT
>DATDOM010000070.1:0-17072 GCA_035293285.1 Candidatus Nanoarchaeia archaeon | reverse complement strand
AAAAGATGGCAAAGGCAATGTTCTGCAGCGAGACTGAATGCGAACTTGCAATCAAGGAAAAAGCTGACGGCGCAACCTGCAGATGCATCCCTTTTGAGCAAAAGCCAGCAAAGGGGAAGTGCGTTCAGTGCCATAAAGACGCCAAATGCTGGGCGTTGTTTGCAAAAGCTTACTGATTTCCATATGTTAAATTTTATATCAGTATATCCTCAAACCAGCTCTCATGTATTTTATCTTTTCTATGGTTCTGTCCCTTAATGTGCTCCCCTTTATACTGCACCCTATTAAAATTTGGCATAATGATTCTAATCTGTCATTCTCAATTAAATCGACCCTGACGCCGTTTTTTCCCATGTAGTCCAAGCCGCCTTCGAATTTCCATTTTGTGCCTCCGATTACGACTCTTCCTATTCCGGCATCTACTATCTGTTCGCAGCAATGCCTTCTTGAGTGGTAGGGATTTCCGTTGCACGGCTCCATTGTTACATATAGGGTTGAATCAGGCAAATCTGCTTTTTTGGCATGGTGCAAAACTGACTCTTCTGCATGTGTCCTTATTCCTCCTTTGTACGAATTATGGGCTCTGGATACTATGTTGCCATCAGGGCCAACTAACAAGCATCCGACTTGGCCCCCATAATTCAAAGGATTTTGCTGTAGTCCGGCTATGCCTTCGTCTATTGCCAAAATCAGGTAACTCAAGTCGGTTATAATGTTTGTTTTCATTTTTTTCAAATTTTATATTGCCATCTCATGTTATTTTTTGAGTTTTCCAGAAATTAAAGCGGAAAACTCAGATTAAAATTAAGACTGAAAATACAACTGGAATAATCTTCACACTAAGCAAAACTTCCATCAATTTTTTTCCTTGATTTTTTTTCATTTTGTGAATTTTATAGCTTTGGCTGTTCTTTTCGAAAGGGTTTTCAGAAATTAAAGCAAAAAACCCTATTATAGAATAATGACGAGTACAGAGATAACACTAACCAAAATTGAAATTTTTAGACAGTGGCTAGTGATTGACATACAGGCAAATAATTAGCCTTTATTTTTAAATTTATTGATTTTATAGGCTCCGTCCTAAATGTAGGTTATTGCCTCTTTGCGAGGCTATTATTTTTCGGATGAAAAACTTACAGAGGGGATGCTCCATACGGGAGATGTCAGCCTACGAATTGAAATGCGAAAGCCGAGCCCGGCAATAACCCGAGCGAATGCGAGATTTAGGACGGAGCCGATTTTACACAACTTCACTCAAAAGAACCGGCAAACACTCCGCTTACATCAATCTTTGCGAATGAGTTTGGAATCGTGTTTGTAGAAACCAAATCAATCTTTGCCTGCTTTAATTTTTTCAAAGCATCGCCTGCGAATATCCCATGCACGCAGATGCACGTTATTTTCTTTGCGCCAAGCCGTCGAAGAATTTTTGATGCCTCAATTATAGTCCTTCCTGTGCTTACAATGTCATCGACAATCACGACATTTTTGTCTTTTAATTCAATTTTTTTGTTAAGGGTGACTTCAACATGATATGAGGAAAACCTTTTTTTGGCCAATATGCGAAAATCGCATCCAATCATTTGTGCCACGTGCTTTGCCCACTTGTAGCTCTCGGAATCCGGCCCTATTATCACCGGGTTTTTTATCTTTTTTTTGATGTAATCAAAAATCAGCGGGTTTGCAGTCAGCTTTGTTGATTTTATTCTGAATATTTCGGTAAGGCTTTCTTTTCTGTGCAAATGAGGGTCCATTATTATGATTTTATCAAGATATTTTTCAATCATCCCTGCAATTATCCTCTGGCTGACGGCCTCGCCGGAATGAAACCTCTTGTCCTGCCTTAAATATGGGAAATAGGGCGAGGCCAGAATTATTTTCTTTGCAGAAAGCTCTTTTGCGGTTTTAGCTGCAAGCAAAACCTCAATTATGCAGTCGCTAATCTCAGAATAAAATGACTGGACAAAAACTACAGTTTTTCCTTTTGGGTTAAAGTCAAGCTTGACTCTAAGTTCGCTGTCAGGAAATTTGCTGCAAAAAAGAACAGAATGTTTTTTGCCGAGTTTTTTTGCTATCAGTTGTCCTATGTGCTTTCCGTGAGAGCAGCTTACAATTATCATGACAAAACCATATCAGAAGCTGTTTATAAAACTTTTGAGTTCGTCCTTTGATTCAATCGCTATTGATATTGCGCCTTGCTCTGCACTTTTTGCGTCTTTGGCAAATGATATCACAAGGCAGTCTCCTTTTTTTGGCATAAATTCATTTTCAAGCTTTTTGTAATCAAGCCTGTAGCCTGATTCAGGAGTGTGAAGCTCCGAGTCAAATTTCAGTATTAATGCGCCGTCAGCCCCGTTTCTTACTGCAATGTCCCTAAGTGCGTGGGTGTTGTCCAGTTTCCTGACATCTTTAAGCAAAAACCCCATTTTTGCGGTGCCTGGATAAACCTGCTCAAACTTAGTCTCTTTTGGAAAGCTCATGTGGCTTTTAATTGAGTCAATCGTGGCAACGCCTTTTTTGCTAAGAGAATGCCCTTTTTTGCCTGACAGCAAAAGCCCTTTTGACTTCAAAATATCAAGAATGGTCCTGATTGTCCCTTCCCCAAGCGATAGCTCTTTTGAAAGCGTTTGCCTGCTTAGGTTGCGCTCAAGCCGTAAAAAGCACCTCAGCACGTCAATTTTTGAAAAATTCGGATTGTTCCCAACCATGCGCTTGAACTTTTTAGTAAACTTATAAATTTTGTTATTAAGTCCATGTTAGGATTTACAAATGGAATTGAATATAATTTCACCAGAAATGGGGTGAATGTGCAAGTTGGATAATCCATACTTGCCGAGCGAAATGGCGAGGCCAGGATTTATTCATAGTTTTTTAGTTTTTAATGTATAAACCATCTAATTTAATCGGTCGTTTGACGACAATAGTTACACTCGGCGAAATTTGAGGGACCTGAGCGAGTTAGAGACGAGCTCTCACATGTCCCCGCACTAAATTTCGCCTCGGAATATTGCAATAATCCATTCAAAACCCAAAAATTTATAAATTTAGGAAGGAATTTTTAAATATGGATAAGCTTGATGTTTTTGATGCAATAAGCCCGCTTGATTTTCGCTACTATGGCCGCGACCAAAAGGTCTTTGAAAAACTAAAGCCTTACCTCTCAGAATCAGCATTTCTCAATTACGCGCTAAAAGTCGAGGCGGCACTGACAAGAGTTCTTGCAAAAAACAAAATCTGCTCGCAAAAAATTGCAGATGAAGTTGAGAATGCAGTAAAAAAAGTGACTCCAAAAGAGATTTATGCTGAAGAAGACAGGATAAATCATAACATGCGCGCGCTTGCAAACTCAATAAGAAACAAAGTGAGCGACGAGGCAAAGCCGTTTGTGCATTTCACGTCAACAAGCTTTGACATAATTGCTACAGCAGATGCATTGAGGTACAAGGAATTCACACAAAAAGTCCTGATTCCGGAACTCATAAATTTTGAAAGCACGCTTATTAATCTTGCACTGCGCGAAAAAGACTCGCTTCAGATAGGAAGGACGCACGGCCAGCACGCAGAGCCCATAACTTTCGGGTTTGCAATTGCGCAGTATGTGAGCCGCTTTGGAACAGCAATTCTCAGGATAAAACTGGCAGCTGAAAATCTGAGGGGAAAAATGGCAGGCGCTGTCGGCGCATACAACGCATCTTCCCTGTTTTTTGATGACCCGATAAAATTTGAAGAGCAGGTAATGAGTGAGCTTGGCTTAAAGGCATCGCCGATATCAACCCAGGTTGTCGAGCACGAATTCATGGCAGACTATGTTCACGCAATAGTGACTGCCTTTGGTGTCATTTCAGACCTTGCGGATGACATGAGGCACCTTCAGAGAAACGAGATTGCAGAAGTCGGGGAATACTTTGACAAAAAGCAGGTTGGCTCGTCAACAATGCCCCAAAAAAGAAACCCGATTAATTTTGAAAACGTGAAAAGCATGTGGAAGCAGTTCATGCCCAGGATGGTGACAGTCTACATGGACCAAAATTCAGAGCACCAGCGAGACCTTACAAATTCAGCATCAATGAGGTTTACCCCAGAAATCATGGCAGGGTTCTTTGTGTCAGTAATCAGGCTTAATAAGGCAATGTCCAGCATTTCGGTTGATAAGGCTAATATGCAGAAAAATTTTGACATGAACAGGCATTTAATTTCAGCAGAGCCGTTATACATACTTCTTGCAGCAAACGGCCATCCTGATGCACATGAATACGTGCGTGAAATGACCTTAAAGTCACAAAAAGAAAAAAAGCCCTTAATTGAGCTCGTGAAAAAAGACGGGTCAATACAAAAGTATCTTAAAAAACTGGATAAAAGGCAAATGGAAATAATTACACATCCTGAAAAATATACCGGCATTGCTTCAAAAAAGACAAAGATTGTGTGTGATTATTGGACAAAAGAGTTCAAAATTTAAGGATTATTTTTTCTTTGCTTTTCTATGCCTCCACAATTCCAAAACAATTGGAACTAATGAAACAAAGATAATTACTAGTATTACTATTGAAAAATTCTCTTTGACAATCGGAATGTTTCCAAAAAAATATCCTCCTAATGTAAAAAAGCTTACCCAAAGCACACCTCCTATGACATTGTATACCAGAAACTCAAAATAATTCATCCTTCCAACGCCGGCAACAAAAGGCGCAAAAGTCCTGACAATTGGCATGAACCTTGCAAGCACTATTGTTTTCTTGCCGTATTTTTTATAAAACTCATTGGTTCTGTCAAGATACTCTTTTTTTAGAAACTTGTATTTTCCGCTAAATGCCTTTTTACCGAAGTATCTTCCAACATGGTAATTTAATGTGTCTCCAAGTATTGCTGCAACAATAAGCAAAAAAACCAGTATTGCTATGTTAAAGGAGCCGGCAGCTGCAAGCGCTCCTGCGGCAAAAAGCAAAGAGTCTCCGGGAAGAAGCGGCGCTATAACAAGCCCGGTCTCCCCGAATATTATTAGAAAAACAATAAAGTATGACCAAGCTCCATATTGGGTTATTATATCGCCAAGGTGCGTGTCAAGGTGCAGAACAAAATTAATTAAAAATTTTATTGGGTTCATGTTTACTTATTCATAATCAAATGCCCATTGAGCTGTATCCTGCATCTACATAAATAACCTGGCCGGTTATCCCGCTTGACAAGTCGCTGCATAAAAAGAGCGCAGTCTTTCCAACTTCTTCTGCTGTAATGTTTCTTTTCATCGGCGATTTTGCAACGCAGTTTAGGAGCATTTCGCCAAAGCTTGCAATTCCTGATGCCGCAAGTGTTGCAATCGGCCCTGCTGATATTGCATTGACTCTTATTTGCCTCTCGCCCAAGTCACACGCAAGATACCTGACACTTGACTCAAGCGCTGCCTTTGCAACGCCCATTATATTATATCCCGGAGTTGCCCGCTCGCTTCCAAGATAAGTCATCGCAATTATTGCACCGTTGTCATTCATTATTGGCGCAGTCCTTCTTGTAAGTTCAGCAAGTGAATACGCACTGACTTCATGCGCAACCTGATACCCCCTCCTGTCTACATTCATGAACTTGCCCTGCAGATGCTCTTTTTTTGCAAAAGCAATGCTGTGGATTAAAAAATCAACTTTTCCAAACTCCTTTGTTACTTTTTCAAAGAACTTGTCAAGCAACTCGTCACTGACAACATCGCACTTTTCATAGATTGGGTTGTTAAGGTGCTGCATTAAGGGCATAAAAAGCGGCTCAACTCTTTCCTGGTAAGCTGCTGCAATCCTGCATCCAGCGTCATTTAGGTTTTTTGCAATGTGCCACGCAATGCTCTTGTCATTTGCAATTCCAAAAACAATTGCCTTTTTTCCTTTCAAGTCGATAGTAATGCTCATTTTATTTTCCTCCCAACGGCTAAGTCCGTTGACACCTTAATCAAGTGGGATTTTCAATCCCACGGAAAGTCTGTGATGTTTTTCTATTTATTCAAGAACTTATTGTGCTTTATAAAAGTTGCTGAATAGGCTTTGTACATATGTTGATTAAGACATAACTAACTCTAAAATACGCTCCGCAAAGATAGGCGCGCCGCATTAGGCGCGCATACATTTATTTGATTCGTTGCACTGCGAAAACAGCTTCTTTGATTAATTGTAAGATAAATGTGATAAATCATCGCCCGAAATGGGGCGAGTGTGCGGGTTTGATGCACAATATTGCCGCCGCAGTGAATTGGCGGCGGCCTATTTTTGGGCTAAGGATTTTAGAAAATATATTAATTCACTAAAAGCACAATCAAATGCCGAGCTAATGGCGAGGCCTAAATTACTCGTAACTATTTCAAATTCAAGGCTGAAAATACATCAATTTTTTTACCAAAACTTTATATTGACCAAAAAAACCCTTAATTTATGAAATGTCCTTATTGCGGTAACGATGAAACCCAGGTTATAGACACAAGAGAAACTGAAAGTCTTGAAGTAACAAGGAGAAGAAGGAGCTGCATGAAGTGCAGTAAGAGATTCACAACTTATGAAAGGCTCGAAGAAGCTGCAATAATTGTCGTCAAAAAAGACGGCCGGCGTGAAAGGTTTGAGCGCCAAAAACTTCTTAATGGCATTTTGAAAGCGTGCGAAAAGCGCTCAATCAGCATGGACAAGATTGAAAAGATTGCTGATGATGTTGAGTCTGATTTAAGGAAACGTGATTCTGTTGAGATAGACTCAAAAGCGGTTGGCGAGCTTGCAATGAAAAAACTCAAATCCGTTGACAAGGTTGCGTACATCAGGTTTGCTTCAGTCTATCGTGAATTTGAAGACCTCGACAGGTTTGAAGAAGAGCTTGAGAAGCTTCAGAAGAAATAGCTTAAGCTACTTCTTCATATTTGGGACTATATGTTATTAGTTGGTATTGATGCCCTCCCCTAATGGACGAGCCCAATATCAAAAACTCAATCCCGCCGAGGCTCCTGGATAATGTTTTTCCCACTCCTTCCATAAAGGGTATTGCACTTTCGACATTTTCGAGATGATTGAGGTAGGCAGAGGCTACCCTGCTATTGGGATTTGAAACAAATTCGCTCTTGATAAATCCTATCCTAAAATTATAATGGTGATCATAAATGCTGTGTTGAATTAAGAAATGCAGTAGTTTCTGCTCTACCAACACTCTGCCTTGGTGATAAATAATGCTGAAGTTGTCAGTTTTGCTCCCCATATCTGGTCCGTAATCAAAACTTCCAAGAGATATTCCATCTACACTAGCTTCAATTTCTTGAATATGTACTTCATTTCTTCCTCTCGACAAATTTTTTGCCCCATTTTCCTCAAGAGAATTGTACAAAGCACTGGCTATTTCATCAATTGGGATATCAGGTGAATTATCTCTTAGTTTCACTATGAAGGTCATAACCGTAATTATAAGGTGCAATTTAAAAATCTTTTCAAGATGCAAACCTTTATTATTTTGACAAAATCCTCAATTTTATGATAATCGGACTTACAGGCAAAAATGCTGCAGGAAAAGGGGAAACTGCAAAATACCTTGAGAGAAAAGGATTCATCTGCTACTCTCTTTCTGATGTCATAAGGGATGAATGCAAAAACAGAAATCTGGAGCCTACAAGGGACAATATGATTATTGTGGGCAATGAGCTGCGCGCAAAAAATTCTCCAAATTATCTTGCAAAAAAGATAAATGAAAAAATAAAAACCGAACTACTTAAAAACAAAGATTCAAATTTTGCAATTGACAGTATAAGAAGCCCCTTTGAGGCAAAAGAGCTTATGAAAAATAAAAACTTCACCTTGGTTTCAATTGATGCGCCTATCACAACGAGGTTTGAAAGGATTGTAAAAAGAAACAGGATTGGGGACCCAAAAACACTTGTTGAATTAAGGGAAAAAGAAGAGAGGGAAAATTTAAATAAGGACACCAATCAGCAGCTTGATAACACAATAAAACTGGCCCAAGAAACAATAGTCAATGATGGCACTTTTGAAGAGCTTTACAACAAAATAGAGTTACTTTTAAAACAATTAAAATAAACTAAGAAAATGGCAAGAGCAAGCTGGGAACAATATTTCATGAACATCGCAAAGGAAGTTGCGACAAGAAGCACCTGCGACAGAAAGCACGTCGGCGCTTTGATTGTACGCGACAAGACAATACTCTCAACAGGATACAACGGAAGCATTAGGGGAATGCCTCACTGTGATGAAACTGGCCACATGATGGAAGATGGGCACTGCGTTGCAACAATTCACGCAGAGACAAATGCAATTTTACAGGCTGCAAAAAACGGCGTGATGATAAATGGAGGGGAAGTTTTCATAACAGCATCTCCGTGCTGGAACTGCTTTAAGATGCTTGCAAACGCAGGGATAAAAAAAATATTTTACGGCGAGTTCTACAGGGACGAAAAAATCTTTGAAGTTGCAAAGAAAATCGGAATCGAGCTGATTCATATACCGGTAAACCAGAAAGAATTATGATTATTTCTAAGAAATATCATTGCCTAAAGTATCGTGATGGTCTCTGTATTTGTCATAATGGTCCTGGCAGACCTTTCTGCCATTCCATTCCCTTGTTGCTTCTTCACTGCATCCATGCTCCCTGCATTGTGTCATTTTATTGAATTATTTCTCTTCATTATTTAAATTTTCTCAATTGACTTTCGCCCGAAATGGGGCGAATGTACGGATTTGATGAAACATAAATGCCGAGCGAAATGGCGAGGCCTAGATTCCATCGTCTTTTTCTAAAATATCGAGTATCTAATTTTTAATATTTGAATTAAAAAACTGTTTAAATTTGTCATCTCCAAAAGTAGTAAATTTTTTTTATCATCGGCGAAAAGTATTTATATCCGCTGCAGGAGATTTCAGGCCATGAAAAAGAAAACAATGCAGAGGCTGTTTATTTCGCTTTTTGTTGTCGGAATTATTGTAGGATATTTGCTTCCTGGTGATTTTTTTACGCTCGGAAAAAAAATCAGTGAAAAGCCGCTGAAATTTTCGGTGATTGACGTTTCAAAGAAATTCGGGCAGCTTGACAAAGAGAACGAATATTTTAAGTATACTGAGCTTGTGTCAACTGATTTGAGCAGTGCTGAACTTTTAAGGCTTGAAGGGGCAATTCCTGAGCATTCACACCCAAATCAAATACACTATGCTTATGTTTACAAGGGAAAATCAAAAATAACTGTCGGAAGCGAAATCGTTGAGGCGGGCCCTGGAAGCTTTGTAATTTTCCCAAAAGGGGTTACTCATCAGATTGAAAGGATAGGAGATTCTCCCGTTGAAGTTTTACTCTTTTCATCTCCTGCATTTGACAATACCTTTGTAATGCAGCCTAAAAAATAAAACAATGATTTTAATATTTTTTGTTACTTTTTAGTGGTTAATATATAGATAAGTTTAAAAACAGATAATTCTAACTCGCCATTATGACGGACAGCAATCTTGAGGATATTGTAAGCTTCTATAACGGCCTGATATCGGAATATTCTGAAAAAATCCTAAATGGAAAACCAATAACCTATGCCACTAACTTAACTGATAGGGAATTTTTGGCACATCCCCGTAATACTCCTAACAAGCAAATTCTTGAAAAAAGATTTGATTTTTTCACTGAGTCAATTTATAATTCTCTTAATGCATTAAACGGCACCAGCCCAAAAAATATTAGCGACCTCTCTGCAAAATTAAAGGATGATGTATTAATGTGGAAATTGTTTGGGGCATATGAAACTGCGGGCGGAGAAAATCTTGAAGATTTTAAGCAAAAACTTTTTGAAAAATCAGGAAACAAATATGAAAAATTAGCTGCATACTTAAGGGTGGCGGTTTTTCTTGACACAATCTTAAAAAACCAAAATTTGATTCCAAAAGTTGGGAAAAATTCCACATTGACCCTTTACAGGCTCTTTGATAAGGGGAAACCAAGCATAAATGAAATCGACTTTTCAATAGCAGAATCGATGAACCAGTTTATGCCGGAAAAACTCATATCTTATTTGGACCTTATTAATTCTTATATACATCCTACCGATGTAACTCCTGCTGCGGAAACCTCAATTGGAAGATACAGGATTCCGGGAAGTGTAAGACTTAAATGGGCGGAATTAAGAACTGCAGAAGAAGAGCTAAGGGACGTGTACGAAACTAAGGAAGTTAAGAAGCTAGTCTATGATACAGCATACTCTGTTTTGGAGCATTTTTTGGAGTCCTGCAAAAGAGCAGGCAGGAAATTTGCAAACTTTGCAAAAAATTCAAAATTTGCAATATCTCCCTCTGAATACAGGATAATAATGAACACCATTGAAAATTTTGCAGTCAATGAGCTTGTCGGGCAATGGGAGAAGAGCGGATTTGAAAGGGCAGAAAGAACATATTTGTCGGACAAATTAGGGTACACTCCATCTGTGCGTGGAAACCAGCTTAGAATCCAAATTGGAAAATCCGGATCAACTGAACATTGGAATCCTTTTGATAACCTTAAGGATGATTACACTTATCTTCCAATGACTGTTGCAGTTCTGAGCAGAATCTACAAGGATGCCCAGGCTATCAGGACAATCAGTCAATCTTAATCAAATAATTGACAAATTTCCCAGCACTTCTAATTAATTAACTACTTAACTAAATTAATCATCCAAATCATAATATTTTTCCTCTCTTTCAAAAAATTTTATATATGAAAATAATTAATTTTATATATGAAAATAATCATAAAAATATTTTTATGACTAAAATTACTAAAAATAGTAAAATATATAAATGAGTGATATCATAAATATGATTTAGTATACAAAATTGTATATTAATATGGAAAATCATTAATGGAAAAGCGAGTTAATATCGGGTTGAAAGAGAAGACTCACGCGCAGGCCAAGATAATTTCTACACTCAAAAAAATTCCACTTAACAAATTTTTAGAAAAAGCAATCGAGGAAGCTGTCGAGCGGGAAAAACACATTATAGAGGAACTGCTAAAATGATTAATAATAAATTGGCAAAAATATCATTGAAGGTTTTAATACTATTTTTGCTGATGCTTCCTTTGATAAATGCGGTCTCGGTTGAAATAAAGGCGCCTGACACTTTAAGGCTCGGCCAGGGCACAAATGTAAATATTTCAGTCATCGCAGACACGCCATTTGACGGAACTGTGAAATTAGCTTACATAAACCTGAACAGCGCACCTTCCCAAATTTCATTTGCAGCCCCTAATTTTGCAGGAAGATACTTCAACACGACAATCAGCGTTAGCGCAGGCTCGCTTGGCGCTTATGCAATTTCTGCAAATGTCACTGACTCGTCTCAAGCCCAGGTTGCGCAGTCGACAAAAACCGGAATTGTGGACGGCTCTGTTCCTGAAATAATTTCATATCTGCCGGGAAATTTTGTGTCAAAGGACTCAACTGTGCTAAGCGTCAGGACAAAAAACTCTGCCACGTGCAGATACGGAACAGGCGACAATATCTATGACAGCCTTCCAAACGCTTTTTCAGGCAGCGACGGGACAAACCACAACAGCACTTTATCGGGATTAAGCCAGGGAATTTACAATTACTATGTGAGGTGCAAAAATGACAACGGCAACGCAATGGACAGCTCACTTGTCATAACATTCACATTAAACTTTTTGCCGAGCGCAAAGATAACATTAAGCGATGATGATCCTGTTAAAGAGGGGACAATAGAAGTCACTGTCCAGACTTCTGAATCCATTGAGGATATTCCTATTCTCGAGTACAGCTTTAATGACGAGCCTTCATTCAGAAAGCCAGTGTTCCTCACAGGCGCAAACAGCCTGTGGCACGGATATCTTATAATCACAGAAGAAGATGATAACAAGGCAGGGACGTTTTATTTCAGCGCAAAGGATTCAAACGGAAACATTGGCACAAAAATCACTTCAGGAAACATCTTTGTTGTTGACGCCAAAAAGCCAATTGCCCCGATAAGCGTCAAAGCCCAGTCTGATATTGACGGAAACATAAAGCTAAACTGGTATTATGACGGCGAAGAAGCTGACCATTTCAACATTTACAGGTCCACAATTTCAGGAGTTGCCTTTGTTGATTTTTACTCAAGCTCAGTAACCCTTCAGCAGTTTAAGGATTCCTCGACAATTGACAAGGTAACTTATTACTACAAGGTAAGCGCTGTCGACAAGGCAGGAAACGAGGGGCCGCTTTCCCAGGAGGCATTTGCAACTTCAATTAACTCACTCGAAAGCACTTCATCAAAATCTGAAGAAGAACAGGCTCAGGATGTCCCAAAAGTCCTTCCGCCTAATCTAGTCCCAAAAGTCGACGACTTCATAAAGAAAATTGAGAAGCTGCTTATTGACGCAGATGATGTATCAATAAAATTCCAGTCCCTTGAAGGGGAAAAGAAGGAGCTTGTGACTGAGCTTGGATTGATAGCCTCAATTGAGAACCTGAAATCGCAGCTGCAGAACCTCAAGTCGCAGTCCCAGGGTTTCAAGTCAGTTTACTCGACAGAAAGCGAGCTTGACGCCAAAATAAAAAACCTTGACCTCGAGCTCATAAAAATCGAGAAGGTCATGCCTGTTGATGTTGAGCTTGTTGAAAAATCAGATTACATCCAAAGCACCCAAAAAGAAGATATTGAGAAAGCGGGATTTGAGCTTTTGAAAGACCAAAGCTTTACTGATGACGAAAAAAATGCATACATTAAGAAAAATTACAAGAAAAAAGATGATATCAAGGTCGAGGCTTTCATAAAAGTTGCCGCAATAAAGCAGACTGACGGCACAAAAAACTATTTCACGCTTGTAAAGAAAAAACTTTCCTACCAGAAACCTGAAAAACTCTCCGATGTCGTTGCAATAGAGACAATTCCGAAATCTGTTGCCGAAAGTGCAGGAGAAATTGAATTTGTAAATGTGCAGCCGGAAATACTGAAGGATGACCCTGTGGTAAAATACGGCTTTTTGGATTTTGACTTTGAAGGCGAAGTAATAATCTACAAGATAGGCAAAAAAGTTAACATTGAAGACATCAAGGCCTCAAAATCAGTCGTGTTTTTAAGCCTTAACGAGATTGTAGGAACTTCAAACCAGTTAACCGGAAATTCAGTATTTGCGCTTGATTCGCTCGGATTGTCGCAGGCACAGGCAATCTTTGCAGTAATCGGAGTTCTTGCCATAATCTTCCTTGGAGCATATTACATTTTCTTTGTGAAAAATTACAGGGTTTCATTCACAAGGCTGAAGAACTTTGCACTATTGAAAAAATTTGAGCGCAAAAAATCGGAATTTAGCGAAAAAGCCCCTGAATTTCCCGAACTGCCAAAAAAAGATTTTATTTACAGAAACTCGGAATCGCAGTTTTCAGAGATGGGCCAGTCGGGATTTTTAAGCGAGCTTTCAAGCCAGGTCAAGGATGCAAAGGCAGATTTTGCAGACAGGCTTATGCCTATTCTTGCAAACATAGACAAAAACGCCTCATTTGGAAATTCAAACACAAGCGTGCAGCTTATGCACAAAACCAATCTTGAATATGTAAGCGCATTAATTGAGCAGGCAAACTTCCACCTAAAAAACAACATGCATACTGAAGCAGCAAAGATTTATCCAAGGATTTCAATGATTTACCAAAGCATGCCAAAGGAAATCAAAAGCCAGATGTATGACAAGTGCCTTGAGCTTCATAGAAAAATGAATGGAATTCTTAAATAATTTTATTCTTATAATTTTTCTGTTTTAAGCAGCGTTCAAAATATAGTTTAGCGGCATAAGGTCAAAGTTCCAAAAAGAAAAACAAAAGAGCTGACAATGGGGATGCCCCACAACTCTTCCGCGAGTTGACGGCGGAATCAAGTGAGGCATAAAGCCTCACGGAAAGCTAGTTTATAATTTGAGGGCTTGAGCGAAGCGAAAACCTTCAGGTTTTGGAAACGATAGTGACCAAACCCTCAATGCGTGTCAACTGAGCGTAACCAGTTGCGGGGAATGTCAGCCATTAAAAAACGGAAGCGTAACTTTTAAGCCGCTAAACTAAAGCGTTTTAAGATTTTGAACACTTCAGTTCTATTTTAGAAAAGCATAAACATTCTATTAGTATACATTTTACCATATTAAATTGGAAATGCAATATTTTTTCTTGAATTGTTCTCGTTATAATACCAAAATCTTTATAAACAAATTCTGCGGTTTTTAACGCATTAATTTAGGGTTTTGTTAGTATTTTTTTTCAGTTATTTTGTGGGCCGTAAATAATGCAAAAAAGAGTGGTGCTAGTAGTAGGAATACTGCTTGTGATGTTGATTGCCTTAGCATCAGCACAAGTGGACAATTCTGTTCAGGTAAACCAATCTTTGAATTTCTCATCCTTTCAAAACAGTTCATTAATTGTAAATGATTTTTACTCATTTGGGGATTCTGTAAAAATATCTTCTGAAAATATTGCAGGCCTTGAATCAGTAAAAATACTGCACCTAAACCAGACATTCTTATTTTCTGACTTAAAGAATGGAATTGAATTTCTTCCCTTAAGTGTCGGAAATTACTCGCTTGTCACTTACAGGAATAATTCTCCTGTGCAAACTTTTCTCTTCACGGTAAATCAAAACGCAGACGCTCTTTTTACGGGCAGGCCCACTTACGCCCTGGGAGAGTCTGCGGAGATTTATATTGGGGATGTGAGCGCTAACAAAACCCTAAGCGTTAAATCGGATTCTGGTGTTTTTAGACTGGAATACATGCTCGCATCCCCTCTTATCTTTACGCCTGCTGGTGTCGGGGAGTATGAAATATCACTGTCAGACGCCGTTCAAAACACGACGGCAAAATACAATTTTTCAGTAATCTATCAAAATGCCTCAAGAGGGCAGGTCTTGGTAAAAACAGACAAAAAGGAATACGTTCAGGGCGAATTTGTAAGGATAAAAATAAATTATGAAAAAAATGAAAATTTCCTTCTCACAATTGCATCCCCTGACTCGCTTTACAATTTTTTTGGCGACATATCGGATGAAATGTCATTTAGGCCGGTGTCAGTTGGCGCGCATGTTGTCAGGATTGAAGGAAGCGGCAAAATTCTTGCGTCCTATGGATTTGATGTAATTCCGGCTCAAGATTTGGAAATTACTGAATTATTCTCGCTCGAAAAAACCAGTTTTTTCATAGGAGAGCAGGTTCGCATAATCCCGTTGAGAAACCTCACGTTTGTCAGAATATCGGCTCAAAATTCAACTTTTGATTACCCGGAGGCTAGCCAAAACATTACTTTTACGCCTACATCGCTTGGCACGTACACAATAACTGCAATGGCTGGCAACACAACTTCAAATTTCTCGTTTTATGTTTTTGAAAAAGAAAAGCCTCAGCCGCAGGATGTAAAATACAGTTTTGACATTGCCGCTGATGCTGTAATGGATATTGACGTTTCAGACCTTGCCGGCAAAAAAAGAACAATACTAAACATTCTTTTTGGAACTTCCCCAATAGACGAGCTTTCATTTTATGTCAGGGACCACAATCAGGATCCAAGATTTTTGCTTGAGGCAGAGCAGCTCGAAAAATATCTTTTCAGAATAAGGATAAAAAACAGCCCGGAAATATCGCCAGAAAAATACTCGCTTGTCGCAGAGGCAAAAATAAATGACGAAGTTTTTTCAAAGGAAACTACATTTGACTGGAATAAAAATGCCTCAGCTGCCAACAATGAATCGAATAAATCCAATGAAACGGGAATTCAGGATTCCGAGCTTGAGAAGATAAGGCAGTACACGCCATTCGCGTTTTCAGAAAAGGAAAGCGCAAAAATTGAAGTTGATTTCACAAACCTTACTGACGCAAAGCGTGATGTCCTGGAGATTGCGCTCAAAAACACAAAGCTTGAGCAATTGACTGCCTATGTGAAGGGGCACGAGTTTGACAGCAAGTTCAACTTAAGCATAAGCCACGCCGGGCTTGATAAATTCTTAATAACTGTAAAAAACAACGAGCCGGTAATTCCGGATATTTACACACTTGTAGCAGTAGGGAGGCTTGGAGAGAAAAGCTATGTGATTGAAACACTCTTTGACTGGGGTGTTTCAAACAGCACAAAGTTTTTGGAAATATGGAATTCGCTTGGCGCTTCAGGTAATTTAGGGCAGTCCAATTCTCCGGAATCTGCAAAATCTTCCCTCGAAATAAAGGACAGCAGGAATAAAAAACTTGAATACACTATCAAGCTTTACAAAAAAGACAAGCTAGTTGGCGAGGTCAATGAAATGCAGCGCGCCCTTGCATCGCCTAAAGAAATCCAAAAAGATGTTTATGATGCAGAGATAGAAGTTCTTAATTCCCCTGTCAAAAAGTTAATGCTTAAGGGCGTTGAGATTGACAGGGCGCTTGAGCTTGGCATTGATGATACTGCGGAAAATATTGAATCGCTTGACAGAAAAAAAGTATTCGAAACTTACTCCATTGACCCTTCAGGGCTTAATTTCTCGAGCGGCACTTTGACTGCGGTTGCAAAAGGGACTGAGCTTTACAAGTGCATTGACTGGAATTTTACTTTACAGGCTTGCCAAGGGCAATGGGAAAAAATAATGGATATAATTCCGGGTCAGGAATACAATGTTGAAATCTCCCCCCTTGATCCGGGATTTGCAGAAACTGGCCTTGCTTCAATAAACACAAATAAATCAATTTATCATCCTAATGAAGATGTTGAAATACTGGTTGTGGTGCTTGACACAGGCGGCCATCTGGTAAGCGATGCAAGCGTAACATTAAATGTCACAAAGCCTGATGGGACATCTCAATTATTTTCAACAGCAGACAGCTCAATAGCTTTGAAAGAAAGAGGAATCTACAAGTCAACTTTTGCCAATGCTGATTTGGAGGGCAATTATTCGCTCTATGCCAAAGCAGCAGGCGCCAATGTTGATAGTGCAATGTCTTCATTTTTCACAGTAAAACAATTTTATGAATTTGACATATTAAGAAATTCTCCTGTAGTGACTGACCCGTGGAGTGGCTCGTTTGAATCATCAATCAGGATAACCTCATTGGCAAATATTTCAATTTTTGATTTCAGTGAAGTTTTG
>DATDOM010000069.1:0-7057 GCA_035293285.1 Candidatus Nanoarchaeia archaeon | reverse complement strand
ATCGCGAGCTGTTTCTTGGAACTACATTGCTAAGGTCAAAATTTGGGCGATAGACTTCTGTCTTAGAGTGCGGCCTGAAATCCGAGCCCCTAATTGTAAAAGTTTCAGAACTTTTACCATCCAAAATGGTAATTTTTTGGTCTATGCATTCTTTTGGAACAAGTGAAGGGCAATATGCCACTGTCGTTTCTTTGCCAGTTCTGGGAACGCCCTCCACAACGTATGTAACTCCTTCAGAGCCGCTGAGAGTTACTGACACAAACTCCCTTGAAAATTTGTCTACAATTCTTTTGTCTGAATCGCTCACTCCTATGCGCAAAAGAATTTCATCAGGCTTGTAACTTGGAGGAGCTCCTCCCCTGTTACAGCTGTCATAGCCTACTCTTTCAACTTTGACCTCTGAAGGGTTTCCTTTTACCCTATCCCATAATATCTGCTGAAACAATTCAGCAGCCCCTAAAACATCGCCGCCGCAAAGCATAACAGAGCCAGTTGCCTTGTATTTGTCTGTTCTTAAACCCATAGAAACTTTGTATGTGTCAGTATAGGGCTGCCCCCTTATTCCTGAAACAAAGACCCTGTCCTTGCCGTCCTGCTTCAAATTGATTGTCAAGAAATTTGCTATTGCGTCAGGAGAGATGTACCTTGCAGGGTCTCCAAGCTCATAAAGAAGCTGGTTTGTGACTGTGTTGACTGTAACAGCGCCTCCGGTTCCATCGTGTTTTGTTATCCAAAACGTGCCATCAGGATTAAATACTGCAATTGGATAACCTATGTTCTTATAGCTTGAATCTGCAAGTATTTCTTCGGGCCGTGAAAAGTTTCCGCCTGTGGCCTGGGCTCCGCATTCCAAAATGTCTCCTGCGATAATTCCTGCAGCTTTCAGGTTCCAATAATTATTTTTCCAGTTAAACTCATGCATTAAAGGCCCAAGTACAAGGCTTGTGTCAGTTGCCCGCCCAACAATAACAATGTCAGCGCCCCTGTCAAGGGCAGCTTTAATCCCATCAGAGCCTATGTAAGCATTTGCAACCAAGACTTTTTCTAAATCTATGCCTGTCCCGGTTTCTATATTGTGCAGAATATTGCTTTTTGCGGAAAGCTCTTCTAACCTTGAATATACGTTGTCTCCTGTAATATACGCTATTTTAAAATCAAGCCCGAGATTTGCCGCTGCATCCCTTAGTGCATAAGCTGCCCCTTCGGGATTCAGGGCGCCAAAATTCGTAACAACTTTTATGCCCTTTTGCTTGATTTCCTTTAGAGCCGGAGTTATGTTCCTTAAAAAATCCTTCGCATAGCCAAGCCTGGAATCTCTTGCCATCTGCCCGCGAACAATCAGAGTTGTCAGTTCTGCCAGAGAGTCTGCAGTCAGGTAGTCTATGTGGCCGCCAGTAACCTGATTATAAAGTGCCTCGCTGTAATCCCCCATAAATCCGCCGCCGTTTGCTGTCCTGATACTTTTCATTTTCCTTCTCCCGCCACTTTTAACAATTAAATTTTACTTTTTTCATTCCAGCGCCCTGACAAAACCTGTTGTCCAAGCGTCTTTCAATTTTTCAATCGGCAAATCAATTATTTTTTTGCCGTTTTTTTTGATTGTTAATTTTTTTCCTTTTGTTTTTCCAAGCTCAATTAAACTTAATTTGTAAAACCTGAAAAGGTCTTTTATTTTTTTAATGTTTTTTTCGTCAGCTTCAAAAACAAACCCCGAGCTTTCTGAAAATAAAATCTTGTCTGTCCTTAAATCTGAAAAGTCAAGCAAAATTTCTGCGCCGATTTTTCCCGTAGCCTCGCCGCCCAGAATCATTTCAGAGATAGTTGTTGCAAGACCGCCGTCAGAAATGTCGTGGCAAGAAAGCAAAAGATTGTCGTTGATTGAATCAATCACCGCATAAATCTGGTTTCTTTCATTTTCAAATTCAATATTCGGGACATTTTTTCCGGTTTCTCCATTTAATTCATAATAAACAGAGCCGCCAAGCTCGTCTTTTCTCCCGCCTACAATAAACAATACGGAATTTTCTTTTTTTATCTTCATCGTTATTGCCTTGCTGTAGTCTTTCATTGTGCCGACGCACGCAATAATCGGGCTTGGGTCAACTGAGTTTTTAGATGAGGATTCATTGTAAAAGCTCACATTGCCTGAAACTATCGGGACGGGATAAGTTGTCCCTTTGAGAAAAAGATTTTTTGCAGCGTCGCCAACTCCCCTGACACATTCATAAAAGTCATAAAATGCTTCCGGCTTTTCCGGATTTCCAAAGTTAAGGCAATCTGTCATTGCCTGAGGGACTGCGCCGACAGCAGCAATGTTCCTCATTGACTCAGCGACTGCATTTACAGCTCCCATGTATGGATTAAGTCTGCAGTATTTTGGATTGCAGTCTGTTTTTAGCGCAACTCCAAAAGTGCTGTTATCGATTTTCATGACGCCGGCATCAGCATAGCCGCTTTCAATCACTGCATTTCCCATTACATTTGTGTCATAATGCTTGTATGCTTTTGCCTTGCTTGCAACGTTTGGATGGCTTAAAACTTTCAAAAGAGCTTTGCCGTAATCTTTTGGCTCGCTTAAATTTGGCTCGGAATAATTCCTGAACGGCGCTTTTTTTTCGCGCTCGTATTTTATTCCCTGAGTTACGACTTTTATCGGAACATTGCAGACAATTTTGCCTTCGTAGCGCATAATATAATCCTGGCTTTTTGTAACAGTGCCGATGACAAAGGCACCAGCTCCAAGGCTGATTTGCGGCAATTCGAAATCTTCATTGTAAATTTTTAGAAGCGTCTTTGTAAAGCTTTTTGGGCAAATCCAGGTAAACCTTTCCTGTGTTTCTGAATTTGCAATTATGTATTCAGGCAGGTTTTTCATTGAAACATTGACCTTGCTTAAGTCAATGTCTGCGCCGTAATCTGCGTCAGCGCAGAGTTCTGAGGTTGAGCACATTATTCCGCCTGCGCCCATGTCTTTAAATCCCAACGTTACGTTTCTTTTTCTTGACTCTTCAAACACTGCGTAAGTTGCCCGGATTATTACATTTTTCAAAAACGGGTCTGGCACCTGGACTGCACCCCTGTTTGAGTCGCGGTCTTTTTCGTCAAGAATTACTGATGCAAATGCTGCCCCTCCAAATCCTGAGTTGTCTGTTGCTTTTCCAACAATTATGATATCATAGCCTTCTGCATTTTTTGGAGCTCTTGAGTGGATTATGTCTTTTTCTTTTATCACTCCCAAACAAACTACATTTACAAGGCAGTTGTCATCAAAAGAATCGTTGAAATAAACATCACCGCAGATGTTTGGAATGCCTACAGCATCGCCATAACCTGCAATTCCGTTGATTACCTCATTTGCAATATACTTGACTCTGTTTTTGTTTTTGCCGTTTGGATTGCCAAACCTTAATGGGTCTGCTACCGCAATCACTTTTGCGCCCATGCATAAAACGTCTCTTATGTCGCCGCCGATTCCTGTTGCTGCGCCTTCATAAGGAACAACCTGAGATGGATGGTTATGGCTTTCGTGGCTTATGACTATCCCATATTTTTCATTGTCAATATAACCAAGCTCGACAATTCCTGCGTCTTCAACAGGCCCCAAAATGACATTTGGCGCCTGTGTTGGAAGGAGTGCTTTTAGGACCGCCCTTGAGCTTTTATAAGACGAATGCTCGCTCCACTGGGTGTTGAAAATATAAAGCTCGGCAAGGGTCGGGTTTCTGCCGACAAGCTCGATAACTCTTCTTGCTTCAAAAACGCTCAATGACATTGCCGATTTTTTGAGAAAATCTTTCAGAGATTCATCAGACATGGATTTGATATCAGCAGTTTTTATGTCCACACCACCCATTTTATCACAGGCTTTGAGGAATTGCTGAATTTATATAGGTTTTGGTGCATTAAACAATCCAGTATAACCAAGTTTCAATTAAAAATCTCATTCAGACACTGTCCACAATAAATAATCTAACTTATGAAGAACCGAAATCTGTTAATGGCAAAAATTTGTCCCGTTGCCTCTTCTTAAGTACAATTGAAGAGAGGCTTTCTGAATAGTCAGGCTTATTGCCAGCCATCCTTATTAAGTCATCATACAGGAACACCCTCTCAAGAAGATGTTGTGTTCTCGGATGAGCAACTACTGTCCTTCTCGGAATGCCAAGCTCTTCCATTATGCCCAGGCCTGCACTTTCGCATAAATGGCCGTCACGGTCGTCTGTACCTATTCTCGACAGTTCATATTCACGCCCTCCGAATTTGGTTTTTCCTTCCCTTAAATCGTGGCAGGTTATGTTAAGCAGCTTGGTTCCGCCTTTTTCCGTAAAATCCAGCCTGTTCGGGTCGCAGGTGTAAATGCCGTTTGTGTTTTTTGAAAACAGTGCCCTCTGGACATCAAACAATGCCCCTGTTGCAAAAGTCTGCGCATCAGAAAATGCCATTGAAAGCTGATACGTTCTTCTGAATTCCTTTGGAGCATAAGGCCAAATCATGATAGGGAAAGCATCAAAAAAATCATCTGTTATTACTTCGTAATCAGTTGCATTGTTTGGGTTCATCACTACAGCATTAGTTTTTCCAAATGCCGTAAGAAGCTTATCTGCCTGAATTCCCAAAATGCTCATTGCAATGTTTTCTATCAGGCGGTCACCGGGAGAACACTTAAGCTTGTCATTGCTCAACCAGTCCTTTATATTATCGTTCAAGTGGCCGCCTCCTGGACAAACTATGACCGCAAACCAGGGGTTTTCCCTTGCAAATCTCGTCAGGTATTCTGTAAAATATACTATTGCATCCCTGTCAATGCCATCTTCCACAATGTCAAAATGGCTTCCTCCAATCTTGATAAGAATTGGAATTCTGTGTTTTAAGTCCACTCTGAAAAAATGCTCATAAAGCTTAGGCATCATTGCATTTGCCGACAATTTCTTGCCTTCTGATGCATAGCGCCTTTGATATGTCATATCCTCAAGTATGTTCGAACCTCTTACGTGGCTTATGACCTGGTCTGCACGCACTTTCTTAAAATCGCGAGAGTCATTGATGATAATTCCAAGATCCTGACGTTTATCGTCCCTGAGATTATATGAAGTCGATGAATCAGATGCCGCAAAGTTATAATCAAAATAGTTTATAGAACCATGGCCGTAAAAGTTTTTTCGCAGAGCCTCATAAATCTCGCCAGACCTGTTTCGTATTCCTTCAGTAGTTCCTGATGTGTAGATTACTATTGGGATGTCCGGATCAGATTCCTTGAGTTTTTTGGCTATTTCGATTCCATTTGGGCGGTTTTCCGGCTGTTCAAAGCTGATTAAAACCGCATCCCAGAGTTTTGATGATTTCAAGTAATTTTCTGCCTTGTCAGGCTCTGCAGATGTGACTATGCAGTTTGAATTTCTGAGAGAGCCTACAATTTCGCCTTTTGTTTCAGAGTTTGGGTCTATAACCATGACCCTGTAATTTTTATCCCGGAGCATTCTTAGAAGAGTGTATTTTTTTATGTCAAGCTCAACAGCGACTTCCTCAACCTGGGTCAATATCTGCCGTTGAGTTAAAATTAATTTTGTCTCAAGCCGCTGCTCAAGAGTCGCTGACTGCGCCATATTGACCATAAAGCAAGGAAATGAAAATCGATTTAATAAGGTTTCCAGAGAATAAAAATTTCATCATTAGAGTGTAAAAATATCAGTATACTATTATAAAGTAGTTAAAATAGAAACATTTAAATATCAGGAATTCTTCCTTAGAGTTAATTAACTAGGGGGTAATTAAAATGAATAAAATTATAATTGCTGTTTTTGCGATGTTCGTATTATTTGCATTTGGTGCGAGTGCTAAAATTCTGCAAGTTCAGGATTGTAATCTGGGCCTTGGGCCTATGGTTTGGATAAATGGCGACACAGCAAAGATTGAGATTCCGCAAGGCGGATGTGCTTGGGAACTTACTTTTGCAGTTTATTCATTTGAGTGGGATTACCTTCCATTTGAAAATCAGGTTCTTCATCAATACGTGACAGAAACTCTTGGCCCTGGAATTAATTATCTGGGCCCATTGGATTTGCCATGCAATTACCAGACTGATGTTTATTTTGGACCTGTCAGGGAAACTATACCTCCAGAGGGATTTCCAGTATTAGCAGCTTACGTTTCACAGCATAATACATGCACAGTTTGCGGAGATGGAATTGTTGAGCCTCCAGAAGAATGCGAACCTAATGTATATGTATATCCTTTTGTTCCATGCAACGATGATTGCACATTTGTAGTCAATGCCATCTGTGGCGATGGAATAATTACACCGCCTGAAGAATGCGATGATGGCAACTCAATCGATGGAGACGGATGTTCTTCTTTTTGCACAGTTGATCAGGTATTGCCTTACTGCGGGGATGGAATTATAACACCTCCAGAACAGTGCGATGACGGAAACAACAACAACGGCGACGGGTGCTCATCATCATGCACCATTGAAAACACTCCTCAAAAGCTTGTGCCTATCGGAGAATGTGTCAATGACAACGGTGACGGAAGCTTTACAGCTTTCTGGGGATACAACAACCCGAATGCTGGCACTGTAGTCATTCCAGTTGGAGTGAAGAACTTCTTCATGGCGCTAAGCGGGCCTCCAATAAACCAGAACCAGGGACAGCCGACAAACTTTTTGAGCGGCGTGCATAATAATGTGTTTGCAACAGTATTTACAAGTGCTGGCTTAAGCTGGACGCTTGACGGGAACACTGCAGCTTTGACACAAAAAAGCACTAGATGCAACTCAAATGATATTCCAGAATTTGGAACAATCGGAGCTGCATTTGCACTTGCAGGCGCAGGAGCTTATCTTTACAGGCGAAGAAAGTAAATCTTTCTTTTTTCATTTTCTTTTTATTATCTTTAATCTTTAACAGTCAATTTGACTTTAATCCTAAACGCACCAAAAACCGGCTCCATCCTAAATCTCGCATCCGCTCGGGTTATTGCAAAGCTCGGCTTTCTCAATTCAAATCGCGGGCTGACATTTCCCGTATGGAGCAACCCCTTTGTCAGCTTTTCATCCGTA
>DATDOM010000068.1:0-3222 GCA_035293285.1 Candidatus Nanoarchaeia archaeon | reverse complement strand
TTAAGGGAAAAATTCACTTTGCAATCCTCTTTTTCCATAAACCAATTTTCAAAGGGTGCTCGCAAATTGACGGCAGCCTTCAACTTTTCAATGCCTCATTTCATCGAAACCTTTATATATCTCACTTGATTAAAAAGTAATGGTTTTGAGCCGATTTTGACGACGGGAATTTGAAAATCTAAAATTTTTGAAAAAACACAATATTCAGCCAGATTACTAAAAAATGGACGAGCAAAAAAAAGAGCAAACGAACGCAGAAAATCCTGAAAAAGCAAGCTATGATGCAAAAGACATCCAGATTCTTGGTGGCCTTAGCGCTGTCAGAAAAAGGCCCGCAATGTATATTGGCTCAACAGACGGAAGGGGGCTGCACCACCTCGTTTATGAGGCGGTTGACAATTCAATTGACGAGGCATTGGCAGGATACTGCACCAAAGTGGACGTCATAATCCACAAAGACGGGTTTCTAACAGTAATTGACAATGGGCGCGGAATTCCAGTGGACATCCATCCAAAGTTAAATATCCCTGCTGTTGAAGTCGTGATGACAAAGCTTCACGCGGGCGGCAAGTTTGACAAAAACGTTTACAAAGTGTCCGGAGGACTTCACGGAGTCGGAATTTCAGTCACAAACGCACTTTCAAAAGACCTTATTGTTGAAGTGAAGCGAAACGGCAACATTTACCAGCAGTTTTACAGCCGAGGAAATCCTGTAAGCGCACTAAAAATAATCGGGCACGTTGAACCAAAGATTACAGGAACAACTGTAAAATTTTTGCCGGATACGGAAATTTTCTCGACAGTTGAATTCAAGTTTGATATTTTATCCAGCAGATTAAGGGAACTTGCATTTTTAAACAAAGGGATTAATATTACAATTGAGGATGAAAGAACAAATGAAAAACACGAGTATTCCTACCAGGGCGGAATTTCATCTTTTGTAGAATACCTGAACACAAACAAAAATGCGCTGCATAAAATAGTGTATTTTGAAAAGACAAAAAATTCAATAATTTTTGAATGTGCAATGCAGTATAATGATACATACCAGGAAACCGTATATTCCTTTGCAAATAACATAAATACCCACGAAGGCGGAACCCACCTCACAGGATTTAAGACTGCGCTCACAAGGGTTATGAACAATTACATTGAAGGCCACAAAATAAAAGGCGTGAGCCTGACAAGCGAGGACATCAGGGAAGGCCTGACAGCAGTAATTTCTGTAAAGGTTCCTGAGCCCCAGTTTGAAGGCCAGACAAAGACAAAACTTGGAAATTCTGAGGTAAAAGGGCTTGTTGACAGCATTGTGAATGAGACACTTAGCGCATTTTTGGAAGAAAATCCGCAGGTAGCAAAGTCAATAGTTTACAAGTGCATTAATGCAGCGCAGGCAAGGGAAGCTGCGCAAAGGGCACGGGAACTCACAAGAAGAAAAGGGGCGCTAAACCACGGCTCGCTTCCGGGAAAGCTTGCAGACTGCTCTGAAAAAGACCCTGCAAAATGCGAGTTGTTTATTGTTGAAGGAGATTCAGCAGGCGGCTCTGCAAAGCAGGGAAGAAACAGAGAGTTTCAGGCAGTGCTTCCGCTAAAAGGAAAAATCCTTAATGTCGAAAAGGCAAGATTAAGCAAGATATTTGAAAATGCAGAGATTACAACGCTTGTTACTGCCATTGGAACAAGCATAGGAGAAGAATTCAACATAGAAAGAGCAAGATACAAAAAATTAATTATCATGACAGATGCAGACGTTGACGGCTCGCACATAAGGACATTATTGCTGACTTTTTTCTACAGATACTTAAATCCATTACTCGAGGCAGGGTATGTTTATATTGCACAGCCGCCATTGTATAAAGTCACAAAAGGCAAGTCACTTCACTATGTCTATAATGACGAGGAGCTTGAAAAGCTCTTAAAAGAGCTTGGGCGTGACCAGGTAAGCCTTCAGAGATACAAGGGGCTTGGTGAGATGAACCCCCAGCAGCTGTGGGAAACTACAATGGACAATTCAAACAGAACTCTGCTGCAGGTAACACTTGACGATGCCGTAGAGGCTGACAAGATATTTACTTTATTGATGGGCGATGCTGTCGAGCCAAGACGGGAGTTTATAGAGTCTCACGCAAAAGAAGTAATCAACCTTGATATTTAGCAATAACTGATAACAATATATTTTTATACTTGAAAGAGAGGCAATCTTTATGGAAAATGAATCAGGAATTCCGGAAAAAGTTGAACTGAGTGGTTTTAGGGAAGTTGACAGCTCTGTAATGATGCAGGTGCACAAAGTCATATCATCAAATTACAGAAAGCTGTCAGAACATTCCAAAAACATCCTGGCGCTCCACATTACGTTAAAGCCTGTGCATGAAAGGGAAAAGAGCGAAAAATATGAGATAAATGTAAAATTTGTCGACAACGGAAAGCAGTATTTTTCAGAAGTCACTGACAGAAACCTGATGACGGCAGTTGATGATGCGCTTGTAAAAATAACAAATGAGCTGCTCCATAAGAAACGATAAATTTTGCAAAGAGCCAAGAATTGCCCGGCTAGTTTAGTATTCTTTCAAGAATTTTACAAGCTCGTTTGCTTCTTCAAATTCCATAAACTCCTTAATTGTCATTGAAGGCATGTTTTTTGGCTTTTTTTTCTTGAAAATCACAAGATTGTCTGCTTCAAGAAGCTTTGACAATGATTCAACCTGCGGATTTACCTTGTCCCCGACTTTTGTAAGTATTATCTCGCTTTCCTTTCTTGCTATTATGTCAAAAGGGGTTTTTTTAGTGTCTGTAGCATCAAATCCGAGCTTTTGGTATTTTTTTGAAACTGAGCTTTCAAAGCTTGACTCTGGCCTTTTTTGGCTGATAAAAATGTCGATTTTGTTAAAGACCTTGTCGCCAAAAATGTCATAAATCTTCATTGCCTTGTTGACCGTAATTTCAGAATTCTCATTTTCATACCGAAGGATCATCCTGCTTGTAACGCCTATTTTTTTTGAGAGTGAGTTTAGGGAGTCCCCAAGCTCCTCCCTCTTTTCTTTCAGCTTCCTCCCTGAAATTGAAACAGTCATGCCTGCCTTTCCGCTTTTTATGAGCGGAAGCTTATTGGTTATGCAGTTTAGAAATGTATTAAAATTTAGCGTGTAAATCTCAAAGCGAGTGTATACTATGTTGTCATCAAGGGACTGGCCCGCCTTGTCAGATATTATGATTGGAGAG
>DATDOM010000067.1:0-2173 GCA_035293285.1 Candidatus Nanoarchaeia archaeon | reverse complement strand
GCTGCAAGAGAATCAGTTATTGTATCCGGCATCGGGCCGTCATCCCTTATCGAGCCTGCAATGACCATCGGGACATTTTTTTTGATGCAGGAAAAAATAATTCCGCCTTTTATGATTTTTTTGTCGACAGCATTTTTTAGTGAGCCTGCATTTCTGACTTCATTTATTGCCTTCATGTGCGTTCCGTGATTTCCTGAAAGGCTTGAATCGCATTTCATGTCAAGGCTTGTTCCAAACATCGACATTTCGGAATCGTGGACGGCAACTGCATTGCCGCAGAATAGTGCACTAACGTAACCGTTTTCAACAATCCATGAAAAATCATCCCTTGAGCCTGAATGCACAATCGCCGGACCAATTACCCAGATTACGAATCCATTTTTGCTTTCGTGTTCAATCATTGCTGCAATCTTGGAATAGTCAACTGGCTTTTCGCGTGAAACCTCGCTTGACATGAACTCAAACCCGTGCTTTGTTTTATTTTTTCCAAATCCCCCGTAATGCTCAAATACACCTTGAGTGCCATCTGCAGATTCTGCGACAAGGACAAGATTTCCTTTTTTTAATTTGGAAATTTCCTTTACGCACAATGAATTTTTTCCATTTAAAATGACTGAATCCATTCTTTGGTCAGAAACAATTTTCCAATTGCCTTCAATTTTTACATAAGTTGGAAGGTTTGAAGTAGAATAAAACCCTCCAGGCGCAACACCATTTTTTGTAACGGGCTTGAAATTTGCATTACCCGAATCTTTAAACATCTTTTGGCCAAAGTCAGGGGGCGCATAAGAATTTTCTGCCATTTTTCACATTAGTCCTGGCTGATATAAAAATTTATTCAAATAATGGGGCGTTTTAGTTATTATTTACAAATGAACCTATTAAATCCGATACATCCCTTCCCATTGCCGCTTTAATATTTTCTTTTGGAACTGCTGCCAACAATATTGCCAACTCTTTTCTTTCTGAGCCTGAAAGTGAAGACTCAAAATATGCGCCAAAATAGAAATGCTCAGTCCTGTAATCGTGCGTTTTAGGACTGATGATGTTTTCAATTTCATCCCTTAGCGAGTCCGGCGAAACTCTGAGATGCCCATTGACTACAGCCCTGCCATCTCCATAAATCCTTATGCTTGCCTTGTCCAATATTCTTGAAATTTCTGCACTAAATACTCTTTTTTCAAGGCCAATTGGAACCTCAATTTTCCTTGATGTTGTAAAAGAACCCATATAATCATTCAATGCGGCTGAAGCAGATGTGCTAATTTCGATGCTTTTGAGTTTTGAATAGTCCGGGCCTCCGAGGCTATACCCAGGGATAAGCAAGCCTGCATTTGTACTTTCATATGCCATTAACCTGAAAATGAAATTCTTATATTTATATTCTTGTATCAAAATTATTCTTTTAAGAATAGTCAGAATTAGAACAAAGCAAGAATGAATGGCAAGAATGCGTTAAATTTAAAAAGAATGCAGTTATGATTTGTTGGATGAAATCAAAGACAAAATGCCCATTATGCGAAGCAGTTGTTGAGCCAAAGGCAGAATACTGCCCTGAATGCGGCGAAACTTTGATTGATAAGAAGGACAGAGACTAACTGAATCAGAGGATTCCATTCTTCACTAAAATGGACAAGAGTTTTGAGAATAATCCAAAAAAGAGCCTTAAATGCTCCTTATACGATGGGGCATTTTTTGCCCTGATGGACGGGCTGACTGCATCTTTTCTTACACCATTTGCCGTTGCCCTTAATGCTTCAGTAAGCCTGATTGCAGCCTTGACTTATGTCCCTCAGCTTGTAGGGGCATTTGCGCAGCTTTTTGCCACCAAGCTTTCTGACGTGATAAAAAGCAGGAAAAAAATAGTCCTCATTGGAACATTCATGCAAAGCCTGCTATGGCTGCCCCTTTTATTGATTCCTTACATATCTCCTGGCCAAAGCTACCTGCTGCTTGTTTACGTGTCGCTTTCGGCATTGTTTTTGCAGGCTACTCAGCCTATAGGAACTGCCTGGATTGGAGACTTAGTGCCTCAGAATGAGCGCGGAAAATTCTTTGGCTTAAGAAACAAGATAGTCGGAATCTGCTCTTTTGTCGCAACACTTCTTGCAGGAGGGCTCCTGATTTACCTTTCCCCTTTGCATCCGTTTCTGGGATTTACAATTATTTTTTC
>DATDOM010000066.1:0-85750 GCA_035293285.1 Candidatus Nanoarchaeia archaeon | reverse complement strand
TCTCAACATAATATGAAATTACCGGATATTGCTGATATCTTATTCCGATATTTCCGCTGCCTGCTTCAAGACATTTTAATTCATATGTCCCTCTTGAATCTCCGCTTACGGTTTTAATTCCTTCACCAAACCATCCTGATTTGTCTGTATGTACAGCATTGAATCTATTCAAGGGACATCCCGCAAATCCCATGACATCACTGCACCACCCATACTCTGCGTTAGGATTGCTGTTGACCGGCCCTCCATTATGCCCAATATAGGATTGACCAGCAGCGTCAAGATACAAAGAATGGCCAAATTCGTGAGCAACAATGCTTGTTACAAGTTCCACGCTGTTTTTTGAGCCTATCCATTGTTTTCCCCTAAATCTCGGATCGCCTCCAACATAAGCCCAGCCTGCTGCATTAAACTGTCCTATCGAGCAACCTGATATGGGCAGCATGAAAACATAGGCATCATATCCCTGGGCACCTGCCTGCCCTATCAAATCCGAGTGGTCGACAAGTTGGCCGCATGGAACTACTCCGCCTAAAACAGGACCAAAAGATTTGTAATCAACAGAAAACTTTCCGTACGCTGATGTGGAATAATATGATTTTATGACATCCATCACTGCCTTTACAGATTCGGAATTCATCGTATTTTTCTCACTCGGGTAATCCATGATTATTACCGCAACTTTTTCAACTGAGGATGTTACAAAACTTGGAGGTGCCGAGCCCTGAATGGGCGATGCACTCGAAGCAACAATCCCCCCTCCTGCCAATTGGATTCCCTGGACAGCAACTTCCGAGTCTGTTGGCTCAAATTCACCATAAATAACTTGGTTTTCCCCGTTCCTTGACGTCAAAATCGAATTGTAAAATGCTGGCTTAAAATCTGAAATGTCTATGTGCTGCACACCAATAAAGCCGCTCGCAGAAACTTCTTTCTCCACATTGCCGGAAACTATTTGTGTACCTTCAATGCCCCTTAAATTTTGAAGAGATGCTGTAATATCAGAAGGCAGCGCAAGCTGCAAAGTCCATTCAGGATTTATCTCTGCAAGGCTTTGCATTAATTCTGCCCTTTGCTCAAGTTTTTCTTTTGCCTTGGCAATTCTATCGTCCACGCAGCGGCTAAAAAAACAGCTTGACTCAGATATTGCTACTATCTCTTTATTCAAACGCTGTATTGTTTTTACGTACCCTTCTTCTGTCTGCGGCTCTTCTTGTGGCTCACACTCGTAGTTTAGCCCAAGCTTCACCTTTTCATAACCGCTTGGACAAAAGCAGTTTGCATCTCCGGCAACTTCGCCGCATTGCAAAGGCTCCTGATTTGGCTGTACTGAGTCATCGGGATTTATTGTTTTCTGAGGGCAAACTTCAAAATAATCAGCACAGCAGTCTCCAAACTCATTGCATTCAGTGTGGCAGTAGCATTTTTGCTCGACAAAAGATTTTCCTTCAGTGCCGCAGTAATTTCCAGTATCGGATTTGCAGGTCCCAGTCACGCATATATTGTTCCCCTTTAAGTTTATGCAGGGATTTTGAGAATCAGCTTTTGAAAACTGGACTAATAATATGACAGATATAACCAAGAATACTGCTAATTTTCCTCTTTTCATCTTAAAATGTATCGCAAGCTGAAAAATCAATCTATTTAGGTGGTATTTAAAGATTTTGTTGAGCTGCTAAAATTCCTCCTTGATTTTTTTTGTCGCAACCATTGTAAGTGTGGACGCAATATTCTTGTTATTTTTCCGAAACCCGAGTATGTAGTCATTAAACTCTTCAACATTTCCAAACTTGAGCTTAATCAAAAGGTCGTACTCTCCAGTTATTCCAAAGACTTCTTTTACATTTTTGTTATTGATGAACCTGTTGTCAATATATTCTTCAGTTCCGCCTTTGACCAGCATGAAGACAATAAAGCTCTCGCCAACCTCTTTGTCATTAAGCCTGATTGTGAAGCTCTCGATGATTTTCTTCCCTTTAAGCTTTTCAATCCTCTTATGCACCGTGCTTGGCCTCAGTTTTGTTTTCTGGGAGATTTTTTTTATCGAAGCCCTTGAGTCAGCTTTTAGCTGCTCAATTATCTCAAAATCCTTTTTGTCCATCATTTGATTGGTTAATTTCCACTATTTTATTAAATTTTTGCTATTTTTTCTAATATTTTTACATTTATTCGTATTTTTTTTACTTTTCTCCTAAAAAAATATATAAATCTCCCGAATATTCCTTGTTTTGGTGATTTTATGGACAAAGGAGCAAATTACGAAGTTAAGGACATGAAGCTTGCAGAGCAGGGGCTGCTTAATTTAGAAATTGCAGAATCCAGGATGCAGGCCCTGATGAAAGTCAAACAAAGATTTTCAAAAGAAAAGCCGCTTAAGGGCGTAAGGATTGGAATGGCGCTTCACGTCACAAAAGAAACAGGAATTCTTGTAAGGACTTTGATTGCAGGAGGCGCAGATGTTGCAATCACAGGATGCAATCCATTAAGCACGCAGGATGATGTTGCAGCAGCGCTTGCAAAAGACGGCATAAAAGTCTGGGCATACAAGGGAGAAAACCGCGAAGACTATTACAGATACCTGAATAACGTAATTGCCTTTAAGCCGCACATTACAATTGATGACGGATGCGATCTGGTCAGCGAAATACACCAAAAGCACGCTCATCTGATTAAAGATATAATTGCAGGATGTGAGGAAACTACAACAGGAGTCATAAGATTGAAGGCAATGGAAAAAGACAGGGCACTCAAATATCCGATGATTGCAGTGAATGACAACAAGACAAAACATCTGCTTGACAATTATCTTGGAACTGGCGAATCAACTTGGGATGGAATTAAACGGGGGACAAATGTTCTAGTTTGCGGAAAAAATGTTGTTGTTGCTGGATATGGCTCTTGCGGAAAAGGAGTTACTTTAAGGGCAAAGGGAATGGGAGCTAATGTTATTGTAACAGAAATTGACCCATTTAGGGCTTTGCAGGCATTGTACGACGGTTACCAAGTCATGAAAATGGACGACGCTGCAAAATGCGGAGATGTTTTTATAACTGTGACTGGAGATATTAAAGTAATAAAGACAAGGCACATGGAAAAAATGAAAGATGGCGTAATTATATGCAATTCAGGGCATTTTGACGTCGAAATTGATTACAAAGGATTAAAATCGATAGCAAAAAGTATGAAAGAAGTCCGGCCATTAGTGGAGGATTTTATACTAAAAAATGGGCATAAAATAACTTGCCTTGCGCAAGGGCGCTTGGTTAATTTATCTCTTGCAGAGGGGCATCCAAGTGAGGTTATGGACACATCTTTCTGTGGACAGGCTCTTGCTTGCGAATATGCAGCAAAGAACAGAGGAAAAATGAAGCCGGAAGTAATCCAGCTTCCAGAAGAAATAGACAATATCATTTCAAAACTTAAGTTAGAAGCTTATGGGGTAGTGATTGACGAATTGGATGAAGAACAAATTAAATACCTGAATTCTTGGGAAGAAGGTACATAAGTACCACTTTTCTTATTTTTTCTTTTTCACTGGCCACTGGACATTTGTCGACGCCAAGTATTTAAGTTAACATGATTTTCAAATCAAAAAAGAGAATACGCAAAACTGCTAAATAATGATTTTTGGCTTTGCCAGAAAATCAATTACGCAGTTTCGCTTCAAATTCTCTTTTTCTTACCACTTCAAAGTTTTCAGGAAAATAAAAAACTTTGGAGGCTTGATTAAAATGGAAAATTCAATTTTAAAAATTACAAAGGAAGATTTGACAGATTATTCTATATTTGTTAACTGGGGGGGTGATGAAAGAATTAAAATATTCAAAAAAATTAATGAATTTTACAGCATAAAAGAATTAGCAAAAATTTTAAATCATGATGAAACTACTCTTTATCAAATAAGAACTGGTAAAGTCAAGCCATCTACAAAACTGTATTTTTCATTCTTGGATATGTTAAAATTAGACTCAAGTATAAATTCATTGATTTTGTCATCAAGAAATGCGAAATCGATAAGTATCAAAAATAACCATATTTCTCCTGAACTAATTGGACTCATTCATTCTGATGGGCATCTTAACTTGATAAAATCAGGCAAAGGACAAATATTCTATTTTTCTAATCAGCACAAAGAATTGATTGACAGATTTTGTGGCTTAATCTGGAGTACTTTTGAATGTAAAATTTACATAAAGAAAGACAAAAGAGATGAAACATATTACGCTTATCCTCCATCTGTTGTTGGGAGAATAATTGCAAAAAAGATAGGATGGAAAACAAAAAATTACCCTAATTTGGATTTCTCAGAAAAAGAAATATCTTCTTACCTAACTGGATTATTTGACGGTGACGGAACTATTTATATTTATAAAAATTCGAGAATTACAATACCAACTATAAAAATAACAACTGATTCTGAGTTTCATGCTTTACATATTCAAAAACTTTTGAATAAAGTTGGAATTTACAGCAGAGTTTGTAATGAAACAAGAGGGAACTGGAAGTGGTATAATATTGTTATTACAAGGCAAAGGGATTTTTTAAGATTTATTAAAATGATTGATAGCAGGCACATTATAAAGAGATCGAAAATTGAAGTTTATTTAAAATTAGTTAAATTTAAATCATGACAAATAAATTATTATCAAATGCTTACATCAAAACAAATTGCCGATATTATAAAAAATAAATATCCTGATATCCAAGTTGATATAATTGATAAAGGAGAAATACAAAATATCTCAGATTTTAGAAGGTGCAGTATACAAGCCCATATTTTCGGTTCTTTGCTCAAATTTAACTACGGGGAGAATTTGGTTTTGATTTTAGATGATGATGTAGTTGATGCCATTAAACACGTAGCTCTATTACATCCCAACGAGATAACAAAGGCAATAAATTATTGGTTAGACAACATTCAGACTTATTTGACCAGTCATGAGTTGCCAATTGTTAAACATCTTGCAAGAAAATGGTTGGGAAAAGAGGAAAAGATAGAAAAAAAGCCACGCATATTGAATGCTTTTTATGATTTATTTTTTGTTTCTATAAATCCTTTCACAGCTTTTCTTTTTTTGAAATCTACAAGAAGATTGGTTTATATAAAGCGTTTCAACAATCAAGATGAATTAGAAGAATTTTTTAAGTTAGCTGCGCATTACGCACAAGAGATTAGAGCAGGGCAAATAAAGTAGTTGTATCTAAAAATTTAAATTAGGAGCGGAGGGGCACCCAAGCGAAGTAATGTCAACTTCATTCTGCGGCCAGGCTCTTGCGTGCGAATACGCAGTCAAGAACAAGGGAAAAATGAAGCCGGAAGTAATCCAGCTGCCTGGGCAGATAGACGACGACATTGCAAGGCTTCAGCTTGATGCAATGGAAATCTCAATCGATGTATTGACTGCCGAACAGAAAAAATATCTTGAAAGCTGGCAGGAAGGGACTTAGCGGGCTTGAGCAGAGCGAAACCCGCACTTTTGGTCAAGCTTTTCGTAAAAGATTGGCATTGGAAGGAACTTGATTTACTTTTTTAATCTAGTTTTATTTTTTATAATTTTTATATTATCCGTTCGCTTCGCTCACAGCAGTTACACTCGGCGAATTTTGACTTACACTAAAATTCGCCTCGAAAACATTCAATAATTTCAACGTCTAATATATACATATATATTGCGCTATTGCGGGCGCGAGTACCTATTGGCGGAGCCCAATTTTATAATCTAGGAAATCAAAATTTTTCAAAATAAAACTTCCAGGCTAAAATAGAAATGTTTAAATATGAATTAGCTAATGTAAACTATATTCTGAAAGAGATGTTTGGGGGTTGTATAAATGGTCAACAATAAGGAAATATTCAATGTTTTTTTTCGCGAAAAGCCGGCAATGATGCTCGTAGAGCTAAGGAACGCAAAAAGCGAGATTTATGCTTCCTCAATTGCAAAGCAGGTTGACTGCACATATTCCCACGTTGTCAAAATTCTCCAGCAGATGCAAAAAGCCGGCCTTATAAATTTTGAAAAGCAGGGAAGGTTAAAACTTCTTACTTTAACAAAAACCGGCGCTGATGTTGCAGAAAAGATTGACGGCATTAGGGCAATTTTGTAATTTATAATATTTTAAGTATTCTATTTTAGTTTGAATTATCAGCTTATTTTCTCTTCCTGCGCATACTTCGAAAGAATTTCTTTTGCGGCAATTGTAAACCTTTCCTCGTGCACCGTCGGAAAAACAGCGCCGGCAGCGTTCTGGTGCCCGCCTGACTCTGCATTTTCTATTCCAACTATTGCTTCTTCAATTATTTTTTTCAGGTCAGAAGTGTTTCCGGTTTTTGCGCTTCTCAAAGACACTTTTGTGTTGCCGTCATTTGACTGCGCCATTGAAAGGATAAAAGAATTATTGACCATAACATTTGATTTTGAAAGGATTGATGCCAATGTTCCAATCATTGTTGACATCACCTTGTCCTTTGCGTTGATTATCACATACCCCTTTCCCCAAAATACATCATCACTGAATTTGTTATCATGGTACCAGTTTAGTGCATTGACAATTTCTTTTTTGTAGTCTGCAAGGCTTCTTATTGCCTGCTGCTTTATTTTTTTGTCGCCTAGGCATGCCCCGATTCCATAAGATGCCCGTCCTAGCCTGCCGCAAGCATTCAGAAGTGTTGCAAACTCTTTTGCATCCCTTGTCGGGCTTTCTTCTTGCTCGTGAGGCAAAATGTAGACATCCCCAAGCACATCTTCAGGGTTTGCCTCCCCAAGGCGCCGCATTATTACACCAGTAACCAGTTTTTTCATCTCTTCTTCATCCAAATGCACGATTTTTTTCCAGCCGCTTCCGTTTCTTGGGTCTATTCCTATTTGTGAAAGGAATTGTATTGCACCGCTTTCGCTTCCAGAAACTCCGGGAATATAAGGGTCAGTGCAGTATTCAAGCGCCTTGTGAAGTGGCTTTGTCTGCCCTCCAAAAATCCTGAGGCCTTTAGTCACATTAATCTTGTTTCTTTTTATTGCAGTATCAAGAATCTCCTGGTTCAGCCTCAAAAATCCATTTTGCTCCTGCACGTCTCCTAATGCCCCGACTATTGCAATGTGCGCATAATCCTCAATTGCAGGGTCAACACAGCAGGCAAACTTGAATACAACACCAGCGCCGCTTATTTCCTTTCCTCCGTCTATTCCGCAAAGGTGCGGGTTTACAAGGACAATTCCGTTTAATTCTCCGACATCTGGAATTATGTGGTGGTCAAGAATTATAATTTTCTTCTTCGGCAAAAGCTCCTTTATTTCCCTTAGCGCGCCGGAGCCTATGTCAGTGAAAATAAAATTGTTGTAGGGTTCAAGCGAAAGCTGCTCCACAACTTTTCTGTTAAGCTGCTGCACAATTGATACTGAGTATTTCCTGCTTTCATTGTTTAGCAATTTAAGGAGGAGTGAGCAGGCGCTTATGCCGTCGGCATCAAGATGGCTTACTACCCTTATCACTTCTTTTTTGTCTATCTTGCCAAACTCAACTGCGGCATTTTTCAGCACTTCATTAAATTGTTCATATTTATCCATAAAGCCTCAATTGCCAAACCTTCTTTCCCGCCTGTTGAATTCAGCCATGCAGTAGTCAAAGTCCTTTCTTGAGAATTCCGGCCATAGCCTGTCCCTTAGAAAAATCCATTCGCTGTAAGCTCCCTGCCATATTAAAAAGTTTGATATCCTGACTTCCATGCCCGGCCTTATTATCAAATCAGGCTCGCTCGACAGATAAAGATTTTCCCTTATCGTGCTTTCATTTACTTCGCTTAGCTTCATTTTACCGTTTTTTACTTTTTTACATATTTTTTTGACAGAATCTTCTATCTCCTGCCGTCCGCCGTAAGCAAGCGCAAGGTTAAGGACAAATTTATCATTTTTTTCAGTCTTTTTCATAACGTCTTTCATCAGGTTAGCCATGTCCTTTGGAAACATTTCAATTCGCCCTATGACTTTTATCCTGATTTTGCCCTTGAACTGTTTTTCGGGATTGTGCATCTTTTTAAGCTCATTCCTGAAAATGCCGAATAAATAATCTATTTCTTTTTTTGAGCGGTTGAAGTTCTCTGTTGAAAAGCAGTAAAGTGTCAGCTCCTCAACTCCGATTTCAACACACCAGTCAACCAAGTCCTTGATTTTTTGCATTCCAATTTTGTGACCTTTCCACATCTGGATTCCAAGCTTTTTGGCATACCTTCTGTTGCCATCGAGGATTATGGCTATGTGCTTTGGGACTTTAGAAACCATAAGCTCTGGAATACACCTTCTTATAAAAAGATTTTGAATTGTATTACTTGATTAAATACCTAGTTCGGACCTCTTACTTCAATCGGTCGTTTGACGACAATAGTTACACTCGGCAAATTTTTGGGGACCTGAGCGAGTGAGAGCGAGCTCTCACAAGTCCCCGCACTAAAATTTGCCTCGGAACATGGCAATGACTTTACGACGTGGATGAACACCGACAACCCTTCCGCGAGCCCCGGCGGAATCAAGTGGGGCTCAAAGTCCCACGGATAAGTTTTCGCCCGAAATGGGGCGAATGTGCAGGTTTGATGAACAATGCGTTCAGACATACAATTTTATTGTTATTACTTATGTGTCTGAACGTCAGGACAAACCAAACAAATTTAAAATAATTTTGGTTTGTCCGCATATGCCGAGCGAAATGGCGAGGCGTAACTATTCCTAAAATTTTATAAAACTACAGTTTTTAAATTGTTAACAAAACCCGTGTGTGAATTCTGCTTGAGGTAACCAAAAAACCAAAATTTAGAACCTATAAAGAAGAACAGCCCCGACTATGAAGCTTAAGACGCAGTAGGCAAACGCGCCTGCTTCAACGTATTCAAAAAAATTAACAGAAACGCTTGGCTGCGTCACAATCTCCTTAATGAGGTTTCCAGTAACTTGGGAACCTGCCCCATAATGGATATCGATATATGCTCCAAAAATCAATGCAGCAATGCTGCTTATGATAAACAAGGCTCCCAAAATTTTTACCATAATCAAAGATTCATTCTTCAGTTTTATATAGTTTTCCGTAGATTCCGACAAAGGCATCCTGCGGGACTTTTACCCCTGCTTCTATGAATACCCTTGCAAGCCTAAAGCCGTCGACACTTTCATCTTCTTTTTTGAAGTTTGCAAGGTTCGATAGTGTAAGATTGCACATGTACCCTTCATTGATGGCGAAGACAGAATTTCTTTTTCTCCTCTGGACTTTAAAGGAATTCAAATCAATATTGAATTTTGTCCTGTCTATGCTGTGCTGGTAAATTTCCCACTCAACAAGACTTTTTATTATTTTCATCCAGTCATTTGACGACGTGTATTCATTTAGATCTTCAATATTAATAAATTTCTGAAACTCAATCTGCTGGCTTTTTTCAAATCTGAAAACTCGTCCCAAATATCCCTTTACTTTCTGCACGCTTGTCCCTTTTTTCCACTCATTTTCAACCCTGTAAGCATACTCATTTCCCTTGATTTTCTTGATTCTAAAGAATGCCATATCTAAAGTTAGGCACTAGGAATTTATATGCTTTTCTGTCTGTTTTAGAATTATTTTCCTATATAAAAAGAAAGATTAGGCGAACAAATTAGTCATGCCTATTAGAATAATTTTCTAGCAGAAACATTAGCCCATCCTCAATTCGGCTCAATTACTCTCCCCGGACATCGTATTGCCTATTTGGCAGGTTCGCTCTATCGTCATACGAGCACCCATAAAAAGTATTATGCACAGTCACTCTTCCGCTTTCAGAACGTCTTAATTCAAAGCTTCTATGAAGCACTCCAGGACTAACGTGCACGTTTATTATCTGGCTCCTGAGTCCAGCGTCAGGATCCCCAATCACTTCTTCAAATATCCTGGCCGCAACTCTCGTTAAATATAGAAATTGTCGTTCTGTGACAACATCTGGCAAGGTTTGTCGTTTCATTTTGATAAAATCGCGAACACTACTTTATTTCTTTTGCAACTTCTTTCCTGAATTTGTCATTAACTTTGTGCATGCGGTCAACAGCGCTAATCAGCGCGTTTTTAGGACTCACTTCTCCATCAGTCTCAACAATTATTTGTGGTATGCTTATCTGAGGATGCCTTATGCTGTAAGTTGCAATCTTGACGTGCTTGTCATTATAAAGCTCGGTCTTTAGTGCATTGCACAGAGTGTGGTCAACACCTTTGACTTCCACGATTAATTTGTTTTTTTTATCGTCGAGAACTTTTATTTCCATTTATTTAAGAAACCTAAATCTATTTAAAAAGCTTTTGGAAAGCCTGAAATTTGGCTACTTACCTTATCTGAACTCACTTTTCATTATACGAGATCAAGAACCCATGTAAATATATTTAATAGCTTATAAATGACCTGATTCTATCCTAAAGCAGCTTACATTTATTCTGTGAATCCTCTTATTATGAAACTTATAGGTAGATTTGAGTGGGAAGTCAAAGTCCCAAACATGGGTAATTTTTGCGCCTTTCTCATTGCAAAACTTGTTTATATATGACTTAGTCTCGCTTTTATGGAATGAATAGATAATTTTGGCTGTTTTTAGTGCCTTTTCAAGAAATATGACGTCGGCATGCTTGTTTTTGGTCCCAAAAGGCGGGTTTTGTACTACTACCTCTGCCTTAAAATCCAGGTCTTTTATATCCTTATTCATGATTTCAAAGGCACCATTTATGATGTAACCCTCACTTCTCACCTTTGAAATATTGATTTTTAGCGTTTCCAGGGCACTTTTGTCAGAGTCCACAAAGAAGACCTTCTTTGCGCCAAGCACTAGGGTCCCTATACCAAGAATTCCAGTGCCGCACCCAATGTCAGCTATCTCTTTTTCTTCTATATCTCCCAATATATAGGCGTTCCAGAGGTTAAATGCAGCCACTTCACTGTCTGTTACATACTGCTCCTGGTCCACTTTTGGCTTAGAAAACCCTTCTAATCGTGATAAAATAATAGCCAAGGCCGATTTTGACATCTTTTTACTCATTTGAACTCTCACTTTTCATGAGTAAACTTCTTATATTTATATTTGTTTATATTTTTTCAATATTGTAAATAATATCTCAATAAATCTCGTCAAATCTCTCTTCTTCCCGCTGCTTTGCCTTTTTACATATAAATATTTAAATTTTCTATATAGAAAATAAATCTTAAAACCTCACTTTTTGCTCGTAAATCACCTTTACATCCTTATTTATCTAAGAATATGGCTGAAAATACCATTCCTAGGCTAAAATAGCCCTTATATCGACCAAGTTGACTCACATTGGTTCTCACTTTTAACCTTCTTTTCTGCAGAATTCAGCCTATTTTAAAGCCAAATTCCCACAAAATTTCATTTAAAAGCTCCTCTTTTTTGCGGCTTTTATAAGGTCCTTTTATACCATTTTTCCCTTGTTTTTTATTGCAAAAATCTTGCCAAAATCAATCCATTTTTTTGTCCAATTTTTTGAACTATCTTTGAATGACCTATCAATTTTTCTAAAACTTACTTTAATTCTATTAAAAAATTATAGTCCCAATCCAGTCCCAGCATAGTCCCAAGATAGTCCCAGAAAATTATTTTGACATCTAAAGATAGTCCCAATCCAGTCCCAGCATAGTCCCAAGATAGTCCCAGAAATAAATATATTTAAATAATAATTAGTATTTATCTGTTTTTATGTTTTGGAAAAAGGAGCAAAAAAATATTGAAACAGAAAAGAGACTCATGCAGATTAACTTGATTGTAAAAAAGTCATTTTCAAATGTCAAAAAAGATACCTCAAACCTCTTTGAATGGGTCAACTTTTTTTACAAAAAATCATTAGAGCAAGAAGACGTCATTAGGCAGATGAAAAATGAGTTGAATTACATGCCAAAAACAAGAGAAGAAATAAGAAAAATAATTGACGATTATTACTCATTTGAAGGCATAATGGCAAAGCTAAGGGACTTGAATTATAGGGTTGAAGAGCTTTCAAGAGTGAGGGTGCCACAGGCCCAAATGCAGCCTGTTCGGGCAGTGCAAAGAGAAATTCCTGTGCAACCAAGTGAGGATTTGACGACTATAAAAAGAAGGCTTGAAAGGCTTGAAGACAAAAAGTACTCAATAAAGGAAAAAATCATCAAAAACATCACAAGAAATTCAAAGGAATACGTCAAGAGCATGGCAATCTCCTACATTAAAAAATATGGAAAAATATCTTCCCTAAAACTTAAGGAAATGGTCGTTGACGAGCAGAAATTTTGCTCAAAAAGCTCATTTTACCGCTTAATGGATGAAATAGCAGAATCTGGTGAAATTGCAGTAATTAAGGAAGGCAAAGAAATACACTACATCTACAAATTGTCGAGGTCAAATCAGGCTTAAACGAAACTTTTTTAAACCCCTCATCGTTGGTTGAGGTTGGGGGGTGATTGGTATTTTAGGAAAAATTTTTCTTAGAGGGGTGGGGCTGGAGATATCCAGGCTAAACAGGATGCTAAAGCTTGAATTTACGAAAATCAGGCACGAGTTTGACGAGCATTTGCAGTCAATTAACGAGAACACTAATGAGATTTCTTCAAATTTTGAGTACATCTGCGAGCTTGAAAACAAGCTTGACAGGCTTAGCTCAAGAGTTGACAATCTTCAGATGTATATTGAGGCCAGTTCAGGGGTGCCGTCTGAAAGAAAAAAAGAATTTAACGTAAAAAGGCTTGACAGAAAAGAGCAGGAAGTTTTTTTGGTAATCTACACTTTAGAAGAGGAGAAAGGCGCAGTCACTTACGGAGATATTGCGCAAAGACTTGGGATTTCTGAACATCTTGCGGCAAGCTACGTGACTTCGCTTATCGAGAAGGGAGTTCCTGTAATAAAGCGCTATATCAACCTTAAGCCGCACTTGAGGCTTGATAAGGAATTCAAGACTCTGCAGACAAAAGAAAACATCTTGCAGTTCAGCTTGCAGGAGTTTGGATTTTAATTCTTTTTATTTTTTATTAAAAGTTTTAATTTTATAGCTGATCAAGAGGATTTTTCACTTTTTTTAGCTGCTCAGTTGACACCTTTGTGTAAATCTGAGTGGTAGAAAGATCAGCATGCCCTAAAAGCTCCTGTATAACCCTTATGTCCGTCCCGGATTCAAGCAAATGTGTCGCAAAGCTGCTTCTCAGGGCATGGCAGAAAACCCTCTTCTTTATGCCTGCTTTCTTTGCAGTTTCCTTCACAATTTTTTGTGCCTGTCTTGTCGTGATTGGACTGCCTTTAACTGAAAACACATAATCTCCATTGTCTTTTTTGGTCTCAAGGTAGCTTTTGAGATCTTTGATAAGTCCTTCAGAAAGTATCAAATACCTTTCCTTGTTGCCTTTTCCGTGCATTATTTTGCCGATTTTTTCATCAAAATCCAGGTCATCAATTTGAATATTTACACATTCACTCACACGCATGCCTGTCGAGTAAAGAAACTTAATCAAAAGCCTGTGTTTTGGGTTAACTGCAGCGTCCAAAAGCTTCCTTATCTCATCTTTTGAGAGAACTGTCGGGATCTTTTTCTCTATCTTTGGTGCCCTGACTGCATTAAAGGCCGTGTTTTGCAAGATCTCCCTAAAAAGGAACTTCACGCTACTTAGGGCAAGATTTACGCTCCTTGGGCTGTATTTTCGGTCTGACATCAAATACGCAAGGTATCTTTTTGCATCACTTGTATCCGCCAGCTGAGGCTCTTTATTTATAAACTGGAGAAAACTCTTGTTATGTGCCAGATAACTTTGCACTGTTCTATCGCTAAATCCCCTGATTTTAAGTTCTGTTTCTAGAATACCAAGCATTCAGACACCTTTTTTGCATAAGATGTGTATACTAGTATATAAAACTTCGCATAATGCGTATTAGGCGAACTCTTTTTTACCTAAAAATCTGCAAAAATAAACCATCTTGAGTTTTGTCATCGAGAAAATCAATCCGATACCTTATTCTGAACCTTTAAGTAGGGTAAATTCTTCGAACAAATAAGGCAAATTTTAGAATTACTGACGGTGATATTTTTCATTCACACTGATTGCCTTCATTTCTTCGCTTCCGCATTCATTGCAAATGTAAATCTCGTATTTTGAATTTCCGCTCTGCATCACGCCTTTTTTGTGCATGTTTGCCTTGCATTTTTTGCACTGTCTTTCGTCCATTGGAAAATCACACAATAGGTGATTTATAAATTTTTGTAATTGCAATATTTTTTTATGGATTTGTTTTTATTTTAAAGACGTCAAATTACAAAAACCCGCCAAATTTTTCTGAATGATTTTTCGATTTTTTATCGAAATTTTTTTGTTTCATTGGCTTTCTCAAAAATTCTATTTTTACTCATAAAAACTCAGAAATAACTAAAATATACTATTAATTATTAAATAATTTAGTTTAATTAATTTGTTCAAAGATATTATTCTATAAGTTATTTAATAAAAATTATGTTATATACTATTTGTTAATTAATATATTTTATAACATAATCTTTATATTATATTTTTTTAAATATCCATTTAGGCAACTAAAAATGGTTGTAAGAAGACTTTCAGTATGAATCTTACTCATAAGAAGTGAGAGTTAAAAGCAGGAAGTGACTCATGTAGTTTTCTTAGTTTATGGTTTGACTCATAAATCCGGTAAAAAAGAATACTGGCAGGGGGGCAGATTTGATCTACAGGGCAGCTTAAAGAGATAAGCCATAATTCTTAATTTTTTGAAAGTCCCAAATTGCCCTCCCTATCCGAATGAAATAGGGTAGACTAAAACCTTTAAGATATGGTGCCTTGACAATGAGTGGGACTGATGTACTGGCTTGCCTCTTACTAGGCGCGTGGACTATTAACGATTTAGAATTTATTTAGTTCTTTTACCCCCTTTTACAGCTGCCAAACTTATTTTCATGAACCCCATATACTCGAAAGTGAGTGTCAATTGAAAAGTTAGGCACTAGGAATTTATCCCTATTTTGGCAATTAAAAAGTCTATTAAGGCTAAATTTGGGGCTTATAAGGGTTATAACCTCAGATTCGCAAAGGCTTTTATTTCAGTTATCTTATCCAAATCCATGGATTACTCAAACTTGCCTTTGGAGTACAGACTAAACAGTTATTTTGGACAGTCTGCTCCTGACACGGGGTACTTACTGGTAAACCGGCCCGTTTATGGGGTAGATTCATCCAAAGAAAATCCTGATTTAAACTACTCAGCGCCAAAAGTGAGAGTTAGTACTAACGGCTTCTATATTTTCTCATATAAGGAATCTTCCGAATCTTTTTACCACTCATTTACACCTGAGGTTTTTCTTCTGCCGTCTCGGCCAAAAACCAAATTTGTCGACGACAAAACTGAAATTATTGATGCGGTAAAAGAAACCTTTGAGCTTATGATGGATAAGAAAATGCCAAAAATGGCAATATACTTGCTAAATGATTCAGACTTCAAGTTAGCTCATTCTGTATTTGGAAAATGGAATAATGGAATCCTTGGGTTCTCTCTCAACAAAACAAAAGAAATTTTTATAAGGGAAAATTCCCTTGATGCAGTTATGCTCGTCATTGGCCACGAAATAGGGCATATCTTAACTCCGACACTCTCAAACAAACACGACGAGGAGGCAAAGGCATTTGCATTTTCAGTTGAGTGGGCAAATACAATAAAAAATCACAACATTGCCGGCATCGGCTCGTCGATTAAGGATGTGCTTGATTTTGAGCCTGCAAGAAACGGGCTTCACGACATCGCTTTCGCATTTGTCAGTTTGATGATGGGAAAAGGAAGAAAAGCGATTGATTTGCATGATGATTTGACAAGAAAATATCTATCAGTTTTTGATAAATTATATTTTTGAAATTTGTTATTTCTTTTAGGTAGAAAACTATAAAAACTTCTTATTTTTCCCAGGAATGGGGATACTAATTACTAATTTAGAACAGTTAACTGCATACGGACAAGTTATCGCTGGCCAAAGGGCAATATCTGATCCTGAGGAAAGATACAGGATTAATTCTATGCCAGATGATTTCAAAATTTTATCTAAAGTTGATTGGAAAGACCGCGAAAAAAACCCCCTTCCGAGGGGAAAATCTGCTTTGAGTCCTACGACAAAAGCTGGCTGGCCAACTGAAGCCTTATTGAGGGCAATGATTAGTAATTTGTGCCATGGTGATGACCCCGAAGGTCTGATTATCTATGGAGGGACAGGACAGGCAGCCAGAAATTGGCAAGATTTTAACAATATACAGCTCTCTCTAAGAAACCTTAAACCATATGAAACTCTTCACGTATCTGCAGGAGGAGACTATTTTATTGGGGGCAATTTTCGTGGCAAAGACAAGCCGAGAGTTATCATTGCAAATTCTATGATGGTTGGAAACTGGGCAGAATTTTTCCCACAATATCAGGCTGCAGGAATGATATCTTTTGGCCAAATGACGGCAGGAAGCTGGATTTATATGGGATTTCAAGGCATCGCACAGGGAACTTATGAAACTGCAGGTAAGGCAGTAGAGGTCGCAGAAATATCTCCAAAATATTCTTCAATGAGTAAATTAGAGCAGCGCTTAATGGTTTCAGAAGGGCTGGGGCATATGAGCGGGGCTCAGCCGCTTGCATTCACAATGGTAACAAGCCCAACCAGCGGAAAACAAAACAAAATCGCTATGATAGCAGAAGTTTCTGAAGAAAGAATTGACGAAACAATATCCAGAGGATATCTGGATAAAAAAGCAAAAACCATAGATGAAGCTTTTGCGATAGCAAGAGAATATGCTGAACGCGACGAAGCAATATCTATAGGAGTTCATACCAATGCTGTTGATTTATTGAATTATCTGGTTGAAAAACAAATAACTCCTCATTTTGTAACATCCCAATCTTCAATTCACGAAGTATTGCAAACAAACACTAAAGGAAAAAACACTTACAAAAATTTCTTTTACTGTCCTGTTGGCTGGACTCCGGAACAAGCTCTTGACAAGAGAAATAACTCACCTAAGGAATATCTCGAAAAATCATTGGAAAGTGTAGTTATGCAAGCAAGGCAGATGTTGGAGCTTCAGAATCGCGGGGCAATAGTTACTGACTATGGAAATTTTTTGGTCGGAACGGCAATGCATGCCGGATTCAATGAGGCAAAAAATATAGGAGGATTTATTCCAATGTTCGTGCGCCCTCTTTTTTGCGAAGGAAGGGGCCCTTTCAGATGGGAAGTTCTTTCTAACGATGTAAAAGACTTAAGGACAACTGACCACTATGCTAAACTTTTGCTTAGTGATGACCCTATTGCCACTAACTGGCTTAATTTAGCTTCAGAATATGTTCCTGTAGAGCCCGGCCTTCCTGGAAGAGTTGTCTGGGCAGGCTATGGTGGCATGGAGTTGCCGGGAAGAGCTGCTGTTGCGATGCTGTTCAATAAACTGGTTGCAGATGGCAAGATTAAGGCTCCAATCATAATCGGAAGAGACCAGTTAGATGGAGGCTCGGTTGCTTCACCCCAAAGAGAAACTAGGGAAATGCCAAACGGCAGTGACCCGATAGCCACATATGTGATGGCAAATTTCGCTTCAGCTGTAATGAATGGCGCAACTTCCGTGGCTATACATGATGGAGGCGGAGTAGGTGTAGGAAATTCATTGGCAACAAACTACATCGCCCTCGCAGATGGCAAGCCTGAATCTCAGCGTAAACTATTTTGGATATTAATGAATGATACAATGTCAGGCATAATGAGGCACGCTGCTGCCGGAGAGCCCAAGGCAATTGAAATGGTAAAAAAATACGGCTTATACCAGTCCGGAACTAAATTTGATTTTAATTATAATGCCCTCTACAAAAGAACAGTGGATATTGTAGAATCAAAAACAGGAATACAAATGTTTCCAGGAAGATTATATTAAATTTATCCCAAATAACTCAGCTTTTTCTTGTCGCTTATTTCCTGGGCTTCCTGGCTTTTTTGCATTATCATCTTTACCTTCTCTTCAAATTTCTCAGCCTGCTGCAAAAGCGGCTTTGTGTCGAGTTCCATTCCAATGTATTTGTCAAGCACTTCAATTATTTTTGCAGCTGCCTTGCTGTCGGGAAGGTTTGAATGGGTCTCTGCAAATAAGCAGCACATTGGAGTCTTTTCTGCCCTTAAAAGAAGCGCGCCTGTAACTCCCATGATTATCCCTTCCTTGAGCGGCTTTACATCCAGCTTTTCAAGCGCTTTTGCGCTTTTCTCATCGCTTGCGTAATAGAATACCCTGCAGCCCTCGCTGTCTTCAGTAGCCCCTACTCCTTCAAGAGATATTATCTCCTCGGCGCTTAACTCAAGTGCAATTCTTGCTATTGTCTCAGCAAAGTCCCACTCATGCTTTGGGGCAGCTGAAATCGCGTGTATAATGAGCAGGTTGTATTTTTCGTTGTAAAAAATCCCAAAAGGCTCGACAACTTTGTCCTCGTGAATGGCAACAAGCGCCGGAATCTGGTTAAAAACTATTTTTCCAATCTGCTCAGTTTTCAAGTGCTCAATTAAGAACTCTGATGCTATTGTTCCAACAAGGCCAAATCCCGGAAAACCCTCAATTATTGTGCAGTTCTTCGGCTTTTTTTTTAAAATATATTCCATAAGGCACCTCTCTTTCTTAATCAATCCGCAACCAGATGCTTAAAAACATTTCTATATTCATTATGCAGGGAACATGGTCCCGACTTCTTCATTTTCAAAAATCTTTAATAGCACATTTCTGGATTTTCCGTTGGCAATAATTGTTGGTATGCCTTTTTTTGCAGCCATCTCTGCAGCTTTAATCTTTGTTCTCATCCCGCCGACTCCAAGGCTGCTTGATTTGTCATCGACATATTTCTTGCATTTTTCAATATCCCCTATCTCATTTATCAGCACTGCGCCGTTTTCCTTTGGATTCCTGTCAAAAAGCCCGTCGACATTTGTAAGTATTAAAAGCAGTTGAATATCGAGGCTTGTGGCAATCATTGCAGAAAGCATATCGTTGTCTCCAAATGAAGGGCCTATTTCATCAATTGAAATTGGGTCATTCTCATTTATTATGGGGACTATTCCCATCTCAAGCATTTTGCTAATTCCTTTCTGGAAATTTGAAAAAACTTTTTGGTTGGAGAAATCACTGTAAGTTAAAAGAATCTGGGCAATTTTTATGTTATGTTTTCCGAATAAGGACTGGTAAGTGTCCATCAGAATGCTTTGGCCCACAGCAGCGCAAACCTGCCTCATAGTAATATCCTGCGGCTTTGATTTTAAGTTAAGCTCTTTCATTCCTGCGCCTATTGCGCCGCTTGTTACAAGCACTACATTTTTCCCTTTTTTCTTTATGTCTGCAATTTGGTTTACAATATTTTTTATTGCTGCATTGTCCAAATCACCTTCATTATTGGTCAGGGTGTTTGTGCCGATTTTTATCAGTACATTTTTTGCTTTTATGTTTCTTGCCATTAAAAATCACTTAATTTTTTTATGCAAAAACTTTTTTGCATTTTTTCCACTGTAATCTCCTACAATCTGGCCGTGTCCAACCAGCTTGTATTTGTAAATCACAAGGCCTTCAAGCCCTACTGGCCCTCTTGCGTGAATTTTTGAAGTGCTTATTCCTACTTCTGCCCCTTTTCCGTACCTAAACCCATCGGCAAATCTTGTTGACGCGTTCCACATTACTGATGCCGCATCAACCAAATCCATGAATTCTTCAGCGTTTTTTTTGTTTTCTGTGACTATTGCCTCAGTATGTTTTGAGCCGTATTTGTTGATATGGCTAACTGCATCGCTTAAATTATTAACAATCTTTATTGAAAGCACTAAATCATTGTATTCTGTTTTCCAGTCCAGTTCTGTTGCTTTTTTTATTCCTTTCAGTATTTTTCCTGTTTCTTCGTCTCCTCTGACTTCTACTTTTGAACCTGCATATTTTTTTGCAATCTCCGGCAGGAATTTTTTTGCAATATTTTTGTGGACAATCAAAGTCTCCATTGCATTGCAGACAGCAGGATACTGGCATTTTGCGTCATAAGCAATGTCAAGCGCTTTTTTCATTTCAGCAGACTCATCAATGAAAACATGGCATATCCCATCAGAATGACCAAGCACGGGAATGCTCGTATTTTGCTGAACATATTTTACAAAATTATTGCTCCCTCTTGGAATTATCATGCTGATAAAATCATTCATCTTCAGCATTTCAGATACTTCGTCCCTTGTTTCTATTAACTGAACAGCTCCTTTTGGAATTCCATTTTTTTCACAGGCATCTGAAATTATTTCTACTAAAATCCTGTTTGAATTTTTTGCTTCAGAACCGCCTTTCAGAATCACAGCATTTCCGGATTTTATGCAAAGGGCTGCGATCTGGACAAGCGCGTCAGGCCTTGACTCAAAAATTGCCCCAATTACCCCTATTGGGCAGGTTTCCTGATAAAGCATGAGGCCTCTATCAAGCTCCACTTGTGACAGAATTTTTCCGTTTGGATCATCAAGCTTGGCAACGCTTTCAATTTCTTCAATAATCTCACTTATTTTATCTCCATCAATGAGCAATCTTTTTATCAGCACATCACTAATCTTTGCTTTTTTTGATTCAGTGACATCTTTTTCGTTTGCGCCAATTATCCTGCCAGAATTTTTCTTTATGGCAGCAGCTATTGCAACAAGCGCCTTGTTTTTTACTTCATTCTTCAGCGCGGCTAATTTAAGCGTCGCTTCCCTTGCAATTTTGGCCTTTTCAATCATTGTTTTTAGTGTACTCATTCGATTATTAAATGTTTTTAAGAATTTATTTACCTAACTCAAGACTCCTTTTATGCGCTGCGAATATCATTTTTTCTAGGATTTTACCAGCTTTTTCCTTTTCAAGCACTTCAAGCCCGGCAAGGGTGACGCCTTTTTTTGATGTAACCATTTTAATCAATTCATCCGGACTCAGGTTTTTTTCCAAAAGAAGCTTTCCAGTGCCTTGCAGTGTTTTTGCAGCAAGCTTATATGCAGTTTCTCTTGGCAGTCCTTTTTTTGCAGCAGCGTCACACATATGTTTTATGAAATAAGCAAAAAATGCAGGACCGCAGCCGCTTATAGTTGAAAGCGCATCCAGCTGGTTTTCTTTTACTTTTATTGCAAGCCCGGATACACTTAAAATTTTTTCAACTAAATCCATATCTTCTTTTTTTGCGTATTTTCCGCCTGCAAATCCTGCAGCCATCTCGCCGACAAGGCAGTTGACATTAGGCATCACTCGTATTACTCTTCTCTTGCCAAGAATTTTTTCAATGTGGATTGTTCTTATTCCTGCGGCAATGGAGACAATTAACTGGCTTTTTACTTCACTTTTTATTTCATTTAATAACAAATCAAAATCCTGCGGCTTGACGCAGAGAAAAATCACATCCGAATTTCTTGCAGCTTCTTTGTTGTCTTTGGTTGTCTTGATATTGAATTTATTTTTTATTTTATCAAGATTTTCTTCATTTCTTCCGCTTGCAATAATTGACTTGACAAAATCTTTTTTATGGATTGAGCTAATCAATGCTGCCGCCATTTTTCCTGTTCCGAGGAATGATATTTTTGTCATTTGCCAATAATTCGAAACACTTTAATTTTCTGTGCCTTCCCCTACTATGTTTTTTCCGCTTAATGGGTTCATAATTGGGAATGCACCCATTCCCCTGGTTCCGTAATCAAACGAATGCCCTTCGATTGCCTCTTCTGCTTCTTTATAATAATAAGTGTCTGTAGATGCAAGATGGGCTATGTACAATGCCAATCCTCTGGTTGAAACATGGGGGAATGTATTTTCTGACCACCTGTTTATTCCGCCTGCCCATTCCCAATAATACATTCTTCCCCAATGTACATATTTTTCAATGTGCCACGACCTTCTATCAAATGCTGGATTATACTTTGAAGGATGCCTTTCTCCTTTTTCTACACTGCCGTCCGGCATTCTCATGGCGTAATCCCTTGTTACTGTTTTCTCATCATCAGGGATATGCTTATTGAAAGTTTCAGGATTACTTTTAATAAGCTCTGTTGGCACGTCTATGTGAAGTTGAATTGGCTTTAATGGCACAACACCCCTTCTCGAAAAAAACATTCCCTTGCTTTTTAAGCCAGGAACCCAGTCTCTGGAATAAGGTGCGCCCAAATCCTTATGATATCCCCCCATAGCTTCTATAACATAGTCACCAGTACTTTTTGAATGGGGGTGGTATCTGCCATCCCTTAAATCATCTCTTACAGCATCCCAATAAGAATACATAAACGCACTTAAGTCAAGTATATCGACCTGCCCTATAAATCTTTGATCAGTTACATAACGTATTTCTCTGGCAGGAGTTCCGGCAATGTTTATATCCCCTAATTTTGGTTTTTCACCAGGATTGGAAGTATAATTGACAGTAACGCCCAAATTTTTTCTTAATGTATCCGCACCTTCATGTTTTTGTGCAATTGTCTTCATTTGCCATTCATTTTGGCCTATCTCATGCCACCATTTATCAATTAGCACTATCCCATTACCTGGATCAATTTCTAACGGGTACCCATATTCATCTAAACCATACTTTAGCTCTTCCGGTCTTTTGTAAAAACCTTTTGTCCCGGCATTCGGGGCGCTAATTTTTGGCCTGATAGAATCAAGAATATCCTGCATATCGCGGGGACTTATACCATCTATCTCGTCTAACCTATCCTGAAGCCTCTTTTTTTCTTCCAGAAATTTTAATTCAATGTCAGATTTCTTGATATTGAGTATTTCCAGCCTTGTTTTTAATCCAGCTTCTTTATCATCTAGATTTTTCCTCACTACAGAAATTCGTATGAATCGAATTATGGTTCTTGCCGTTACAAACTCATCCTTTTGTTTATTGATTAATGCTTTTATTTGAGCCCGATGATTTTTATCATTTAATATGGTGTCTATAATACTGCTTGTGGCCAATTCATTTGGGAGTAAAACATGCCTGATATCCTCAAAAACATCATCAACTTTTCTTTTATTCCCCCTATCATCCCGTTCCTTTAGAATACCCACTACGTCATTTTCGTGATATGCAAGGAACTCTTCAATAATCCTGATTGCACTAAATGAATTGAGCAACGAGTTTTCTATATCATCCACTTTTTCGTCAGCGGATTTTCTGGAGTTTACCACACTTGAAATTATTGAAACAATATTTTTGAGTGATTCTTCGAGCAAACTGGCCAAAGTAGGATCGGGATGAGTAATCAAATCTGTTATATTCTGTATTTTGGCTTCTGGCAGGTCGGTGCTGTTAAGAACGCCAATCAAATTATTTCTTTCTGCTCTGATAATCCCTTTTATGACATTCTCAAAACTTCCAGTATTGTTAACCAATTGCTCAAAACTCTGAATATCACGAACTATATACTTCAATTCGTCAGTCATAATGCTGTTTATTGATGCCAATTCATCATTAAGTTTCTGCTTTTCTATTGTATAAATATTACTGGTAGCAGTATGCTGATTGGGATCTATGTAAGAAGTAACTACTCTTTTATTTTCATAGCTCTCAGTAGTAATTCCGGTTTTTTTCTCTATTTTTTCAGTTATTTCCAGAAGTGCATATTGCCTGATAATTCTAAAAGTATGGGGAAATCTTATTGTTGATACGTTTGTTGACTCTGGCGCAGTCTGGTCAGCTATAAGTTCCCATCTTCCTTTTAGTATTTTGGCATCACCGGTCAAATCCTGGAGCAAACTATATGCCTCATTTTCCATTTCCGCAATTTGCTGGAATAACGAAGTAAACTGTTTTATCAGATTATCAATTTTTGTTCTAACTTCAGTGCCGACACCTTTTTGTCTTAAATAGCCTACGCTAAGTATTTCAGAATAAGCTGTCATTTCCCCTATCATTTGTTTTGCCCTTTCAATGCCAAAAGCATAGATATCTTCTTCAATTTTGCCTTCATGAATGACTGTTCCCGGGTGAAGTGAAATCCTCTTTATCTTTACATTATCACTTATTGCTTTGATTTTGCTTGAGTTTTTCTTTAATTTTTTTACCTCATCTTCTATCCAGCCATATTTTCTCCAAACAGCTTCTTCAGGCATCTCAAATGACAACTTGCTTTCATGAAATCCCGTTCCTGTTTCAAACCAGTTTACTTCCAGGGGTATCCTTTCCAAGTCGGCATAAACCCCGAGTTTCTGGTAAAGAGGAACTATCCCTTGAGGATCTTCCAGAAAACCTTTGTTAGGGTCTTGCCCTTCACCCATTGAAACTGCCAATTTAGCCCACTCGTTTTCTACCCTCTTTAAAGTGGTGCCAAACAAATTGGTATTTTTTTCTATCCAGGTGCTCTGAAGCTCATATTGAATTGGATGCGGCCTGTCACCTACTTTCCTTCTCCCAAATCTGAACCTGTCTACAAATGGTACTTTTCTTTTAAACCAATTCCTGCCAATTTCTACCCATTCAGAAAAAAAGCCTGCTTTGCCTCCTCCCTTGGCATCTCCTCCACCTTCTGCACCATGCGCGTCTGCCACTTAAGCACCCCTGTTTTCTATTCTATTATCTTTCGTACTGCTGGTAAAGTAAGATTGATCTGCAACTTCTTTAATCCTGAAATCCTTAACGAGCCTTAAGAGAACTTTTCTCACATAACCTAAATCATTGTTTAAATTTCTTATTCTGATATTATTAAAGTCCAGATTCAGGATAAACTCAGGTCTGAGAGTGTAACTCTCATTTATTTTGGATTTTAAATATTCTCCTAAATTATTTAGTTTAACCAATAAGCCTTCAGCTTTTGGAACCAAGCTTTCCAAATTTTTTATGTCTTCATCGTTTAAGTGGTCAAAGCTCCTAAGCATCTCTATCTTTAACAATGCTTGCTTTGCTGACAAGTCTGCGCCACTAACCAAAGTCAAATCGCTTATGCTTCTTAGAAATTTAAAGTTGTTTATGGAATCTGCTGTGTAACTGTCATTTGATTTCATTATGCCTGACAAACGGCTTATGCTGCTCCAGAGTGTTTGCGGGTCTATTTTTAAAGTGTATTTGTCAAACTCTTCCATGAATTCCTCATAAGATAACAACGGCTCATTTGCAACCTTCGCGAACCTGGATAAATCTTCACCCAAACGCTCTATTGATTTTTTACTATAACCTATTAATTCTGACCTGAAATTTTCAGCTATTCTTTTTTTAGATTTTAAACCGCCTGTATTTGTTATGATTCCAATAAGTTCTTTTATATGATTATCCCTGTTTTCTTTCAATACAGCTTCCCTATTCTCAAAAATTATTCTTAATTCCTGGGATGCCGGAATTATTATCATTTTCCTTTGAAAAGAAGGATGATTTAATTTATACAGCAAATTATTCAATAATCCGGGAGTCGCAAGATTCACTCCGTTCCAACTGCCCCCCCACCCTTCCGGGCTCTCCCCAATTTCTTTCTTTTTTGAAATTATGGTTTTTGCGAACTCCTCATTGGAAAACTCTTTTTCCAATCTGGCGGCATATTTGTCAATATTAGTCCAAAATCCCTGCTTCCCAAAAAACCCTTTCCATTCTCCGCTCTCTCCTGATTTTTTACATAACTCTATAAGGGAATTAAGGAATTTTATTTGTTCATTATATTTCCACAAGTACATGACAGCTTTGTTTTTCAAGATTGAAACGGTAACTTCCTTGTCACCAAAATCATTTAACAATCCCTTAAATTGATTATTGCTTTCATTGCCTCCTCTTAAGTACAAATTCACTCTTGATATGAAAAATTCTATCCTATTATTTATGGAGTAATTGCCCCAGTTGCCGGAATCATTTTTGTATGAAAGGAGGTAATCAACTTCTCGGCCGCTAATGGAGGAAAACAGGAAGGTCAATTGGCTCGATACTCTATTGTTGCTTATTGATTTGGCCCTTAAAGCCAATTCTTTGTCATGGGTAGAAATATATGAAACAAAATACTCTTTGCCTTGCCGTAATGCAGCAATCAAACCGGAGAATAAAGAGCCATAACTATTTGATAAGCCCAATAAGTTTTCTATGCTAAGGGCTAAACGCGCATCATATATCCTTATTTTATTTATCTCTCTCCTTATTTCTTCAGCGCCCATTACAGAAGAGCAGTAATCTTTGTATAGGTTAAAAGCAACAAAAAATGCAGCAAAGTCTTTTTTGTATCCAAACAATAATTTGGGCTCAAAAAGCAGCAATCTGTACTTATTCTTTGTATCTATTGTTTCTTCCATCTGGTCTTGAAGCGTTGTGATTCGGGTCAAAATATTTATGACTAAATCTATCTTCACAACGGGCGAACCTGATTCTGGATTATCTTGGTTTGTATCTGCCATCTATCCACCTTGTGCCGGCTCTGGAGGCTTGTCAGACAAATGTATTCCTATTGGCTGGCCAGGCATCTTTTTTTCCGGGACTCCGCTATCAGCCGGATACTTGTACAAAAATTCCTCTACTTTATGATGGTCCTTTATGTCCAATTCAACACGTAATTTCAAGTATTTGGTCAAGCCTAAAGAGCATAGGTTCGGATAGGGATTATCTCTTGGAATTCCCTCGCTTCCATCGTAATAGTTCTTTCTTCCCCAATAAATATTTTTACCCGGGTCTGCCATGGCCCTGTAATCTATAGCAGGGTCTTCTTGAGTTGGCGAACCGGTTGGTTTTATTAGCTCATCAGCCCATTCAGGATAATATTTATGTTCTCTATAAGCAGTTATATAAGCACCTAAAGTTCTGCTTTTTGGGTGGTGCAGTCCGTATCTTACATCTTCTGCCAATCCTTTCCAATCCTTTGAGATGTTTTCCATGAATTGTATAAAATCCGGGAAATTTATTATATCCTCCGGATTAACAATCCTTCTTGGTTTTTTATATTCTCTTGGATCCTTTGCTTTTTGTCCAATTATGTCAGCTACTACTTCCCCATACTGGTTTAATTCCTCGCCAACTCCAAATTGGTCCGCTTTGGCTACATTATTTTTTACAGCGGGATCTTGGTTTCCCATATCAAATGCAGCGCCGGGCCTGGCGAATATTTGCGGATGCTGCTCCACTTCCCCTGTTGGGTTTGACATGTCTAATGTTATGTCCCTGTAGACTTTTAGGACATGATGGTTGCCATAGGCGTCTAACCTTCTTTTGTATTGTTCATGATTTCTCTTCATTTTTTCTAACAGTTCCCTTGCCGCAACTTCAATTGCAACAAATTCTGCCGCTTCTGTGTGGTACTGGTTAGTTGCTTTGAGGTTGTACTCTGCGGCAATATACGCCATACTAATCAAATAGTAAAATCGATTCATCAAATTAACCGCTTCAAGATTTAGCCTGTTCCAGCCTTCTACTTTTATTGGCCTATTGCCTTCTATAACTGTGCCCCCGCTTCTGTAATATATTATATCTTTTCTAAGTTTTTTTGGATCATTGAATTTTCCTATCTTTGGGGCAAGCTGATTTCCTAATTTTATTCCGGTCTTGATGAAAGCCCAATACCTGTAATTTATTTCCGAACGAGTCACATAATTTGCCAGTGCCTGGAACATATGTTTATTTTCTTTGAATATTTGAGGCTCCCTTCCTTCAGGAACATCCCTATAAAGCTTGGCATTTGTAAATATTGTACTCAATTTCTTTTTTAGGCCTCCTAAACCAAGTGTAAAAATTCTGCTATTCTTCTCTCCCCTGCTCATGCCCCAAACAATCAGCCCTATTATGGCCATGAAAATCAAAAATGGAATGAATATCCATCCTGGCAGCAATATTATCCCTAAGATTGCTAATACTGCAAGTATTGTAAGCCATTTCTTCTTGTCCTCTCCGCCGCCTTTAAATGCCTTGTATAATAAAACCACAATTACTGCAATTATTATGAGAATCCACATCCCAAGCGTTTTTATCCACCCAAAAACGCCAGTTGCTGCAGCCGATTGTGCCGCCAGCTGAGTGCATTCTATTAATCCAGTTTTACAGAACATTGACCCTAACAATCCCCTGTACTCGGGTATTGATGCGGTAGCCGCAGCAGAAGCCCAGGCTACCAGGCTAATTGAAACAAACCCCGCTATTATTTGATTATCTTTTCCGAATGTTTCATTTACGGTCTGGAAAAATAATATTGTAAACACAAGCTCTCCCAACTGTATGACTGCACCAAGGCTTGCACCCTGGCTTGCCATGCTTGCAGCAAGGACAATTGCAAGTGCGTAGCTTACACCGTTTTTGCCGTTTACTCCTCCTTTTAGCAGGTATCCTGCAAAGAAAAATGATAACAAGACTGCGCTTGACAGGAAAACCCAGAGCCTGTACAATGGAGGATTCGGATTTAAAATTCCGTCAGTTCCAAATAATGAGTCTATGAATCTGGCTACTGTTGTCTGGCTCCATATCCACTGGTTGCCAAGCTGGAATGCAAACATTACTGATACTATGAAAAGCAAAATGATGTAGCCGGTCGTTCCTTCCTTGGAGCCAAGCTTTTCTTTTAATCCCATCAAGCCAAGCACAACGTAAAGGAAGGTTCCGATTACAAGCGCATTGACCAATAAGTACACATTGAAGAATTTTGCAAGGGGCCCAGTGTTCCAGATAAATCCGCCACGTCCATAGAACCACGAAATCAAGAGCGAAGTTACTGCTATTACAACCCAGATTGCAGTTTTTTCTTTACCCTCCTTGTTTGGTATAAGGAATGACTGCAATACAAATAACACAATCCCAACTACAAGCGCATTAATTACGACAAAACCAATTCCTTGAGTCCAGCTTTGGGCATAAACTGCAGGAACTAAAGCTAGCAAAATCATTGCAAAAATCCAGCTAAGGTTTTTTTTGCTCATAGTTTTTTGCCAGCTTCCTCCAAAATTTTATCATCAATAGAATCAATGAAATCGTAACCATCAGAAGTCAGTTTGACCCACACCCTAAGAACGTCATCTCCAAAATAGAATTTATTGTCTTTTTTGTGGATTATATCCGCATCAATTAGCCTTTCAAGAATTGCCTTTGTTACAGGCGCGCTTCTGTAAATTTTCTTTGCTATCTCGCTTAGCCTGAGCTCTTCACTTGCAACAACTTTCAGGATAGTCTTGAGCAGAGTCTGGCCGCGTGCACGATTGTAATAATAATTGTATGATTCGCTGCAGTAATTATAGACAGGACTGTCTTTTACAAGGAGTTCCACTAAAAATGCTTTTTTTGCGTCTTTTGTCTCAAGAAATCTTTTTGCAATGGAGACCGCAACAAACGGATGGCCTTTGCTGAATGAAAAAATTTCTTCACAGGCTTTTCTGTTAGCATTTCCGATAATGCTTTCAATTAACTCAACACACTTTGATTTTTCGAGATTCTTTATTTCAAAGCATTCAAAATTTTTCAGAAGCGAGATGCATTCCCTTACGGCAGAGCTGGCAACAACATATCTGACATATTTTGCGCCATAATCTATTAATGAAATGGCATCTTTTACCTGAGAAAAATTGTTCAAATCAAAAATATTTTCAAAATTGTCCAATAACAGGAGGATTTTTTTGTTTTTCTCTGTTCCAAAAACATTGGCAAAATCAAATGCACTTTTTACCAAAAGCCTCTGGTCAGGCTTTATTTTTAATAGTTCATTTTCGATTGTTTTTATCAAAGAAAAAGAATTTTTACCGAGTTCAGCTTCGTGTTTTTTTATTTTTTCAAGAAATCCAATGCCCTCGCTTTCTGAAAAGGTTTTTTTGACAGAAGACTGGATTATATTCCACACAAACTCAACAGCAAAATTTTCAGGATTCAGGCTGATTTTTTCAACGTCAATGTAAACTGAAATAATCTCGCCTGAGTTTTGGGCGTGGTGCTTTAGAATTGAAGTCTTGCCGCATCTTCTTGGGCCGAGGAGTGCAATATTTTTCCCTTCGCCTTTTCTGAAAGAATTTGTATTTTTATCTAATAAGTCTATGTAGTACTCCCTGCCGGCTAACCCTCTTTTATTCAATTACGTCAACTCTATACCAATTGGAATATATACCTATTTACTTATTTTATATTTAAAAGTTTTGATTTAGTATTACTATACTATTTGGTATATTAATCTAAAATTTATATTCCATTCTGTATAACAGTCATATTTAAATCTTGTGGTTTTATCTTTCATATTATTGGTATATATACCTTTTGGTAGAATTTATAAAAAGCCGCGCTTCGTCACTTTTTAAAAATTAGTGAATATTCCGAGGCAAAACTTTAATGGCAGAAGAAGTTTTGCCGAGTGTAACTAGGATCGCTTAAAGCGACCGATTGTATCCAAAAATACAACAGTTTCTCAAATTTGTAACTATTTTTTAGTAATGACAAATAGAAAACTTTTTATATTAGTAGTATAAAATACTACTTTTAAGTGCTAACATTTTTGGGAATTTATGAAACATAAAATGAGTATTACAATGGACGAAGAACTTGTCCTTAAGGTAATGAAATCTCTTTCTTCCGGAAAATTCCGAAACAAAAGCCATGTTGTAGAGTACGCAGTCAGAAAACTCTTGGAGGAGAAAGATGGCTGAAGAAGCTCAAGAAACTCCGTCAGGACTCGAAGAAAAACTGAAAGAAGCTCAAGGCAACAATGCCGACCACGGTACGGGCGAGCAAGGAAAAGAACCTAAATCCCAAAAACCACTTGACGAAATAGTTGAAGGGCTTTCGAAAACTGCAGCTTTGGGAGCAGGTCTTGCGTCTCCGCTTGTATTTAATATTCCAAACACGCCAATTTACAATCCTATGATGAGTTTGAATGCCGGTCTTGTTGCAGGACCATTAGCGCTTGGCTCATTGATTCAGGATAAACTTGAAAACAAGTCTCTTAATTTTGTCAAGGCTGGAAAAGAAGCAGTTGTTGGGACGGCATTAGCACCGGGACTTGGATGGATGTTTTCAAATATTGAAGTTGGAAAGCAATATGTTACAGGTTTAGGTGGTCCAATTTTAGGAGGAGTTGCTGCTGTTGGTGGATTGGCACTAGGACAGGCTGTTTTTGTCGGAGCATACATGGGCTTAAATCATATAATCCAAAACCACAGTTTTAAGGGATTAGGTGAACTGTACAAAAAAGAATTCATGCAAACAGTCAAGAGGACCTGGAAATATGTATTGCCATTAGCTGCAATTAACGTCCTATTCTTGGCTCCTTACGGATTGCCGGTTCAGCTTGCATACTCTTCACTGATGGGCCTGTTATTTAGGATTGTAGGCGTAAAATCAGAAAATGCAAAAATCAGTAATCTGACAAAAGCATTGAACCCGCTTCCAATTATTGAAGGTGCTGTCAGCGTAACAGGAAAGCTTTATTCAAATTCACTTAAGGCGGTTTCAGAGCCAATTTATGCTATTGGAAAAACCCTTGACAGTTATTTTTCAGGAGCAGCTCCGGCTCCAAAAGCAGCGCCGGCAGAAAACCCTGCTTAAGAACAAAAAACATTAAAAACACAATTACATTAAAACACAATTACATTACAACAATAAACAAAATGGCAGAACACAAAGAAGAAAAACACGGAGAATCTCCAGAAGGACATGGTGGGCAACAGGCGCAGCCGTCACAGCAGCAACTGGAACAAATGATACATAATGCTCAGGCTCAGGGAGACCATGGCGCTGCTCCTCACGGAATCCCGGGACAGGACCATGCTGCCAATGGACACGAAAAAAAGAAGCAGCCATATGGCTTAGGAAGATTTTTTGGAGATCTTGGAGAATCTGGTAAATATTTGGCAGATAGCGGCATTCAATTTGGGAGTGGATTTTATGATTGGTTCAATAGTTCAATGTCCTATTCAGGTTCGTCTAATAAACCAGATTCTAATCCAGAACCAGCGCCCGCACACTAATTGAAAATTTAATGATTTCTGGCAATTAATTAACCTAAGATGCCTATCAGAGTTCCGTTATTTATTGCAATATTTCGAGGCGAAATTTAGTGTCTGTCAAATTTCGCCGAGTGTAACTAGGGTCGCTCAAAGCGACAGATTGAATTAACTTTAATATTTCTAAACACGTACAACTTCATACAATTTTCTTAACCCTTCAACCAGCCTTGGCCCCGGCCTGTTGAGTAAAGAATCGTCAAAAACAAAAACTTTTTCATTTTTTACTGCGCTTAAATTCTGCCAGCCTTCCCGTTTTGTAATCCATTCTCTTGGAACTTTGTCGCACATTCCGCAGATTGAAACAACTATTATTTCAGGATCATAATCCTGTATTTGTTTGGTAGTTACTTCTTTGCTGTACTCTCCTGATTTTATCAGTCTGTAATTTCCGCCTGCAGCCTTTACCAAATCAGGAACCCAATTGCCTGAAACTGTCGGCGGCTTATGCCATTCCTCGATATAAACTCTTGGTTTGATTTTAACTGCCTTTGTTTTATTTCCAACTTCATTAATCCCATTTTTCATTGATTCAACCAATTTTTTTGCTTCTTTTTGTTTTTCAACCAATTCTCCTATTTTAACAATACTTTCAAAAACCCCATCCAAAGTTTTTGGCATCAGTGCAACAATATTCATCCTATTTTTCCTATATCTTTCAGTTATTTTGTCCTGCACAAAAGTTGAAGTCAGGATTAAGTCCGGATTGTAGCTTTTTACAAGCTCGTCATTTATGTCAAGCCAGCCTCCAATCCTGGGCTTTGATTTTGCTTGTGCTGGATAATCGCAGTATCTTGTGCAGGCTACAAGCTTATCTTCTGCACCAAGCGCATAGATAATTTCAGTATTGCTTGGCGCTAGTGAAACAATTCTTTCATACATAGATAAATCAACAGAGTAGATTTTTATATAATTATTCATTTTGGCTTATTATGAAGAAAAAATACAGTAAAAAGCCCCAAAGCCAGCTCAAAATTGCAAATGCAAGAATCCAGTTTCTTTTTGAGCTTGCAAAAAAAATATTTCCGGAAGACAGGAAGCTTGCAGACAAATATGTCGAAACTGCCATAAAAATTGCGTTAAAAAACAAGGCCGGATTTACGAAAGAGCAGAAGAAAATGTTCTGCAAAAATTGCCATTGTTTTCTTGCACAGGGAAAAAACTGCCGAGTGAGAATCCACAAGCACAGATTGATTTATTATTGCCAGAACTGTAAAAGTTTTATGAGGTTTCCTGTTCATTAATCTCTTATTATCAAAATTCCATTCAAATGGTCTATTTCGTGCTGGACAATTCTCGAGTTAAGACCCCTATATTTTTCTGTTCTTTGTTCTCCGTACATATTCTGGTATTCAACGGTAATTGAATATCTGCGCACTTTTAGATTTGTAAGTTCAAGCATGCTCAGGCATTCTTCCCAGGAAAGGGAATACCATTTTGAGTTTATAATCTTTGGATTTACAAATTCTTTGATTTCTCTCCCCATTTTTGCTATAAACACTCTTTTGGAAACACCTATTTGGGGAGCAGCCAAACCAACGGCGGCCTTCTTCTGTTCACTAAGTAAAACTTTCATATCATTAACTAAACCCTCAATTCCGGAAAAATCTGTTACTTCCTCTGCTTCCTGCCTAAGCAAAGGGTTGTTACTTCCTATCAAATAATATTTTTGAGTCCCATACATTCTATAAACTAATCAATTATCACTTTTAAACTTTATTTCCTTCTATATTGAAAATAATCCCTGTTTAGTCATAACAATCGAAAACTTTATATACAACCTCTATCACTACACAGTAACAAAAGTTTGGGGGTATTTGAAATGTGTGTATTTTGTCAGGCAGCTTTTGACGGTAAAAGTCCTCAGGAGCTTGAAAGTAAAATTGACTATTCAGCTAATGACCAGTCATATTCATCAAATCCATTATACCAAACAGGAAACATAAATTACTAAATCAAACTACTAAAATGGAAGCAGAAGAAATGTTTTTGGACGAGGACATGGAGCAGATTGAAAACATGCGAAGTGCCAGAAAGAAAATGGGCGAGAAGGATTTCGCAAAATTAATTAACAAAAGAGACTTGTCCGGTTTTGAAATGGACGAGATTTTCGGTGAATAAAATGGTAGGATACACGGCTCCTAGAAGTGACAGGACTTATGTAAAGACTCCTACAACAATAGAATATCAAGCTTCTCAGGCAGGAAAAACTAAAAGGATGAGGAATTTGCTTTTAGGTGGGGGAATATTAGCACTCCTGGCATTACCTGTAGCAAACGAGTTAAGGAAACCTCAGGTAAGGAACGATTTGGCTCAAAAAATAAGTGATGCTTATCATCAGGAAATGGAAGTTACAAATATAGGCGGCCAAAATTATGAGGTCAAAATCGACGGAAAGACAATTAAGCTAACTCCTTATAGTGCTAAAGATGGCGATGCGCTTATTCGCGTGATGCAAAAACTGGATGGTTACAAAACAGAATTTGACCCTGCAACTTTATATAGCTTGGAGCAGGCATTCTCTGCTGTTAAGCAAAATAAAAGTAGCATAGAAGCATTGCTTCCTGGACAGTCTGCAAAAATTGAATTTAAGGAAATGGATACATCAATGAAGAGAGAGTCTACATACCTAGTTCCATATTCAATTAAGAATAATTAAGAATTCTTAGAAAGAAATATTTTTAATTACATTATTATTCTCACAAATATGACTAACAAAATAAAAAATGGAGCTTTAATATTGGCTTTGCTGTCTGCACTAACTTCAGTGCCGGATTATAGTAATAACTTGAATTCCGGAAGTACGGGTCTAAACAAAAACCAAACGAGCGGAGAAACACGGGCTGCATACAGCAACAATGATGCGCAACCTGTCAGCAGCCTTGAAAATTTGGTTGAGGTAGGCTCTTCAGACCCAAAATCCGCTGAAAAACAGAAAAAATACACTGTAAAAATAACCCATACCAAAGAAGGGTTTTTTGCAGATTACAAAAATGAAAAATTCGTAATTCTGCCACACATTGCTGGCGACAAAAGCCTAAATAGAACCTATGAAGTAATAAAAGGCAACACCTTTAATTTATCTTACAAAGTAATTAAAAATTCTGCCAGGAAGGCTAAACTTGAGCTTTTTGACGCATTAGACTCTAGCGAATATTCCACATCTTTAAGGAAGAAAGGTTACAGAGGATTAACAAGCATTCCTTTAAACTCTTCTTTGACTTTCTCATATTCTCCGCAAAATTCACATTCTGATTATCTGATGATGGGAGGCGGATACTTAGTTCCAATACCTGTTAAAGATACTAAAAAAGTTAAGCATATTAACATTTGACTGTTTCTTACAATAAAATGAGAATAAACAATTATGCCAAAAGCGCACTTGCCGGAATCTTATCAGCTTCTTTAGTTCCAGCTTTGTTTACCGAGCGCGCATATTCTATACAAATCCAGGCCGAGCCGCAAATTCATTCCAAACCAACTCCAAGTTTGGACGATAAGCTCTCCGAGATTGCCAAGACTGAAGAAAAAAATCCGGATGCAGCAATCCCGTTATACAAAAACATTATTGGTGAAAACGAAAACTTAGCAGATGATGCAATCAAAAAATTAGGAGAACTGTACTTAAAACTTATTGCAAAAAACAAAAATGACAAACATTATGAATCAGAGATTCTCATTTTCTATGATGACATTATCAACAATCACAAAAAAAGCAAGCACGTGGCAGATGCTTACATTAATTCAGGCTCATTTCTTTACAGGCAAAGCGGCAAAAATTATGAAACTGCAGTATCCAGGATTCAGTCAGGAATCAATCTATCAAAAGATAATGAAACAAAATCCAGGGCATATTACTTTCTTGGCATCTTGGAATGGGCACAATCGTCAAAAGTTGCAAAGAAGGATAAACAATCCCACAAAGCCAAATCAACTGAATACCTTAATATGGCATCCCAGTCAGACCCTAAGGGATATTACGGAGAAATATCAAGAAATCTTGTCAAAGTTGTAAACTGGCCTGAGCCAAAAGTTGAGCACCAAAAGCCAAAACCAAAGACTGGCAGGCATAAAAATCATTAGTTTTTTAAAATACCTATTCTTTCTTAATATTATGGAAAACTACGACCTTGAACTTAACAAAGTCATTGAAAGAATAAAAAAAGACCAGCCTAAGATTGTCTGCGTCCAATTGCCCGACGGGCTAAAGCCAAGGGCAAATGAAATCCAGCACTCAATAGAAAAAAATACTGATGCAAGTGTTGTAATCTGGATGGGCTCGTGCTACGGCGCATGCGACGTGCCGCTCCAGGTAGACAGGTTAGGAGTTGACCTTCTTATCCAGTGGGGCCATTCAACATGGCGAGGAACTTGGTATTAATACCTAACTTAGAATATCCTTGTGATTTGATAATTATTCTGATAAATAATCTCTAATTACAGTTATTTTATAAAAACTACAAAGAAATTTAGGCCTCGCCATTTCGCTCGGCATTTATTGTTCATCAAACCCGTACACTCGCCCCATTTGGGCGAAAATTGCTCATTTTATTTTACGACCAAATCACAAAAGCAACCTTCGCAATGCAACGAATCAACCGTATTATGCACGCGGCCCAATGAAGGCCGCCTATCTATCGCGGAGCATATTTTAAAAAGTAAAATTAAAAATCACTTAAATCAAAACATTAAATAAGGATAGTTTTTTCTCATCCGGAATGAAAACCTATTTCGTAGTTACTGGAGTCATAAATCACAAAGACAAAATACTAGTTCTGAAAAAAGCGCCGGATGATTATAACTATCCGAATAAATGGGGATTTTGCTCGGGATTTATCAAGGAATTTGAGGCAGCAGAAGACACAGTAATAAGGGAAATAAGGGAAGAGACGGGATTAAAAGCGAAAATCACAAAGAAAGCAAATATTTTCCAGATTGCGGACAAAAAGCTCAAAAAAATATGGACAGTCCAATGCTTTTTGTGCACGCCTTCTTCTGATAAAGTAAGGCTTTGCCATGAAAATACGGAATTCAGGTGGATTGAACCAAAAGAGCTCAAAAACTATCCCGGAGTGCCTGGCCTAAAGAAAGATTTAAAAGTTCTTGGCTTAATTTAGCATTATGGCAAATCCAAAGATAATCCTTGCAACAGACCACGCAGGATTCGAGCTAAAAGAAGAAGTCAAAAAATTCCTGCTTTTGGAAGGCTACAAAGTTGATGACAAGGGCGCGCATTCTTACGACAAGGAAGATGATTATCCTGACTTCATTTTTCCTGCGGCAAAAGAAGTGGCAAAAGACAAGGGCTCGGTGGGCATAATTTTCGGAGGCTCGGGGCAGGGCGAGGCAACCTGCGCAAACAGGATAAAAGGTGTGAGGGCTGCAGTATATAACACAGATAATTTTGAGCTGATAAAACTTTCAAGAATCCACAATAATGCAAACGTTCTTTCAATCGGCGCAAGATTCGTTGCAAAAAGCCACGCAATTGAAGCAGTAAAGCTTTGGCTTTCAACAGATTTTGCAGGCGAGGAAAGGCACTTAAGGAGAATAAAAAAGCTCGACAAATAATATGCAATTCATAACTTATTTTCTTGTTTCGCTTATTTCATACCTGGGATTAGCTGCAGGAATTGCTCTTGTAAAAATTGCTCCTGAAGAGCAAAAACCGCTTGGAAAGTATCTGAAAATCTTTGAAAGAATCCTGCTTTTTGCCATTTTTGGATTTGTGTTGTTTTACTACTTTAATAATATCTTTAGCTTTCTTGTCCTGCTTGCCTACTTTGGTTTTTTGATATTCATAAATTACAGACCAAACGAAAAGTTCAAACTGTCAATGCTTAATTATGCTGTTCTTGGGATAGTACTCTCCCTAAGCGCAAAAAATGCAAACCTGCTCGTGATAGAATCAAGCCTTGTTTTTCTTTTTGGAATAGGGACTTCCTGCTCACTTTACAGCCAAAAGGAAAAAAATCACTTCAGAATACTTTTTTATAATCTTGGATTCCTCATTTTGGCAAATTCAGTATACTTACTTTAGCTACCACTTTTCTTTTCTTATTTTGGTATAGAATGCAATATGGTTCACAACTATGTGCAGCGCAAAGCTCAAAAGGATGCATACTGCAAAAATCTGAAAAGTGATTTCAAATGCAAACAGCGAGAAAAAAAGCGCTCCGATTACAAAATCAGTCTGGTCAAAAGGAACCCACCTTGAGCCTGGCTCAATTCCGATTCTTCTTTTAAAGAAGCTTTTTACAAGGTCCCCAATCAAAGCCCCGCTTCCCATTAGCAGTCCTGCCAAAATCCAGTTTTTGTAGCTAAAAAAATAGATGTTTGGAAATAATCCTTTTTGCTCAAAAATAAACTGGATATAAACAATTATGATTGCAAACAAAATACCGAAAAAAACTCCCCTGAAAGTCTTGTTCTTTCCAAGGATGGGCTTTTTCCCGAATTTTTTTTTAAAGTCAATGGGATGGGCAAGAAAATTTATTTTTCTTACAATCACGGGAGCCATATTTGCAAAATAGGCGGGCAGCATGAGGTAAAAACACTTCAAAAGAAAAAATCCAAAATTCCCTTCCATTTTAGTAAAAATTTGATGATATGTTTAAATAATTTTTGAATATGTTACCTTAGCATCTTTTTAATAACTGGAATTTTTCGCCTTGTTTCTTCAAGGCCTCTTTTGTAGCAATCTTCCATGGCGTCCAAATCACGGAAGTTCATTATTTTTCTCCAATCCTTTATGTTAAATTTAATATCACTAAGGGGTTCAATTATGATATCTGAATATTGGTTAACCATTATTTTCCTGAAGTGAATCAGTGGTATGTAAAATGCCCTGAACATTATGTTTATCTTGCTAAGCCTTCCGATTTCAGGGTCAAGAGTGCCGCCAAGTGACGAAGTGAGTACAATCCCGTTTTTTCCGACTTTTTGCCTGCAAATATATGACGGAATATTATCAAGTATGCCCCCGTCCGCAATGAACTGCCTTCCGTACCTTATTGGCCTGTTTACTAGCGGATGTGCGCAGGATGCGCAAACCGCCTTGATTATGTCCCCACTTTCAAGCAAGACTTCATTTCCGTTGTTCATGTTGGTTCCTGTAAATGTAACCGGTATCGCTGACTTTTCAATGAGCCTGTTTTCTAAAAGGTTTTTAAGAATACTCTTTACAGCCATCTGGCTTAAAGTAGTCGCGCCGTTTGGTACCGTCCATTTAAACCTGGTCGTCGTTTTATAGAACTCTTCTTTGATTTTTTCAATTGGAACTTCATTAGATACAAGAGCTGCAATCAATGAGCCTGTGCTTGAGGCAACTATATAGTCAATCTTAATTTTGTTTCTTTGCAATTCTTCAAGCATTCCGAGATGCGCAAAGCATCTTGAACCGCCCCCGCCCAAAGCAATGCCTAATTTTTTCATCAGGCCCCCCGGTTTTTGCTTATTACAATTTTTTCGATAAGCCCCATCTCATTTTTTACTCTTTTGAAATCACATATCAGATATTTTTTCACAAATTTAACCTCCCGTATTGACTTTTCTTCAACCAAGGCAAGCTCATTTTCACAAACCCTTACCTCATAAATAAATACTTTCTTGAGCCTGTGCCTGATTATATAACAAAACGCAGAAGAGCCGATTAATGTAAGAATAATCGGCAAATAAGGATTGAAATTCTGCGAAAGCGCATTTCCGAAAAAATTAAGGGCCAGGATGTTTGGTATAAACCCAAAAAACGAAATGACTGCATAAGACCTTAGGCTTAATGGCGTGAGGCCTGCTGCAAAAGACACAACATCATTTGGAAAAAGAATTGGTATCAGCCTTGTCACAAACAACGCAGTCTTGCCCTTCTTTTTGAAATAATAGTCAAAATGCTCAAGGTCTTTTTTGTTTATTATCTTTTCAATAAACGGCCTGCCGAATCTTTTCGCAATAAAAAAAACAAGTATTGAGCCTATGAAAGTCCCGATTAAAGAATAAACTGTTCCAAGAAAAACTCCAAAAATATATCCGCCTGCAACTGTGAAAACAGGACCGGGGATTACAAAGATTACTACCTGAGCTGCCTGGGCTATTATCAGGGCAACGGGCGCCAAAGCCCCAAATCCGTTGATGAAGTTTTTTACAGACTCAGGGTCAGAATAAACAAGTTTAATCTTGTCAAAATAATAGACTGATAAAAACAAAACTATCAAAAAAACAATGATATAGGAGAACAATATTTTTTTGTTTCCAATATTCCTTTTAAGGTGAGTCATCTAAAAATCTGCTTTATTCCAGTATTTAATGTTTTCTAAATTTGCCGTTAAGCCAGACTCACTCTAAGCCCATGTTTTTGCAATGCAGATTTGAAGTAAATATTTATAAACACCCCGAATAATTTTTTTTTATGCTGGGATACTTGTGGGGACTAAAAACCGTAGCGATTTTTGATTTTTGGACATTTGAGCATATCTTGAGTGGAATTTCAATTGGTCATGCAGTAAAAAAAGATAACAGAAAGCACATCTTAAGGATACACAAAAATGCGCCGCACTCCCATAAAAGCGCAATAAGATTCGATCTCGTCGGAGTTCTTTTTTTAGGCTACCTCTGGGAAGCCATAGAGCACTATCTTGAATCAGGATTGCTTGGAGAAAAAATAAAGTATTGGTTTCAGGGGGTGGAGTCGTGGCCTAATAGGCTTATAGCTGACCCATTGATGCTGGTCCTTGGATATTACTTATCTTTAAAATATCCAAAATTTGTAGTTCCAGCCCGGGTATTATCCATTTTATGGCTCACAGTGCACATATTCATCTTCCCTCATAGTATGTACCTTCAAGAATTCTTTTGATAAATCAAAATTAAATCTCAAAACTTCTTTCTGATATAGCTAAGCGCCCCGCCAAAAGCCCCAAGCCTTATCCTGCCTTCTGCTTTTGTTTCTTTCTTCTTTATTGCAGTTCTCAAGTCGCCTTCAAAAACAGTCTTTGCCGTCCCGATTTCGAAAAAAAAGTGTGAATCAGAGCCGCCGGTTTTTGCAATATTAAGCCTGTCGGCAACAATATCCGCTTTCTTGTTGTCGCCTGGAAACAAGAGGCGCGCATTAAAGCACTCAACTGCATCAATCTTGCCTTTTACTTTTTCAATCGGGACCTGGAACTTGTGGTCATTTATCAGGGTCCTTCTGAATGGGTGCGGCAAGACAACAAGTGCATTTTGCTTTCTTGCCTCGTCAACTACCTTGTAAAAATCAATCTCATTTATTTTTTTCTTGAGGTAATAAACCAGAACATCTCCATAAGTTGAGCTTATTTCTTCTCCAACTATTACTTCGAAATTCTTGTCTTTGTTTAATTTTTTTACTTCCAAAGCCCCTTTTATCTCGTGATGGTCGGTTATTGCTATGCCGTCAAGCCCTTTTTTCTTGGCTATCCTTAGAATTGTTTTTGGCTCAAGGTTGCTGCATCTGGAATAGTGAGTGTGGACGTGTAAATCGTATTTTTTCATTTTAATTTCTAAAATTCAAATCTTAAATCCGTTGTCTTGAGCCAACCCTAGTTTCGCTCGGCAAATTTTTTGTTTCCAGTAAAATTTTGCCTCGTAATATTTCAATAATTTTACGTGGCGTGGATGAACACCGATAACCGTTGCGCGAGTTAACGGCGAATCAAGTGGGACTTGAAGTCCCACGGATAAATTTTCGCCCAAAATGGGGCGAGTGTGCGGATTTGATAATCCATGTATGCCGAGCGAAATGGCGAGGCGTAACTATTCCTGAAATCTTATTAAAATACAATTTTTAAATTTTTAACAAAACCCGTGTTTGAATCCCTGCTATTTTATTTAACTTATATTCAGCGAAAATTATATAAGCAGTTATAAATCTTATGAAACCATGGAGTTTAAATTTAATGTTCCCAACAGGATTACTCTGATAAGGATTGCTTTGGTTCCTCTTTTTGCCGTAGTTCTGCTTGCCAAAATTCCCCACAAGAACATATTTTCTGCAATAATCTTCGTGCTTTTGTCAGTTTCTGACTTTTTCGATGGCTACATTGCAAGGAAGAAAAAGCAGGTAACTGATTTTGGAAAGCTAATTGACCCGATAGCAGACAAGCTGCTTATATCAACAGCGCTGATTTTTCTCGTAATCCGGGGGCTTGACTTGTGGATTGCAGTAGTGATAATTTCCAGGGAGATGATACTTACTGCAATAAGGATTTATCTTTTGCCAAGCAAGCTCGTTGTCCCTGCAGGAAACATAGGGAAACTTAAGACTGTTTTTCAAAGCATAGGCATTGTTTTTGTGCTTCTTGACCTCAAGGCAGGGTATTATCTAATGCTCATAGCAGTTTTCCTTACAGTAGTTTCAGGAATAGACTACCTCATAAAAATCAGGAAGCTGACGGGTTATAAAGTTGTAAATATTCCAAACCTTATAACAATTACACGGCTTTTGCTTATCTTCCCGTTTGCTTATTATATTGTAAATTCCAAGCACCTTATAGCTCTCATAATTTTTTCAGTAATAACTCTAAGCGACAAGCTTGACGGAATCTCAGCGCGTCTGATGGACCAAAAGACCGAGCTTGGCTCGGGCCTTGACTCATTTACGGACTGGACCGTGATAATAGTCTCATTTTCACTTCTTTTTCTTCAGGGTTTCATAAACAAAAGCTGGGTTGTGCTTATTGTGATACCTCCGCTTGTAAGCGGGGCAATGAAAATGTTCTATGCAAGGAAGAAAAAGACGGTGCCTGTTACTTTGATTGCAAGGCTAAGTGTTGCTCTCACTTACACCACGCTCATAATAATACTCCTAAAGATAACCTTTCACATAGAATTCTTTGAGATTGTCACAGATTATCTGCTTAAGGCAATACTTGTGATGGTTTATGCCACAATGGCAGTCTATGTTTTCAAGGCCTGGAGCATAAAGCATAAGATTGGTTGATTTTAAATTACTTTTGTCTTTGATTTTATTTTTCTTTACTAAATAACTCTTAAATCCTTACTCAATCTAGGCCTCGCCATCAGCTCGGCATACATTGTTAGCAATCCGCACATTCGCCTTCATTTGGGCGAAAGTCAATACTTTATCTCGTAAGAATTTAAATCAAAGAAGCAACTCCCGTAATGCAGCGGTTTGTGAGTAATAAATGCGGCCCAATGCAGGCCGCCTATCTATCGCGGAGCGGATTTTAGAAAACATTCAGTCAAAAATAATCTATATAATTTAAAAAACCCTAATACCAAATAAAAACAAATTCAAAATATCTTCTTTATCTTTATTGCAGAAATCATCAGAATTCCGAGTGCAAGAAAAATATACGGGTAATATCCAAGCGGCACTTTGGCAAAATATGCAATCGGGATTATTATCCCGTTTAGGGTTATAGGCATTCCCTGATAAGCCCCCTTGAAGTCCATAATGTTGTACCTTGCAAGCCTGAGAATTCCGCAGAAAAGAAAAATCGTGAAAGCTATTATTCCAAATGAAACCTGTAGATTGCTGAATCTTGAGGCGTCCTGCATCAGGCTGAATCCAAAAATTGCAGGCGCCACTCCAAAAGCAACAGTGTCGGCAAGTGAATCAAGCTCCTTTCCGAAACTATTCTGCTGGTGCATTGATTTTGCAACCTTCCCATCCAGATAGTCAAACACAACTGCAACCAAGAGCGCAATCGCAGCATCATTGAAGCGGTTGCCTATTGCAAGCACTATGCTTATCATTCCAAGAGCAACGCTTGCGAGCGTGAAAAAATCTGCAAGCTTCAAAAGCCTCGTAATCCGAAAATCATCAAGGTCTGATGTTCTTTTGCTTCTTATTAGCCTAAACTCAGACTTGAAAAGGGAGTACACTCCGGAAACAATGGTGAGTGAAATTGCGGCAGTCATCAATACCCAGTCTATTTCTTTGGCTATGATGGGGGAGATGAGTGCCATAAGCTGGAAAAAGTAGCTGACTTTTCCAAGCACTGTCGGCTTGAATTCCTTCCTTAAGTCCTTGTAAAGCAGATAAGTTCCTATCAGTATTGTCAAAAGGTCGCGTGCAAGGAAAATAAGCGCAACCCAAAATGGAATAATCCCTTTTATTGCAAGCACTATTGCCGTAAAATTGACAAGCATCTTGTCTGCAAAAAAGTCTATCACTGCCCGAAGCTGTGACGGGTGCTTTCTTGAGATAAAATTCTCAAAAAATCCGAGCAGTGCAGTAAAAATGAAGAAAAACAGGGCTATGTTCTTTCTGTTGACAAAGACGGAAACCGCAACAATTGCAGCTAAAAGGCACCGAAGCCAGGTTACAGTATAGTAAATTCTTTCCCTTCTTATCCTTAGGTTCATTTGGCTACTTCCCGCAGCTGTAAACAAAAGAAGGCGGAACGTTTAAGGCAACAAATTTTCTTTCAACCTTTGCAAAATATTTTGCGAGCAATTCTCCAAGGCTGTTGGTATACTGAAAAAGCACGAATTTTCCGCCTTCAGTGAGCGATTTGGAGGCGCTGTCCAGTATCTTCTTCTTTTTTGGAATTGGAAAATTCCTGAAAGGCAGGCCTGAAACTATGTAATCTGCCTCCTCAATTCCGAGTTTTTTCAGGTAGTCCTGCATTTTTTCTGCCCCAGCGTTTACTACAGTCACCCTTTCATCATCCATTGACCTTATTATATGGGAGCAGAATTTTTTATTGACTTCAAAGCAGATAAGCCTGGCATCGCTTCCAAGCCTTTTTACAATCTCCTTCGTAAAAGCGCCTGAGCCTGGCCCAAGCTCGACAATAATCTTTGCTTCTTCAAAGTCAATCTGCTTCATTATTTCTTCAGTTAGAAATTTTGAGCTCGGAGCTATTGCCCCAATCTCCTTTGGATTTTTCATGAAACTCTGGAAAAACATAAGTGAATTATTCATCCTGCACCCCAATTTCTGCGATTATCGATTCCCCTGCCCTGACCTTGTCATTAAGCCTGACTCTTAACTCAACCAATTTCTTTGGAATTATCAAAGTAGCCTGGCTTCCAAGAGTTATCATGCCTATTTTCTGTCCTTTATTAACCTTTTCATTGACTTTCACGTAAAGTATAATCCTTCTTGCAAGAAAACCTGCAATCTGGATTACCTTGATTTTCATTGCCTTGTTTTGTATTATTATCTCGTTTTTTTCGTTTTCCAGGCTTTTTTCCAAGTCATATGCTTTAAAGAATCTTCCTTTGGTATGATTCATTGAAACAATCTTGCCTTCAATCGGCGACCTGTTTTTGTGTGCGTCCAAAGGGGACATAAAAATTGAGATTACGTATGTTTCTTTTGCAATGTCTTTTGTGAGTGTCCTTATTTTGCCAAAATACCCCTTGCTTACTTTCACACTGCCTTTTGAAGTGTCAATTATGCTGATTACCCTTCCGTCAGCCGGCGAAACTATGTTGTTTCCTTTCGGAACCTGCCTTTCAGGGTCTCTGTAGAAATTAAGCAGGAAAAGTATTACAATAATGACAAAAAACAGGACAACTGCTATAACCCAAAGCATAACTATGGGTTTGGATTGGTTGATTTAAAGGTTTTTGTTTGAAAGCTTTGAGTTTAACTTTCAACTTAAATCAGCTCCGCATAGATAGGCGGCCTGCATTGGGCCGCATTTATTTTATCACAACCCGTTGCATTGCGGGTAAATTCTTCCTTGATTTGAAATCTTGCGAAGTAAGATATTAACCTTCCCCAAATGGGGCGAATTTTGCAAGGTTGATAATCCCATGTATGCCGAGCAAATGGCGAGGCGTAATTATGGCGTAAGGGGTTTAACCAGAACACAGTCAAATCACAAAAATCTAATTTTTAGTCCCTTTAGGAATTTTATTGCTCCAAATCAAAATTCCCAATCCAACAATCGCAGCCAGGATGCCATAAATTGTATGTGTAAAGTGGGACACTCCAACCTCTTCCTGAAGAATCGCATCGTGCCATGCATGCGGCAAAAAAGCAAACAAGATTCCAAAAAACAGTATTATTGTACCTATAATTTCCAGTGCTTTGACCTTTGGTGCCTTTTTGATTTTCATTTTAGATAAGGATGCTTGTCGCTTTTTCTTGTGAATGCCTGAATTAACCCTCCAAGTAATGCATAGCAGATTCCGTTAAAGCCAAGGGTCAAGACCCACTTGTACCATGGAGCATAAAAAGTATCTGGTGCAGTCTGGATGTTTGGGATAAGATGCCCCATAAAATCCATTGGACCAATTAATATTGGCCTGATTACCTCAAAGAAAGGGAGTATGAGTCCGAATGTTGCAAGAAACGGCGCGACTATTGCTCCAAATATGAATCCTATAAGAAGCCCTTTCCTGTTTTGCCTGAAAAATCCGCTGTTTTGGTCTTTTTTCATATTCTTAGATGTAGTTCTTTATGGTTAAATAAAAAAATAAAAGAAAGAAAAAATAAAGGAAATTTATTCCTTTACTCCGTATGCAACTCCAAGGCTGACAAGCCCGATTGCAAGATGCAATACTGTTGCTGCCATGTTGATTCCAAAGATTGAAAGCAACAATCCGCTGACTCCTGGTATAAATCCCAAGACTGCCAAAGCAAGTCCAACGTATCCTAGATACATGTTTGTTGTCTTTGCGCTTCCTTTGCTTACAAAGTATAGAATTGCAGCGCCACCTAGCAGGTGAACCACGTTCTCTACAGCGTTTACACCAAATATTCCTAGCAGCAAGCCATCAGTTGTAACGCCTGGAACAAATCCAAGTATACCAACCAATACTAACACTACACCTAAAATCATTCCGTATGTCTTTTGTATTTCTGCGATATAGATCACCTCCATGATCTAAGTATATACTTCCTATACCCTGAAAAGAGAGGTATTTAAGCTTTGTGGCGAAATTTGGTTAAAATATATGATTAAAAATATATATTAAAAAGTATACTATTTAGGAAAAGTTTAAAATATATTAGCTCAAGTTTAATGGCATGGATATTTTCCATTATTTCATAGTGGAGGTCCTTAAATGAGTTCTAGCTATGCAGTTGCCGCTAGTAAACCCTCTCCGCAATTAAAACCAGACACATCTGAACTTCTTGCCCCATACCTAAGCCACAGAGTGCCTATTGATTTTCAATACTTTCTAAATGCCTTAGGTTCAAAAGAAAGTAATGATTATGCATCGTATTTTCCAAATTTCATTTCATTTCGATGTCCTGCAGCTTATGGGCATTTTACTGTTGAGGGCCCAGAGCGACTAGGCGGCGAGGAAATAGGCACTTTGGATGACAAGCTCAGAATAACCGCGATATTAGGCAGGCAAGCCGCAGGGAATTTAGATCTTAATCTTGCAGTGCGGATTGCAGACTTTCACTCAAACGATGCTGAAGCTTACCTTCCCTTGGAAAACATCGCTAGCCTGGTACTGGTCAATTCTGCCGGTCATCCTACAATATTGAAGCTGGATGATTTTAACAGTGCCACCATATTTGACTATGACCAAAGATTAGGCAAAGGCCCTTATACTGCTTATCTGGAATTAATAAATTGACGTTTACTCTTCAAAGCTTTTATTAATCAATTATTCTTTCTGTCCAATATGGTCACCACAATCCTTGATTGTTATACAGATGAGCCGGCAGGCCTTGGAGTGCCACCATACTTAGGCACTTATCCAAGATACATAGCAGGCTCGCTTGATGAAACTCCCTATTATATTACTATAGATGACCTAAGGCTTTGGAAGAAGTATAACGGAGTTTTAAAAGTACCAAAGAAATCTGAAAAAACCAGCAGCACTACATACAACCTTACTGTAAACTACAAGAATGTTTCAAAAATACTTGATGAAACTGATACACTTATTGTAGTTCTTGGAGTCCATGTTCCTGGAAAATACCTTTCAGCAGTGCCTGGCACTTTGAATGAGCTAATTCCAATGATTAGGGATTTGAACTGCAAGAAGATTTTGACTGGACCTGCTGTCTTTGGTACTCAATTATTTGGCGGCAAGTTCTATGAAAAAGCAGACACAAGCATCTTTGACAAGATTTCGTATGAAATGTTCAACTTCACTTACAAAAATGTAAAGGAGCTTTCAATCAAGGGTGCTTCAATCATTAAGCAAATTCCTGACATAAGGATGATTGAGATAGAAACAGGCCACGGCTGTGATATTGGAAAATGCTCTTTTTGCACTGAACCAATCAAGAATAAAGTTGAATTTAGGGATAAAGAAGATGTTTTGAATGAAGTAATTGAGTTTTATAATCTTGGTGCAAGGTTCTTTAGATTAGGCAAGCAAACCTGCTTTTACACTTTGCCTTATGCTGTTGAACTGCTTAAAGATATACGGGCGAATTGCCCTGACATAAAAGTCCTCCACATTGACAATGTCAATCCTGTAAAGGTTGTGATGGACAAGAAAAATGACTTTGAAATCACAAAAGCAGTTGTAAAATACTGCACTTCAGGAAACATCGCTGCATTCGGAGTGGAATCATTTGACATGGAAGTTGTCAAGGCAAACACACTGAATACAGTGCCAGTCATTGCTTACGAGGCAATCAAGGTTTTGAATAAGTATGGTGCAGAAAGAGGGGAAGACGGAATGCCAAGATTTTTGCCCGGAATTAATATTATATTTGGACTTAGAAATGAGTCTAAAAAAACCCATGAAGAAAACATGAAATGGTTAAAAAGAGTTTACGATGAAGGCTTGATGCTTAGAAGAATAAACATAAGGCAAGTCGCAATCTTTGAAGGCACTCCATTGTTTAACGAAGGAAAAGACAAATTCCTTAGGAAAAACAAGAAAATGTACTGGAAATGGAGAAACGAAATAAGGCAAAAAATAGACTGGCCAATGCTCCAAAGAGTTGTTCCATCTGGAACTGTTTTAACTAACTGCTACGCCGAAATTTATGATGGCAACACAACTTTTTGCAGACAATTTGGAACTTACCCATTAATTGTTGGAGTTAAAGGCCGTTTGGAATTAAAGAAATTCTATGATTTGGAAATATTCGGGCATATGTTGCGTTCAATAACTGGTAAGGTTGTTGTTAAGAAAGAAGTTGTAGTTTAGATAATTATAAAAACATAAATGAAATAAATAGAAAAATGGAGTTTTTAACAAAGGACGCATTATTTATTTTAATATTTATTATACCTGGTTATATAGGTTTTAATACTTTCATATTATTTATGATAACTTTCTTTAAGGCTTTTAAATATAGGTGGGAAAATATAAATTTTTTAAGCATGATAGTAATTTCAGTTATTTGGAGTTCTATCACTTTTACGTTCTTTAAGTTTTCAGATTACAATTCACTTTTAGAAAATTTAAATGTATTAAACCTATTTCTCTCAATAATAGTTTCTGTTGGAATAGCTGAAGTTATATCAATATCTATTTTTCTAATAATCTTGATTTTGCATGTTTTGATTACATTTTTATCTTTCTTATTTTATTTTAAACCTAAAGGCAAAAAATATATCTATTTTTCTAAGGAGAGGTTAGTTAAAATTTGGCAAAGTCTTCCACTTTATAGTTACTTTTCAGACGCAAGATATGAAGAAATTTTAAAAGCAATGCAAAATGGAAGTAAGATTACATTTACTTTGCAAGATGGAAAAATAATCTCAGGTTTAGTACCAAAAAGGCGTCAAAAAATCTATAGATTATCTGAATTAAAAATTCAAGATAAAAAATTAATTCATGTGATAAGCATTAAAGATATAAAGTATATATCAATACATAAATAGTTATTTTAATATAAAACTCAAAACCCACATCCCGAACCATTTTCTCTTTATTTTTCAAAATATTCAGAATTTTCCCAAAACCTTAAAATACTTCTGCACTATTGACAACATTATGCCAACCTCAAAAATAATAAAATTCGGAAAAGGTCACGCCATTATCATTCCACCAGAATATATGAAAGAAAAAAATCTAAAAGTCGGAGATATTGTTCATTTCGAGATTTTTAAGAGAGTTCCCAAAACAATTAAAAACTCCTAACATCAAAGGAATTAAATGGAATCACAAGATTTATTCTACGGCCCTGACAGGATAGAGTTCTCAAAAGCGTTCGGGAGGCCAATAAGAAAAGGGGACTTTGAACAAATTAAGGTTTCTGATTTTGATAAAGTCAAGCAGGCACTGGAAAAAAAAGACCAAGAAAAGGCAATGTCTTATCTTGGCTTGATGCACGCGCTTTATACTGCTACAAACTCAACTTTTTTTGAGTGGGGAATTGCACTGCCCTCAACACTTTCAAGCAAAGGATACAAAGAGCTTGAGCCAAAAATAACAAAAGAGAGCTTTGAGATTTGGCTTGAAGGCGCAATTGAGCAATACAAACACAATGAAACAATAGAATTGATGAAACTTGCTCTTCAAAATCTTAATCCTGAATCAATTAAAGATTTCAGGGAAAAACAGCAAAAAAACGAATCAAATCAGGCAACAGTATTATTTCAAAATGCTTTTGAGCACTACAAAAATCTGACTGAATCAATTGCAAACAAGGATTTCGACAATGCAAAAATGTATTTTGCAAATTACTTTGGAGAAATGAGATTGCTTCACGACCTTGCAGGTGAATTTGTTTCAACTTACATAAGCAGGATTGAGGAAAAAACAAGTCAGAAAATTGCAGCAGATGTTATGCAGCACTCTTTAGAAAGCTGCCCTTTTGTTGCAGGAATGTGGTCCCTTGTCGAAAGCATTACTCCTGAAGAGCTTTCCGCAGTAATGGCAGAGCATTTAAGGTGCCATTTTTCAGGAAAAGACAGAAAAGGCTCAGTTGAAATTGTTGAAGATGAAGAAAAATACAGGCTGATTTTTGAGCCATGCGGCACAGGCCAGGCATTAAGGTTAAGAAACATAAAAGGATTAACAAAATTTCCTGAAGCGTCTCCAGAAACCTGGAATTTAAAAAATGAAGTCCCGCCTTACTGCTCGCACTGCGCAAGAAACGAAATAACTTCAATCTCAATATTAGGCTATCCTGCTTGGGTTACTGAATTTAATCCTGACCCAAAAAAGCCCTGCGGCTGGACAATCTACAAAGACCCAAAATTAATTCCTGAAAAATATTTTAAAAGATTGGGACTTGAAAAAGACGAGACTAAGTTTAAGACTTAATCTTTTTATACTCTACTGATTATATCGGTATTATGAAACCGTTTTTAGCGCTGATTGCAGTTTTTGCGTTGCTTTCTGCACTTTTGGCGCAAGGGGTTTACGCTGAAGAAAAACTGATTATAGACATAAGCGTTTCAAAAAATGACATAGTTGAGGAGAAAATATCACTTAATTTTATTGCAAACGAGACTTATGACAGCCTTTCTTTCACGACAGTAAACCGGCCATTAAGCATTCTTTATGATGGCGACTATTCAATATCTCAGGACGGCAATTATTACACAATAAACTTTGAAAGGAACATAGTCAAGGGTGCTAACAGCATAAATTTCACGCTTATCTATAACGATATGGTGGAATCAAACGGCAGAGAGAGAAACCTCAGGACATCTTTTTATCCATCTTCAAAATCAGACATGGAAGTAAAGCTTAACATTCCGCTTCATTTTGCGCTTTCAGAAAAAGAACCGAGTGCAATTCCAAAGCCTGCCTCGGTAAGCACTGACGGCCAAAGGATAACCCTTGAATGGAAATTTGAAAACTCAGATTATGCTGACATTTCAGTGTTTTACAAGGGAGAAGAAGAATTCAGCCTGATTGCAATATTTTCTTTTTTGGCAGCAATAGTCGTGATAGCTTTTGTATTTTTTAGTTTCTACAAAAGAAAAGCCAGAAAGGAAATTGGTGAGATGCTTTCATCTGACGAGCTTAAAATAATAGAAGAAATAAGGGCAGGAAACAAAAAGCAGAAAGAAATAGCGGCAAAGCTTGGATTCTCAAAATCAAAAATGAGCAAAATTGTAAGGCGGCTTGAGGAAAAATGCCTCTTGGAAAGAAAGCCTCATTTCAAGACAAACCTTCTTTACCTAAAGGAAAAAATAAAATAATCAGTTTTTGCCCTAGTTGCCTTTTCCTTTTCCGGAATTGCCAGATTTTTCATTGCCCTTGCCGGAATTACCCGGTCCTTCTTCATTTCCGGATTTTCCGCTATTCCCATTCTGTTTTCCAGCGTTAAAGGATTTTTTTCCTGGTCCCTTGTTTTCTTTTTCTTCCTTTTTAACTTTCTCTATCTCCTTATCTTCACTCTTTCCAGAATTACCTTTTTTTCCTTCATCAGAGTTTCCTTTTCCCGAGTTGCCAGAATTTCCACTACCGCTCTTTATCTCATTTTCAATTTTCTTTTCAAGATTTTTCTCTATTTTATCAGCATACTTTTCTGAAAGGTCCTCTCTTGAGATAATCTTCTGCTCTGCCTTTTCGGTAACATCGTAATAATCGATTATCAGCTCCGGATAGGTTTTTTGGCTTATCCCAAAAAATGCAAGAAGCTTTCTTAAAATCCCTTGTGGAAGGAACTGGGTATCAAGGATTGCATCAATTGAATCCGGTCCAAGTTTTCCTGTTTTTATCAGCCTGTTCAAGACGCCAGGATTCAATTTGTTGTTTCTTATTATTTGGGCAAGCTCTTCGTCACTTATCTCGCCAGCTTCTATCATCTTTGGCAGTTTCTCAAATCCTTTTGTGAATGTTGAATTTCCTTTGGAGTTGTTTTTTGGAGTATTGTTTCCCCCGTTGGAAACATTGATAACTGAAAATTCCATAGTCTTTGAATCAGTCTGGTTTTCAGTGCTTGCATTTACCAAGAGATTATGGCTTCCAAATGAAACTTCAACCTGCGATGAAAACTCTTTGCAGGCGCCGCATGCAGTGTAATTATTTCCGTCAAGCGAATACCTTATTGTTGAATCAAGGTTTGTTGAAAAATTAAGCAAAATATTTTTGCTTGTGTAGTTCTTTGCCTCTGGGCTGTTCACAAGAAGCGAAAGCACAACAGGCTCGCTTGGAATCACAACGCTGAATGATACGCTCTTCTCTTTTTCGACTGAGCTTTTGCTTCCCTTTGCGCTTAAAGTATGGCCGCCAGTGGAGACATTGATTGTCTTTGAATAAGATGAGCAGTTGCTGCACAAAACTTCGTAGCTTCCAGAGTCAAGCTTTACACTGAGATTATCAACAGTCTCGTTTGATGAAACTGAAACATTGATTTCTGTTGAGTTATAAACAAGATTTTTTGGCTCAATTATCTCTATGCTAAAATTTACTACAGGCAGAGTTTCGTTTGTCTCATTAGAAACACTTTCCTCAACAGCAAAAGAGGTGCTGTCAAAAAAAGTTTCGTTTCCCAAAATGCCGTTTGCTTCAATTGTGTGGTTGCCATTGCTTAAGTTTAGCACGCCATTAAATGCGCTGCAGTTCTGACACCCTGTAATATTTGCAGCACTGTCAATAGAATATAACACACTGTCAAGAGTCTGGTTTGATGTTATGTTTAAATCAATTAATCCTGTAAAGTATGTTTGTTCAGAAGGCGACACTATCTCAAGAGCACTGGCTGAGATTGCCATTGCCATCATAACTGCGATAATAATTAATAATTTTTGAAACTTCATCTTAATTCACCAAGGCGTGGAAAGCGAGCCTTGTATATAATAACTCACTGGAAACCAAATGGCAACCATTAATTTTGGATTTCTTACAGGAATGAACAATACAACAAAACAATTCCTGCTGCTAGATAGATATTTTCACAATTAAAGAATAGATATATTTAAAAATGACTTCTGTTTAGTAGTAAAGATGGTTCAAACAATTTACGAAATAAGTGATTTAACTGAAGATATTGGAACCAGGATAAGGGTTATTGACAGCATGCAGGAGGTTTCTCCAAGAAGCAGGTTTGACAAAGCGCCATTTACCTCTTTTGATGACTTTTTGACACGATCCAGAGTGATTTTAGTAGAGGGGGAGGGATATAAAATGCTGAATATTCCAGACCCTAGATTATATGCAAGAAATACCAGGAGAGGGGAAGTTGAAAGAAATCATCCTTACCTTTTTTGGCATTACGATGCAATAGCAAGTGGATTTAATGTGCTTTTGAGTGATGATTCTGATTTTACGGACCAGCCTGTATTAAAATTTGCTGATTTGGGAGATGTCATTAATCATTTGCAGGGCTGCATTCCTGAACTTGCCAAAAGCATTGGCACAAGCCAAATGGCTGCAAGTTACCTTGGAAACAGGGCGCTGGAAAAATTCAACGAATGCTACAGGGCTTGGGTTAGACACCAAAATTCTATAACCGAAGACCACCTTCCTTTGCTAAGAAGTTCAGCTTTGGCATTTTTGGAACTTCTAAATACAAAAGACCCTAAATTTATAAGCAATAATTTTGATGTAGTATCAATGCGAACTGTTGGAGAAAACGAAATAATCACAAGAGCAAGCCCAATGATGAAATTCTCTTACATAATCCATCAGTTTCAAAATATCCCTGCAGTTTCAGAATTCCTGGACAATTCCCACCAAGTCCAAAATGCTTTTACTCATTACTTTGGCCCAGATCAGACGCTGATTTGGAACGGAGAGGATTACATGCTTGCACATATGAGAGTTCCTCAAAAGCAAGGCATTGACCTTATCCCGCTTAAGCGTGCAATGGTTACTTATCAAAAATAAAATAAATTTATATAAAGGAACTTTTTTCTTCGCTTGAATAAAATGAAAAAAGGCGACAAAGTAAAAGTCCACTACACAGGAACTTTGGATGACGGAACTAAATTTGACTCTTCAGAAGGAAAAGACCCTCTTGAATTCACAGTAGGAAAAGGCCACGTCATAAAAGGATTTGACGAAGGAGTTCTTGGGATGAAGATTAATGGGGAAAAGACAGTTAAGATTCCTGCAAAAGACGCTTACGGCGAAAAAAGCAACGAGCTTGTTTTGGAAGTTCCAAGAAGCAAGTTTCCTGAAAATATCCAAGTCGGCGGACAATTGATGCTAAAAGACCCGGAAGGCCAGTCAATGCCTGCTTTGGTTTCAGAAATCGGGAAAGAAATCGTAAAGATTGACTTAAACCACCAGCTTGCAGGAAAAGATTTGACTTTCAAGATTAAAGTTGTCGGTATAAATTAATTTCTTGGCAAAATAATTTTTATTCATTTCTTAGTAGTAAAATTTATATAACTAAATCATTTTTCACGATTGATGGAACAATTAGGCCTTAGAGTAAGGGGAAATTTATTGGATTTAGCGGATAAAGTTTATAGTCTTCGTTTAAAGATTGAGAGCGCTGCTGATTCTAAAACTAATGTAAGGGGGGGAATTGCGCAATTAAAATCCGGCTTAGAAGGCAGACTGGACTTTGAAACTTCAATATCAGAATTCCCAACTGAACTTTATACAGCAGAGCTAAATATACTGCGGCAGCAGGCAATAGACCCGGCAAAAGAGCTTGGCAGGATATTAGAAGAAGACAAAGAAAAAATCAAAAGACTAAGCCTTGAAAGGAGAATGGAACTGGCAGCCTCTAGAGTGCGCCAAATAGTTGATAATTTTGGAGTTGTTCTTTATGCCGGAGTTGGATGTTATTCATTATTTAAGCACGATTTTTCCATTGCCCTGCCAGTTTTGACCTCAGCTGCATATTACATAAAAGATACATTCAACGATAAAGGCTCACTCATCACAAAAGACAACCTTAAGGCTTTTGGTTTTAGTGTATTGCCATCCCTCGAATTTCTTTCTTATTATTTGCTGACTGGAAACCCTGATTATGGAAGAAGTGCTTCAGCTTATGCCTTCCTCCCTTCACAATTTTTGCTAATGGGTATGATAGCACCTTCTTTTCGTGTAAAGGCACATTACTACCAGACTCTTGTTGAAAGAGGCAAGGGAGCCTTATCGATGGTAAAAGTCCCGCGGGACATAAAAAATGGGATTAAGAGGCTAAATGTTGTTTTAGGTGAAATGCAACTGCTGAAGAATTTATCAGATTTTGATGAGGAAAAATACGAACAGCTGGTAAACAATTTCGGGGAAAGCTGCATCCAATATCTTAACGGGAATTCAGGCATGGACAGTATAAAAGAATCCAGAAGGCAAATTGAAATTGCCTGTTCAAGCAAGCCTCAAAAGCCGGCAAATGCCAAGCCTCAAGCTTCGACTGGTAGGCACCAACTGCAAGTTAAACCTCAATCAAGGAGCCCTTATCACAGGGAAACTTATGATTTTGCCTACACCTTGGGATTTGACGATGAATTTGCAAGAAGGCTGGCAAGGTCCGTACCAATAAGGCAGGTAAATGCATTTATACTCAGGGCAGAAAGTTTAGGGCAGGAAATTTATAAGCCGATTTTGAAGGCGAATCCAAGTCTTTTATTTTTGGATGAAAGGAGAATAGACAGGTATTTCAGCTCTCTGTTTTCAACTTACGGTGCAATAACTTCGAGATTTGAGTCAGAAGTTCCGGATTCTTTTTCAATTAACAGAAACCCGACTGCATTTTCTTCAATAGAAGGGTTGAATGTGCTAAGCCAGATGCTTGAAGAAAAAATTGTTGGAAATGATTCTGACGAGAATGTGCGATGGGTTGGGCCTTTAAGCAATGAGGGTTATGGTAATTTTAGACTGCTTGATGCAATGATGAGGCATGGTTTTGAGCTGGACTCAATAAGGCCGCGGATAGTCATGAATTATAAAAATTTTCCCAGAATAAAGAAACACACAAGCCATGATTCTAATGTGACACAACGGGATATGGATGGATTTGACGGCGAGTTTGGAAAATTAATATCGGATGGGGTTATTTTAACATTCAAGCAAGGTAAAGGAAGCGGCGGCAGGTTCCCGGGCTGCTACAGCATAACCTCAGACATAAACGATATAGATAAATCAGCTCTTAAAAGTTACATCAGGCATCTTTTGTATGAAATACCAAAAAGGTAAAATATAGTTAAAATTCCGGCAGATATAATACAAAATATGATCTATTTTTCTTTTACAAAGATCAAGATAACCATAGACATTAGAGTCAGTCCAATAGCAAAATAAAACGGCGCGCTGACGCTCACTTTGCTCCACAAAATCCCTGCCAGGAACGAAGCGGGAAGTGCAATCAGCCCTATTACCATCTGAAATCCTCCAAGCGTGCTTGCCCTAAATCTCGGGACAGAAAGCTCTGAAACAAATGCCCTCTGCACCGGCTCAAATGCCCCTTTATGCAGCCCATAAAAGACAAATGCTAAAACTATTGTAAAATAACTTTGCAAAATGATAAACGCCCCGCAGCTGATTATCCAAAAAAAATAAGCAAGATACAAAATATTTTTCCTGCCAACTTTATCTGACAATTTGCCAAAATAAATTGAAGTTGCAGACGCAACCGCAGTAAACACCAAATATAATACAGGTATTGTTGCAATTTTAAATCCGAAATTTTTTGCATAAATGAGCAAAAACGAATAGCTAAATGCGCTTAGCGAAAAAAGCGAGCTTGAAACTAGAAACACTTTCAGCCGAGGGCTTAGGTTTTTTAGCGACATTCCTTTATGAAGTTTTATGTGGTTCTTCCTTTCCTTTACAAATATCAAGACAATAGCGACGGCAATAACGGATGGAATTGCCGCAAGCAAAAACATTTTTTTGTAGCCAAAAAATCCTAAAAAGAAAATACTTATCAAAATGCCGCAAACAGCGCCAAGATTGTCAAAGGCCCTTATGAACCCAAAATTCTTGCCCTTTTCTTTTCCTGACAAATCTGCAACTATTGCATCTCTTGGGGAATTTCTTATTTTACCTCCTCTGTCAAGAATCCTGAATGGAATCAGATGCTGCCACGCAGTTGAAAGTGCGTATCCGATTCTCGAAAGGCCGCCGAATAAATACCCTAACCAAATAAAAAATTTTCTTTTCTTGAGGCGGTCAGAAAGATATCCTGAAACTGCCTGGGAAATTGAAACGATAGCTTCTCCAATCCCGTCGATAAGCCCAAGCACCTGCATGTTTGCGCCGGCAAATGTAGTTACAAACAGCGGCCAGATTGGAGCGATTATGTCAGAGCCCATATCGTTAAAAAAAGAAGCAAACGCAAAAGCCCTCACAGTCTTTTTTGATTCTTTCTTTGGCATTTCTCCAACTTTGTTATTGCCGTATAAAAATTTGTCCATATTGTCCGTTCATCAATAATGCGAGCCATTGCGCGAGCCTAACATTCGCCGAAGGCCGGTTTTAGTTTCTCCCTTTAAAACAAATACAATAATTTTCAACGAAACCTATTTAAACAAAACTTTCAACCTCTAAGCTCTTCTGCCTCCGTAGCTCAGCAGGTAGAGCACATGACTGTTAATCATGGGGTCACCAGTTCGAGTCTGGTCGGAGGCGCTTTTTAAAATGCAACAAATCCAATTAAGGCCGATAAAACATATTCTTGTATGCACCAATGAAAGAACTGACGGCAGGGAATGCTGCTCTGAAACTGGGAGCCTTGAAATCTACCATGAATTAAAAAATTTCGTGAGAGAAAAAGGCCTTCGCTCAATTATATGGGTGACAAGGACAGGCTGCCTTGGCTTTTGCAACAGGAATGGCGCAACAATTGTAATATATCCGGACCAGCTTTGGTTTAAGGAAGTCAAAAAAGAAGAAGTGCAGAAAATAAAAGATTTGATAATGGATTCTGTAAAAGATTTGAGATAAGTTTTATTTCTTTCATTAACCTTCGCCCAAATGCAGGCGAATCAGGAAGGTTACAGCGCAATGTACGCCGAGCAAATGGCGAGGCCTATCATTTGAGCGTACTCTTTAATTTGTCAAACTGCAATAAAATCAACTCTAATTTAAAAATTATTTTTTATCAAACTGGCTTCAACTTTCCCAATAAACTTTATAAACCAACCAGCTTTTCAAAACATTCCTGTTGGGCCTGTAGCTCAGCCTGGTTAGAGCGCTGCTCTGATAAGGCAGAGGTCGGCAGTTCGAATCTGCCCAGGCCCATTCACTATTCATATTCCAATAGATGACACTTGATTCCCCACTCCTGAAAGAACATTTGTTACCAGTTATTATCCTATAATAAACCATAATTTTTTCAATACTAATTATTATAGAATCCAGGGGTTTTAATTTTGCCGCAAAAAGCGTTTGAATTCAATTTGCCAATTTTTTCAGTATTGAAAATTTCATGGCGTTACTTGTCGATAGCAAAAAACGAATTTATTTTAAGGAATTTTTATTAACCACCATAAAGTTTAAATATAAGTTGCTATTTTAAAATAGCAACAATAATTATTTCCTAATGCAAAAAAGATCGGAGGAGTGGTGAATTATGAATTTTAAAACAAAATCTCTTGTAGTGTTGATGATACTTTCTATGTTCTTGTTGAGCAGCTGCGAAGTTTACAATACCCTTTATAGTCCGACAGGAAACACAGTTTCCTCTGAAGGCAAGACAAAAGACACTGGGCCGCAGGCTGCTGAAAAAGTTTGGCGTATTGAAGGCGATGACGCAAAAAATCCTGAGTTTTTGAATCAGGAAGTATATGCTTCCAAAGATTATGTCGCCCACGACCCTCTAAAGCTTTCAGAAAACCCTCTTGGCCCATATGACGCCGGTAAATCCCTTGGATTCACGCTTGAACAATGGCTTATGGGGGAAGGAAATGGAAAATACTCGGTAAAGGATGGCAAAGCAACACTTTCTCTCGAATTTTCCAACTTGGTTCCTGATGGAGTTTATACACTATGGTGCTCTAAATTAATCCTGCCTCCGGAATACAAAATGGAAGTCATGCCGTGCGGAAAAGCGGATGGCTCACAAAATTCATTCACTGCAGACAATAAAGGCAGCGCAAAGTTTAGCGTAGAAATGGCACCGCTTGCGTCAAGCACTGAAAAATCAATTTCACTCGTCGGTCTTGCATACCAAAGCGACGGAAAAACACATGGCGCAGAACCGGGCGAATTTGGAATGGATACCCATACACAGCTTGCTTTCCTTTTACCAAAAGAGAAAAAAGACGTAGAATCTTTTGATGTTGACGTGAAGATGGAAGATCACATTGCACTTGGATTCCCCGAGCAGGACGTTTTTGTCGAAAAAGAAACAGAAGAAGCTCCGGATGAAGAGGTCGAGGAAACAGTTCCTGATGAAAAGGAGAATGAAGGAGCAATGCCTTCAGAAGATAAAACAGATGAAGCTCCATCTGGGGATGTAAATGAAGAAACAGAAACTCAAACCGAAGTTCCAGAGGAAACTCCTAATGACGAAGTCAAAGTGCCTCAGGAAGTAATCAAGTCGGATGAAAAGCCGGTTGTCGTTGTTGTATCTGAAACAGAAAAGGTTGAGCTTCAGACAAAAGCAGAGGACCCTGACCAGGACAACAAGATAGGATTTACTTTTACTTCGCCCCTTGACCAAAATGGCCAATGGCAGACAACCTACGGCGATGCAGGCGAGTACACCGTTTCTGTGACTGCATCAGACGGAGAGTCAGCAACCCAGAGGGATGTATTAATAATTGTAAACAAGAAAGAGGAAGCGCCGGCTATAGACTCGGCAAAGCCGCTTGAAACCGGGCTAAAGATTCAGGAAACTGAATCCTTGAAATTCAGCTTGTCTGCAAGCGACCTTAACAAAGACCCGTTGTCATACTCGTGGAAGCTTGACGGCAAGGAAGCAGGAACCGAAAGCGAGTATACCTACAGTTCAACTTATGATGATGCAGGGACTCACACAGTCAAGGCTGATGTCACTGATGGAATTTCAGTTGCCAGCAAAATCTGGTCAGTTGAAGTTGATAATGTAAACAGAAAGCCTGTGCTTGAAAATGTTAATGACATCAGCGCCAAGGAAACAGACAAGATTGTAATAACTGCCCTTGCAACTGATGAAGACAGGGATAAACTCACTTACTCAATAAGCGACAGCAGGTTCAAGCAGGAAGACAATGTTTTCACCTGGCAAACCGATTACTCAAGCGCGGGCGCTTATGATGTGATAGTGAGTGTCAGTGACGGGCAGGACACAACATCCAAGGCCTTCAAGGTCATGGTTGAAAATGTCAACAGGCCGCCAGTGATAACAGACATAGTGCAGAAAAAATAATTCTGCATTTTTTTATCTTTTCTTTTTTGGTTTGGGGGAATAAATGAAAAAAAGGATTGTGGGAATATTATTAATTCTATTGCTCGTGCAGTTGGTATACTCTGCGGATAAATTCACAATCAAGGAAACCGAAAAAATCTCGCTTGAAACTAATGAAAACGACCCCGACGGAGACCAAACAACAATAACTTATTCTCCTCCCCTTAATCAAAGCGGGCAGTGGCAGACAACCTACGGCGATGCAGGTGAATACAAATCTTCTGTTACAGTCTCAGACGGAGAGAGCTCTGTGTCAAAAGAAATTATCATAGTCGTGCAAAGAAAAGAGGAGCCGCCCAAGATAGAGATTACCAAGCCTTCTGAAAGCAGGATTTCAATAAGCGAGGCAGAGTCGGTAAATTTCAGAGTTTCTGCAATTGACTTAAACAAGGACGAGCTTTCATACAACTGGAAAGTGGACGGAAAGGCAGCTTCTGAATCCCAAGAATTTACTTACAAGCCTGGATACAAAGACAGCGGCTCGCATAAGGTAGAAGTAACTGTTTCTGACGGAAAACTAAAATCAGGCTTTGAATGGGAAGCAAATGTTGCCGACGTTGACATTGACTCGGTTGTAGACTCAATTCCTAATATTGAAATAAGCGAGACAGAAATTGCAATGCTTTCACTTCCCGATTTTTCACAATATGGCCTAACTTACACTGTTTCAGGAATACTTGCCGATAAAACCGAATGGCAGACTGGCTATGATGACTCCGGGCTTTACTTCATTAAAGTAAAGGTTGAAGGAAAAGGATACGAAAAAACAAAGACCGTTGAGCTTAGGGTAAACAATCTTGACAGGCCGCCTGTGATGGAAAATCTTGAAAGCAAGTTCATAAACGAGGACGAAACGCTCGAGATTGCCCTGAAAGCAGAAGATCCCGACGGAGACAGGGTTACTTATTCTGCAGAAGGTCTTCCCCAGGGCGCAGAATTTGATGGCAACAAGTTTACCTGGAAACCGGACTTTGACACAGTAAGGCGCCAGAATTTTGTTGACTGGATTGTGGACAAGTTTGGACCGCTTACAAAAACATTCTATGTGCAGTTCTCAGCATCCTCAAAGGACTTAAAAGTGGTCCAGAATGCAATAATAACGGTCAAGGATGAAAACAGGCCGCCTGTGATGGAAGAAATGGATGACATAAAAATAAGCGAAGGCCAGTCACTTGAGCTTAACCCTGTTGCCTATGATCTTGACGGGGACAAAATCAAATTATCATATTCCGGTCTGACTGGCAAGAAAACTTATGTTGCAGGATTTGACAAGGCAGGCAAGTACGCAGAGACCATAACAGCAAGCGACGGAATGTCACAGACCTCGGAAAATATTGACATAGAAATACAGAACACAAACAGGGCGCCTGTTTTTGAAAAAATCAGGAAAATAACAGCATCAGAGGGAGATTTGATTGCAATAATACTGAAAGCAGAAGACCCAGACGGAGACGAAGTAACTTTTGATGTGGAAAACCTGCCAGAGGATGCTTCTGTCAAAGAAAGCGTCTTCTACTGGAACGTGCCTAATGAATTTTCTTCAAAAGGCCAGACTAAAACCATTAACCTGGTTTTTGTTGCACGCGACAAAGAATCCTTTGCAAAGCAGGTGGTAGCAGCAGAAATAAAAGATGTTAACATGAAGCCAAGAATAATAAACGCAACAAAGACAGTCACTGCAAGGCTAAACCAGCCTGTGCTGATGGTTGTAGATGCAGTTGACGATGACGGGGACAATCTTGAGTATACCTGGAACTTTGGGTTTTTGGATACTTACAAGGGGACCAAGAGCCACCTGAGAAAATTCACAACCAAAGGGCCAAAAAGAGTTGTAGTAAAAGTCAGTGACGGAATAGACACAGCAGAGCAAATAATCAATGTTAATATTGTTTAATATTTAAGAACACCATTTCTCATAATTGATTCAAGCGCATTAATCCTTTCTTTTACTTCCGGAACATAAAAACTTGTCATTCCATTGCCGTTCCTATATTTGAATTCCGACATGTGAAGGAGATGCAGGAAATATGCATAGTTATCGACAATATCCGAAATTTCCGAGGGAGAAAGTTTTGTGGTGACTCCGGGTTCCAACATGAGAAATCTCTCTATTGTGCCTTTTGGAAGATTATGTAGCGCCCCCTCATCTTGCGTGCTTCTTAGGTATTTTATCAGTTCGTCAGCAAATTCATATTGAATGTACCTTAACGGACCATTCTTAAAAGAAGTAAACATTCCTCTTTCATTCTCTCTAGGTCCATAGTAGGCTATGCCACTTTCAAGGTCATAATGTGTAAAGGTTTCGCCTCCAAAACTTTGCTTGCCCCTCTTCATAACTTTTTTTGCTATGTCTTTTGAGTCTCTTACATAATGTCTGATTCTGGCGCCTTCTTCTTCTGTAATTTCACGAAATAGCACATTATAAGCCTCTTCCATTAAAGCTCTATTGCCTCCCAAAAATCTCATATCAAACATTCTGGTAGGGTGCACTCTTTTTGGATCATTGCGAAAATAACTAAGCGTGTGGCTGTCAAGATTTTTTACTTCCAAAGAATCAAAAAAATAAGCGAATGGCGGGTGTTTCAGTTTATCTTCAAATTCCCTTATTTCCTCATCAAATTCACTGCCTTCCTTTTTAAGCATTAATATTTCTATTTTTGACTGAGGGCCTTTTTCGAAGCGTCCGTCACTTCCTGTGGCTGTCAGCGCATAATGCTCTTGAAATCCGTATTTCATAAACCCAAGAAACTTGGACATCGTCTTTTGAAGAGACTCATTAAAAATGTGCAAAGATCCGTAATAATAACGGTATGAATCTTCCTCGTATGGATTAATCCAACGCGGCAGCTCATGCAATGGGTCCCATATACGCCGCAATGTATCATTTTCTTTCCAAAATTCTATTTCTTCCATGACTAATTTCACCACCCAACTTTCGAATTATGGAAGTTTGCCTTCAGAGTTTAAATTTAACGCCCGTGCGAAGATTTGAACTCCGGTTTCAAGCTCCGCAAGCTTGCGTGTTATCCAGGCTGCACTACACGGGCATTATCTAGAGGTAAAAATATCTTATTATAAATGTTGTTGAATGCAACAGCCTGTGAATACTCAATAAGTTTATATTGAAAAAAGACTTACCGGGCATTATGACAATTGAAAGAACAGTAACTCAGCTTGACGCAAAAATGGTCAGGTATGTATGCGACAATGCAAGTTCAGCTTTACAGCGATATAGGATAGGCCCTAACGACCAGCAAAGAATTGTTGAACAAATACTTGGAGGCAATACTGGCTGGTGGACCATCTACAGTCTTAATGGAAGCCAGGCGTCAGAAATTTCAACAGAAGTCTTAAGGGTCAAAGAGCAGTACAAACCATAAATTCTATAAAATTATTACTACTAAAATATAGTAACAAAAACGAAAGCTTTATAAATGATGTTTTTATTGAGTGATATATGAAAAGCCCATCAGTAGACTCATTGGTGCAGGATATAATTGCAGAAGGCCGTATAACCAGGGATAGGGTTATTTCTGACGTTACTACGCTGCAAAATAATCCATTTGAAGTATTGGGGTATCTTAACAGAATATCAACTTTCATCAATCTAGACTTAGACACAGTAACTTTTGATAATGATGTTTTTGAGATAGTAACTACTTTGCAGCGGCCTGCAATAGTGCAGGCACAGTATATGGCAGAAAGGGACGGCCTTACGGGCGCTTATAACCGGATGCACATGGAATCTAACCTTAGGGCGTCAGATTCTATTTATTCAGTTCTGATGGTCGACATAGATAATTTTAAAAAAGTTAATGACAATAACGGCCACCAGATAGGAGACTATGTAATCCAAAACATCGTAAAAATAGTTCAGGAAACCCTGCGTGAGTCTTATGTTTCAAGATACGGCGGAGAAGAATTCTACATAGAATTAAACAATGTTGACGCTAAAAATGCCCTGAAAATCGCAGAAAGATTGAGGGAAAAAATCCGGAATGAAGCTGTGAATTACATAAAGGCTGATTTGCAAAAAAGAGAGATATCTGTTGATTTAAGCAACCTTGACTCAATAACTGTAAGCATTGGGATAGCAGATAATAAAATGAAGGAATCTCCTCATGAAGTATTAAAAAATGCAGACTCGGCATTGTATTCGGCAAAAAATTCCGGCAGAAATAAATCTGTTGTTTACGAAACTAAAAAATAAATCAGTCCCAGTCCTTTAGGCTAATCTGCCCTTTTCTTTTATTCTCAGAAACTTCTTCTGCGCTTTGCCCAAGCTGGTTTTTTATTGAAACTGCAGTTTTTTCTCCAAGTATCTGCTTTAAGCTCGACAAATCAATGTCTTTTAATCCCTGCAAGTCCCTGATTTTGTTTTTGAAAAGAAGCCTTGCCCTTACCCGTCCAATGTTCTCAAGCCTGACAAGCGGCAAAAGCTCTTCCTTGACGCCGTATTTGAGCCTTAGCCTTAATTTCACAATCTCCTTTATGATTGACTGGTAATGCATTATCCTGCATATCTCTTCCGAGGCGTACAAAAGCCAGTCGGCAGTCTCAATCTTTGCCCTTATCTCGCCCGGCCTTATGTTGTATTCTTCAAGCAAATATTCTTCGTCATTTTCCATGACCCAGTCGTTAAACATCATTGCAGTCTTCACTGAATTAAGAAAATCATCGTATTCCGGCTCATACATTGAAGGCTCCTGCTCAAGGATGAAGTCGCTTAGGCTAAGCATTGACTCCTGTATCTTGTCATACTCGCGCAGCCCGACTTTTACAAGCGGCCTTATTTCAAGCGTATGGGAAACCATCTGAAGAAATGAAAAAGCATCCGTTTTTTTGTCTGAAGCATTTTGCAGGCAGCTTATGATAAAGTGCGCAGTCAACGGGTCGATATAAAGTTCCGCAACCCTCTTCCCAATCAGGGTAGTCTTGAATTTTTCATCATCTATTTTGTCGGCGCTCTGAAAATCATCCCGCGAGCTTATCAAAAATTCCCATTCCTCAAGCATTTCAAGGACTTTGGATATTATTCCGTGAAGCCTCCTCATGTCCTTGAACTGGTGCGCATAAAAAGTCATTTCAAAAAAATCAAAAATTTCTTTTCTTGTTGACGTAAAATTTGAAGCAATTAAAGAAAGCACATAAGTTCGCAATGCAGGCTCGACAGCAAGTTTAGAATAGATATCTTCAGCAGAGCCGTTCACATATTTTTCTTCTATCTTTTCTTTCTCGGATTTTGACATTGCAATTGCGATAGCCTGGCCTTCCTTGTCATAATTCGGACGCCCTGCGCGCCCGCACATCTGCATATAATCAAGGACAGGAATCCACGAAAGGCCGTGTGAGGTATACCTCCTTAAATCCTTGATAATTGCCCGATAAGCCGGCAAGTCTACTCCGTAAGCCAAAGTCGGCGTGCAGCATATAATCTTTATATTCCCTTTCCGAAATTCTTCCTCAATAAGTTCGCGCTGCTTTGAAGTAAGGCCTGCGTGATGGAATGCAATCCCTTTCAAAATGCACTCTGAAAGCCTCTCGCACTGCTTTGTCGGCTTTGAAAGTGCATTTAATGCTTCTTCAGAAAGTGAATTTAGAACCTCACTCTTTGCCTTTATTTTTTTGGCAATGTCCTCTGCTGTTTTTTCAGCTGATTTTTTTGTGTTGGCAAAGACAATTGCCTGTTTTCCAATCTTGATTGTGTCAAGTGCAATATTGATTACCGCGCTGTCAGACCCTTGAGGAATTTTAACAGGTTTCATAACGGGAAAATTGCCTTTATTCTATATAAATATACCGAAAGAAAACTAACACTGAAATCTAGGACTACTTCTTAAACCTGCTCCGCAAACTCTAGGCCTCGCCAATAGCTCGGCATATGCGGACAAACCAAAATTACATTAAATTTGTTTGGTTCGTCCTGACGTTCAGACACATAACACATAATAATCCAATAGTGTGTCTGAACGCATTGATAATCAAACTTGCACACTCGCCAGCATTGGGGCGAGGAAGAAATGAAAGAAGCGCAATAAATGCCGCCGCACGTTAATGGCGGCGGCCTAGAATAAACTCAAAATTTTAAAAATATTCTAAAAAAATAATATTCAAGTGCCGAGTGAAACGAGGACTTCTCAATGACATAAAAAGAATTTATTTGCCAAAACTAAAAACAAAAAGTAATATATTTACCAGATAAATAGAATAACAAACCAAACATATAGTTTTGACTTTGAATTGGAGCACATACCAAAGCCCTATTGAGCCTATCAACGATAGCACTGACAGGTAAAATATGATATTTGCGTAATTCAAAAGTGCAAGAACAAACACTAAAGAATAAAACATCAGTCCTATAACTGGGTTTGGAATTCCAAACAAAAGTTTTCCGTAGCCGCTGCTAAATGTCTTTGTGCAGGAAATTTTATCATTTATGTCGCAGACTGCCTTGTAATTTTTGTTCTTTTCAAGCTTTAATTCCACAGTCAGCGCATATAATGAAAGAAAAAATCCAACTGCAGAAACTATAGCAATCAGTGTTTCCATTTTGCCAAATTAATTCATGAAAACTTCTTCTTTTGAAAACCTTAACTTCGGCTTTGGCTCATCAGATGCATAGCCAATTGGGCATAATGCTGTTGGCACAATATTTGAAGGCAGCTTTAGTATCTTTGAATAATCTTCAGGGCTGAATCCCTCCATTGGGCATGAGTCAAAGCCAAGCGATTTTGCGCCGTTTAATGCATTTCCAAGCGCAATATAAGCCTGCCTCTGCGCCCACGCAAGCTTTTGCTCATCACTCAGCTTGTTTTCAAACCCCCTCATCATTTCAACATACCCTTTAATTCCGGAAGCATCTGCTCCGTTCTTTATCATTAATTTTTCAAGCATGTTAATATTTCCCGCAATATTTTTGTCAGCGCAGAAAACCAAAAGATGGGAGCAAGACTCAATCTGGGGCTGGTTCCACGATGCAGGTACAAGAGCTTTTTTCACTGCAGCATCAGTAACCACTTTTATTTTCCAGGGCTGTATGTTAAAAGAAGACGCAGCAAATCTTATTATCTCAAAAAGCTCATCAACCTTTGCCTGCGGCACTTTTTTTCCGTCAAAAGACTTTACAGCATATCTTTCCATAACGATTTTTTTAAATTCCATCTTGACACCTCAAAGTTTAATTGTTTTATTTTGCCCGTATTGAAACTATGCCTGTTGTTAGTTTATGTAGTTTATATTCTTTCTGTCTATGCCTTTGACAAACTCTATGTTTACATCATCAGGTTCAACATATCCCTGGCCAGGATATGTAAGATTTGGAAAGAATTTTGATATGTCTGCTGCCAGTTCCGTCAGCACGTGATTGTTGCCAAAATAGCTTTTGCTGATTTCATGCACCAAAAATCTCGTTTCAGCTTCGTCATAATACCCTATTGAATGCATGTACTCATGCAGCATCACGTGAAAAACATAGTAATTATACAGGTTTGGATTTGTCTGGATAATCCTTGCGAGCGGCCTTTTGTTTATCACTATCATGTTTGAATTTTGGGAGTAAAAAGCGCCGATAAATCCGTTCTCAAAATTACCAAGGTCGCTTACACCAACCATCAGTCCTGCCTGCTCGGAGCCAAGGCTCTCCATTACAAGATTTTTTACTATCTCGAATATGTCGGCAAATGATTTTGCCCTTTCAATTTTTTTTAGGTAGTCCATATTGTATGATTAATAAGAAAAGAATTGCAGGGCCGGAAAAGAGGGGTCTGAACCGGCCCTTGCAATTAATAAACTTACATCATTGCCTTGTGAAGCTTGTCCTCGTATTCTGAATAGGAGGCTTCTTCTCTCTTCTTGCCTGCCCAGTATGCCATGGTTGCCTCAACAGCTACCTGCGCAGCCTTGTCCATTTGCGCGCCTTTCACTTTTTCAAGCGCAGCCTTCATTTTTTCTTTCATAAGCTCTTCCCATGCTTCATTTGCAATATGCATCATCATTTTTCCCTTGCTCATTCCTTCATCACAACAGCTGTCGCTGCAGCTTGACTCGCAACAGGATTCTTTTCCTGAGCAGCATTTCGATTCTTCACAACATTCTCCCATTTTATTTTCCTCCGTGTTTTTACGAGGAGGCCAGCAAACAAAATTTGCGCTGCCTCCGTGTTTTATTATGTTCTTTGTCTAAATAAAATAAAAAATAATACGGACTAGCATCCGCAGTTTCCTTTGCCTTGTTCCATTTTGACCTCCGTTTGACTTGCTACTATTATCTGAATATCGGATATACGATACTTATATTTAAATATATCGCTTGTCCGATATATACTACCTCCTGCATAACAATAAACAATATAAACAAGGGGGATATTTTACTAAATCATGGCAAAATGCTGCGAAATGAAGGGATTTCTTAGCTTTATGGTGTTAAGGATGATCAGCAAGTCCAATATGTCCGGCGAATGCCTGCGAGAGGAAATAAAAAAAAGAAAAGGCACAAAGCCAAGCTCCGGCACGATTTATCCGGTGTTAAAAAGCCTGAGCGAGAACGGATTTATCCGCGAAGTCAAGTCGGAAGGAAAAAACAAGAACTATGAAATCACTGCAAAAGGCAAAAAAGAGCTTGACTCGGCAACGAAAAAATTCTGCGAGATTTTCTACGACATGAGGCCTGAATTCGACAAATGCGGCTGCAAGTAATTTAATTCTATTTTTATAAATTTTATTTTGTTTAATTTTAACTTGGACTCCACCCCAAAAACTAAAAAACTGCTAAAAACTCTAGGCCTCGCCATTAGCTATTTGTATTATTTATAATCTGCCTGAATTAAAAAGACGCTGCATAATATTTAGGCCGCACCAATAGTGCGGCGAGCATTGATTCTCAAACCCACACATTCGCCTGCATTTGGGCGAAAGTTAATGGAAATCAAAGAAGCAACCTTCGCAATGCAGACGAATCAACTAAAATAAATGCGGCCCAAATGCGAGCCGCCTATCAATTGCGGAGCGTATTTTAGTATTATCCGCTGAAACAAACCCCTCAAAATTTATCAATAACTTTAAAAATCAAACAAAAAAACAAATTTAATGCCAAAATACAAACTTGTCTGCTTTGACCTTGACGGTACTTTGATTGACAACCTGAAATTCTCCTGGCAGCTTTTTCATGATTACTTTGAAACAGACAAGCACAGAAGAGACGACGCAAAAAACAGGTTTTACAGCAAGGAAATAAGCTACAAAGAGTGGGCTGAGCACGACATTGGAATGTGGAAAGAGAAGAATGCAAAAAAAGAGGATTTTTTTAAAGCTCTTGAAGGCCTAAAACTGATGGAAGGGGCACTCGAAACTTTGCGCGAGCTAAAGCAAGGAGGAGCAAAGCTTGCAATAATCTCAGGCTCGCTAAATGTTCTTTTGGAAAAATTCATCCCGAATTATGAGGATTATTTTGATGATGTTTTCATAAGCAGGATTTATTTTGATGAAAACGGATACATCTCTGAAATTGAGGCAACTGAATTTGACATTGATGCAAAAGCGCTTGCGTTAAAAAAAATCGCAGAGCGTGAAGGCATAAGCCTAAAAGAGTGTGCTTTTGTAGGCGATTATACCAATGACATAAAAGTAATGCAGGAAGCTGGACTTGGGATTGCATTTAACTGCCTAAACGAAGAAGTGAAAAAGGCAGCTGACATAGTAATTGAGAAAAAAGACCTGAGGGAAATTTTGAAACATATTTTAAATAAAAAATAAAATTAAGGCTTCCAGACATCAATTTCAAGTTTTTTTACAACCTCCCTATTCAAAAGCTGAATTGGCAGTGTTTCAAGTGATTTTCCTTTTTTTGGGCCTTCTACTGCAAATCCGGTTACTTGGGTCCAAACACTCTTAGTTTCTTCATCCTTTATGTGGAGGTTGTCAACTCCATTGTCTTCCAGCTTCCTCACTCCCTCCACGTTGAAATTCAGGACTTTTCCGTCCATCTTTCTTTTGTAGGCGTTAAAGGATCCGCAAAGTGGACACCATGTCACAAGTACTGGGGTAGTCCCTATTATATCATTTGCAATCGGAGGCGGTATTTTATTCATGTCTCCGATTTTATAAGCTTTTGAGTTTTCTCCAATTTTTATAACTCCGTACATTTCATCAACTTTTGCATTCTCCATTGGGTTCTTCATGTTTTTCCTCCGTAAAGTTTTTCAAGGGAAAAATTTATATAATCCCCTAAACTTCAGTTATCAATATGGTTACTAAAAGTAATATAAATACTTTTTGTAACTAAATGGTAACAAGGTGGAAAAATGGAATTCAAAAAATGCCCAATTGAGACTGCCGTAGGTTATATAGGCAAAAAATGGAGTGTAAATATAATAAGGGACATATTTTTTGGCAAAAAAAGGTTTAGGGAATTCCTTGAATCCAATAAAGAACTGAGTACAAAAATGCTGTCTGAAAGGTTAAGGGAATTAGAAAAAGATGGTATAATATTCAAGGATATAAAAAGCAAGACTCCACTGATTATAGGGTACGCACTGACTGATAAGGGAAAATTCCTGAATAAAATCATTTTTGAGATGGCTATGTTTTCCATGAAACACTGCCAAAATGAAGTTTTTAATAATAAAACTTCTTATCCTCAAAGCGTAAAAGAAATCAAAAAACTACTTGGTATACATTAATCAGAATTTTCTTTTGACGCAATCTATGGACTTATCAAGATTAAAATTATTGCTAAAGTTTTATACTTTTCAAAGCTTCATTTAATTTTATTTTGTTGTTGTAATTTCTGATAATTCTGTTTTGTTCTTTTTTACTTTTTTTGTCAAGAATTTTTATTGATTTAATCAGCAAGGGAGCTGCCCTTGTTATATTATCAACAATAGTTATTGTAGATTTCTGCGCAGTCCTAGATAAAGGGTTCAAGTCAACAGTCACAACTCTTTTTCCGTTTTTTACCAAAGCCTCTGTCCTGTCTCCGTCTTCAAGCGGCACAAAAACTACGTCGGCTTTTAAGATTCCTTTTGGATTTACGTATTTCCTGTTTGAATCAAGGAATTTTATTGCGCAATTTTTCATCGGCATCAGGACATTTTTTGCACCAAACTTTTCAAGACACTTCCTTATTTTCAATTCCCTCTGTTTTGAAGAGTGGAATAAATTGATTTCAAGCGGCGCATTGATTAATTTTGATAATTTTACCAATTCAGAAGAAACTAATGCTGCAACATTTCCGTTCACAGAAATAACTGGATATTTTGCAGTCAAAAGCATGGTAGCAGCAGCCTCAATTGACTTTTTTGCAAAATCATTTGTCTTTTCTCCGAGAATGTAATCAAAAGCCTCGCCGCGCCCGTGTGCAATCAGGCCGTGAACTGAAGTTATTCCTTCTTCAACCCCTTTTACTATCAAGTCTCTTGTCTTTAAAGATTCATATCTTGGATGGGATTTTGGAATCATAAAAAATGCGCACCTTTATCAGAGATTGAATATTTTCTGGCGCCCGGAAATTTAATGTTGCTGAAAACCGAATTCCCAAGCATTATCATTGAGGCATTTCCTCCTCTTTTTTCAATGTCCAGAATAGCCCTAATAGTTCTTTTGTCCTTAAGGAGTCCGCTTGACTCAGCAAACTCTTTTGATATCCTGATTACTTCTCCAAAATCCATTTTTTTGTGTTTCATCAATTCTCCCACTTTATTAATTGAATCAGTTGCAGATTTATTTATCATCCCCTTGATATCTGGATTGCTTATGACTGATTTTGTCGAGAGTTTGCTAAAATGCCTGCAATAAACAGGAATCCCGCTCAATGGAATTTTCTTCACGACAAAAAACGAGCTTGGTGTTAGCTTAAGGCAAAAACCTCCATAATACTGGTTGACTACATCCCCAAGGCCGGTCTTGTTTTCAACTTCTGATGTGTGTGCAATTATTGCAAGGTCTTTGCCTGATTTTTTTAATTTTAAAAGCTTGTTTATTGCATAAGCCGCTGCCAATGCGCTTGCCCCGCTTAGCCCAAATCCGCACCCAAGCGGCAGATTAGTTTTTATGCTAATTTTGAAATTTTGCGGAGAAAGAATTTGCGCAGCCCTTTTTACAGTCGGAAAATTTATTTTCTTGCCGTTAAAAAGGATAACATTCTTCTTTGATTTTGAAACAGAAACAACAACCCCTTCGCTTAATGTGAAACCAAGGCCGTATGAGCCCGCCCATCTTGGATTCTTATGCTCATAAATCTTGAATATGCAGCTTATGTTTGCAGGTGAAAATGCTTTTGCAGAATTCATTTTAGCCATCAATTTTTTCTTTTATTATTTTTAGAATTTCAGCTGCAATTTCCCTTTTGCTGCAAAGACCAAAGTGGCGTACTTTCTTTTTTCTGTCAACTATAAATACTTCATTTGTATCCGCATCAAATCCTGCACCTTTTTTCCCGACATCATTTGCCACAACCAAATCTGCATCTGCCTTTTTCAGTATTGAAAATGCGCTTTGCAAAAGTTCTTTTTTTGAAACATTGAACTCTGCCTTAAAACCAACTAAAAAAATATTTTTTTCAACTTTCTTGAGATTTTCAAGAATTTTTGCAGTTGGAGTCAACTCAAGCTTAAGCTCTTTTGCGCTTTTAATCTTCTTTTCATGTTTTTCATTCATTGCAAAGTCAGAAACTGCAGCACAATGAATTATTATATCTCCTCTCCTTATGCATTTTTTGAGCTTTGAAAACAGGTCGTTTACTGTCGTGAATTTTTCTTCCCTGATGTGGTATTGCGGCTCAGCTGAATTGCTGCCCCTTAAGAGGATTACATCCGCACCCATCAAAAAAGCCTCTTCAGCTATCCTTGCTCCCATTTTCCCGGAACTTTTGTTTGTAATAACTCTTACAGGGTCTATCTCTTCAAAAGTTGCCCCTGCGGTAACAATTACCCTTTTTCCCTCAAAGATGCTGCGGCGTCCAATGGCTATCCTGGCACTGTCTATGATATTTTGCGGGTTCGCAAGCCTTCCCATTCCCTTGTAGCCGCAGGCAAGCTCGCCGTATTCAGGCTCGGCAAATTGATAATTTAATCCCCTTAATTTTTTCATGTTCTCCTGCATTATGGGATTTTTCCACATCTTGACATTCATAGCAGGGCATATCAGAACAGGAGCATTTGTCGCCATCACAGATGTCGTCAATAAATCATCTGCTATCCCGTTTGCAATTTTTCCTATTATGTTTGCAGTCGCAGGGCATATCAGAAAAAGGTCTGCAATGTCTGCAAGGGAAACGTGCTTTATTGGCTTATTTTTTTTGATGTAGTCTTTGTAATTCACTTTTGGATGGAAAAGCGAAGTATTGACTTCATTGCCGCTTGCACGTTCAAAATCCTTTATGTCGGCAAGGTGAGTTGAGCTTGTCGTCATAATTACGTGAACATCTGCCCCCAGATTTCTTAGTCTTTTGGCTATGTCGATTGTCTTGTAGCAGGCAATTCCTCCGCTTACTCCTACTACTATTGTTTTACCCTGTAGCTCAAAGTTCCCCATATGTAAAAATAAAGAACAAAAGTTTAAAAATCTATTTGAATTCCCGGGCAGCATGCAATTGGAAAAATTCATAGAAAGGCACGGCACAAAGCCAATCAGCAAGAGTGCTTTTGCGAAATGCGTGGAAAGCACTTTTGGCAATTCGCATCTTGCAGAACTTATAAGAAATGACCCTTCTTTCAATGTAGTTCTTGTATCGAGCGGGGATAGGGACACTATGAAAGTAAGGCTCGTTAAATTAGGCGCTCAAATCCCGGAATACGATTCATATTGCGGAGATTCTATAAAAAAAGCGGTGGAGAGGCTTCCATACTCATATTTATTTCCGCATGGAAGCTCTTACCCTTCAAGCATTAAATTATTTTAATAATAAATTAATCATCAGTGAAAACTATGCTCGTCATCAGGAAACCTGCTGTTTCTTACTTCGCCTGAAAAATCTTCAAAAGCCTTTTTCATTTTTGCGCCTATTTCAGCGTACCTTTTCAGGAACTTTGGCTTAAATTCCCCATAAAGCCCAAGAATATCGTGGCTTACAAGCACCTGCCCGTCGCAGTAAACGCCTGCCCCTATCCCGATTGTGGGAATTGAAATTGATTCAGTTATTTTTTTTGCAAGCAAAAGAGGAACGCATTCAAGCACTATTGAAAAGCATCCGGCTTTTTCAAGCTCTTTTGCCTCATCAATCAGCCTCTTCGCATCCTCTTCATTTTTTCCCTGAACCTTGAAACTCGTTATTGTTTGCGGTGTAAGCCCAATATGCCCCATAACTTCAATTTTGTTTTTTACAAGAAATTTTGCAATTTCTGGTTTTTTCTCAATCTTTACAGCATGCGCGCCTTCATTAAGAAACAATTTTGCATTTTTTATGGCATCTTCATTATTGTCATAAGTTCCAATTGGCATGTCTCCAACAATTAATGATTTCTTTGCGCCCTTTGAAACTGCGCCAGTTGCCCTGAGCATGTCAGCAATAGTTACTTTGGTTGTGTTCTCATATCCAAGCACAACCATCCCCATTGAGTCGCCCACAAGAATCATGTCAACAATCCCGTCCATTAGTCTTGCCATTGAAAAATCGTATGCTGTAAGCATTACAATCTTCTGCCTTGATTTCATTGATTTTATCTGGATAGTGCTCGTCATTTTACTTCAGTTGATGCTTTTGAACAAAAACTACTTTACTCTGTACTATTTTACCTGGCATATCCAAAATTATTTAAAACTAATGGTCTAAAAAGCAATAATTATAAACCAATTAGGCAAATTCATTTTATGGAAACTCCAACTCCAGAAAACAGTTCTGATAGTGCTATTAAGAAGCTTTATGCTGATTTAAAGGAGATTGAAGGCAAGATTTCCCAGCTTTATAGGATAGCAACTGAACTCCATGAGAAAAAAAGACAGAATCTGCTTGTTATTAGGGGATCGTCAGACTACGACCAGGTGCTTTCAAGCCTTAAATCTTTGGATAATATCCTAAAGCGTGAGCTGAGAGTCATAAGATACTGCCAATACGGGATTCATGAAACCAGGGCAATCTTATACAGATCGAGGGATATTTCTTTTGGGCCAATCAGCAACACATCAAGAATCAAGTATTTTATCAGGAAAAAATTGCCTTTAATCAGGAAAACTTCCAATACTGAGAAATTCAAAGAAAAATATATTTCAAATCTTTATGAGGCAATGGACCTTCAGGTTAGCGAATACAAATCTAAATCTTCCGAAATTCAGGATATCCTTGAAAGACAAGGTTTAGAATTGGCCAAAATGCTAGAGGGAATGGACGGGGGAAAAACTGTAGTATGGAATCTTAGGGAGTCTGACAGCTTTAAAGAATTCTTAAGGCTCCTAAAACTTCAGGAGGAAACTGTGAACTCAATCCAGAAATCTTCAAGAAAAATGGACATTATGAAATATTTTTACGGCGCTAATGACTTTTTTGAGCGCAATAAAAAAGCCAGCGCAATTCAGGGCGCAATGGCAGTCCTTCCAATTTCGACTACTATGCAGGTGACAGGAGGCGCCCTTTTTGGTATTGAATATGTGTTTCTATTTTGGGGGCTTGCCCAGCTTATTAAATGGAGCCCTGCAGTTTCTGTAATGGTAAAAAGAAAACTCATAGAAAGGATATGATTTTGAAACTATTGTTGTTCTCATAAAATTTGGATGGATTTAAATATCCTCTATTATAACTGAATGTCATGGACGATAAAAACAATGAAAAGACTGCAAGGAAAAACCTGCTGCGCGGGAGCAAGGAAGCGAAAGGCACTTCAGTCAAAGGCTATGATTTTAATGATGGAATCGACTACGATGACATTATCAAAAGCTTTGCAGCAACTGGCTACCAGGCAACCCACTTTTCAAGGGCCATCGATATTGCTAATAAAATGATTTCTGAAAAAGCGTTCATTTATCTTGGTTACACTTCGAATATGGTAAGCTCAGGCCTTAGGGACATATTTCGGTATCTTGTGGAGCACAAAAAAGTGGACGTGATTGTGACTACGGCAGGAGGCATAGAAGAGGACATAATAAAATGCCTTGGAGATTTTGTTATTGGGGAATTCAGGACCGACGATTCCAAATTAAGAAAAGACGGGATAAACAGGATTGGAAATATATACGTGCCGAATTCAAGATACATAAAGTTTGAGGAATTTTTCCAGCCTGTTCTTGAGGAAATTTATAACGGGCAAAAATCCACAGGAAATATATTTGCGCCTTCTGACGTAATCTGGAAGCTTGGGGAAAAAATTAATGACAAGAGCAGCATCTGCTATTGGGCATGGAAAAACAAGATAAGGATATACTGCCCTGCAATCACTGACGGCGCAATTGGGGACAACATCTATTTTTTCAAGTACCGAAAAAGCGACTTTATTGTTGACATTGCAGAAGATGCAAAAAGGCTTAATGATACGAGCTTTGGCCTCAAAAAATCCGGAGTCCTTATACTTGGAAGCGGCGTAGTAAAGCACCACATACTAAACACAAACATGCTAAGAAACGGCGCAGATTATGCGGTTTACATTAACAATTCTCAGGAATTTGACGGAAGTGACGCAGGGGCCAATCCAAGCGAGGCAGTTTCCTGGGGAAAAATAATTCCTGACGCGCAAAGCGTGAAGGTATTCGGGGACGCGACAATTCTTTTCCCGCTCTTGGTTGCGAACAGCTTTGCAAAAAAATAAAAATACTCTTTCCGTAATTTTGTAATTCACCCTTAAAAATGGATATCTTGAAATTAATTGGATTGATAGTGGTTGTATACATTATAATAAAACTTCTGCAAAAATTCCTTCGGAAAAGACCAATACTTTCTCCGAGATTAAGGGCAAAATCTGATTGGAAACTCGATAAATTGATTAAAAATTTTAAATCTAAATATAGACGTAATCCTACGAAGGGGGAACTATTCAGAATAATTATTAACGCTAGTCACATAACAATAAGAAAACGAGGAGTCAAAGGCCACTGGTTACGTCAAAGAATTAGAAAATATCTATTGGAAAAGCACAATGTCGTGAAAAGTTATAGAACGAGATAAAAATTATATTACTTTTCTTCAAGCTTGCCATTCTGTTAGTAACGTTTTTATATACATTTAATTTACTTATTGACGGGTGGTTAAGTGGTCCTAAGCAATGAATCTGGAGCAATTTATTTTAGGGAGAAAGGTCACGCTGTTTATGGTAAAGTAAACACTCCACTGAGTATAGTAACTCACTTAAATAACACCAATGACAAGAGGTGGGTTTGGGTAAAGCCTCTTGCTGTTGGATTCTGCGGAAGCGACTATGAGGGAGGCTGGCTGAAATTTCCAACTGGTAGCCGTCGTTTTGATAATCCTGATTACCCTGCAGTTGCGGGCCATGAAAACATAAGTGTTCTTTTGGGAGGCTCTGAAGAATCTTTAAGGCATCTTGAACAAAGAGGAATATCTATAGGGGACTATGTAGTTGCAGATGTAAACATTGGATGCGGATATTGTAAAAATGACAGTGTCGGCAAGCCGCCTATCCAATGCGTAAATGGAGCAATATTTGCCGGAATCGGCACGCCTCCTGATTCTGAAAAATGGCTGTACGAGCAGACAGGCAGGACACACCTCCCGGGAGCTTATGTTGCCGAAGGCGGATTTATGATTGTCCCAGGAGAGAATGTGCACAAAGTCCCAAATGAATATATAACCCAAGATGGAATTCAATTGTATACCCAAGCTGATGGCATAGCATGCGGTTTGTCGACATTAGAAAAGCTTGCATTAGGATCTATAAGCCCTAATAATAGCCTTAGGTATCCAAGCATCCTCATATTAGGCGCCGGACATATCGGATATTTAAACGGGCGGGTGATAAAAGAGCGGGTGCCGGAAGCAAGGCTTTTCTATGCTGATATAGACGAGCAAAATCTCCAAAACACTTCTAAATCACTAGGGATATCTGGAGAGAACTTATATCATGTTAACCCTGCCAAGCCCAATAGTTATTCAAGAAAAGAATTGATAAACGGATTTGAAGATTTAAGAAAACTGAACCTAAATGGTCGGGAAAGGCCAATTGATTATGTTATTGATTGCACCGGAGGAAACATTACTGGAAAAGAAATCATGCATCTTCTTTTAAAAGTAATTTCGCAGGGAGGTAAATTTGTCACCAACTCGCTGAATATCAGGGGGACAATCAACATGGCGCATCCGCAGGTGATGTTTGACCAGCAGTCCGTAACATGCTCCATATCCCCAAATAATAATATTCCCGCAGCAATACAGTTTTTGCATGAAAATGCAGCAGAATTTTCTGCATCATTGGTGGAGATTGAAGGCGGATTAAGCAAAGAGCTTGCGCATTTTGTGCAAAACGGAAAAGTGGATTCAGCTTCTAGAGGCAATGCATATTATACAATATTGGAATAATCTTAAAATAATAAAACTCAAAACAAGAAAGTTTATTTTTCCTCGATTCTTGCCATCTTCTCTATCTTTTCAGAATTCAGATTGTAAACTTCATCATAAAAGTGTTCGTGAAACGAGCCAGGGCCTTCTGACTTTTCTGCTGCAAGTTCCCCTGCAATCCCATAGCAGGCAAGCGCGTGAGCAGCAGCTTTTGCATAATCTTTTTCGACAGCGCAAAACACTCCAATAATTGACGCTGCCATGCAGCCGGTCCCTACAACACATCCCATCATGGCGTGGCCGTTTTTCACTATGTAAACTTTTTTTCCGTCTGTGGAAATATCCTCTTTTCCAGTTATCACAACTGTTGATTTTTGCCTAAGCGCAAGTCTTTTTGCAATTTCTATAAGCGAGCCTTCCACTTTTGATGATTCCACTCCTTTTGTCACTACATTTTCTCCGGCCAATCTTGCGATTTCCGAAGCATTGCCTTTGATGACGCTTATTTTGACTTCATTTAACAGTTCAGATGCCCGCACATCGCGGAATTTTGTGGCGCCGACTCCGACTGCGTCAAGAATTACGGGAATTCCCTTCTGATTTGCGCTTTTTCCGGCAATTATCATCGACTCAATTATGTCATTTGTCAGAGTGCCAATGTTCAAAACAAGCGCAGAAGCAATTGAGGACATGTCTGCTGCCTCTTCTTTTGCATGGGCCATAACTGGCAGCGCTCCAAAAGCCCTTGTCATGTTGGCGCAGTCATAAATCGTTACCCAGTTAGTTATGTGGTGGATAAGCGGCTTTTCACTTTTCACTTTTTCAAAGGTTTTTGATATCATAAGTAAGGGTTGTTATTATTGTTTTTAAACATTGCTTATTTGATTATAAACTGGCTTTTTTATTTGGAACTTACTCATCCTAAATCTGTCGCTTTGCGACCCTAGTTTCACTCGGCAAAATTTTTCCTGCCAATAAAATTTTGCCTCTGAATATTCAATAACTTCGACGTGGATGAAAACTGAGTGCAGAGGCAAAATCCATACGCAGTGTGGATTTTACCTTTGCGAATAGGGTTTTCACAAAGAAAACCCGTGTTTGAATCCTGCATTGTTGTTTTTAGTAAATTATATCTTGATGTAATCTTCGAACTAAAAATAACAAATCGAATTTTATAGCAATCTTTAAATAAGATGTTTTGGTTCCTCTCCCTCGGTGGTAAATTGATTAAAGGCCAGGTCATTTCAGGTGAATTTGGAAAGATTATTGCGCGCCAAAAGTCAGGCGAAAAAATAGAAATTGGCGAAATACTTGTTGCAGAATCTGAAAATGAAAAAATACTTCTTCAGGCCTATGACTTGGTTTACGGCAGCCAGATTTCACAGCAAAACCTTGAGCTTATTGCGGGAATGAAGCTTGAGGACAATACAGATTTCCAGTTTTTTGACCCAAGCCTGAGAAACTACACTCTTGCATTCCTTAAAACTCTTGTAAGGCTAAGCGACAAAAAGGCGCTTGTGAATAAATCCCTGCCGGGATTTTTTTCAGAAATTCGTGAAATAAAAAAATCAGACCTTGATTTCCTTACTAAACCAAAAAACCCGCTTTTGGTAGGAAACCTTCGCTCAGGCTCAAAAACACTTGACGTGCCGATTTATCTTGACTCAGAAAAAGCATTTTCCCACCACATACTTGTTGCAGGCACTACAGGACGCGGAAAAAGCTATTTGATTTCAAACATTTTGTGGAACAGCCTTGAAAATGACTGCTGCGCAATGCTCGTCCTTGACCCCCACGACGAATACTACGGCAGAAACAAAATCGGATTAAAGGATCACCCAAAAAAAGAAAAAATTGTTTATTACACTTCAAAAAATGCCCCTGTCGGGACAAACTCGCTAAAGATTTCGCTCGATGTTTTAAAGCCGCATCATTTCGAAGGCGTGCTAAATTTCAGCGATGCGCAAAGCCAGTGCCTCAATCTTTACTACAGGGAATTTGACAAGAACTGGATTGAAGCTGCAATACTTGAAAGGCCCCTTACTGCTGGAAAGCTTTTCAAGGACGATACAATTGCCGTAGTCAGAAGAAGGCTGCTTCAGACGCTTGACCTTGATTTTTCAAACAGCCAGCTTTTTTGCAACGGAATTTTCCAGCTTAATTCAGGCACGGCAACAATTTCAGACATTGTGAGGCACCTTGAAGACGGAAAAATTGTGATAATAGACACCTCAAACTTTTCAGGGAGCGTCGAGATTCTGATTGGAAGCCTTATTGCAAATGAAATATTCAAGCGTTATAAATACCACAAGATGAATGGCTCGCTTGATTCAAAGCCTGTAATATCAATTGTGCTTGAAGAGGCTCCAAGGGTTCTTGGAAAAGAAGTGCTTGAAGCAGGCCCTAATATTTTTTCCACAATTGCAAGGGAAGGGAGGAAATTTAAAATTGGGCTTTGCGCAATAACCCAATTGCCTTCGCTTATTCCAAGAGAGATTCTTGCAAACATGAACACAAAAATAATCCTCGGAATTGAGATGAAGCCCGAAAGGCAGGCAATAATTGAAAGCGCATCACAGGACTTAAGCGAGGATGACAGGACGATTGCCTCATTGGATATAGGAGAGGCGCTGATAACAAGCAATTTCATAAAATTCCAGACTCCAATAACTGTTCCGGATTTTAAGCTGACTGTCGAAAATTCCAGAATTAAGCCAGATAATTTTGAAAATGATTTTTCTGAATTGAAGAGTTAGCTTTATAAACAAAGTAGGATTCTAAATACTCATAGCGGGGTAGGGCAGCCAGGAGTGCCCGATGAGGCTGTTTATGAATAAGAAACAGCCGCGGAAGGCTCATAAGCATTTCTGAGGTACCCATAGGTCGGAGGTTCAAATCCCCCCCCCGCTACGGCCGAGAGAGGTTAAATTCCTCTCTAGGTCATTTTTTCAATCAACCACTGGACATTTACCGACGTGAAGTATTTAAACTGAACAATATTTCTATGAAAAAGAGAACACGCAAAACTGCCAAATAATGCTTTTCGGCACTGGCGCGAAAAGCAATTACACAGTTTCGCTTAAAAATTCTCTTTTTTGATTAACTCCAAAGTTTGAGAGAATAGAAACTTCGGAGGTGTTTAAAATGGATAATAAGTTTGATACTTTAAAAATTACTGAAAATGATATTTCTACAATTTTTGAAATTAAAAGTGATAGGTTATATTTAAAAAATTCAAAATCTCGATCAATTAAAAATCCAATTCCTTTGATATTGGACGAAAACATGGCAAAAATATCGGCAATGTTGCTTGATGGCTGTATAAAAAAAGACTTTTGTACGACTATGTTTTGCCAAAAGAAAGATAAAAACAAAGTAATTGAATTTAGCACAATAATAAAAGGGCTGTTTGGTCTCAAGCCAAAGTTTGTAGAATTCAACAATAATTCTCCTGGCGTGACATTTTGTAGTAAAACGTTAGGAGTGTTTCTTAATAGATTTGTCAACATCCATAAATCTGACGAGACTGCAAGAATCCCGAAATGGATATGGGATTCTCCGAAATCCGTAGTTATTGAATATCTAAGATATGCCTTTGCAATGGAAGGCTCAATTAGCGACTATAAGCAAAGGGCAGAAATTAGATTTCATAGCGTTGACTTTCCATATATTGAAGATTTAAAAAACATTTTAAAATCAAAGTTCGATATCAACTCCAATATCCAAAAATATTATATAAAAAATTATGGATGGAAATATTATTTATGTATCAGCAAGCAAACTGAAATAATCAAATTTCAAGAAATTGGCTTTGCTCTTGGTTCTCATCAAGCAAGATTAATAGAATTAGTTAACTCATTTAAAAATAAAGCGTGGGAAATTACCTTAATTGAAATATTAAAAATATATGGTCAAGGAACTTTCACATTAAATGAGGCATGTAAAATTAATAGTTTTCTTTGTAAAAGCGCCATTCATCATAGATTATGTGACCTAATAAAACTCAAATATCTACAAAAAACGGAATTTGGTTATTCTTTAACTAAGATAGGATATGATATAGCTATGACTATCAAAGAAAATGTAAAGTTTGCTGAATTAAGAACTAATCCAAAGCAAAATGAAGAAAAAGTCTTCAAATTTTTGTTAAACAAAAGAGAGAGCTATAGAAATGAAATTGCCAGACAACTCCAAATTTCTCCTATCACTGTTCGTGAAACTTTGAAAAGACTTATGAATCAACAAAAAATCAAACTTACACGGGTTGATAAATTCCAAAGGAGATTTTATAGGAAATTATTTTAACTTTTTATTCTCATCCACATAATCATTTTTGAAAGAGCAACATTTTTATAAATTATGGTTTAAGAAATATGCAACAATTTAAATTATAGTAGTCCTCTCATAGTTATATGTTATCAGAATTAGATATTAAAAAAGTTACACTTTACATTGGGGTAAATGGAGGTTATTTAGGGAATTTCTCTTATAGGACTCACGCTGAGTTTTATTCGGAATATTGTAATCTTGATATTGACCCCTATTCTATGGATGGCACAACGAGAGAAAGATTTATACAAATTTTAAGGTCGGAATCATCAACTAATCAAGTTAAGATACTCAAAGGCGTTTTGCAAAGATTTCCTCTCTCAAAATTCAGTGAGGACGAACTTCCAAGAAAACAAACATTGCATGGGCAGATAGTTAATATGATAAAAACCCTGGAGGGTATGCCAATAAGCCCGCCAGATTTAACGATAACTTCAGAAGTTGTACAAAGGGCTATAGAGGATGCAAAAACTCTAATTGAAAAAAACGGAGCAACCAGTGGTTTGGATAGGGTGCATACTGGTTTACATGGATATATGAAATTTATTTGCGAAAAAGAAAATATCAAATTTAGCTCAGAGAATCCCTCAATAACAGAATTGTTTAAAGAGATAAAAAAACATCCAAAGATGCAAGCAAGTCAAGCTGGATCAGAGTATACCTTTAGAATTTTAAACTCAATAGCTAACATATTAGATGCTTTAAACACCATAAGAAACAAATCGTCAATTGCCCATCCTAACCCTAATTTATTAGGAGAGGATGAATCTATGTTTGTAATTAACTCTGCCCAAACGATTCTTAGTTACTTAAATTCAAAATTCAGAAAGTTATAATCAATTTTGAATAGTTTCTCCAACACCTATGGAAAAATTGAAAGGTTTTTATAATATCTCTCTTTTTAAAACATATATGGTATTAATCTGCGGCATTGATGAGGCAGGCAGAGAATTCTGAATTTTCAGGATTCGCCTTAAGGACCTCTCATCGGCCCGATGGTAATGTGCGGAGTTTTAATCCAAGATAGTGATGAACCTAAATTCAAGGCAATAGGCGCAAAGGACTCCAAGCTTCTGACAAAAGAGCAAAGGGGAGACTTGTTTGAAGCAGTAAAAAACATCTGCAAAAAATACAAAATCCTGATAATCGGGCCTGATGAAATTGATGATGCGGTCAACGGAAAAGGCGGATTAAATCTCAACTGGCTTGAAGCTACAGGCACTGCAAAAATCCTCAACGAATTAAATCCTGAAAAAGCAATAATAGACAGTCCAAGCCCGAACATTGAAAAATACACCGATTACATAAGGAAAAAAATAACAAATAAGTCAATGAAGCTTGTTCTTGAGCACAAAGCAGACCTGAATTATCCTGTAGTTTCAGCAGCGTCAATCCTTGCAAAAGTCACAAGAGACGCAGAAATTGAAAAAATAAAAAAAGAAATTGGAGTTGACTTTGGCTCAGGCTATATGTCAGACCCAAGAACATCTGAATTTCTCAAGAAAAACTATAAAAAATACCCGGAGATTTTTAGAAAAAGCTGGGCGCCTTATCAAAAAATTATTGGCGCAAAGTCACAAAAAAACTTATCAGATTTTCCAAAATTTGCGAATAAGTAACTCCAAAATTCGTGTTTACGTTCTCAATTAAATATTCACAATATGGTTACACCTTTGCCCAAATGAAGGCGAATGTGCTAGCTTGATGAGCAATAAATGCCGAGCATAATGGCGAGGCGTAACCCTAACGTGGGGTTTTAAAATTCCAATCCAAAAGATTTCTTCAGGCTGCCGTCGCTCGCATTTTTTCATTATTCTTTAAAGGCGAAAATTCGGGGACTTGCGAGTGAGCTCGTTGCGAACTCGCTCACAGGTCACTGCAATTTCCTTTTCGCATAAACCAATTCCTTAAAGGTGCTCGCATCTTGACGGCAGCCTTAGAATTTTTAACACATCAAT
>DATDOM010000065.1:0-5846 GCA_035293285.1 Candidatus Nanoarchaeia archaeon | reverse complement strand
ATTGTTTGGTTCATCCTGACGTTTAGACACATAATTCATTAATAAAATTTAGGGTGCCTAAACGTATTCCTCACAGCCCTTTGCATTGCGGGTGATTGCCGTCTTGATTTAATTTTGAAAATAAAACAACAATTTTCGCCCGAAATGGGGTGAATGTGCAGGTTGGATGCACAATAAATGCCCGAGCGAAATGGAGAGGCGTAACTATAAAAGGTCTATTTTAAGCCTGTAATTATAGAAAACCAATTATTTCGTTATGGATATGCAGGCACGAAATCAATAAATTTCCAAAAAAGTTATATATTTGGATAAAGAAACATAAATATGCCAAAAATCCCAAAAGTACTCACAATAGCAGGCTCAGATTCCGGAGGCGGCGCAGGAATTCAGGCAGACTTAAAGACATTTTCTGCATTCAATGTGCACGGATGCTGTGCAATCACCTCAGTTACTGCCCAAAACACAAAAGAAGTCACGAAAATACAGGACATTTCAGGTGAAATGATTGTTGCACAGGTCGATGCAGTAATTGATGACATCGGCGCTGACTCTGTCAAGATTGGAATGCTTTCAAGCCAGGAAATAATAAAAGCAGTCGCAGGTGTCCTGAAAAAACACAGGCTGAAAAATATAGTCTTAGACCCCGTTATGGTTTCAGCAAGCGGAGCAAAATTACTGCAGGACAATGCGATTAAAACACTCAAAAAAGACTTGATCCCTCTTGCGTCTATCGTGACTCCAAACATTCCTGAAGCAGAAGTTCTTGCAGGATTCAAAATAAACAGCTTGGCTGATATAAAAAAAGCGGCAAAAGAAATTTTTAATATGGGCCCGAAATCTGTGCTGATAAAGGGAGGCCACGTTCAAATAAAAAAGGGAAAAGTCTGTGATTATTTTTATGATGGGAAAACGGAGTTAATTGTTGAAAACAGCAAGATAAACAAAGAAGGCCACGGCACCGGCTGCACCCTGTCATCAGCAATTGCAGCAAACCTGGCGCTCGGGTTTGACAAGCTTGATTCAGTAAAAAAATCAATAGAATATGTCCATAAAGCCTTGGAAAAAGGGTATAAAGTTGGCTCAAGAAATTATGTTTTAAAGCACGATTAGCTTATTTTCTTGATATTTTTTCTAAGCTGACGAAAGTCAAATTTATTTTCAGGTGATGAAAATATTACCGATATTAACAAAGAAACCAAAAATGCCAGGAGGAATGAAAGAAACAGGTTTCCGCTGCTAAAAGAAGGGTCTGGGAAAAAGAACACGCCAGAGATAATCCCTAGTATTGTTGCAGCAAAGGCGACAGCTCCTGACATCTTTCTTGAATATAATCCATAAAATGTAGGAAAAGCTGCAGCAGCGCAGACAAAGTCAGCAACAAGGAATATGTAAAGCACGCTGTATCCTTTTATTGAGACAAGCATAGGGATTATTGTGATTATTATTGAAGACAATTTTGCAATTCTCAATGTTTTCTTGCCGTCAGGAGTTTTCATTATCCTTGCTAAGTCGACAGTAAAAAGGCTCACCATTCCGTTAAGAAGGGTATCAATTGTGCTTGTGACAAGCGCAATCGCTAAAATCAAAATTATGAAGAACACCGCATTTGGCGCAAATTTAAGCAAAAAGCTGAAAAGCGATATTGAAGGGTTTTCCAAAGTGCCTGTTGCAAGAGAAAATATCCCAAAAGTGCCCGCAATCAGTATTATTGGTATAACGATGCAGCCTGAAATAAAAAATCCGCGCCTCATTATTTTCATGCTCTTGGCAGCATACACTCTCTGCCAGTTTCCCTGGTTAAAGAGTTCTGCTCCGACTATTGCTATCATCAGCGTTATTCCATAAAGTATTCCTGAAAAATTTGCAAAGCTAAGTATTGAGGGGTTGACTCTTTCTATTGCCTGAAACGACTCAAATCCCGAAACTGCATAAAACCCAAGGAGGAATATGAAAACAAGGAGGGGGATTGTAAGAAACATATGTATTTTATCGCTGAAAAAATCGGACTGTATTCCGCCAAATGCAGTGTAAGCGACTGTCCCAATGCCTACAACTAAAGCTGTATAAGCAAGAGGAATTCCAAAAACAAGGTTTGCGGAAAGTGCAACAGCAGTAAGCTCTGCTGAAAGATAAGTCATCATGTAAAAAAAGGATATGACCAAAACAAGCACATACATCAGCTTTCCATATCTATGAAGCACATATTCTGTAATTGAATGTCCAAAAGGCATTAATTTTCTTATCCGCTTTCCTATAAAAATAAAAATAAACGCAGCTGACGCGCTCCCTAAGCTGTAGCCAATAAGCGACATAAGTCCAAAAGACGCCGCAGTTTCGGATGGCGAGAATAAAATCCATGCCCCCATTCCTGATGCAACAAGGGTTGCAATAAGAGGCCATGTTTTCAGCGTGTTTCTCGAAGTTATGTAGTCCTCTATAGAATAATTCTTGCCTCTTGAATAAAGTATTCCTGCCAGCGAAAGCACAAATACAATCAAAATCAAAAGAGCCAGTCCTATTATTTCCAAAAAACCACCAAAACGAGGGTTAATCAGTTTTTTTATAAATATTTGGGAAAAAATGATTAAAGTAAAATTATATTTTGAGACTTAAACCAGTCGCCTTTGTGGCGCCATTTTAGTTACGCCTCGCCATTTGCTCGGCATACATTGTTAGCAGCATACACATTCGCCTGCATTTGGGCAAAAGTTGCTATACTTTTCTCGTTAGAAATCTTTTCAGGAAAGGAATTGCCCTAAATGCAAAGGGCTGTGAGGTAATAAACGCGGCCCAATGCAGGCCGCCTATCTGTGCGGAGCGGATTTTATATAATTCTGAGTAAAATCAAAAACTTTTAATAATGACTGCAAGTATTGATTTTTTATGTTAGATAAGTGGATTAACAAAAAATACCTTGATGAGAAAGAAATTCTGAAGATAAGGAAGACTTTTTTTATTTCAAAACCCTATCCTAATTTTGAGCTCAAAGATTTTTTCACTTCCTCAAAAATTGAAAAATTAAGGAAAGAAGTTCTTAAAGAGCAGTTTTCAAAGCAGGACCGCGACTTGTTTTCGTTTTCGAACACAAAAGAGCTCAACACTTCAAAAAGCGGCTTTGTCATGGAGTTTTATGCATTTCTTATGTCGGGTGAATTTCTTGAACTCATGGGAAAACTGACTGGCGAGAAATTAAACAAGATAGACATGCACGCGCATTCATTTAAGCAGGGAGACTACCTTTTGTTCCATGATGATGTTGTCGGGCAGAGAAAGATTGCTTATATTGTTTATCTTGCAAAAGGATTTGTTTCAAAAGACGGCGGAAGGCTTTTGCTTTATGACGTGAAAAATCCAAGAAAGCCTGCCAAAGAAATTGTTCCTTCATTTAATTCAGTTGCAGGCTTTAAGGTTTCTGAAATTTCGCTTCACGTTGTCGAGGAAGTGAAATCAAACAAGCAAAGATTAACTGTTGGCGGATGGTTTTATGGCAATTAACACTTTGTATACTGATAATGGAGTTATGAAAAGCGCGCGCCGTGCATTTGAAAGCCAGACGCCAAAAAACATCAGGCTTGAAAATTTTTTCCAAAAGCCGGTTTTTCGTATTATTCAAAAGAAGCTGTATTTAGCGGATTACACGGAAAAATTTGACCCTGAAAAATACTTTTATTCTGTAACGACACTTAAGGAAATTGATACTTTTCTCAAAGGCAGGTATTTTCAGGACATTGTTTTGAAAGCGACCGGAAAAAAGGCGCTTAAAATGTCATATGGAATCAGGAAATTTGAAAGGGGCAATTACACTCTTTTGCACGATGCAGAAAAAGAAAAGCCAGGAATTGATTTTATCATTGATTTTTCAAGGCAATGCCGGAATTTTGGCGGCTACATCAAGTACCTTACATCTGGAGAAGAGCTTTTGCAGGTTGATTCTGTTCCAAACACGCTGTCTTTTGTCAAGCGAAAAAAAGGCGTGATGAAGTACACTAAATACTTGCAGCACAGGCAGAAATTTCCTATAATCCATGTCATAGGGACTATTTTTGATTAAATGAAAAATGGAAAAAACGAAAAAGCTCATTTAAAAGAGCAAGACGAAATTCTTTTTGGCGGCTTATCTGAAGAAAATCCCGCTGTTTCGGAAAACATTCCTAAAAAAGAAAGCATCACGAGAAAAATAATCATCGCAGTTATCGGGATTTTTCTTCTGATTTTGACAGTTTCTTACCTATTGCCAGGCTATAATTTTTTTTCGGTGATTTCAGGACAGGCTGACAGCTATAAGGTTCTTAATAATGAAATAAAAATCAATGAGCATGCAAAAATAATCTTTGAAAACAGCTCTTATGACTCGCTGCTTGAAATTTACTACCAAAATCAGCAGCACGAGTTCAAGGCCTGCCTTATTGGGACAAAAACTGAAGGAAACTATTATGTTAACTCCATAGTCATCCCGCAGATACTTCATCAGGATTTTTCAAGCGTCACTGCAATGCCATGCAAAAGCGATGCAGTAATCTCACTTCACAGCCACCCCTACAAAAGCTGCTATTTTTCACTTCATGACATCTCCACCTACAAATATGTCAAAGAGATTAATTCTTTGGCAATAATGGCTGTAATGTGCGAAGCAGGCAGGTTTAATTTTTATGGGATTGAATAGCGATTTTAACACCGGCTCCGTCCTAAATCTCGCTTTGCTCGGGTTATTGCCAGGCTCGGCTCCCTCATCTCAAATTGAAGGCTGACATTTCCCGTAGGGAGCTTCCCCTTTGTCAGCTTTACTTCCGAACTAATCAGGGCCTCGCAAAAAGGCAATAACCTACATTTAGGACGGAGCCTTTAACACCAAAACCTTTTTAAAGCACCAACTTTTACAATACGAGTAAAATGGCAAAAAGAATAGGCGGGCTGAGAAGGAAAACAAGATACCAGTTCACAAAGGAACGAAGAAGGAAGGGAAAAATCAGCTTCACTAATTATCTCCAGAGCTTTAACCCGGGCGACAGGGTGTGCCTGTCTGTAGAGCCTGCTGTTCAGAAAGGGATGTATCATCCAAGATTTTTGGGAAAATCCGGCATAGTTAAGGCAAAACAGGGCAAGTGCTATCAGGTCATTATCAAGGACATACAAAAACAAAAAGTTCTTGTTGTCCATCCAGTTCATTTAAGGAGGGCTTAAGATGGGAGACATGCAGGTAGTTTCAGAAATGCCGATGAATTATTCTCAGATGAAAATCGAGCTTGATAAAATCAAGAAAAGGGACAAGGAGCTGAATTTCAGGGCAACAAGGACTGAGGAATACCTTCAGCAGGTTGATACCATAAAAAACCCGGAAGAGCTTTTTGACCAGGTAATGAAATTAAACGTTCCAAGGCTCAAGGAGCAGCACATCCACAAGATAATTGATGTTATGCCCACTACAGTAAATGACTTAAAGATTCTTCTGCAGGGATACACAATTTCATTAAGCAACGAGTCGATGAAGAAAGTTGTTGATGCAGTGGTTGAATTTCTTGAAAAGAAGAAGTAATTTTTTCTTTCATGGCTTTTTGATATTAAACTCCTTTATATTCTGGACTCTGTCAATAGCTCGTTTTATAGGTTTAAGTTTGGCTTAAGTTAAAAAAACGCTGCATAATATTTAGGCCTCGCCATTAGCTCGGCGTACATTTCTCATCAAACCCGCACATTCACCTGCATTTGGGCGAAAATTGTTGTTTTATTTTCAAAATTAAATCAAGACGGCAATCACCCGCAATGCAAAGGGCTGTGAGGAATACGTTTAGGCACCCTAAATTTTATTAATGAATTATGTGTCTAAACGTCAGGATGAACCAAACAAT
>DATDOM010000064.1:0-4611 GCA_035293285.1 Candidatus Nanoarchaeia archaeon | reverse complement strand
CGAAGCTCTTAGTATTCGCAGTCGTTTGGCAAAAAAGGACCCTAGAGTCTCTGAACCTGATTTGGCAGTAACTCAAAATAATTTGGGTGGGGTGTACATATTAATGAAAAAATTTAGTCAATCTGAAAAAATGTTGCTGGCAGCAGAGGAAATAAATGAGAATTGGATGAAATTTTATCCAAGTCTATATAAAGAAAAATGGATAAATTCTATAGGAACGCTTTTTGAATTATATGAAACCTGGATGGACACGATAACTAATGAAGCGGCAAAGGTCCCTTACTTTCAAAAAATAGTTTCGTTTAGTGCCAAGATTCACGAAATTGATAGTAGCAGTGTAGTGACTAGTGGCTATGCCAATGGCTATGGTTCTTTGTCTTGGTCATTACTTTTTGCAAAAAAATTCAAAGATGCTGAAGATGCTGCAAGAAAAGGATTAGCAATCGATTCCAGAAGGGTTTGGATTAAAGCAAAACTCGCTCATGCTTTACTGCTACAGGGTAAATATGACGAGGCGAAACTAATCTACGAGTATTTAAAACCACTGAAGAGATCCGATAAGCAGACATACACAGATATTTGTCTAAAAGACCTTGAAAAGTTGGAGCGAAATGGGATCATTAACAAAGATGTCGACAGAATAAAATTATTTCTTGCTAATCAGAAGGAATGAAAATTATTCAAAATACTGTTTGACTTCGTTATTGAGTTATTAAAGAATAAGCACTTTCAATTCTCTTTCAGAAATTCCCGAATCCTAATAAAGTCTTTATGTGTTACTCCATTCTTTTCCAAATTGTCTAAATCTCCAAGGCAGACTTTTGCAAAGGATTGGCCTTGCGTATCAATGAGCGGCTTTAATTGACCATAAACCGTTAATGCTTCCTTGTATTTTCCTTGTAGCAGTAAAGCATGTGCCAAGTTTGTTTTAATCCAAGTCTGGCTACTATCAATTTCGCATCCATTTTTGGCTGATCTTTCTGCATCAGTAAATTGTTTTGCGAATAATTGGTACCATGAAAGGTTTCCGTAACTTGTCGCATACTCTTCTTTTATCTTGTAGTCATCGGCAACTCTTGTGTGAAGTTTATAAAATGATGACACTATTTTTTGTTGATAAAAAACTTTCGTCGCATTGCTATCTATTTTATCTAAAATGATAGAATATATATCAATTAGCGCCTTTGTTCTCTTAACCCATTCTAGCAAATAACTTCCTGGATAATCCTGCATTAATTTTTCTGTCAGATGAATTGATGCTTTCAACATTCCTTCGGATAAGCTATATTTTTTAATTACTGCATAAAGAATTCCTAAATTGTTCTGTACCATCGCTAAATCAGGTTCGTAAATAGATGGATTACTTTGAGCTAACCGCTCTCTTATTTTCAGCGCCTCCAAGTAAACAGTTTCTGCGCTTACAAAACGATCATGAAATGTATAGAGATTTCCCAGGTCACTTAATGTAATTGCCAGATCATGTTCGTAAATGAATGGGTTAGTTTGCACCAATCGCCTGCGTATTTCCAGCGCTTCTAAGTGATAAGTTTCAGAAACTGAAAAATCATTTTTGCTTTTGAAAAGGGCACCCAAGTTATTTAATGTAGCTGCTAGGTCGGGTTCATAAGCCGTCGGGTTTATTTGTGCTAATCGTTTACGTATTTTGAGTGCTTCGAAATAAGCAGATTCGGAATGAAAAAAATCTTTTTTGGCCGCATAAATTGCACCAAGGTTATTCTGTGCCATCGCTATATCGGGTTCATAAGCTTGTGAATTTATTTGCGCAAATCGTTTGAATATTTTTAAAGCTTCCAGATAAGTAGTTTCTGCATTAGGAAAATCTTTTTTATCGTAATAAAGAGTTGCTAGGTTATTAAGTATTCCTGCGAGCTTAGGTTCATAATTCCGAGGATTAAATTCAGCTAATCGCCTACAGATTTCCAGCGCTTCCAGACAGGCTACTTTCGCCGCTGAAAAGTTCTTTTGGAAACGATAAAGGATTGCCAGGTTATTTTGGGTTGTTGATACATCCTGTTCAAAGACTTCGGGATTTGCCAAGGCCAAACGTCTCCTTATTTCCAATGCTTCAAGAAAAGCACCTTCAGCCTTCAGGTAGTAATTTTTGGTAAAATATAACGCTCCGAGATCATTTTGTGTTGTTGCTACCCCGGGTTCATAGGTCCCCGGGTTAATTTGAGCTAATCGTTTCCGGATTTTCAGCGCCTCCACATAAGCAGCTTCAGCCTCAGAAAAATCATTCATATTCGTATAAAGAATTCCGAAGTTATTTTGTATTAATGCGACATCAGGATCATAAGAACGGGGGTTCGACTGTGCTAATCGCTTGTATATTTTCAATGCTTCCTGATAAGAGTTCCTTGCATTCAAAAAATCATTTTTCCGATCATAAAATGTCCCAAGGCTATTCAGGACCATTGCTACATATGGTTCGTGCATTTTCGGGTTTGTTCGGGCTAATCGTTTGTGTATTTCCAATGCTTGCAGATAAATAGATTCAGCACTGGAAAAATCATTTTTATTTTCATAGAGATTTCCTAAGTTGATAGCAATCACGGCCTGTGGCGGTTCATAAAGCTGCGGATTTGTGCCGACTAGTCGTGTATAAATACTATGTGCTTCCAGAAATGCAGCTTCCGCATTGGCGAAATCATTTCTTGCATTATAAATACTCCCGATATTATTTTGTATTGATGCTATAAGCGGTTCATAAATCTGAGGGTTGGCTTTTACTAATCGCCTGCAAGTTTTCAGTGCATCGTTTAAAGAAGCTTCTGCAAGGGAATAATTCCTTTTTTGTTGATAAAGAACTCCAAGGTTATTCTGTATCGTTGCAACGTCAGCTTCGTCAAACAGTAATTTGTTTTTAGCAAAATTTCGAAATACTTCCAAAGCTCGTAAGTAAAATTGGATAGCTTGGTCATGTTGATTAAGCCATGCAAGAAAATTAGCATATTGAAAAAGAGTACTGAAATCAGCAGAATCAATTCTTAGTAACATTTCAAAACAAACGGCTGCGCTGTCAAATTCAAATATTGTTTGGTGTAAATCGGCTTTAAAGTAAAGGGCACTGGTTATTTCCCTGGTACGCAACTTTTGAATGGAGTCCCGTTGATATATTTCTTTTTGCAAACCGGCGAGCTTTTCCCGTTCTGAAAGCAACTGGTAAACCATGTTAGCAAGATTGACCTTCGTTAAAATTAACAAAGCAGAATCTAACTTCCCATTTTGAAACAGTACAAATGCGCTTCTAAAAAGAGGGGAGGCATCGTCTAGGTTAACAGGTGCATATTTACGTCCAAGCTCTTGGGCTTGGTCCTCAATTTTCTTTTTTTTGTCTTCGAGTACTGACATCTCTTGTTCTAATTGCTTAATCTGCCCAGCATGTTTAGAACTGTTTTTCTTCAGTTTTATTATTTCCTCACCCTTTTGACTAAGTGCCTTTTCCAATTGTCTTTCCGCCTCCGTTTTTCCTATCTGATAGATCCTCCTTCTATATTCATTAATGCTATCTGGAACCGCCATGCTTATTCTTACCCAATCACTTTGGTCTGTTACTGCATTTTGCTCCGTTATATTCACAACCTGCAAAGGAGTTTTTTTCACCTGGAAAGAAACAGATGCGTTAGCTGGAATGCCTACATAGACCAACATAAATTGACCATTTACATCCGTCAAAGCAGGCTGCGCTTTTCTAAAATCATCCTCGACAGAAGCATTAACAACATACTGGCGTTTCCCAGTATTTGTTTCACTATTATGAATTGATACAACTCCGCGAACAATGCTTTGCTGAGCTGTCGATTGAAAAAAGCCAAAAAGAAAAATGCTCCGGAGTAGCACTCTCATGCAGCTATTATGAAAGTAACGAACTTGCAAAACGAGTTTATATTTACAAAAAAAATGTCGATGAGCGTAATAACACGAAAAAGCCTGATATAAGGTACATTATTTCTGAAGGAAAAGATTCAGAATTTTATTGACTGATCAATTGTAAAATTATTGATCATAAAAATAATTTGTATTTTTAAGTAGTCCACAATTTCCATCTTCAAAAAAATCGCCGCCTTGCATAACGTTGAATATTTTTTTAGTTACTCGAGGATTGATTCTGAATTCGTATTGCAACTGGACCGGGAACTCAAAAATGCCGGCCTAAACGGATGGCTGGACCAGTCAAATATTTCCCCTGGGGAACGTTGGGATGAGTCAATTGAAAAAGCCCTTCAGGTTTGCGAAACTTTTATTGTGGTTTTGTCTTCTTCATCTGTTAAATCCAAGAATGTAATGGATGAAGTATCTTATGCGATAAGCAAAGAAAAAGCGATTGTACCGGTGCTTATAGAAAAATGCGAAATACCTTTTCGTTTAGCCAGGTTTCAATACATTGATTTTACGGGTGACTATAAAAGGGCATTTAATGACTTGCTCAATACTTTGCGTACCCAGTCCTCTGATCAAAAATCGATAACTGATAAAAAAGATAACAACGATCCGAAAAAGAAAAAAGGAGATTTGGTAGATAGAAAGATTCCTTTGCGATACCAAAGTGACGTTTCAGCCAGACAGTTCCTGGTAAAAAAAAGTTCTAAA
>DATDOM010000063.1:0-3832 GCA_035293285.1 Candidatus Nanoarchaeia archaeon | reverse complement strand
ATCAGAAACATCATTTGGAATTTCGCTCCTAACATCAAGAAGATATATCTTGTCAAGCTCGTTTGCAAGTGGTGAAGGCTTTTCGCTGACGTAAAGCACTTTTGGCCTTGGCACAATCTTTACGCTTTTGTAAAACTCGTTGTTGTTCTTAAAATAATCATCTTCGCCCAGGCCGATTAATTTTGCAGTAAGCTTATGGTATTCTCCATCGGGAAATTTTCGTGAGAAAGCAAATGTCTTTGTTTCAGATGCCTGCTGCTCAAATATAAGGCTTGAGTCACCTTCAATGACCTGGAGAGTGTACGGCGAGCTTTTTCCGATGACAGATACTTTTACTATGAAATCTCCAACTGTATCCTTGATAAGCTCTGAAGGGCCGTCTATTGTGACACCGACGTCATTTCTTAATGCGTTCATCTTTAAGGAACTCACTGTTGAATTTATGCTTGATGCAAAAAGCATTATGTCACCGAGAAGCTTTCCCTCGTTGTTTGCGCCATCAGTCACCACAAGAACGTTGTCATCCCCTTCTATGTTGTTTAAAATTCCGTTTCCAATCGGGGAAGACTCGCCGCTTGCTATCGTCCTCACGTTCACAGGGATTACTCCCTCAAGCCTGTCATAAAGGTCATATGCAAGATTTTGGTTGTAAAGCAGCATTGAGCTTGAGTTGTCAACAAGTATTGTCAGCCTTGGGTCTCCAGGCACAGTCTTGTTTTCAAGGGTGAAAGGCGATGCGATTGCTATCATCAAAAATATTAATGTAAGCGAGCGCAGTATCAGGATTATCCTTCGGTCTATTTTTTTTGATTTTATGAAAGCCTCAAGCTCAAACCTGTTTCCAAACTTGACAAATGTCTTTCTTGTAAACCAAAAAATCACCACAAGCACAGGAAGAATCAGCACAAGCACATAGGAATACTTGACGCAGTAGTTTGACATGCAGAAAATTTTTGAGTAGTCAGGAATTATCACTTTACAAGTCACCCCTTATTTTTATGTAGAAAAATTCAGACATAATCAGTATAAATACAAGCAGGAGTGTCAAAAGCTCAAGATTAAACTCGTGCTCCTTGCTCTCGCGCGACAGTATTTTTTCCCTGTCTTCTGTTTTTGTATACTTTGACTCGATATTGAGGTCAGACTCCTTTTCATCTAGCAGGTTTGCGGCATATTTCTTCGAGTCATACTCGTATATTCCGGCTTCGTCAATCAGCAGCTTTGATGTCTTGACAGTTGATGAAGGCGTAACTACTTTCTGCTCGTTTATCGTGACAATCCTGCCGGTCCTGAAATTAAAGTCCTTTATGTCTTCTGAGCCTATCATGAAATTAACCAAAGAGCTCCAGAAAATCGGATATGAAGGGCCTGTCTTAAAGTCGCTGTAATCATCCATTATGCCGTAATAAACTATGTTTCCTTTTTCCTCCTGCCCAAATACAAGCATCGGTGTCTTATCATCAGTTGATGCAAATATGACCGAGCCTTCCTTTGCCTGCCCGGTCAGATACGACGACACTGCAGTAAAGCATCTTTCTTTTTCAAAACTCTTTGTTATCTGGTTGATTGTGTCAGTGCATACCTTGCTTGGCTTGTTTGCCTTTATTTTTGGCTCAAATACCGCCAGGCTTTTCAGGCCAAGCGCGCCGATGTCATCCTGTGCTGAAACAACCACACTGCCTCCGGCTTTTACATAATCCTCAATGTCATTAAAAGTTCCCGGAACTATGTCGTTTTTGTTAACTCCGTATACAATAATAATGTCCTGCTTAAACGGCTCCACTTTTTCTTTTTTTGTGTTGATTGTAAGAACAGGCGGATTCACGACATTAAGGTTTATATCTTTTGCTGACTCAAGCGCCTTTTCAAGGTTTGTGTCTTTTTTGTTTGTGACAAGCATGACATTGTTTTTTATTTTTGCAGGGGTTGCAATGTACGCAATATCATCAGGAGCAAGCGAATCTTTCGGGTCAAGCTCGACAGTTGAAATGCCTGCAGGAGTGTCAAAGACAAAGTTCTCTGTCGAGTACGGGGCAATGTTCACTTTTGTCTGCGTTATCTGCTTTCCTTCCTTCATCAGTTTTATGTTGACTTCCCTGCTTTCGGAGTTGAAGTTCTTGACATAAACTTTTGTCGTGTATTTTGTGACTTCAAGCCTTACAATCCCGGTATTTTTGGCGTTGTTTGAGACGTCCACAAAGTCGACAATCTTGTCGTCAGATGAAATTGCAGCCTTTACAACCTCAATGTCAGGCCCTTCTGTCGGCAGAAAATCGCTGAATACCACAATCCTTCCCGGCCTTTCGCCCAAGATATCCTTTGCGAGCAAAAGCGCATCGCCGATATTTGTTGAAGTTGACTTTGGCCTTATTTTTGAGAGCACATCCTTTGCAAGATCGGATGTTTCATCCTCAAGCACAATCAAGGGAATGTTTTCTGCCATTATTATGCTTGTCTTTCCGCTCACTGCACCCTTTGCCTTGCTCAGTGCAGTGTCAAGCCTTGAAACCCCGTTTTCCTTTGCCTGCATCGAGGCGCTGACGTCAATTATAATAACCGTGTTTTCAAGAGTCGTGTCATACTTAAGCTTGACAAACGGCGCTGCAGCGACAAGGGCAAGGCCAAGAATTGACAAAAGCTGGAAAAGAAACAAAAGGTTTGTCATAAGCTTCTGGAAAAAGGAATATTGCTTTGACTTTTTGTTGTCCTTCATTATGAACATTAATGAGGGGATGACCTTGTCAACTGGCTTTGGCCTTCTTAAGTAAAGCACGACGAATGCCGCGACTCCCAAAAGGGCAAGCAGTCCGAGCGGCCTTGCAAAGGGCAGTGCAACCATTTGTTATTTCACCTTCTTTTTGAAAATTGTATTTGTAAGCTCGCTTTGGCTCACAAGATTTTTCACAAGCACAAGCGAATTGTCAATCTCATACCAGTATAGCTCAGAATTTTGCGCTATTTTTAAGTCTTTTCTTGCCTCTTTTGGCAATGTAATCTGGCCCTGGGTCGTAAGCTTTGCCTTTCCGATGAATTTTGGCTCCATTTTTTGTTTTTTGCTCGTTATTAAATTTAATAATTATAATAAAAGTAATTGATTTAATGCTAATATTAAAATTAATATTTAAATGTTTTGGTTTGATGGATTATAAATCTTACCTAATAAAAATATTTTTGTCGTATTGGCGGTGCGACGGTTTTTCTTGGGAAAAACCTACTCGCCACCCCTTTGGCGCCAACCCCCAGCTCGCCGCACGCCACGTCGGCAGATGTATGACAGAAGAAAACTTTTAAATACAAGAGCTGATTTCCTGTCCTCTATGAAAATGGTTTTGTTTAATGAAATGGGAAAGAATATCCTTACAACTTCAACTACTTCTACAACTGAGACAGCAACTACAGCCTGAATGCTGTAATCTTCACGCTTTAAGTTTCTGATTTTTTCCAAAAGCTTGGTCTTGTAAACCCTTCACGCTTCGGATTTTTCAGGGATTGTTTGGAGACTTGGATTCTAAGAATAAACAAAGATTACTAAGGAGGCTAAGAAAATGATAGGAATAAATCTAAATGACTATGTAAAAATGGAAGTGCACGATTTGGCGATGCTTGGAAAACTTGAAGGGCACCTCAAAAAACAGAATCCTGTATTGGGACTGCCTGTTTTGGTAAGCGACAGCCTGGGAATTTTTTACCAGGGATGGCTTATCAGCGCATTGTTTGAGTATGGAAGCGGCAGGTTAGAGAATAATTTAGCTGTCGTTGTAGAAAAAGAAAACCAAAGCAGAGTACTTGGAAGCGGCGACATAAAAGAGTTTTACGCTTTCAAAAGATATTT
>DATDOM010000062.1:0-7090 GCA_035293285.1 Candidatus Nanoarchaeia archaeon | reverse complement strand
GCTTTTGATGACCTGATTAATTCAATGAAAATCCGAAAACAGCTTTTATCACGGTCGCGCAGGTTAAAAAGGCCCAAAGAAGAGCCAAGCCACTGGAGCTCCTGATTTATATTGGTATCACTGGGCTTTCTTATGTTTACTATGGTAATTCTCTGCCTGATGTATACCATATCTGACTGTTGGAAGCGGAGATATATAAGCTTTTGCCGAAATATTTATATATTAGTTGAACTTACTCATCTTTCGTTGACTTAAAGTCAACAGAAAATAAACACACAATCATTGTTTTGAAAAATGGAAAAGAAGGAAGAAAAGAAGCACGATGAAACCCATAAAGAAATCCCTGAACAAAAAGTTTCAGAGCAGGACATGCTGAAAAAAGAGCTTTTGGAAAAGGACAAAAAGATTGAGGAATTGACAGACTCGCTCAAAAGGCTTGCGGCAGAATTTGATAATTTCAAGAAAAGAAATGACAGGGAAAGGATGGAGATGGCAAGGTTTGCTCATGCAGACATGATAAACAAAATACTTCCGGTCATTGACAGTTTTGAAATGGCGCTAAAAAACATAAATGACAAGGATAAGTTCATAGACGGCATGAAGAGGATTTACGCGCAGTTTCATTCAATACTTGAAGCGCAGGGCCTGAGGGCGATAAAAACTGAAGGGGAAAAATTTGATCCTCACCTGCACGAAGTCCTGATGAAGGAAAAATCAGAAAAGCCCGAAGATATTATACTTGAAGAGTTTCAGAAGGGCTACATGTTCATGGACAAAGTATTGAGGCATTCAAAAGTTAAGATTAGCGGAAAATAAAAAATAATTTCATAATAATAAAAACCAAAATCGGGCTTCGCCGATAGATACTCGCGCCCGCACTGGCGCGAAATACATTGTAACGAACGGAAAAAGAAAATGAATATTCCGAGGCAAAATTTATTGGCAGGAAAAATTTTGCCGAGCGAAACTGTTGTGAGCGAAGCGAACGGATTTGGAAAAAATCAATGAAAAAAGAATTGAAAAATAAATCTGCATTTAACGAACACAATAAATAACTACAGCAATAACGGAAAACATTAACGAATAACATTAAAAATAAAACACTGAATTTCAAAAACTAAAAAAAGAGAAATACCAAAAAATCAGATCAATGATTAAGATAACAAAACAAACTCCATTAAAAGAAATACTGAAGCTTGCGCCGGCGTGCAAATGCGTTGAGTGCAGCAACGGCTGCAAATTCGGAAGCGGGATGCTTGCAAAAGGCGACGAAAAAAAGCTTGCGGAATATCTTAAGATTTCAGAAGACGAGCTAAAAGAAAATTTTTTGGAAGAAACGGAAAGGTTTCACACAAAAATGCTCAGGCCAAAGATATTGAGGGGGAAAAATTCGCCGTTCGGAAGATGTACCTTTTACGACGAAAAAGAAGGGTGCAAAGTTCACGAGGCAAAGCCGCTCGAATGCAAAACCTCAATGGGATGCAGGGATTATGGAGAAGAATTGAGCATCTGGTTCATGCTCAACAACACAGTAAATGAAAATGACGCAGAAAGCGTAAGGCAGTATTCGCAATACATCAAGAGCGGAGGAAAAGTGATTGAAGGCGCAAAGCTTGAAGAGATTGTGCCTGACAAAGAAAAGCTCAGTAAAATTTTGAGCTATGAAATATTATAATAATAAAATAAAAAACAGGAAAAAACAAAATTAAAATCAAATCAGGAGGACAAATAAAATGACAAAAGAAAAAATTATCGGAATTGACCTTGGAACAAGCAACTCGGCAGCTGCAGCTTTACAGGGCGGAAAGCCTTCAATAATTCCAAGCGCAGAAGGAACTACAGCTTACGGAAAAGCATTTCCAAGCGTTGTGGCATTTACAAAAGACGGGCAGGTTTTAGTCGGCGAGCCGGCAAGAAGGCAGGCTGTCTCAAACCCAGACAACACAGTAATGGCTGCCAAAAGAAAAATGGGAACGAGCCATAAGTACAAATTTCAGGGAAAGGAATACACTCCGCAGCAGATTTCAGCATTCATTCTGCAGAAAATCAAGAAAGACGCGGAAGAATTTTTAGGCGAAAAAGTAAACAAGGCAGTAATCACAGTTCCTGCTTATTTTGACGACAATCAGAGGCAGGCAACAAAAGACGCTGGCGAAATTGCAGGCCTTGAAGTTGTAAGAATTGTGAATGAGCCGACAGCTGCAGCAATGGCTTATGGCCTTGACAAGCATGACAAGGATTTCAAGATACTTGTATTTGACTTGGGCGGAGGGACTCTTGATGTCACAATAATGGAGTTTGGAGGGGGAGTTTTCCAGGTTCTTTCAACAAGCGGCGACACCCAGCTTGGCGGAACTGATATGGACAAAGCACTCATTGACTACCTGCTTTCTGAATTTAAAAAAACAGAAGGAATTGATTTGTCAAAAGACACTACAGCAATGCAGAGGTTAAGGGAAGCTGCAGAAAAGGCAAAAATTGAGCTTTCAACTGTATTTGAAACAGACATAAACCTGCCTTTTATCACAGCAACTAATGACGGGCCAAAGCACCTTTCACTGAAATTCTCAAGGGCAAAGCTCGAGCAGCTGATTGACCCAATTATCAAAAGATGCAAGCATCCTTTGGAGCAGGCAATAAAAGACGCAAAGCTTTCACCAAGCGAGATTGCAAAAATCATCCTTGTCGGCGGCCCTACAAGAATGCCGATTGTACGGAAGTTTGTAGAGGACCATGTCGGAAAGCAGGCAGAACGCGGTGTTGACCCCATGGAGTGTGTAGCAATGGGAGCTGCAGTCCAGGCTGGAGTCCTGGCTGGCGAAGTTACTGATATTTTGCTTTTGGATGTTACTCCATTAAGCCTGGGAATTGAAACTCTTGGTGGAGTTTTCACAAAGCTGATTGACCGAAACACTACAATCCCTTCAAAAAAATCCCAGACATTCAGCACAGCAGCTGACAATCAAAATGCTGTGACGATAAGGGTATTTCAGGGAGAAAGGCCTATGGCAAATGACAACAAGCATCTTGGCCAGTTTGACCTGGTAGGAATTCCGCCTGCACCAAGAGGAATTCCGCAGATTGAAGTTTCATTTGACATTGATGCAAACGGAATACTTCACGTCCACGCAAAAGACCTTGGAACTTCAAAAGAGCAGAGCATCAGGATAACTGCAGCCCAAAAACTCTCTGACGAGGAAATCCAGAAGATGAAAAAGGATGCTGAGCAGTTTGCAGAGACTGACAAGAAAAAGAAGGAAGAGATTGAAGCAGTCAATCAGGCAGACGCGCTTGTCTATCAGAGCGAGCAGCTTTTCAAGGATTTTGAAGGCAAGGTTGAGGCAAAGGAAATAGAAGAGGCAAAAGGAAAAATCATGGAGCTTAAGGAATTGCTAAAGCCTGAGCAAAAAGATGTTGATGCAATCAAGAAAAAGCTTGATGAAATCAATGCACTGGTTCAAAAGCTTTCAACAGAGCTTTATCAAAAGGCAGGACAGGCGCAGGCAGGACAAAAGCAGGGACATGAACACGGCCATCAGGACAATGGGGAAGGCCCAAAAGCTGACGATGACAATGTGGTTGACGCAGACTATGAAGTCAAGGATGACGACAAGAAGAAAAAGAAGAAGTAATTTATTTTTTATTTTTTGATATGAAGGTTCCAACAAAAGAGGAGTGCGTGAAAATACTTAGGGGCAGCAATGTCCCTGAAAATATTATTGCGCACACTTCAGCAGTGAGCGAATTTGCAGGAAAAATTTGCGATTTTCTAAACAAAAAAGGAATTAAAGTAAACAAAAAACTTGTGCTTGCAGGCGCTCTTTTGCATGACATAAAAAAGCTTGAGCCGGACCACGAAATTAAGGGTTCAGAGTACATTAAATCCATCGGATACGTTGAAGTTTCAAATCTTATTAGAAAGCACGGCCTTTCCAACCTCGACAAGGAAGACTGCATCCCAAAAACATGGGAAGAAAAAATTGTGTTTTACTCAGACAAGAGGCTGAACGGAAGCAAAGTTGTTTCTGTTGAAGAAAGGTTTGATTACATAAGAAAAAGATACAATAAGCCGGAAGTTGAAGAGGAATACAGGTTCAGCAAAAGAATCGAAAAAGAAATATTCGGGGATTTTGATTTTAGAGATTTCAAATAAATATAAAAACAGGAGATTTTGCATAAATATTTACGTAATCATCAAAAACCATTGAATGTTCCGAGGCAAATTTTTACTGGCAACAAAAAATTTGCCGAGTGAAACTAGGGTGAGCAAAGCGAACAGATTTCATAAAAAGCTAAATAAACTGAAAAATCAATCCAACAAATAAAATGGCAAAAGAAAAGGATTACTATGCAGCGCTTGGGCTTTCAAAAGGGGCAAGCAAGGAAGAAATAAAGTCAGCTTACAAAAAGCTTGCCAAGCAGTATCACCCTGACCTGAACAAAAGCCATGATGCATCAGAAAAATTTAAGGAAATAAACGAGGCTGCATCAGTGCTCGGAGACGACAGCAAAAAGGCGCAGTATGACAGGCACGGCACTGCTGACAGCAATCAGGGGGCAGGGGGATTTTCAGGCTTTGATTTTTCTGATTTTGCCTCAAACTCTGAAGGTTTTGGGTTTGATTTTGAAAACATATTTGATACTTTTTTCGGGGGCGGCGGAAGAAGGGGCGGAGGCAGGCGGAAACAGCGCGGCTCTGACTTAAGGTATGACATGGAAATTGAGCTTGAGGATGCTGCATTTGGGCAGACAAAGACAATAAGCATCCCAAGATATGAAACGTGCGACGCATGCAGCGGCTCGGGCGCAGAAAACAAGTCAGACATTGTAACCTGCGATGAATGCGGCGGGCGGGGAACTTCAACAAAAAGCCAGAGGACGCCTTTTGGAATGTTTCAGACCACAACCACGTGCAGAAAATGCAAAGGAGAAGGCAAATACATCAAAAATGAATGCAGGGAATGCCATGGAAAAGGCCTTTTGCAGAGGACAAGGAAGATTGAAATCAAGATTCCTTCTGGCGCAGAAACAGGAACCAATCTTAGAATTCAGGGCGGCGGCGAGGCCGGCGAAAAAGGCTCGCCTCCAGGAGACTTGTATATTGTGCTTCACGTCAAGGAACACAATATATTCAAAAGGGACGGCAGCGATATTTACATTAAAGTGCCAGTCCAGTTTACAACTGCTGCCCTTGGAGGAGAAATAGAAGTTCCGACACTAAGCGGAAAAGCAACTCTCAAAATTCCGCAGGGAACCCAAAGCAATACTGTGTTCAGGATGAGGAATCAGGGCATCCCTGATTTGCATGGAAGCGGCACTGGCGACCAGAATGTTGAAGTCGTGATTTCTGTCCCTGAAAAACTGTCAAAAAAGCAAAAGCAGCTTCTTGAGCAGTTTGAAAAAGAAACCGGAAAAAAAGGATTTCTAAAGGAAATTTTTGATTAGATTATTCTTCTTTTATATTTTGCCTGATTAATGAAGTTAAAAATTTCTTTCGGGGCTATATTTTTCCATTTCTTATCCTGAATGATTTTTTGCCTTATTAGTGTGCTGCTGATGCCTTTAATGAGCTTGATTTTTTGCACTTTTATTTTGTGTTTTTTAAAGCACCTTAAAGTCCATTCGTTTCCGGAGTAAGCAGCATCAAACTTTGGCAGTCTTGTTTTTACATAATTGACCCATTTCTTGTCATCGTATAAATCCGGAACCGGGCAAATCACGCAATTTTTTATTTTCTCGCTTTTCAGGACTTTTTGAATCATCAACTTTCTTTCTGAATATGAAAAAGGATTTTTTGAAGTATTTTTTTCCTGTGAGCTGCCTATGCCGATTATTATTTTTTTGTGCTTTTTTAGCATACTCTTTATGTCAGAAAGGTGCGCATTGTGAAACGGCTGGAATCTTCCTATGAAAAGTGCTGTTGACATAAAAACCACTTATTCGCAAAGTTTAAAAAATTGTTGATTTTTCACTCAAAGTAAGTTGAATAATAGCATATTGTTAATATTCTTATTAGAATAATATTATCACAAGAGTATTTATATATTTTATATAAATTATTTTTTATGGTTATATCAAACGCAAGCAGCAGGGGCCCATTATTAAGGAGGTACTTGGAAAAAGATTATTCTTTGGGAGGCCCGCTTGAATGGATAATCAATTCAGAGGATGCAGAAGTTTATTTTGCACCTGCGATTGGCAACAGGCCAGACCCTGAATTCTTAATGGCAACGCCAGAGGCCCTTCTGACTTTTGCATATACTGGAGATCTTGCAAGAATCTATAAAATTAATGATCATAGTATTGACGATAGACTTGGCAGGGCAGGCAGAATAATGAATTCCATGATTGATGAACCTGGTTTTGCCAACATTAGGACCAACATGAAGTCAGGCATTGCTGCACTTCGCAATGTGTACCACTTGAAAAATGACGGGCGGCTTGAACAGGTATTGCAAATAGACAACAAAGGGAGATTTGAGCTCTTTAAGCAAAACCTGCCGGTATCGGATATTTACCCTGTACCAAGCCTTACGGATGAGCAGATTCTTCAGTCATTGGTAAATCATGCATACGCACTATCTCAGTCTGTAAGCCAATACCAGCCAAACGACAAGGCAAAACATTTCCTTGCATTGACTTATCAGGACATCCTTGCAAGATTTAAAATGCTTAAATCCCTCAGGGGCACAAAAGACATAGTGCCTGATGAGTCCAGGCTTACAATAGTTGTAAAGGCAGGAAACGGCTGCATGATGAATTGTAATTACTGCCCTGAGGCAGGGAATTTTGTAAGCTACAAAAAAGGGGAGTTTGTAAACAGCATAGTTGAAACAAAAAACTGGCTTCTTGAGATTCTTGGACCCGAAAGGATTCAAAGAATGACTGATGGGTTCATTAATCTCTCGGACATTGGCTGGCTTGATATTGATAAGAAAGGTGACATGTCCTCTGTTGAAGCCGTGCAGCTTATGAAGGAATATTTCCCATGGCTGCAGAAGCTTGGGACATTTATTGGAAGCTCAACTGCCCTTACCCTGTCTAAAGATCCATTTGGAAATTACCATCACATAAATGGCAAAAGATATTC
>DATDOM010000061.1:0-7632 GCA_035293285.1 Candidatus Nanoarchaeia archaeon | reverse complement strand
TTATCTTTAATTTATAGTTCTTTTTGCAATATTTTACCACATCTAATGCGGAGTTCTGGACAGACCCATAACCAAGTGCCATGTTGTAGGTAATTGGCTGGCTAAATCTTTCCACTATTGTGCTATCACTTCCAACAAAATCAATCATTATGTTATAAGCTCCGGAGCCAAGCAGGTGAATCAAACCCTTTGAAACGCTGTTTAGCCTTTTGTCTATTGGCTTAGGTATTAGCATATATGCATCTTTGACAGAATTCATTGTCCTATCCTCAAAATGGCTATTGCGGATTACTGTTACCGGAGTCTGCCCGTTCATTACGGAAAAAACAAAAAGCATGTTTCCGAGATAAGTTCGTTCTACACCATTTAATTCAGTTTGGTCTTCTTTGAGTTGATAATTGGTATGGGAATAAACTTCCCCAACTTCATAAATACGCCGCCAGAGAAACCTCTCATATTCTTCCATATCTGATGAACGAGTCGGCATTTTCCCCAAGCCTACAGTCTTAGTGATGATATTGTCCACTATCCTTCCCAAATCCTGCCCCATTTCTCCAAAAATTGGCTGAGTGTTTTTATCTTTTTCTGTTTTACGGGACATTAGAACTCAAAATCAGCTTAAAAACCCGCCCAAATCACTAAAATATTTTATCGCCCGCCCAAGTAAATCTTCTCGATTCTTTTGCTTAAGAGAATTCTCTTGTCCCCTTTCAATGCAATTTTTCCGTCTTCGAGGACAAAAACCTTGTCTGCAATTTTTGAGGCCTGCTTCACATTCTGCTCGACAATCATCACAGTCACGCCTTCCTCATTTATCTGCTTTATTTTTTGAAACATATCTTTCATTATCTTTGGCGAAAGCCCCAAGGATGGCTCATCAAGCAAAAGCAGTTTTGGGTCCTGCATAAGCGCACGTCCGATTGCAAGCATCTGCTGCTGCCCCCCGGAGAGATTAAATGCATAATCATTGATCTTTTTCTCAAGCTCGGGAAAATGGATTTCAAAAACTTCCTCCATTCTTTTCTCAACAATGCTTTTTTCCTTCGTCAAAAAAGCCCCCATCTCAAGGTTTTCCCTGACAGTCAGGGAGCTGAAAACCTGCCTTCCCTGGGGCACAAAGCTTATTCCGATATTTATCAGCCCGTGAGTTGGAATTTTTGTTATGTCTTTATTGTCAAAAACTATCTTTCCGGAATAAACATCAACAAGGCCGAATATGCTTTTTAACAAAGTTGATTTTCCGGCGCCGTTCGGGCCGATAAGGATTGCAATCTCATTTGGCTTTACATCCAGTGAAGCGCCGAATATAATCTGCATCTTTCCGTATCCGGATTCAAGGTTTTTTATTGATAACATCTTTTTCAATTGGTTTTATTTTAGCTGGGTTTTATTGAGTTCGTATTAATGCTTTTAGTTATTGCCGTTGAAATGCAATAAATTAAATCTACTTACCCAAGTAAGCTTCCAAAACTTTTTTGTCTTTTACAACTTCTTTTGGTGTACCTTCCATCAAGACGCTGCCTTCGCTCATCACAATGACTCTGTCGCTTATGCCCATCACAAAATCCATATCGTGCTCAATCAAGAGCACGGTCTTTCCTTTTTTTCTGAGGTTTTTTAAAATAATCTTAAGCTCATTTCTTATTGCAGGGTTTACGCCGGCTGTCGGCTCATCAAGCATCAAAAGCGAGTGCGGCATCAAAAGCGCTCTTGCAATTTCCAAAAGCCGCTGCTGGCCATAGGATAAATCAGAGGCAATTGTGTCCAATGGCTTGTCAAGATAAACCATCTTAAGCACTTCATTCATTTCGCTGTCAGAAGTTTTTTTTGCAATCAGCAGATTGTCCCTTATGCTTAAATTCCTGAAAACTTTTGTGAGCTGGAATGTCCTGCTTATTCCGCTTTTGGCAATCAAATACGGCTTTAATCTCCCGATATTTTTTCCCATCAGATTTATTGTCCCATAATCCGGATTTGTAAGGCCGCTTATTATGTTAAATACAGTTGTTTTTCCGGCGCCGTTCGGGCCAATTAGGGAGGTTATTGTATTTTCTTCAACAACAAACGTGCATTTGTCCACTGCACTGACCCCTCCAAAACTTTTTGATATATTTTTTAGCGAAAGCACTAGACATCAACCTTCCCGAACATTCCTCTTGGACGGTAAATCAAAATAACAAGCAGCAATCCCATTAAAAGCATCTGCCGAAAAGCCCCGACAACTTCAGGATTGAATTGCACGAATCTGGTTGCGTCTGCCAATGTGCCTATCACCAAAACCCCGATGACAGAGCCCTTGACTGATGCCAGGCCTCCGCCTATGAGCATTATGAGCATCAGCACAAAAAACTCGAGGTCAAAAATTGTCGGGTCAACATACCTTATGAAGTGCACAAACAGGCTTCCTGCAATTGCCACAAAAAAAGTTGAAATTGCGATGGAGGCTACCTTATACAAATAAGTATTTTTTCCAAGAATTGCTGTTGCCGTCTCATCATCCCTTATTGCCTGAAAAATCTTTCCGGTTTCTGAGCCCGTTAACCAATGGGAAAAAATTATGCATAAAATTGCAGTTATTCCGACAAAAATCATATACCAAAAATTGCTGTTTATTATTGCAGGAACTCCTGGCAGGCCCCTTGCCCCTCTAGTCAAAGATTCCCAGTTCCTTGAGACCGCGATTGCAATGAACACCAGACCAAGAGTCACAATCTGGAAATAATCTCCCTTAAGCCTTACAGTTATCGCTGCAATTACAATTCCGATAAGGGATGAAACCAGCGCTGCAGCAATTATGGAAATATACCACGGAATGCCGTGCAGTGTCATCAGTGCCGATGCGTAAGCGCCAATTCCGAAAAAAACCATATGGCCCAGATTGACAAGCCCTGTAAATCCAAAAGAGATGTTGAATGATACAACTATTATCATATAGATAAAAATGTAAGTAAAAAATGAAATCAAGTATTCAAGCATCATCTCGCATCCTCACCCCGAAAAGTCCCTGCGGCCGGAAAAGCAAAAACAAGAGCAGCAGAGTGAACGAGATTATGTCTTTAAAGTAGCTTGGCAAGAGCCAGATTCCGAGATTCTCTGCCAGTCCGACGAAAAAACCGCCTACAAGAGTTCCGGGCACTGAGCCAAGACCCCCTATTACAGCGCCGACAAATCCCTTGATGATTATTAAAACTCCCATTCTCGGATACAGGTTCTGCTCAAGGCCGATAAGCATGCCTGCAATAGCTCCAAGGATTCCGGAAATCACAAAAACATATGCGTAAATCTTTTCCGGGTTTATGCCGACAATCTGCGCAACATCCTTGTTGTCTGCTATTGCGCGCATTGCTTTTCCCACCCTCGTTTTCTTAAGCAGAAGCCGAATCAGCCCAAAAAAAATTATCGCAGCCAAAATCACCGCAATCTCTACCGCAGTTATCGTGAAATACCCAAAATCAAAAGTAATATTTTTATCGCTCAGGGACAGTGTTTTCGTGCTTGAGCCAAACAGCGCAAGCACAAGGGAGGATGAAAATATGAGAAGGACAATTGATGCAATAAGCAAAATTGTCGGAGTTGCCTTTCTTTTTCGCAGCGGCCTGTAGATGAGCCAGTTTGTCAGCATTGCAATGGCTATCCCGACAAAACAGGTCAGCAATACAGCAAAAATGTAGCTGAGGCCAAGGGAGTTGAGAAAATAAAAAAACGAGTAAGCTGCAATTGTTATCACTGCACCCTGCGAGAAATACTGGAATCTCATGACGTAATAAACAAGAGAAAAGCCCGCGCCTGCAAGCGCATAGACAGAGCCTGCAATCAGTCCATTTATCAAAAGCTGGGGGAGTATTGAAAGAGAGGTCATTTTTATTTCCTGATATTAGTATTATTTAAGACTTTTTGTAAAAACAAAGAAAAATAAAAAAATAAAAAATTACTTCAAGTCGACTAACTGCCCGCCCTTTACCTGCCTTACGGCAAAGTCAAGCTGCACGTCCCCGTTTTCGTCAATTGTTATTTTTCCCCCGGCGCCCTCGTAATCTTTCACAGCATATAGATAATCCCTTATCTTCTCGCCGTCAAGTCCTTCTTTTGCAATGGCGTCAGCTATCAGGTAAACCGCATCATAAGAGCCGCTCATGTAAGCCGGGAATGGAGGGTCTTCTTTTGTGTCTGCCTTGTATTTGGCAAGCATGGGCGCTGCTTTTGGGTTCTTTTCGTCGAACTTTTGCTCAACTCCTATCAATCCTTCCATGCCAGCTGCATTCTCGCTTATCACGTTTCTTCCGATAAGCACTTCAGCTGTCAGGAGCTGGTTCTTTAGCCCTGCTTCCTTGACCTGCTTTACAAGGAGCACTCCCTTTGGAACAGTCTGGGGAACTATATAAATCACATCCGGCGCAGCTGCCTTGACTTTTGTGACCTGTGTCCTAAAGTCAGTGTCTTCCGGATTGTATGTCTCGTCAGCTACAATCTCCCCTCCGAGATTTTTGAAGTTTTCAGCGAAAACTTTTCTCAATCCCTGCGCGTAATCTGTTGATTCAGATATGATTGCAGCTTTTTTAGCCTTCAAGTCGCTAAAAGCGTAATTTGAGGCTACAACTCCTGCATAAGCATCGCTTGGAGCAAGCCTGAAAATAAAATCACCTGCTTTTGTGATGTCCGGGTTTGTAGCGCTTGGCGAAAGTATGACAACCTTATTCTGCTCGGCAAGCGGCGCTGCTCCAAGAGTTTCTCCTGAACATGCCCCTCCTATTATCACCTTCACTTTGTCGATATTGATTAATGTCTGCGCGGCTGCATTTCCGTCTTTTGGATTGCACTTGCTGTCCTGATAAACAGGCTCAAGCTTTTTGCCGTTGACGCCGCCGTTTGCATTTATTTCATCAACTGCTATCTGAAGTGATTTTCTTATAGGCAGTCCGTAAGCAGCTCCATCCCCGGTCAAAGGAAGCATTACCCCTATTTTATAAGAGCCTGATGTCTGCTCCTCCCCTCCTCCGGAATTTCCGTTATCACCCAAAGCCGGCTGCGCAGGCTGGGTTTGAGTGCACGACGCAATCAAAAACAAAAGAACTATGCCCAAAACTAAAAAGTGTTTTTTCATTATTACCCCCTCTCAATATTTTTTTGGTTTTTTTGAATAAATTTCCCTTATGTTTAAATAATTTTCGCCGGTTTTCTGGCCAATTAGGGAAAAATTCATGTTTTTATGACTTCATTTTGACAAAACCACAAACTATAAAAATGCCTTTTGTTAATTTCATCCTGATGGCAGAACAAAAAGATTCATCGGTGGAAGTCCAGATGGAACAATGCCCGTTTTGCAACGAAAAAAGCCTTGCCCTGACTGAAAGGGAAATGGAGATTCCTTATTTCGGAAACGTTTATATTTTTTCAATGACCTGCGACAAGTGCAAGTATCACAAGGCTGATGTTGAATCCATAGACAAAAAAGACCCCGTAAAATACGAATTTGAAGTTTCTTGCGAAGAAGACCTCAAAGTCAGGGTTGTGAAGTCTGCTGAGGCAACTGTAAAAATTCCCCACATCGTTACAATAACTCCCGGCCCCGCAGCGCAGGGCTTTGTGACAAACATCGAAGGCATCCTAAGCAGGGTAAAATACCAGGTCGAATCTGCAAAGGAAATGGAAGAGGATGATGCAGAAAAGAAAAAGGCAAAGAACATGCTAAAGAAATTATTCAGGATTATGTCCGGGCAGGAAAATCAGAAAATAATAATTGAAGACCAGTCAGGAAATTCCGCAATAATAAGCGACAAGGCTGTCAAGACAGTCCTTAAAGTCAAAAACAAATAGCCGGTTGATGGTGGTCTGAATAATCAAAATAGGGATTATTGGGGGCTCAGGCCTTGAAGACCAGAATATTCTCAGGGATGCAAAAGAAGTTCATGTTTCAACTGAATTCGGCGAGCCTTCAAGCGTACTAACTTCTGGAAAAATCGGAAATATTGATGTTGCAATAATCTCAAGGCACGGAAAAAAACACTCAATAATGCCTACAAATGTGAATTACCGCGCAAACATAATGGCCCTCAAAATGCAGGGATGCACGCACATAATAGCAACAACTGCCTGCGGCTCTTTAAAAGAGGAGATAAAGCCCGGGCATTTTGTTTTTTTGGACCAGTTCATTGACAGGACGACAAAAAGACACTCTACATTCTATGACAATGGCAGGGTATGCCACATACCGATGGCAGAGCCTTTTTGCAAAAAATTAAGAAAAATTCTTTCTGAAACTGCAGGCGGCATGGGCATTGAATTTCACGAAAAAGGAATAGTCATAACAATAGAAGGCCCGAGATTTTCAACAAAGGCGGAAAGCAGGCTTTTTAGAAACTGGGGCGCAGATGTCATAAACATGAGCACTGTCCCAGAAGCTGTGCTTGCAAGGGAAGCAGGAATGTGCTACTCCTCAATTGCCATGGCAACTGACTATGATTCTTTTCTTGAAAGCAGGCCTCAAGTCACAATAGGCGAAGTTTTTAAGGTAATGAAGCAAAATTCCGAGAATGTCAAAAAGCTTATTTTACAGGCAATGCCAAAAATAACTTATGAATCCTGTTCATGCCGGGAAGACATAAAGACTTCTGTCATTGGCTGATTTTGTTCCACTTGACTATATTTTCTCCTGTCTCTTTCATTGACTTTCCAACCGAGACAATTCCGTGGTCTTTCATTATCACTATGCTCTTTTCATCGATGCACTTAATCACGTCGTAGCCGATTTTTTCAGTCCCTGCCTCTGTCTCCTTCGTTATTGGTATTAAATTTTTCCTGGCTTTCTCCATTATTTTGTAGTCGTGCACGTGGAAAACGGCATTTATTTCTTTCATGTTTTCATAGATTAGGTGATGTAGCGCAAGCTCAGTTGACGGCTCAAGACTGCCGCGGACGTAAGCTTTCCTGTTTTTCAAATCAAGCCTCTCGACAAATACCAAATCCTCTGGCCCGATGCTCCTGAAATAAGTTTTTGTGCTTTTAATCACAAACCCTCCAAGGTGCCTAAAGCTCAGGTTGCCGGAGCTTCCAAGCCCATATTCTGGCGCAAGCCCCATCCTGTCGAATTTGCGGAACCATGAAATCAATTCACCAGAGTCTTTTGTAACCGGAACAGACTTATCAAGAAAAACAATCTCAAACTTGGTTCCTTCATATTTTTCCATTTTGAAAAATCATCCAAATGAGTTTTTCTCTTTTGCAAACTTCGCGATTTCTTCAATAGAAGGCTTTATTATTCCTTTTTCCGTTATGAACCCTGTCACATATTTTGCAGGAGTGACGTCAAAAGCAGGATTTTCTGCATTTGTTTCAGGCGGTGCAATCCTGATTTTTCTAATCTCATTATTTTCATCAATTCCATCAATGTACAAAACTTCTTCTTCGCTTCTGAACTCAACAGGAATATCTTTTCCGCTTTTGGCACTTTTGTCAAATGTTGAAAGCGGCGCTGCGACATAAAATGGAATGCTGTTTTCCTTTGCCACGACTGCTTTTTCATAAGTGCCAATCTTGTTCGCAAAATCCCCGTTCATTGCGATGCGGTCAGCCCCGACAATGACTAAATCAATTTTTCCCTCTTTCATAAAGTATCCTGCCGCGTTGTCTGCTATC
>DATDOM010000060.1:0-2286 GCA_035293285.1 Candidatus Nanoarchaeia archaeon | reverse complement strand
GGTGGCTGTTTCGGCAGTATGTGGTTCTGATCTCAAAATCATTAACCGACCATTTAGACCGGGCCTGCAAATCCCTGGCCATGAATTTGCAGGGAAGGTTATTGAGAGCTACGATGGCAAAAGCTTATTGGGTGAGCGGGTTACTGCCTTTCCTATGTTTTCTTGTCTGAAGTGTGAATCTTGCGATAGGCGAGATTATCGCGACTGCAAGAGCAAGCCATCCTTGGGTTTCGATCTTCAGGGAACTTACGCCGAAGAAGTCATCGTTGATGCGCGTTTTACAATACGACTGCATGACAAAATTAACTATGAGCAAGGCGCCTTAATTGAACATCTCTGCTGTGGGTTTAGGCTTGCCCAAGAGGTCGAAAAACTAGTGCAAATAGACGATCGCATATTAATACTAGGGGATGGTCCCATGGCTTTAGCTGATTTGCAATTTCTAAAGCTACTGGGTTATCACGACATTACCCTGGTCGGTAAACATCAAGAAAGAATGGACTTTGCGATGGGCCTGGGGGCAAAGCAGGTGATGAGTTTTGAGATGTTCGTAAGGACATATCAAAAGAGTAAGCAGTTATTCGATGCGTTTATTTTTACGGTAAGCGATAATGCCACTATCGATCATCTTTCTCACTGTTTTAAAAATAAGGTTATAGTTTTCCCTCAAGCGCGAATCAGCGACGAATATATGGCTCGCTTAGTGGCTGAAAAAGATGCTAAGTTTGGAAGGGCCTTTGCCTATCATATCGACGATTTTGCTAAAGTCATGGATTTAATAGTTTTGGGTGAAATTAAATCCAACGAGCTTATTTCAGCAAGAATAAATTTGACTGAAGTGGAGAAATTGACGCCGCTTCTTTTTGCTAAAAATAAAATAAAGACCCTGATTGTTAATCCAAACTTCTTCTAATTTGGCCCCCCGGATCAATATCGAAGGCACTTCTGACTAGGCTCTTTTCCAACATCCTGCTAGTGTCCCGTCTCAGAAAGTCGGTGAATAATTCTGGCTGTGCAGCGGTCATAATTTCAGCGCTAAAGCCGATGAATTATGCGCCTCACTTCGGAGGCAAGAAACTAGGATTAAAACATCAGCTGAAGTTTTCAAGACCGCAGGTTTTACACTTGCTGGTTGAATGCGGGCAAACAAAGACATGATTCGTTTCATTTTACGGTATACAAATCCAAAATTTAGATTTTGGATAAAGTATTTTGCATTGCACATTGCATTATTGGTAAAGCCGAGAAATGGCTGGCTTTTATATAAACTGTCTCAAGCGCATTATACGATGCGTCAATCAGTGAAATTTAAGCATGGCTGGGCATATTACATTGATCGTGCAATAGAAGTCGATCCGGACTTCTTTTTTGAAAATCGGAGAAAGGTTTTTAATATATTTTTGTTGGATTCTAATCTTTCTGATATGGAAAAATACATGCAGAAGTTTGAAGATGTTCAATCGGATTATATTAAAACTCATGGATTTGATAAATTTAATTTCCGTTTCTGTAGCTCGTTTTTATTTAGCACGTATAATGCTAGTGCGTATTTGGACACCTATATAAAAGCAATGGAGCTAGGTCTTAAGCCAAAAAATAGACTTTTTGTTCTCTTGTCTAAAAATGAAAAGATTGGCAACCCCTACATGCTCGAAGTGTGGCAAAAATATATTACTGTGATAAGGGACGAAGAAACAATTGAGCTGTTTTCAAAGATGAGAAAATACCTAGAGTATGACATTGACTATACGTGCAGTTTGAATGGAATCTCTATGTATATTGAGCATGCAAAAGTAATTGTTCAAAAAGAATGGGAAGCCAGGGGGCTGAAACCATTATTGGATATTAATTCTGATGATAAGGAAATTGGATGGGGTCAGCTTGAACAGTATGGTATCAACAGAAATTGTTGGTTTGTAGCGCTTCATGTCAGAGACTCGGGATATTTGCTTGGTTCTCATGGGGTTGAAAGTGATCCGAATAATTATAGAAATGCTGATATTGACACCTATATGGATGCAATACGCTCAATTGTGAAGCACGGAGGGCATGTGATTCGTGTGGGAGACCCTAATATGAAGCCTATTCCACCAATGGAAGGTCTCTTTGATTATGCTTGCAGTGCTATTCGATCAAATAAAATGGATATTTTCATTTTTTCACAGTGCCGGTTCTTTATAGCGACTAATTCAGGTCCTTTATTAGTTCCATGCATGTTTGGTGTGCCTACGATAATTACAAATCTTCTTCCTATTATCCAGCGACCATGGACAAAGAATACTTTTT
>DATDOM010000059.1:0-6934 GCA_035293285.1 Candidatus Nanoarchaeia archaeon | reverse complement strand
AGGTCAACGCTGGATTCTGATTTTGCCACTGCCACTATTTTGTATGTTGAATGTGATCCAACCAAAACTGTCTTTGTGCATGGGTTTTCATTTGGCTCACACAGGTAAACATAAGCCCCGTTATCAACTTTGATTTTGAGCCTTGAGTTTTGGGGGAAATTTGCGCCTGCAGTTGCAGTCACTGCAAAGTCGCCGGTAACCGGCTCTTGCGGTACTGCTAATGATACGTCAACTTTTAATCTTGAAACTGGTTTTTGAGTGCTTGATATGAGTTTGTCCTGAGGGTCGCGCAAGGATGCGTGCACAATATGGCCAGAGCCTGGCTGCCAGCTATTGACCTTTTGTTCATTAACTGTTGCCCTGCATGGATTTTCACTTTTTGCACATACCTTAATAGGGAGTTCATCGTCCAGGAAAAACTTGAGCCTTGAATCCGAAGGCTTGTTAGTTGCAGTTGCAACTGCATCAAACGCGTTAAACACCGGCTCATTTGGAACATCCAGTTGAAGCTCGCTGGCATAAGCCTGCTTTGTAACTGTTTTTTCTATCCTGGCAAGCTCTCCATCCTGCCTGTCAAGAAGCAAGGCGCCCAAAACAACCTGAGTGCCTGCAGTCCATCTGTTTACTGCGTCGTCGCTAAAAGTATAAAGGCAATCTGCCGCTCCTGTGCACTTGTTAAGCAATTCTTCCTGGCCGCCGCCGTTCTTTCTGTAAAGCTTTAGTTTGGAGTCAGACGGCACATTTGCAGGAGATACCGATGCTTTAAGGTCAAATCCTGCTGAAACTTCATTTGCTGTTGGAGATGATATTACAAGCTGAAAAGTGCCGGGTGATTTTTTTGTTATCTTCTTTTCTTTTCGTAATTTTTCCTTCTCATTTTGATCAAGCAGTACTACTGTTATTTTATGCTCAGATCCAGTCTGCCATAAATTCACAACTCTGTCGCTCACTTCCACATTGCAAACATTCTGACCATTTAGGCATCTCTTAACTGGAGTTTCGTCGAGAATGATTTTAAGTTTTGAATCAGATTCAATTCTTGGCACTTTTCCAGTTATCTCAAATTTAGCTGAAACCGTGTCGCCGGGCTCGGTTATTTCAATTTCTTGTGCAAAAGCCGATTTTGTAACTGTCTTATCTGTTCTTGAAAGTTTTCCGTCCTGCTTGTCAGTCAGGATAGCAGAAATCACATGTTTTGACTGCGAAGGCCACTTGTCAACAGTGCCTGCCGGAACAGTTGCAGAGCATTTGCATTTTGATACGCAACTTTCAACGCACTTATTAATCAAAACTCCGTCGACTTCCATCCTTATTTTGCCGTCAGAAGGCTTATCAGCCGCGGCAGTGAATGTAAACTCGCCGGAAACTTCGCCGGAAGTCTGCTCTTCAAACTCAATTGAGTAAGTTCCCAATGATTTGGTAACTGTAAGTAATGCGCTGGTTGGATTTGGGACAATGCTGCTGTGTTTTAATACAGCAAAATAGTAATGCTTGTCACCATTTCGCCAATTTGCGGTAGGAATAACTGCTTTGCATTCTCCCTGGGTTACTGATTCAACAGAATTTGCACTCACAGAATTTGCAGTCCCTAATTTGCAGTCCTTGATAAATTTCTCACGGTTTCCAAGATTATCAGATTCGTATATTCTTAATACAGCCCCGGTAACTGAAGAAGGAATGTTTCTTGCAATTGCCACAACCTCAAAATCATCTGAGACTGAGGACGGCCCTGATAAAGTAACTGAAATGCCCGCCGAGTTTTGAGTTGCCCTTCCAGTCACCCTGTTATCAGAATTGTGAAGCGCCCCTGAGCCAACAGACACAACAAACATGAATAATATGACTGCCACTCCAATGAGCGGAATCAGCAGAGAATACTTGTTAGGATGTTTATGGGCCATTTTGATTATATTAGGATACTAGTATACTTTTTACTCCCTTATATATAAATATTATGTTTTTTCGCATTCAATCAAGTCATAATCCCAAATGCCACACTCGCCAATGGAATTGACTGGCAAAACATTTATATATTATATATCGTTGCCAATATATCGAATACGATATATCGGAGATGATACACTAAAATGATGCCAGGGTACCTAAGGCTTATTGTGATGAAAACACTTTTAGGAAGAAAACTATCCGGCTACGGCCTGATAAAGCAGATAGAAAAAGACACGGGAACGTGGAAGCCAAGCTTTGGCTCGATTTACCCGCTAATGGAAAAGCTTCTCAAGGAAAAGCTTGTTGAGTGCGAGATTGACGGGCGGAAAAAAATTTACTGCCTGACAAAAGAAGGCAAAAAAAGGCTTTCGACGCTTGAAATGAGCAAGAACAAAGTTGTTGATGACATGATAACTGCCTGGAAAACATTCGGGAAGATAACAGATGAGAATGAGGCGAATTTCATGCAGGAGATTTTTTCCAGCCTCAAAAACAACCAGCTTCCTTTTAAGGACCTTAACCCGGAGATTAACCAATTCAGGGCAGGAGTGTATGAGGCATATTCAAAAGGCAAAGACAGGAAAAAAATGAAAATAATTTTAAGGAACGCAATAAGCGAGATGAAATCAATAAAATGAAAAAAACACTGATAAAGCTGGATAATGTCTGGAAAATTTATAAAATGGGAGATGTGGAAGTCAATGCGCTTCAGGGCCTTGACCTTGAAGTCAATGAAGGGGAGTTTTTGGCGCTTATGGGCCCGTCAGGCTCCGGAAAATCAACTGCAGTAAACATGATTGGCTGCCTTGACGTGCCTTCAAAAGGAAAAATAATGCTTGAACACCATGACATCTCAAAATTAAGCGAGTCTGACCTGGCGCAGGTAAGGGGCAAGAAAATCGGGTTTATTTTCCAGCAGTTTAACTTGATTCCGACACTTACAGCCCTTGAAAATGTGGCGCTTCCAATGGTGTTTCAGTCTATAAGCCGTGAAAAAAGGATACAAAAGGCAAGCGAGCTATTGAACATTGTAGAGCTTGGAAACAGGATGGACCACCGGCCTGCAGAGCTTTCTGGAGGACAGCAGCAAAGGGTTGCAATTGCAAGAAGCCTTGCAAACAATCCGGATGTTATTTTAGCTGACGAGCCGACGGGAAACCTTGACTCAAACACGGGAGAAACCGTGATGAGCTTTCTGCAAAAGCTGAACAGAAAAGAAGGCAAGACTATAATCATGGTGACGCACGACAGCAATGTTGCCGAGCACGCTGACAGGGTAGAATACCTAAAGGACGGAAAAATTGTAAAATCAATGCAAAACAGGAAAGGTGAAAGAAAATGAAGAAAGCAAATTATTTGGCAGTTATTTTGGTTATAATGCTTGCAGCAATAGGGATGCAGGCGCACGCGTTAGTCAATGCAGTTTATTACGGAAAAAGCCCAAGCATTTCTGTGACTTTGGCGAGCCAGGACCCAGACCCTGTTGAGCCCGGAAAAATTGTTGAGATGAATTTCAAGATTGAAAACCAGGGCTCGCTTGCAAATAATGTAAAACTTGAAGTGCTGCCCGAATACCCATTTACATTATTGCCGGGAGAAGTTGCAGAAAAAGACCTTGGCTCGCTTGGAGCAACGCAAGACAACTATGGGAACGTCTTTGTAAAATACAGGTTCAAAGTTGACCAGGATGCAGTTGACGCAAACCACGAGATAAAATTAAGATACAACATTGACAACTCACAGACCTGGTCGACAATTGACAATCTTTTTGTAAAGGTCCAGTCAAAAGAGGCAATACTTTCAGTAGACAAGACTTCATTAGCTCCTGAAACAGTGGCTCCCGGCTCAAAAGCCAGGCTGACAATAATGCTTAAAAACAATGCAGCATCTGTCCTAAAGGATGTTAAAGTGACTCTTGGCCTTGGAAAAAGCGGGGACGAGGAAACTCCTTTTGCTCCTGTCGGCTCGACAAACGAAAAAGTCATAAGCGTAATTAATGCAAAGTCATCCGAATCGGTTGAGTTTAATTTAGTTGTTGACCCGGATGCAAAGTCAAAAGTCTACAAAGTTCCCGTTACTTTGGAATACTCAGACATACTTAATGAAGAGCATTCAAAGGAGCTGACTTTGTCGGTTCTTGTCGGAGTAACTCCTGATGTTTCAGTTTATATTGACGGAACTACAATTTACAGCGCTGACAATACGGGAGAAGTTACTATAAAGATTGTCAACAAGGGCCTTAATGACATAAAGTTTGCAAATGTAATGCTTGAGCCAAGCGATGGATACCAGATACTTTCGCCAGGCGAAGTCTACATAGGCAATGTTGATTCTGACGACTACGAGACAGCTGACTTTAAATTAAATGTCAAAAAAACCAGCGATAAAAAAATTGTTCTTCCGTTGAATGTGCAATACAAGGACTCAAACAACCAGGATTACACAAAAAAGCTTTCCCTTGAGCTGCCGCTTTACACAAAATCAGAGGCAAAAAAGCTTGGGCTTGTTGAAGGCAGCGGAAGCGGACTTTGGATAGTTGTCGTAATACTGATTGTTGTCGGATTTTTCGGCTACAGAATGTGGAAGAAAAGAAAAAAATGATTTTGTAATTTTTATTATTAAATTTTACTTAAATCCATCGCCTTTAAGGCGACTTTTAGTCAGGCCTCGCCAATAATCCATTTTAACAGATTTATTTTGACTAAATTAAAAAGACGCTGCATATATTTAGGCCGCACCAATAGTGCGGCGAATACGGATGAACTAAAATTACATTAAATTTGTTTAGTTCATCCTGACGTTTAGGCACAAAATGCATAATAGTCCGATAGTGTGCCTAAACGCATTAATCACCAGACCAGCACACTCGCCCCATTTGGGCGAAAGTTGTTTGTTTTTAGTTTTACAATAAATAAATTCAAGGAATCTGTCCCCGAAATGCAGCGGGTTGTGCGTAATAAATGCGGCCCTAATGCGGGCCGCCTATCTGATGCGAAGCGGATTTAATAAGAAAAAAGAAAGAATAATATCACAAATTTTGAAAAATATGGTGGTTTTTCAATAAAACTAACAAAATGCTAAAAGACTATTTCATATATTCTGTAAGAAACTTAAGGCACCGAGGCCTCAGGTCGTGGCTGACAATGATCGGAATATTCATTGGAATTGCTGCTGTAGTTTCCTTGATTGGCCTTGGCGAAGGATTGAGAGTTGCAATAATGGGGCAGTTTGGATTTTTAGGCCCTGATGTTGTAAGCGTGCAGGCTTCAGGACTTACATTTGCAGGACCTCCGGGAACAGGAGTTGTAAATCCATTAAATGATAAGCTTGCAGACAGGATTGGCAACATTAACGGAATTGACGCGGCATTTAACAGGTATCTTGAATCAGGCACACTTGAGTTTAACGACAGGCAGGGAATAGGGATTGCCGCAACAGTTCCAGGAGGAGAGAACAGGAAAATTTTCGAGACGATGGTCAACATCAAGGCCATGGAAGGAAGGCTGTTGAAAGAAGGGGACTTAAGGAAAGTTGTCTTGGGGAATGATTTTACAAAAGACGACACATTCGGAAAGCCGATAAAGGTTGGCGACAAGGTGCTTGTCAACGGAATTGATTTTGATGTCGTCGGAATTCTTGAAAAAAAAGGAAGCTTCATTTTTGACAGCATAGTCCTGGTAAACGAGCCTGCAATGTTTGAAGTGCTTAAAAAAGACAAGACAAAAGTAAGCCTGATAGCAGTAAAGGTTGCGGATGTGGGGCGCGTTGATGAAATCAAGGAAAATATTGAAAAGCTTTTAAGAAAGGAGAGGAATGTAAAGAAAGGGGAGGAAGATTTTTCTGTAGAGAGCGCACAGCAGACCCTTGAAGCGCTTAATTCAACCTTATTTGCAGTGCAATTGTTTGTTTACATAATAGCAGGAATTTCCTTGGCTGTCGGCGGCATTGGAATAATGAACACAATGTATACCTCAGTCCTGGAAAGGACAAAGGAGATTGGCATTATGAAATCAATTGGCGCAAAAAACTCCGCAATTTTCACGATATTCTTTGTTGAGTCAGGCCTTTTGGGGATGGTTGGCGGAATTATCGGAATAACTCTCGGGCTTTCGATTGCATTCGGGCTTTCCGCGCTTGGGCGGGTATTTTTGGGCTCTGATTTGATTCAGGCAAGCGTTAGCTTGTTTCTTATAATTGGCGCATTGTTCTTTTCATTCATCCTTGGAACCTTGTTTGGCGTGCTTCCTGCATACCAGGCGTCAAAATTAAGCCCTGTTGATTCGCTAAGGAGCGCGAAATGAGAAGCGACGAAGTAATTTACTCCGTGCAGAGCGTAAGGAAAAGAAAGCTTAGAAGCGTGCTTACAATACTTTCAGTCCTGATAGGAATTGCTGCAATCTTTGCGCTCTTGAGCTTTGGGATTGGCATCCAAAAATATGTCAATACTCTTGCAGATGAATCAGGGCGGGACAAGATGTTTATCCAGTCAAAGGGTATTGGCGCTCCCGGAACTGATGAAAATTTCCAGATAACAAAGGATGATGTTGACTTTGTGACAAAACTAAACGGAATTGACGAGATAACGGGAATTTACTTCCAGGGGGGGCAGATTGAGTGGGACAAGCAGAAAAAATATTATTTTGTCGAAGGCCTTGACCCTGACAAAATCAGGTTCATTGAAGAAACTTTTGCGGCAAAAATTTTCAAGGGCAGGCAGCTTAAGAACGGCGACCTTGACAAGGCTGTTTTGGGATACAACTACCAGTTTGACGACAAAGTATTCAAGAAAGGAGTTAAGCTTGGGGACAAGATAAAGATAAATGACAATATCTTTGAAGTCATAGGGTTCTTTGACGAGATTGGGAATCCTGCAGACGATGCAAATGTATACATTACCGATAAATCTTTTGAAGAGCTTTATCCTGACAAAAAAGACTCTTACGGATTCATAATTGCAAGCACTCAGCCCGGGCTTAAGACAAAAGAT
>DATDOM010000058.1:0-2519 GCA_035293285.1 Candidatus Nanoarchaeia archaeon | reverse complement strand
CTTTTCATAAAAGCAAAAGAAACAGCATCTCCAAGCCCAGCCATAATTGAAAAAAGCGCCCATATCATTTTATTTCAAGGCTCTCAAAATTTCCTTTATCGCAGCAACCCTGTCCTTTTTGCCGAAAATTGAAGTGCCTGCAACAAACACATTTGCGCCTGCCTCAAATGCAACTCTTGCAGTGTAAGGGTTGATGCCGCCGTCAACCTCAATGTCAAGATTCGGCTTGAGCTTCCTTAATTCCATGACTTTTGCCATTGCTGATGAAATAAATTTCTGCCCTGCCCAGCCGGGCTCTACAGTCATTACCAGAACCATGTCAACCATGCCAAGGTATTTTTTTATTTTATCCAATGAGGTTTTTGGCTTTATTGAGATTGCCGCCTTCGCCTTGTTTTTTTTTATAAAATTAATCTGCCTGGCAGGCTCTTTGCAGGCTTCCTCATGAATTGTTATTGAATAAGCGCCTGCATCAATAAAGCCTTTTATGCAGGAATTGCTCGGCTCATGAACCATCAAGTGCACATCCAAAGGCACTTTTGCCTTGATTGTCTTGACAAATTTTGCGTCAACGGTTGTTGGCGGAACAAAAATGCCGTCCATTATGTCAACATGGATTAAATCAGCGTATTTTTCAACCTCTTTTATTTCCCTGTTGATTTTGGACATGTCAGCGGAAAGTATTGAAGGGGCAATTTTGATTTTTGGCATTTTAGTCAAAAAGGAATGGGATACTATTTAAAATTAATTATTATTCTGCAATTGAAATGAAGAATGCACCCATAAAAATAAAAATGCTTGCCATAAAACGAATTAGTTTGTGCTTTTCCTTTAATATATGCCCGCCTAACAAAACTGCAACCACAACGCTTAGCTGCCTCAATCCAACTACGTAGCTAACTTTTTCTAATGCGAGTGCTATTAGGAGTAATCCATAACCAAATGTTGCCAAAAACCCATTAAGCAGAATTGATTTTTTGTTTAGGTTCCATTCATTGCTAACTACAAATTTGTCCCTTATATGAAAAATGTAAGGGGTAAAAAATATGAAACCAAAAAAAGTGAAGTAGTAAGTGAATACAATAGGATTTATGAACTTAACACCAACTTTGTCAACAATAGAGTATACAGATACTGTTACTAAGGTGAAAAATGCAAATAAAGTTGCCTTTTCCTTAAATATTGTAGTTAATGGTTCATGCAATGTCTTTAGAGTGATTCTTTTCATATTGATTATGTAAACACCAAAAACAACTAAGATAATGCCTATTATGCCAATAATAGAAACCTCTTCTTTGAGAAATAAGACAGCAAAGATAAGCACTAATACGGGGGCAGACCTCATTATAGGATACACATGGGATAAATCCCCATGCTCTAGAGCATTGCCATGAAATGCCCAGTATAATGCATGCAGAAACCCAGATAAAATTCCAATAAATATGCCTACATTCCATACAAAGCCTTCTTTAATCAAATAATAAGCAAATAATGGTAAAAAAATGAATGAGCCAATAAGTTCATACCACCAAATAAAAACTTGTTTGTCTCTTGCTTTTTTAGTGAAGAAATTTCTCAATGCATGTATAACTGCAGAAAGGACAACTAAAATAACCGCTGTTGGATTCATACAACATAAGTATAAGTGCCAGTTTTTAAAATTAATGTATGTGAAGAAATAATCTAGAAGTTTTCATGAATGATGTTTTTTCTTAGTTGTTATTATAACAATGTTTCAAGTTTATTAATTTTTCTATTTTCCAAACAAATCCCTTATCACATTTAAAGCCACTTCCCTTTTCTTGGGAAATGCCGCAATGCTGATTTTCAGATGAAAGCATTTGCCTGAATCTGTCAGGACTAATTTATTTTCCTTAATCCATAAATCTTTGTCAAACCTAAGAAAAAAGTCAAGGTTTTCATCAAGCCTTGAATCAATCTGCTTTAGGATTTCCTGATTCTGGCCCTCGTCGAGGCTTGACACCAGATTTTCCAAGAACTTGCTTATCAGGCTGTTTTTTACCAGCTTTGCCTCAAACACTGCTATTTTCCTGCCATGAAAGCCCTCTGCAGCTGTCTTATTCAATATAACCTTGTTTTCTTCAAGGCTGAATGGAAAAAATCTTAAGAAAGCATCGCGTATGGATTCTGAATCCTCGCCTTCATGGGAAAATGCAGTAAGATTTACCAGGTGGGCATATTTCATATAAGCAGTCTAGCCTAGCTTTTCCAGCATGCTCATTACATTCCATATCTGTGTTCTTGTGTATGGCTGCAAATTTACGTCATTTGCAATTTCGTCAAGCTGGTTCAGCGCCTTGTTTACCTTGATTGGCATCTCAGTATCTTCCTTTAGGACATTGGATATGCTTTCTATTTGTGTTCTGACATTCCTAGGCACAGTCGCATCAGAATATACCTCATTCAAGCTGTTTATCGCGGCATCTACTTCGCTTATTTGCTCAGCCATTTTCATGCTAATCTTCCTTTTTTATTTTCTTCAGAATCTCGGACTGGAG
>DATDOM010000057.1:0-7291 GCA_035293285.1 Candidatus Nanoarchaeia archaeon | reverse complement strand
AAAGTTTTCAATAATCATGCTGCCTGTCGTGTGGTCCATGTAAAGCTTGACTGCTGCAATGTTTTTTGCTTTTTTTATCTCTCCAATGTTGTCAAGCGTTGCGCCAAAGTTAAAGCCGTAGTTTACAATGCTTTTTTTTGCAAGATTTCTTTTTTCTTCAAGCGCCTTGATTGTCGTCGTTGTAGGAATTGTGTTTGGCATGTCAAGAAAAGTCGTGATGCCGCCTTTTGCGCACGCAAAGCTTCCTGACAAAAAATCCTCCTTATGCGTAAGGCCAGGCTCCCTGAAATGGACATGCGCATCAATAATGCCGGGCATCACAAAATTGTGCCTGGCGTCAATGATTTTGTCCGCGGTAAGCTCCTTTGAGGAAATTTTCGCTATTTTTCCGTTTTTTATCAGTATATTCTTGGCAAAAAATTTGTTTTTTGACAGAATCCTGCAGTTTTTTATTAATAGGGCCACATGCAATTTTCCTATTTGTCAGTATTTAAAACTTCCCACGGCATGAACTGCAAAACTAAATACCGGCACTCAAAAAACACCGCAAAGTATTTATAATTTAAAGGGGAAATAAAAATTATGGCAGACATTTCGGTCCATTTCATAATAACCGGCGGGACGATTGACTCATTTTACGACAGCACAAAAGACACAGTCATGCCTAATAAAAAATCCGTGGTTCCCGATTTTATACAAAGCCTCAGGCTTTATGGTAAATCAAAGTTTACTGTCCTGTTCATAAAAGACAGCAGGGACATAGTCAAGAAAGACCTGAGAAAAATACTAAATGCAGTCGAGAAAAGCCCTCACAAAAAAATAATAATCACGCACGGCACTTACACAATGTCAGATACTGCAAGATATTTAGAAGCTAATATGAAGCGAAAAGGCAAGACTGTTATAATAACAGGCTCGATGATTCCACTCTCCGGATTCAGCCCTTCAGACGGCCCGTTTGAACTGGGCTACTCAATTGCCAAAGTCCAGAACTTAAAAGAAGGGATATATGTATGCATGAACGGCAGGGTATTCTCGTCAAAAGAAGTAATGAAGGTAAACAGCGAAGGCAGGTTCTCGTCAATTTTCGGAGAAGGGAAAAAAGGAAATGGGAAAGATAATTGAAAAAATTCTCCAGATTGTCCTCAACTCAGTTCCTGTAATTCTGATGATTGGGCTCGTCCCATTAATCAAAAACGAGTACTCGCTTGCGCTGGTTTATGGGCTGATTATTGCGGCTGCTTTTTTGACAAAATATGAAAGCAGGGATATTATTTTCTTTTTGTTTGGGCTGATTGCAATGACCGTTTCTGAATATGTTTTCGTGTCTTCAGGCGCAGAAACATTCAATTCAAATGCCTTGTTTGGAGTCATGCCTTTGTGGCTGCCGCTTTTGTGGGCATACTCTTTTGTTGCAATAAAAAGGGCAATAAAAATAATTGAAAAATAAAAAATAAAACTAAAAAAAGAAATTAAAACTTGAAGCTCTCTCCGTATTTGCCGATTACCGGCAATGGGTCAGTCTTTCCGTTAATGGCCTTGATGATTCCAAACAGGAACAGCGCAACTATTACGATTTCTGCCACATACATCAAAAACCACAGCCACAAAAATGACAAAAGCCTTACAATGATTTGCAGAATCACTGCCGCGATGAACAGCACAAGCGACTGCTTGACGTGAAAAGCAACAAATTTGTTCTTCTTCATTTTCTCATCAGCAAAGTACCATATCAACCCTATTGGGAATATCCACGCAAGTATTGCGCATAATTTTCCGTCTTCTACTTCTGACATTTAACCACCTCGGAAGGAATTTAAATCAGCTTGTATTTAAAGTTTATTGATAAATGAGTTGCCAGCTTAAATTTAACCTGAAAAAATCAAAATAAAATTAGCCCTATAGCTTAACTGAAAAACTTCTTAAAAAACATTTAAATATACTCGTGTATAATGAACATTATGTTTTCCGATAGAGTTAATTTGAATAAGAAAAAACACTTTATTGTTTTCTTGATTATTGCATTTATTGTTTACATTCTCTTTGGATATATTCGGCCATATGAGCAAGATGAATCTCAGTACATCATTGCCGGAAAAGCAATCCTTAATGGCGAGCTTAATCCTTTCAAGGTTGATTATTACAAGCATTACTCAAACCCATTTCAATTTATCATAAGCAGCCCACTCGCGCCTTTAATTTATGGCCTAAGCTATGATTTAGGGGGCATATTCCTTGTCAGGTTTATTGCCGGGTTATTTGTTGTCTTATCGCTTTTATTAGTTTATATGACAATAAGAAAATTAAATGGGGACCCGACTTTACCGCTAATCTTGATTGCTTTTTCAAGTTCATCGATTGTACTTGCGAGCACGGGACTGCTGGATTCCATTGCATTGTTTTTCCTGATGTTTTCTATTTACCTCATTTATAGTAATAGACCGTTTTTTGCCGGACTGTTATCAGGCCTGGCAATGACTTCAAAATTTATTTTAATTATTCCGATTTTATTTATATTGATTTACCAATTTTTTACAAAGAATTTTTTTAGGTACATTTTGGGCGTACTCGCATTAATAATCCCGTTTCTCATACTATACAGAGAATTGATACCGGTCCTTATTACTTTTTTGATGGTGGCAAAAGTACATTCAGTTTCAATTGTTTCTTTAAGAAATTTTGGAAGGCTTTTCCTGATATATTTGCCTATAGTTTCTATTCTAAATTTGTTTTACATAAAATCAAAGAAAATTAAGGGTTATAGAATGCTGTTTGTGCCGGCAATCTCAATTATTATATTCCAGATAGCTATGCTGGACTACGACTCATTAATCAGGCATTTGCCTTATGCAGAATTTCCTGCTGCAATCCTGATGGGCTTGATTTTAAAAGACAAAAAAATCCGATTTGCATCTTTCATCGCAATAGTCTGTATTGCTGCAGGCATAGGATTTGCAATTGGAGACGTAATTAATTACCCGTCATACAATTTAATTAGGAATGACCTTTCAATAGTTAACGGAAAAGTTTTGGCCCTTAACTACAATAGTTTCATTTTGATTAAGAATTTGCCGATTCATTCAACAGCCGAAAATGTTTTCAGTTATTATTATTTTAATTATGACGGGATTCCGGGCTCAGACATTAAGGAGTACGAACGGGCATTAAACAATAGTTTTTTTGATTATGCTACAGTACCTTCGTATTCGTCAAATAAGTTCACAAGATTTAAAACTATCGAAAACCTTGTCAGGAAATATTATTGTCCGGTGCTCAAATCCAATGGGAGCAACGGAATTGACATCTATAAAAAGTGCCACTAAATATTTTTTCGCAAAATTGGCTAATCGAGTTATTTCTTGGGTTGGCAGCTCATTAGACTCCCATTAAGCCAAAAATTCAGTTTGGGATTCTAAAAAAGCGCAAATATTTTATACAAGCAGGCCTCTGCAGTTTTTATGAAAAAATATATTTTTTTAATGCTGGCCGTGGTTATTTTGGGATGCACCCAAAACAATTTACAGGGTAAAGACGATGGAATAAGGGACCAAAGCAGCCTTATAGTGCCAAATCAGGACGGGAGCATCCCTGTCCAGAAAGACAAGCAGGGTTTGGCCCAAGGTTCAGGCGGGGACTCAGAAATCAGTACAGAAGACCAGCCAGAAGGCAAAAGTCCGGACTGGGTTTCAGCAAATAAGGAAGGCCATCCTGATTGGTACACTTGCTCTAAAGACTCAGACTGCGTCACAGCCCCTTCAGAATGCGGCTCATCCTGCGCCACGAATTCCATAAACAGCAGGTCTTACTCAGATTATGTTGTTGAATTCTCCAAATTTTGCGAGGGCTCTTCAAGGACAATAAAAAAATGTGCTTATACAAAAAAATCCTGCACCGGCGGAACCTGCAAACTTGAATACATCTAAAATGGATTCTTATGTTCTTTTTTTGAGGGCGGTTAATGTCGGGGGAAATAATTTAGTCAAGATGAGTGATGTTTGCAAAAGCTTCGCTGATTCCGGATTTAAGAATGTTTCAAGCTACATACAGACAGGAAACATCATTTTTGAGTCAAGCCTTAAGGAAGAAAAGATGCTTGAGATCTCAAAAAAAATAATGAAAAAGCTGGCCGGAAAGGACATAGAAGTGTTCTTGCGCAAGTCATCTGAATTGAAGGAAATTGCAGCTTCCGGATTTTTTAAAAGCGTAAAATCAAAGGATGCAAAACTGTATGTTTCTTTCATAAGCAAAGATTTGGGGATAAAATTTCCATTCAGGTCAAAAAACGGCGACGTTGAAATATTGGGGATGAAAAACGGAGCTGCCTTTTGTGTTTCTTATCCTTACAAGGGAAAGTACGGCTTTCCAAATGGATTTATAGAGTCAAATTTCGGGGTTTTGGCAACAACGAGAAACTGGAATGTTATCCAGAAAATTTCAGAAAAACTTTAGTCAGAATCCAAGAACTCCCTTAAGCAAGCTCCACCTGATTATATAACAGTTAAGGTCATTGTCAAATTTTCCGCTCTTAATAAGGAATTTCAGCCTTTCTGTATCAATATCATGCGCATCAACGTAAATACCGCATTTTTTGGGCTGCTCCAATCCACTATGTGAATCAGTGCTGACAATTCCTTTAAATCTTGTCCCTTCAATTAATCTTTTGGCCTTTTCGTTGGCAGGCTTCATATTTTCAAAGCCAATGCCGAGTGTTGGGTTTATCGCAGTTGCATTGAAAATTTCAACTTCATCAACAATTTCAAGCAATTCCCTTGCAATTCTCTCTTCCTCGGCATTTATCGTGCGATAGATCATTCCGCCATTAGTTATGTATGGATGGTTCATTATTGCTATTCCGCCTCTTTTGTGGATTTCATCAACAGTTTTCCTTGCATCAACGGAATTTTTCAGATACTCTCCCTCAAAGCCCACAGCAAGAATGTGGGGATTATTGGCCCCAGTTGCAAGTCTGCCTCCTGAAATTTCCTGGGTTCTTGTAAAATATCCTGTGCCATATTGCGTTGTTATTTTTGCAAAAATTCCCTTGTCTATTTCTTCAACGTAATCAGAAAATCTTTTTAATACAGTTTCGTAGGTAAGTATTTTTCCTCTTTCTTCATTTTTATGAGCAAGGCCCGCAATTCCCGGAGAGCAAAGCATTTCAAGCGTTTTTTCATCGCTTTCGCCGCTTGAAGGATGATTGTGGCCGTCAAACAAAATCTTTCCTTCCCTGACAGGCGCCCTGCCCATATTCTCATTATTCAGATAAAAATAAGAGCCAGTACCAATACCTATCACTCCAGATATAGCTCCAACGATAAAAGTCCTTCTCCTCATATAAAGCAGCGGAAAATAATTTGGTTTTTAAAACTATCCTAGAAAACAATTAATCCGTATGATGGTATTCTTTCAAACTAACTTTTCTTCCGCTTTTTAGTCTTGCAGATTTTCCAAATTCAGTCATTTTGTTTAGCTGCGTTGAATTAAAAATAGGTCCGTCAATGCACACAATCTTGTCATTCACCATGCATTTTCCGCAGATTCCAAACCCGCAGGACATGTATCTTTCAACTGACGCCTCAAGCAAAACATTGCGTTTATTGCAGATGTCAAGAATCTTATTCATCATCACTTCAGGGCCGCAGGTATAAACAATTTTTATTTTCCTGTTTTGTTTTAAAGTCTCATCAAGCAGGTCCGTAGTAAATCCCTTTTTTCCAAAACTGCCGTCGTCAGTTGTGATGTTCAAGTTCTTATTTTTGTATCTTTTGAGGTAGATTAGTTGCTCTTTGCTTCTCGCGCCGTAGATTATTGTGGGATTTTTAAGCGCATCAATCAAGGTTGAAACTGAAGACATTCCGACTCCGCCCGCAACAACACACGCATTTTCTTTTATTGAAAAAGAATTTCCGTAAGGCCCGCGTATTCCAAGTGAGTCTCCTTTTTTCAAATTTTCAAGCGCTTTTGTGAATTTTCCGATTGCCTGGGACGTAAATGCAAATTCATTTTTATTGTGATAAGCAACTGCCATTGGCTTTTCATCTACATCAGGGAGCCAGACCATGATAAACTGCCCGGGTTTTGATTCAATTGAATGCTTAAAGAAAAAAGAAGTCTGTCCTTTTCCTTCCTTTACCACATCGCTTATTTCAAGTATTATTGGGATGTCAGTCCTGCATGTTTCTTTGTGAGTCATTTTTTAGTTTTATTTGGTTTAATGCACTTTTAAAATTTAAAATCTGCTCCGCGAATGTTAGGCTCGCTCATTGGCTCGCCAATTTATTATTTCTCGTTTAAATGTATGTCGCGGCAATGCGGCCGCGAGTAACTATTGTGCGCAGCACCGATTTAAGTTTAGCCAGTTTATATTTCAGCATTTAAAATCATTTATGCGCGCATCCCCTTATCTCGTCAAGGCTTTTTACTTTGTTTTTCTTCATCCACGCTTCCATTTCATTGCACACTTTTTTAAAGACGTCATTTCCGCGATAGTAAATTGCAGTGCCTATGCCTACTCCTGTAGCGCCTGCCATCACCATTTCAATTGCGTCTGCGCCGTAAGTTACACCGCCTGTGCCTATAATCGGGATTTTCACAGTTTCATAAATTTCATAAACACACCTTACTGCAATCGGCTTTAATGCCGGACCTGAAATTCCTCCGGACTTATGCGAAAGGATTGGTTTTCTTGAATTGAGGTCTATCACCATCCCTGTTGCTGTGTTTATTGCAGTGATTGCGTCTGCGCCCGCTTTTTCTGCAGAATGCGCAATTTCTTTTATGTCGTGAACATTGGGGCTTAATTTGATGCTCACAGGAATTTTTCCGGAGTTTCTCTTGACTTCTCTTGTCACTTTTGCAACAAGCTCGGTGTCTGCATAATAAGGCTTGCCATAGTCCATATGAGGGCACGAAATGTTTATTTCAATCATTGCAGGCTTGAGAGTTGCCATTTTTTTTGTGACTTCCCCAAACTGCTCAATCCTGTAGCCGTATGCGCTTCCTATAACAGGAACGCTTATTTTTTCAAACGAGCCAAAATCCTTAAGTGCAGAGTCAATGCCCTGCCCTGGCAATCCTACTGCATTGAGAAATCCCCCTTCATAGCCAAACATTGTGGGGTTTGAATTCCCAAATCTTTCTTCGTGGCACAGTGATTTTATCGTTACCGCGCCTGCTCCATTTTTTCCAATACTGTCAAGGCTTTCAGTGGTAACCCCTAAAATTCCTGAGGCAAGAATTGTAGGATTTTTCAGCTTTATTCCGCAAAGGTTTGTTTGAAGCATCAAGAATG
>DATDOM010000056.1:0-16636 GCA_035293285.1 Candidatus Nanoarchaeia archaeon | reverse complement strand
AAAGAAAATCTCCTGTGTTGTTTATCGTGAGGTTTCCTATTGTTGCGTTAAGCCCCTTTATTCCAGAGACTGCTGCAAATGAAGACGGGGTTCTTGTCCACGTGTAATCATAAGAAACTTCAACTGTTGAATTCTGGCTGTAATTTGCATTGTTTGACGAGTCATTGGCCCATATCCTAAATGTCCAGTTGCCGGACTGGCCCGGAGTGAAATTTCCATAGTAAAGGCCTGAAGAATTGCTCATTGAAGTGTTTGACCAGCTTGATGAATTGCTAAGCTTGTACAAAAGAACTGCCGAGCTGACATATCCAATGTCAGTAATTGTTGCGCTGACATTTATCAGTGAACCCGGGTCAAGGGAATCCTCCGTGCTTGGATTGTTGCTCAGGGCTGAAAAATCAGGCGCCCTTGAATCGGTTGCCTGAAAACTTAAAATAGACGTGTTAAAATAATTGCCGACAGAATCGTTGGCAAAAATGTAATAAGTGTTTGAGCCGAAGATTCCTGCATTAAAAGTCACTGTGTAAGTCTCGCCTGATTCAAGGCTCATTGTGCGGTTTGTGGAGTTAAAAGACAAGAGGACTGAACTTAAAGACGTAACTGATTCTGATATATCGACTGTGATTGTCATGTTGTTTCCCACTTCAATCGGGTCGCTTGATTCTGTTATTGAAGAATATGCAGGCGTTTCAGTGTCTGTGAGAAATGAAATCAAGGACGAGGAAAATGTGAGATTATCAGAATTATTAACATAAGCCCTTATTGAGTGCGAATCGTCATCAAGCGAGCTTACCTGTATGTAGTATGTGTAAAGGTCAAAAAGTTGGAAAAGTAAATCTCGCGAAGTGTTCTGATAAAGCTGCCCGCCAGATATACCGTCGTCATTTGCCTCCCATGAATAGAATTCGTTTGAAGTTCCATTTGGCATGTAAATCCAGTACCTTGTGCCGTTTTGCAAAACAGCAGTCTGGTTTAGTGTGAGGTTTACCCAGCCAAATCCACTTGAACTTACAGAATTGTTCGGAATTGATGCCTCTGCAATAATTGTGCTTGAGGGGCTGTTTGAACTGTCAGTCCTTATCTGCATAGTTACGTTTGGATTTCCCGTTTTTGCAAGCCTGAGCGAAATATTTATTGCTTCCATTGCCAAAAGAGGAGTAAAGGACTGGGAGAGGTTAAAGCGGCCCGCCAAAGACTCGTTGATTACGCCGTTTTGGTCGCTTGAATCTGCAGAAAGATTTATTCTGTTTAGCACAGGGACCTGAGGGTCTGAATCAAGCACATACCATGCAGAAGTTATGGTCCTGTTTGCCTGGTTTGGCTTTGCGGTGAAATTGAAGAATATGCTGTTTTGGGCAAGCTGCTGGCCGTTTTGCGGCGATTTTACAGTAATGTCGACAAGCGAGCTGACTGCTGCTATCCTTGTTTCTGTCTGATTGACATTTCCGAAAGTGTCGTTGACCCAGACATAAAAAGTATAATTTCCCGGCGCAAGATTGGGTTTCTGTATTGAGGTTGAGCTTCCGGAATAGCTGTAAGTCTCGTTTGTGCCGTTCCAGTAAAGTATCAGTGTATCGGGGTGAGCCTCAGAATGCGTTACATTTACCGTGATAGTCAGCGAATCAACGGTTGACTGGTTTGAAGGCGTCGGTCCTGTGAAATTTATTGAAGGAGCTGGCTCGGGATTTACTGTAAACACTACGTCATCGGTGTCAGAATATGCGGGAAACTCTGCATCTGAATCGCGGCCGCATGTTATGTTTCTTGTCTGGCTGAACTCGTCAATTACCCTTACCGTGTGCTGGCCGGGCCTGTTTGGTATGGTAAAATTAAATTTTATGTGATAATTTGAATCTGCAATTCCAAAGGCAGTGTTATAAATAACGCTCCAGTTGACGCTTGAATTTACACTGGAGTTTGAATAAACGAAGAAAACACCTTCGCTGTTTGCGCTTGATGAGAACAATGTGGCGTCAATACTTATTGTGTCTCCTGCCTTGAAAACTGAATCATTAAGTGATGAAACGTTTATGTCTTTTACATAGTTTAATGAAACAATTGTTCCATCCCTGCAGTCGTCAATTGTGTTGAAGCACTCAATCGGATTGGAATCGCAGTATGACTGGCTTTGCCCGAAAAGCTCATTTCCCCCCGAGCAGTTCGAGCCGCAGGCGCAGGGAGACCCTGTGCAGAATTTTCCCGGAAACGAACTTACATTAATGGAGAATACTGCTGCAATTAATACAGCCGTCACCGCCAATAATATGCTTATTTTAATACCCCTTTTTTTTACAGGCTCTTTTTTTAACATTTTACTTTTTACTTTCTTTAACCTTTAAAATCCACAAATTCATGTTTCCGACCCTAAAGCCAGTGATTTTATCCTCAAGCTGGAGCTTTAGGCAGTAGTTTTGTATCGAGTGCCACGCCCTTCCTATCTTTGTGCCAATCTCCTGCGTGGACACCGGCTTGTCTGACTCGCTTAGAATTTTTAATATATTATTGCGAATACTCGCACTAATAACAGAACGTTTACTGGTCCTTTTATTAGTCCTATTAGGCATACCATTATTCGTGCGAGTGCCGGTATTTAAAGGTTTTTGTCTGAAATCGGATAATCACAATTTAATAGAACCTAATTAGATATCCTTACTTCAATCTGTCGCTTTAAGCAACCCTAGTTACACTCGGCAAAATTTGGGGGACCTGAGCGAGTGAGAGCGAGCTCTCACAAGTCCCCGCACTAAATTTTGCCTCGATTTATTGCAGTAACTAACGAAACGCGCGGATGAACACTGATAATCCTTCTGCCAAGTTAAAGGCAGAATCAAGTGAGATTCAAAGTTCCACGGATAAATTTTCGCCTGAAATGGGGCGAATATACGGGTTTGATGAGAAATAGGTGCCGGGCAAAATGGCGAGCGAGTAACTATTTTCAAAATTTTGTAAAAATTCAATTTTTTAGTTTATTAACGAAAACCCGTGTGTGAATCTTTTATTTTCATCTTCACAAAAAATAAAACTAAACAGAACTTAACTCAAAAAACATCCAAACCCCATAAATACTTATTTTCGGATTTCAACTAAGAATCCATGAATATGTTTTCCTGGGGATAAACCTCGATGCCTTTTCCCGAGATTATGCTAAAAGGCACTATCTTCTTTTTGTGAGATGAGCCCCTAAGCTTTACAATCTCGACAGCGCTTACCCTCACATTGCCTTTTCTTATGTTATAAAACGCAATCACGCCGTCTGACAAAAATTCCTCAATCCCGCTCCTGCTGTACTGGCTTTTTTCAAGGTTTATTTCCGTTATCAGGAATGAAAGCGCGCCGATGTTTTCTAGCGCCTTGAAAAGCTGCTCGATGTAAATCCTATATCCCTCGTCTTTTCCTGCAAATGCAGCAGCCACAGCTGAAAGCGAATCAAGCACGATTCGCTGCGGCGTAAAGCCTTCAGGTATCAGCCCTTCGAGCTCGTCAATTTCTATCAAAAGCTCGCCTCTTGCCTTTGCAAGCAGGGCTTCGACTGAACGGGATATCCTGAAAGGATCCATCCTTTTTATCAAAAGAGTTCCTTTTTTTTCAAGCTCGTCGGGGTTCAGCCCGTAGTTCCTCATATGGCCTTTTAGCCTTTCCTCGCTTTCCTCAAACGACAGGTACAGGCATTTCTCTCCGACTGAAGCCCCGTGAGCAAGCGTCTGGAGGCAAAAAGTAGTCTTTCCGCTTCCCGGGCCGCCTGAGACAAGAATTGACATTCCTTTGGAAACTCCTCCTTTGTCAATCAGCTCGTCGAATCCCGGCACGCCTATCTTAAGAATATCGGAACTTTCTTTGTCGTCTATCTTCACCACCTTTTTTCTATCTATTCTTCTTAGCCTTATTAAATTTAGTGTTTTGGCGCTTCCCCTAAAATATTATTTTCATCCAGGATTGCCTCAGAAGGATGGTTCGTGATAATCCTTGATTCAAGCTCCCTGATTTTTTTCTTAAGCTCAATCATTCTTAGCTCGCGCCCGACAGCAATCTTGTTAAACCTCTCAAGCTGGCTTGTCTTTTCCTTTATCTTGTCCTCTGCAATTTTTCTTTCAGTAGCATCCTTTCCGCTGGACACGAAATTTACAATATTCCCGTTCTGGTCCTTTATGGGAAAAATAATCTTGTCCTCATAATAAAATTCTCCGTTTTTCTTTTTGTTGGCAAACTGCCCTGAAAAATTGTTTCCTGAAAGTATCACCTCCCACATTTTCTTGTAGAAAACCTCATCGTGGGAGCCGGATTTGAGTATGCGCGGATTTTTTCCAATTACATCTTCTTTTGAATATCCTGTCAAGCGCTCAAATGCCTCATTGACATACTGGATGTTGCCCATTTTATCAGTTATCACGATATTGTCCGGGCTTAACTCCACAGCCTTTGAGAGCTTTGTTATCTCCATTTCTGCCTCTTTTCTTTTTGTTATGTCGGCAAACGCAACTACAATTCCCTTTATTTCCTTATTTTCAACTATCGGGTATGAAGAATATTCAACTGCAAAAGCACTTCCGTCTTTTTTCCAGAAAAACTCACTATCCATCTTGGTGCCTTCCCCGGTCTTAAGGGTCCTGATTATAGGGCATTCGCTTATCGGATAAGGTGTTCCGTCGCTTTTTTTGTAGTGAAACAATCCGTGGGCACTTTTTCCCATGACCTCATTTTCACTCAAGCCAGTTATCCTTAAAGCTGCCTTGTTTATCAGAGTGCAGTTGCCCTGAAGGTCTGTGCCATAAATCCCCTGGTCTGTTGAATCAAGAACAAGTTTCAGCCTGTTTGTAAGCTCGTTTAGCTTTTCTTCCTGTTTTTTTCTTTCGGTTATGTTCCTTGAAACTGCCAGATTATAGCTCTTGTTGCCATACGAAGCGTGCGTGACGCTTACTTCGACAGGTATCATGCCCCCTTTTTTTGTCCTCTGAATACCCTGAAACACCAAATTGCTTTTTGACTTAAGCTCCTCACCCAGCCTTTTCCAGTTTTCCATTCCCTCTATGGCCATGTCTATGTCCCATACTTTCATTTTCAGGAGCTCGCTCTTTTCATAGCCAAGCACAAAGCATGCTTTGTTGTTCACATCAAGAAAACTTCCGCTTACGGGATCGGCAATGAAAATTGAATCGTCTGAGGAGTCCATTAAGTTCCTGAAAAGCTTTAAATCCTCCTCAGTTTTTTTTATCTTTTCATACCTTTCGTTAAGCTCTTTTGAAGTAAGCATGAGCGAATTTTCAAGCAGCTGCCTGTCCTCATCATAATGCTGGTAAGTGTCGCTTACGGCCTTCAAGAATTCCTTTATGCCTTTTGCTTTTAGTGCGTCTTTTTCAAGATACTTTCTTAACTGCCTTTCTATAGTCTTATGCATTTCATTCCCGGAATGTCGTTATGGTCATTGTCTGGTTATGGAGCTGGCACTGCTTTTCCGTTGCTGCTGTCGGGCAGATTTCCCCGTAGGAATAAAACCCTATCATTGCAGCCTCGTTGCCTATTGTCTGGCGTATTGCTTCTATTTCCTCCTCAACCCTTTCTTTGAGTATCAATTTTCTTCCGATGCAGCTTACAAGTATCGCAAGCTGGGGCTTTTTGCTGTTAAGCTGCTTAAGGCTCATTCCCGCAGCGCCGGATGCGCCGTCTATTATCCTGTCAAAGTTTGCCTTCATAAGCTTTGCATAAACACCCTCTGGCATGTCTCCGGCAAATGTCATGCTTTGGTTTTTTTCATCAACAGACAATATTGTCCTGACTATTTCTCGGTAGCCTTCTTCTGTCTTCATGCGCAGGCTTAGCGGAAAAAGAAGGCCTGTGCTCGGCAGCCCCTTGGCCTGCTCGCCCAAATATGACTTGTACAGCTTTAATGCAGGCTCTCCGTCAAGCTCAAAAAGCACATTGTCCTTTGACTTTGTTATAAGCCTTTCAGGGCCAAAAGTGTCCCAGCCTCCAAGAGAGCCGTAGCCAACCTTGAGCTTTTTGCTGTGAAAACCAACCAATACTATCTTTCCTTCCTGGGGAACTTTATCAAGGCCCACAAGCGTCTGCTTGAAATTTGCACCATCGCCAACAAGGCCGCCCGTTATTGAAACATCGGCGCCAATGATTTTCTTTAGCCCCTCCACAAGCCCAGTTCCATTTACTTTTAGCCCGTCAGAAAACACCATCAGGTGCACAAGGTCTTTCTTTTCAATTGACTCTGCAAGAATTTTTCCGGCATCAAAGCTATTTTCAGGGCCAGAAATGCCTGTTTCTGCGAAAGTCAGCTTTGTATCCTCAAAGCTCACGGCTGTAAGAGCAATGGTATCGTCAGAAACTTTTGTGTCAAGTATCTCTCCTGCTGTTGAGCAGATCAGAATCCTTGCGTCGGGGTAAAATGATTTTATTTCTCCAAACCTTTTTTTGTCCTTAATCAGCGAAGTTGCGCCAAATGCAATCACAAACTGGGCTTTTCCCTTAATCTTGGAATCAGAAACCAGATTCCATCCTGTTTTTTGCTCAAACTCCCTCTGTTCTGTATTCATCTTTCACACCTCTTTTCTAACTCTTTATCCTGCAAATATATAATCCTTGCCTTTTAAAGCCTAAAATCCATTATTTAAAATTAACCTTTAAAATGTGCCACAGGATAATCATAAGTTAAGTGTTAAGGAATTTGGTAAAAATAAAGGTTAGCGGTATAAGGTCAAAGTTCCAAAAATGAACAACAAAAAAGCTGACAAAGGGGGCGCTCCATCCGGGAAATGTCAGCCATTAAGAAACAGAAGCACGAACTTTGAAGCCCCTAACCCGAACGAAGTGAGATTTTTACCAAATTCTTCTGAGCATAGGCAAGCCCCTCACTTTCGTTCGGCTGCCATCAGCTCGCACTTTTTCATTATTCCTTTTTGGCAAAAATTCCCATTGCAATTTCCTTTTTGCCTAAACCAATTTTTAAAAGGTGCTCACAATTTGATGGCAGCTTCGGGCTTGCCGATGCAGTAAAAAACTTAACTTGAATTTACCGTGCCACAGATAACTTTTTATAGAATAATCCGTTTTGAACCTGGATGGACAAATCAAAATTAAGGATACTTGCGGCAGGAGACATTCACGGCGACACAACACACGCGAAAAAGCTTGCAGAGCAGGCCGAAAAGGAAAACATAGACTTGGTTGTGCTCTGCGGCGACTTGACTTATGCCGAGCAGTCCACAGAAGGAATTGTCGGCCCTTTCATAAACAAGCACAAGAAAGTGATACTTATTCCCGGAAATCACGAGACTGTCGCAACTGCTGATTTTCTTGCAGAGCTTTACGGCGCAACAAACCTCCACGGATACTCTATTAAGTGCAAAGATGTAGGCCTTTTTGGATGCGGCGGGGCAAACATAGGACTGTTCCAGCTTGGTGAAGATGAAATATTTGAATTAATCAAAAAAGGGTATGAGAAGATAAAAGATTCAAAGACCAAGATTCTTGTCACTCATGTGCATCCGTCAGGCTCACTGATGGAGAAGTTCTCAAAATTTTTTCCCGGAAGCGAAGGAGTCAGAAAAGCAGTGGAACTTTTTAAGCCGGACTTCCTGCTCTGCAGCCACGTGCACGAGGCAGAAGGAATTGAAGAAATGATTGGCAAGACAAAAGTGATTAATGTCGGAAAAAGAGGAAAAATACTTGAGCTTTGAAATAATTCATAATATATGCTTAAAATGACCTAAAATTGATAAGCAACAAGGCTCTTTCTCACTCATGAGTGGTCAATCAATAGATAAATTGTATGTCGTTGTACCGCTTCATAATGGGAGTTATGATGAAAACGAAATTCAACTCATTGTTAATAGATCCATTAGGACCAGGGTTATGGTATCATCGGATAGCCTAATGGCAAAATACCTCGGTGATTTTGTTTATTTTCAAAGTAATTATTTAATAGTGCCAGTTTTGAATCCATATTCTGAAAATCCCACAATACTGTTTGATGAAAGGTACCATTGTCATTACGAGCAAAACTCATTACTCGCATCTCCTAAAGTAGAAGCACTTGTGGCAAAAAAACCTGAGAATGGACATCGCATCTCATTACAATCTTTGATGAACTTTCTTTTCTAGAAAACAAGGAAAAAGCACTTGAGCTTTAAAATTATTCAATTATAATCATATTTTATTGTCGGCCTGCCTTCTATAAACTCAACCAACCTGTCAGCCCTGTAAATCCTGCTGTCAAATGAGCTTCTGCCGGGGGCGCTTAAAACAGCACTTTGTCTTTCATCCCCGCCTTCCTTTGGAACTGATTTTCTCGTAAGCACCATATGGCCATGGTTTTCTTCCATGTCATGGAATACTATGTGAAGATAATCCTTGGAAATTCTGCTCTTGTATATGAGGAATATCGAGCGCAAGTTTTTTTCTTCCAAGGATCCGCATAATGAAGCATAAGCCATATAAATTCTTGATTTCACTTCTCCTAATCCATGCTCCTGTAGAATTTCCATGCTGTTTTGATGCAGCAGGTCAAAATTATCAATAGAACCGGCATTATTTCTTAAATTATTTAGGAGGAACTTATATCTGTTAAATTCTCTTTCACCTAATTCTCCCATATTACTGTAGTTTTCACCAAGCAAACCAATTTCCCAATCTTCCAAATAAATTCTGCTTTCTGAAATAATATCGTCAATCGGCATGTTAATGGAGAAATTAAAAAGCGTTTATAAACATTCTTAATGAAACTATTGCAGAATAACAACTATTTGTAGAACTTAATAGAATTCAATTTCTGCCTTTTCTTTCTTTGGCATTTCTTCTTCAGGCTCTTCATCAGCGTGCTTCATCTGCTCAATTTCATCGTTACTGAACAGGTCTGCAAAAAGGGAATCTGTAGATTCGTGCGCTCCTTCTGTTTTTTCGGGAGCAGGCGTGTCATGGTATGGGGCAACCTGCGCAGCGCCTTGATTTTGTGTGTCGGTGTTTTGAGAAAACATTGTGGAAAATGCACTTTGCGCGCCCTGGCTGATTTCCTGGCTTCCGGATTCCGGCAAATTGGCGTCTCCTATGAGAAACTGAAGAACCTTTATTGCCTTTCTTATTTCATCAGGAGAATCTTCCCTCGTGTCAATTTTTATTTTCATGAAACTGCGGCACCTTCCAAACTTAAAAATGTTTTGGTTTTACACGCTCGTCCTAAATCTCGCTTTCGCTCGGGTTATTGCCAAGCTCGGCTCTCTCTTCTCAAAGCACGGGCTGACATTCCCTGGATGGGGTAACCCCCTTGTCAGCCATTCAGACGAAAAATCATGGCCTCGCAAAAAGGCAATAACCTGTATTTAGGACGAGCCGGTTTATACTTCAAACATTCGGCCCGTTGCCTTCGTTTTTGCCCTGCTGGTTTTTCGCCTGGCTTTGCGTTTCTCCGTATTGGTCTGATTTCCTGCGGTTTTTTAATTTATAGATTGCAAATGGGATTATAAACAGCACAAGAATAATGACTGCGGCCAAAACTGCCATTTCCATAGGTGTTATTTTTGCCCTCTCTGCCCCTCCCTGCGGCTTGAACCAACTTAATATAGAAGTAAGCAATTCATTACCCTTGTTGCCAGAGTTCAATGCAGAAACTCCGGAATCTGATTTTGATGAAACTTCAGAAACATTTGAATCTTGTGATTTGGTTTGGTTAATCTGGGTTTGATTCTGGCTCTGCGCACTTTGAGCCGGCGCTTTTGGGCCTATAAGTACGGCGTCTTTTGCAGCTGCTTTGTTAAGGAGCTCAAACTCCGAGGCATTTTTGGCAATCCCTACATTTATGGACTTTTTCAGAGTCCTCACTGTACCAAAATAATCATATGACAACAAAAGCGATATTTGTATTCCGCTGCCGTTAATTTGTGAAAGCTCGGGGGACAAGAACCTTGCGCTTATGATGTCATAAGTCCCGTTTGGCAGAAGCTCTGTAAGCTCATCAGATGCCGAATCCCCATAATCTGACACAGCGACAGCCTTTAGGCCCTTGATTGAGTGCACATTGCTCGGGTTTTTTACTCTTGCTATGACAAAATACTTCTGGCCGCTTAGCACATAGCCATATTCTGAAGTGAAATTTATAATTGGAACAAGGTCTATTATGTTCAATTCCTTTCTTGACTCTATTTTATAGAAGTTATTTTTTATGCTAAAGTCAAAATTTTCTTCAATGAAAGGGTTTTTGGCCGATGATGTCCTTAAGTGAAACAAATAATTTTTTGAATCCCCTTTTTGAAGAGTAAAACTGTCGCGGAAAGTCTTTGTTGACTTGTCAAATCCTGCAACATTGTCGATTATTGTCACAGTTTCTGGAAAATCAAGCCTTGCAGTAACTCCCAGGCTTTCATCGCTGTTCTGGTTTTTCAAAGTCAGGTTTACGTAAAACGGCTCTCCAATCTCAATTTCTTTGTCAAAAGTCAGGTTTGCCGATAGCTGGCTTGGCAGCACTTCAATAGTCATAATTTCTTTGGTTACTCCCTCGCTTTTTGCGGCATTTGAGTAATTGATGTGCGCAGTCAGCTTTATTTTTCCAGCAGTGTCTGCTGTGAGGGTCAAAGAGCAGAACTTGACAGACCCGCTTTGCAGGACCCCGCTCCATTTTATTATCCCATTTTCAAACTGGCAGCCCTCCACATTGCTTACATAAAACTGGCTTAAGTTCTGGGAAAAATATATTCCGTTTGCGTCAAGGGATGACGGGTTGCTTATCAGAATCTTGAACTCTGTTGATTCACCTCCCAAAAGCTTGGACGAGTCTGCAGTATAATTTACTTCAATTTCAATTGATTTTTTGTAAATTTCCAGGTCAAGAGAGTAAAACTTCTCATAAGTCGTGATGTTCCTGTACGAATAATTTGCCTTGTTAAGGCATACCCTGTAAACCGAGTTTGTATTGCATTCAGAGTTTTGCACAACAAAGCTTTCAAGCGGGTTTTGCACAAACATCTTGTCGCTTGGCTCGTCGTAAACGAACCTGAATATTCCTCCGTCGATTTTTATGTCCTTGTTTGATACTGCAGTAGTGCCGAATATTTTTGTCTCAGCATATGCTGCCTGCGACAAAAGAAAAAACACTGCAATTAACGTGAAAATCAATTTCATAATCTGATTCTGTCAGCTTAGATATTTAAAACTGACGATTTTTTCCACGGATTAATAATATTTATAAATAAAATGCCATTACCACCGGCATGAATACATCTCAATCTTTTAGCGGATACAAATCCCGGCTGGGGGGACTTGGAGAATTTTCTGACAATACAAAAAGGCTTATCGTGGTTGGCTATCTTGGTTCTGATTTTTTTATCACGGAGCGCCTTATGGGGCAGGATTTCGGCAGATGCTATAATCATGCGAGCAATATTGCAGGCTCGATAGAATCAATTCTTAAAGAGTCTTTTGGACCGCTTGAGGTTATAGGAACTCAAACTCCTTCAAAAAAAGACAACACGCAAGGCAATTTCTACAGCGCATTTTTTCATTCTTCGGATGATGCAGGATTGGTTTATTAAGTGCTGCTTGATTATGGAATCCCAAGGAGACAAATGCATCCCCGCTTTTCAGCATCATTTCCACTGGGAGATTATGAATCAAATACCCAAAGCGCCTTAGCCGGAATTTGGCCGGACGTTCAAAACATTGAATTCAGGAAGCGCAGTATGGATAGTGCGGATTTTCATGATGGATACATACTCCTGACAGAAGGGGGCAAAATCATTGCATCAGGCCACCCTGCTCTGGGAAAATTTGGCCATAAACTTGAAGAAAAAGAATTAAGGCACAAAGACCCCAATGGATATAAATTAGGCCCTTGTTAACTATCTCTAATCATTCAAAAACTTTCTGCCAGTTCATGTAGATGTTGTTTATGACTTCAATTATGTCCATTCCCTTTAGCTCGGCGATTTTGTTGTAGCTTTCAATCACAAACGCGGGCTCGTTTTGCTTTTCCTTGTAAGGGCTTAGGTAAGGCGAGTCTGTTTCGCAGAATAACTGCGATATTGCTACATTTTTCACAAGGTCCTGGAACTGCTGGCTTCTGACGACAACTGTAGGGACAGTCATGTACCATCCGTTGCCTTCAATTCTTTTTATGAGCGATTTTTTTCCGCAAAAGCAGTGCATGACGACTTTCTTGTAATTAAAGCTTTCAAGGACCTCTATCGCCTTTTGCTCTGCTTTTCTTGAATGAACAACTATTGGCTTGTTCAGCTCTTTGGCGAGTGAAATCATTTTTTCAAAATCCTCGACCTGTTCTTTGTCCTCGCCGTTTACAAAGTCAAGCCCCACTTCGCTTATTGCGACAATATTTGACTTGTTTTTTCTTATGAAGCTTATTTCTTCGTCAGAATCAAAATCCTCGAGCTTGATTGTGTACTCTCCCTCTGCAATTTCATTTTTGAGCGCGCTTTTTGGATAAAGGCCCATTGCGCATTTTATCATCGGGTATTTTTGTGAAAGCTCAAGGCATTTTCTATTTGTTTCAGGGTTAATGCCGTTTGTGACAATGTGCTTTAATCCTGCGTTCTTTGCGCGCTCCACAACTTTTTCTATATTTTCCAGGATTAAATGATGGTCAAGGTGCGAGTGCGCGTCTATCATTAAATTCATTTTTATCACTTATTCTACATTTCTTTTTTATAGTCTGTGCCTATTATTTTAATGTTTTTAGTTTAATGTTTTCAGTTACTGCCAGTCTCGTAATTGCCGTTGTCCATTGTTTTTTGAATTATTAATGAACTTAAACCGGAAAATTCTCCGAATTTTCAACAGTTACGCTCGGCAAATTTTGACTAGCACTAAAATTTGCCTCGGAATATTCAATAACCTACCTATGATTTGAACGTGGATGAGCACTGAGTGAAGGGGGAAGTTTCATTATAATTTTTTAACTTATTTTTTTCTTATTAATTTCCTCATTTTATTAAGCTCAACCTCTCCAAGAGGGATTTTTCTTTTTATCGATAGGCTTTTTTGGAAGTCTTCGCTGAAATTTTTCTTGTATCTCCAATTTATTATTGCAACCATTGACATAGAAATTATTGAGCCTAGGGTTGCGAGCGCCATGTCTTTATGCGCATCCCACTCATCTCCTTGAGTTCCAAGATAAGTCATTCCAAGGTCTCCTCCAAAATGGATTGCCACAAACCATTCTATGAGCTCATAAATCATGCTAAATGCCATGGTCATGTCAATCGGAAGATAATAGCTCCAGAATCCTTTTGCGTCTGCAATTCTCAAAAATATTTCCCTTATCGGATATGCGAGCAAAAGACCAAAGCTGAAGTGCACCAGCCTGTCAAAGTGATTTCTTGAAAGGCCGCAAAGCTCATTAAGGCCTATTCCAAATATAGACATAAACCATTCATTGTAAGGGACTTCTGCATAAGTGTAATGCGCGCCGATTGTGTGCAGAATCATAAAAACAAATATCAAAGTGTAAGAAACGTGGCTTAACGGGAATTTTTTGTAAGTAAGTAGAAGGACTGCTATGAAAACCACAGTCATCACGTGCTCTAAAATAAAATCACTTGGATGAGGAGGGTTGATTGTCGTTATTGCAAAGAAAATTAAGTATGCTATAAGGAGAAATTTCGGGTAGTTCCTGTTTGTAAACCAGCTCATTGCGGTTATTTTTTTCTTACTATTTAAATAAATTTCTGAATGGAAAAATCAGACAGCGTTCAAAACCTCGCTCCGCTCTGGTCATTGCCAAGCTCGGCTCATTTATCTCAAACCGCAGGCTGACATTTCCCGTAAGGAACAACCCCTTTGTCAGCTTTTCATCCGTACAAACCATGGCCTCGCAAAAAGGCAATAACCTGCATTTTGAACGCTGCCTCAAAATCAATAAATTATTTAAACCCCGTAAAACTCTCGTTGGGCATGGAAGTCAATCGCGAAGTTCTTGAGCATGCGGCAAAAGTGGCAAGGCTAAAGCTTACAGAAGAAGAAGTAAGGAAATTCCTGCCGCAGATGAAGGAACTGCTTGAATTTTTCTCAAAGCTAAAGGAAGTAAACACCGATAATGTGAATCCAAGCTTCCAGCCTGTTCTGCTTAGGAACGTGATGCGTGATGATACAGCAAAAGCCTGCTTAAGCCAGGAAGATGCGCTTATGCTCACTCTCCACAAAAAAGATGGCTATTTCAAGGGCCCAAAAGTGGTTTGAATGAGAAAAATCCTTTTAATTGCGCTGCCGATTTTTGCAGCTGTATTCATACTTTTGATGATAACGCAGAACAATGCAGTAAATTATCTTGGAGGCACACTTGGTGGAATGGCAATGAATACCAACAAAAATAATGTAGGATTAAAATATGTGACAATAGAAACTGACAAAGGAACTATAAAAGCAGAGCTTTATGTTTTAAAAGCGCCTATAACAACCAAAAACTTTATTGATTTGGCGGGCTCGGGCTTTTACAACGGCCTTACTTTTCACAGGGTTGAGCCAGGATTTGTAGTTCAGGGAGGCGACCCTAATGGAGACGGCACAGGCGGAAGCGAAAAATCAATACCTCTTGAAATAAATCCTGAACTAAGGCACGTAAAAGGCGCGCTCGGGATGGCAAGGACAAATGACCCAAACAGCGCAACATCGCAGTTTTACATAACTTTGGGCGAGGCGTATTTTCTTGATGACAATTATGCAGTTTTTGGAAAAGTCGTAAGCGGGATGGACGCTGCAGAAAAGCTTAGGGTTGGGGATAAGATGAACAAAGTTACAATCAGTGACAATTGATTTTTTGTGTTTTACTAACTCACTAAATAAGATGGTAATAACGATAAAACATTAAACTTTTCCAATAACGAGCTAAAAAATAAAAAGTTATTGTAATATTCCGAGGCAAATTTTAGTGCTAGTCAAAATTTGCCGAGTGAAAATATTGTGAGTGCAGCGAACCGGTATTCGGGTTAAGTAAGAATAAACAAAACTTAAAAGGCATATTAACAGGAATCAATCAATAAAATGCAGTGCAAAGAATTCATCCAAAAAGTCAGGAACAATGAAGTTGACATTGTAGAGCACACACACAAGGTAATTGAATCCTCAAACAGGATAAACAAGGAATACAATTATTTCAATGTAATTTCTGAAAAGCTTGCGATAAAACAGGCAGAAGAGATTAAACGGCTGCTTAAGTCAAGCGACAAGTCTCTTAAGCACAAAAAATTGCTCGGAGTTGCAGTTTCTGTAAAGGATTCAATCTGTGTCAAGGGAATAGAAAGCGCTGCAGGCTCAAGAATTCTAAAAGGATACAGGCCGCTTTTCAACGCAACTGCCGTGCAAAAAGTGATTGATGCAGGCGGAATCATAATAGGCAAGACTTCTCAGGATGAATTTGGGTTTGGGAGTTTTTCTGTGAATGTCGGCAAGGGATTTAAAATACCAAAAAATCCTGTTGACAAAGACAGGAGCTGTGGCGGCTCGTCAGGCGGCGCTGCAGGCCTCACAAGAAAAGCTGACTTTCCGCATATTGCATTTAGTGAAAGCACGGGTGGCTCTATTGCAGAGCCGGCGTCATTCTGCGGAGTTTTTGGATTGTGCCCAACATACGGGCGAGTTTCAAGGTATGGATTAATTGATTTTGGAAACTCGCTTGATAAGATAGGGCCTATGGGAAAAACCTGCCACGATGCTGCGCTTTTTTCTGAAGTGATTTCAGGGCACGATTTAAATGACAGCACTTCATTAGACAAGCCTGTTGATGAATACTCCAATTTTGACGAATCAAAAGCGAAGAAAATGAAAATCGGAATAATCAAGGAAGCCTTTGAAAGCGGCGTTGACAAAGAAGTTGAAAAGAAAACCCGGGAAGCGATAAAAAAACTTGAACTGGAAGGGATAAAGTTTGAAGAAGTCAGCCTGCCGATAAACATCAAGTACGGCCTTGCAGTATATTACATGATTGCAACATCTGAAGCGTCCACAAACCTTGCAAAATACTGCGGGATAAGATATGGGTTTTCCGGGAAGCTTGAAGGCAGCTTTAATGAATATTTTACCAAAATAAGGAGCGAAAACTTCAGCGATGAATCAAAAAGAAGGATAATGCTTGGCACTTTTGCAAGAATGTCAGGCCACCGCGATGCTTTTTACATAAAGGCTGCAAAAGTAAGGACCCTGATGATTGAAGAATACAAAAAGGCTTTCAGGAAATTTGATGCGCTTGTCTCGCCCACAGCCCCAATCCTTCCGCCGAAGTTTTCTGAAATAGAAAAACTGACGCCTCTTCAGAATTACATGATGGATGTGATGCTTGTGGGGCCAAATGTCTGCGGAATGCCTCATTTGAATGTTCCTGTCGGATATTCAAATGGATTGCCTGTAGGAATGCTGTTGACCGGTGACCATTTGAGTGAGGGGAAATTGCTGAATATTGGAAATTTGGTTGAGGGAAGAAATGGATAAAGGAAAAGCGAAAGAAGTAATTGGAAAATTAGTGAAGAGTCACTAAAATAGCACTGGACATATTAATGTCAAATATTTAAAGTAAAACAAGATTATGGGTACAGATTAAAAAAAGAAGACTGAATCAAGCGGAATTGAGTTATTGACATTTTGCCGACAACCGAAATTGATAAATCCGAAAATGGTATAATACTAAAAGGAATCAAAT
>DATDOM010000055.1:0-9060 GCA_035293285.1 Candidatus Nanoarchaeia archaeon | reverse complement strand
CATCAAAAGCAGGGAATGCATTGACAAGTGATGAGCTTGGAACAAAGCTAAATCTTTCCAGGGGCACCATAATTCACCACATAAACCGGCTGATGGAATCTGGCATTGTCATTCACGAAGGCAATACATACATTCTGCGTGTTGATAATCTCCATACTTTAATCGAAGAAGTTGAAAAAGACCTAAAGCGCGCGTGCGATGATTTAAAAAAAGCAGCAGAAGATATTGACAAGAGATTGGGGTTGTAAGTCTGAAAATCTTTGATGACCTATCTCTTTTTTAGAACAAATTCGGTTAAATCAAGACTTCCTATATTTTTTAAAACCAAATCCTCTCCAGGATATTGAGTATTTGTAACGAGCCTGAAAATAATTTCAGGGTGCTCTGTAACTGTGCGGTTGAAGGCAACTAAATCATTGATATCTATTGTAATTGATTTTGGTATTGGAATTGATCTTGTAAACCCAGGCTGTGTCGATGTCGGATAAGTTTCAATTGAATAGGTAACTTCAACCCAAGTTATCACTGAGGGTTTGAGCACTACTGTTCCAAAATTTATACTATTTATAGCGTCTCCTAGTGCTGATGAAAGCGGAGCTTTGGAAATGTTAGGGTCAATCGGAATGACTTCAACATTTGAATAGTTCTTTGGCAAATCCAAACTGTCAATTGGAAGAGTCCTTTTTCCGCTAATTGAATCCATCAGCAATTGTTTCTCTCCTTTAGACAAAATCTCATTCATTGCGGGCTCAAAAATCTTCGCATAATGCTCAAGAAGTTTTTGTGCGCTTAAAGACCGAACTTTGCCTGTAGGATCAGATACTTTGATTTTGGCGGATCTTCCAACTAAATGGATTTCGGGGTTGTCTAATTTATAGCCGCGTATTGTGTCGAACTTTACCTTTTTAGGCTCATCAGTCATTGAAAAAAATAATTTTCGTGCAATGTCTCTTATCTGAGCTCCACGGGCTAGCCATGAGCCAATTTCAGTCAGCATTGCTGCCTGAAACCCGGTTGCAGATATAACATCATCAAGACCCGCGCAATAATCCGCACATATCTCGAATCTTCCATTTTCCCTATACCTGTACATTACACGTCTGCTGCGCCTGTGATCAACAAGAAGTTGTATAGCAGGGCTTACTGTTTTGGCCAGCAATTTGCATACTTCCTCGCTGTTTTCAGAAGTAATTCCTGATACTGTGAAATTGTAATGTGCAGAATAGCCGTCTAAATGTAAATTATACCTCCTTTTCTTTAGCGCGCTGACTGCACTTACAAGTATATTTCTTGCTAACACAAGATTGGCTGCAACCGCAGTACAAGCTCCTTTTTCAATCACATAAGGGGCACTTGTTACTTCAGGCCTTCCTCCGTCACTATAAAGCGTGCCTCCTGTTGGAAGTCTGAGATTGATTTTTCCCTTTCTAAAATATGGTCCAACTTCTTCTAGCAGATAGGGAAAAAATTGGTCAAGATACACCATTTTTCCCCTAACATTTAATAGGGTAAACTCATTTTCAATCCCCATCATAGGCTTGGAATTAGTCTGCGCAATTCTTGTGCTGCTAAGAGGAAGTTCCACTGGCCCTTGTACATTGCTTGATATATTATTTCCACCAGTATCTCCATCCCTTTTCTGAGTTTCAATGGCTGGGCTAAGTGATTTGTAATCATCAGGCAGGAAAATAACTCCTTTCTGAGCAATTTTCCATGAGTTTTGGTTTACCAAGAAAAGCGGAGTCCTTACTTCCAGTTTCTGACCAGACTCTATTGAAAAAAGTCGTTCCAAGTTCTGAATGTCAAAACGCTCAAATGAAGGAAGTGATACAAACAGGTTTTTTGCAATCTCAACTGCCATAAAGCTGCCAAAAGGATTTTGGGCAATTGCAAAAGCATGCCCATCAGTATTTGGCATATAATTAAATGGCTTAAATTTTGCATAAAAATCTTTTCTTGGTAAGTTTAAATACTGCATTTCTTCAGGGGAATGGTCAGAAAGTTTATTGTATGAATTTACTATAGCCATGCATTGTAAAATTGTCTTCCTACTTTTAATGTATAAACCCAAAAAATGTGACCGGCTTACAGGATTTGGAAAGTAGATATAGCCTTCATCAATCATTCGAAGGATAGCTTTATAGCAGCTGGAAGATAATTCGTCAAAAACTTCATAATCAGTATAAGAATTTCTTACACAAAAATCAATCAATCTGCCTATTTCTTCGGGAACTGTCTCTCCCCTCTTCTTAAGACTGCGTTTAACAGCATTCAAAAGCCCAAGCAGTCTTGAAAATAGCATAAGCATCAACTCACTCATATGTTTATTAATTTTTGGATGTTGTCATGATTTTCACACTAAACAAACTCCAAAGCTGTAAGAGGCTATTAACGGCTGTAATCAGTGCATTAGCTAAAAAGACATCTTATCTGAGTGTTCTATAAATCCTGATTCAAAATTCGTATAACTCCATAGTGGGGAAAATATATAAACCGCCAAGAGACACTATAGAAAATTATATAAGTCAGCGAAGTGGAATCGTGATTCATGGGAAAATCAGTTCTATTATTGTTGATCATTGCAGTTCTTTTCGTTCTTCCTTTCACTTATGCTGAAATTAGCATTGAAGCAGACCAAGGTTCCTATAATCTTGGGAGCAAAATATCTGTATCTGCTTCGGTTTTGCAAAACGCAAAATTCGAGGGATTTTTCAAGCTCTCCCTTGCATGTGAAAATTACAATCTTGACTTTTTTTTGATGCCAGTTTCCCTGGAAGCTGGTTTTAGGACAGACGTGAACTCGCCTTCAATAACTGCAAAAGACCAGATGAAGGGGAATTGCAGGATTGTCGGAAAATTATTTAATGATGAAAGTGCATTGGAAGAAAAAAGCTCAGAAGTTTTTGAAGTAACTGACGAACTCTTGATTTTGCCAGTCAACAGCAAGATAACAGAGCTTCCGGGAAAAACTGTGGAAATAACAGGTGTATTAAACCAGAAATTCGGGAATAATGTTGAGAAAGGCTCGGTTGAAATTCTTCTTGAAGGAGTGTCATATTCCGCAGAGGCATCGGAGGGCAGGTTTTTGCAGGAAATAAACATTCCGCCAGATATCAAATCAGGAAATCACGAAATTACAATCATGGCAAGTGACATTTACAAAAATCATGGACAGTCTTTGGTTTCGCTCGATGTGACTCCAATACCGACATCAATCCAGACCAACCTCACAAGCACAGAATTCGGGCCAGGCTCCCAGATTCCAATATCAATCACAGTTTACGACCAGGCAGGCGATGTCTTGCCTGTTTTAGTCTCGCTTGAATTTTATTCTCCCTTAAACCTGAATGTCTTCAAGAAAACAGTAATGAGCAGCGAGCCGATTGTTTATGAGCTAAGCCAGTACGCAGAGCCTGGGAATTACAGGCTTGTGAGCACTTATGGCCTGCTTAATGCAGAAAACCAAATAAAAATAAGTGAAGTCAGAAAGGTAAGCATTGCCTACAAAAACGGCTCGGTTGAGGTCGAAAACACCGGAAACGTGCCGTTTGAGGACAAGTTCGATTTTTTCCTTGAAGGGCAGAATGAAAAATTTTCAATTTCAAAAAATCTCAAAATTGAGCCCGCAAAAACAATAGTTGTTGACCTGACGCGAGAACTTGCCGCAGGTTTCTATAAAATTATCATGCCTATAAAAGAAGGATTCAGCTTTCCGGTAATCCCGGTGCCGCTTGATAATGAAACTAATTTGACCGCAGGATTGATTGATGAAGTCAACGGTTTTATCTTGTCCGAAGGCTCGGAGATAGCTGATAACAGGCCGTTTTACAGAAAATTCTCAGGCAGCCTTTCAGGAGTAACAGGTGCTGTTGTGGGCGCAGACGGATACATGACAAATCATCCGATATTATCGATTGGGGTTCTTGTAGTGCTGCTTCTTTCAATAGTTGCATATTTTGGAAGAAAGCCGCTCATGAAGATTATGGGAAAGAAAGATGATGATGTCGAGCTCAAAAAATTCCAGAAATATTAATTAAACAGACTCGTCAAGAAAATCCTGCGCTGACTTTGCGCTTCTCACGCTGCCTTCAAACGAGCAGTAAGGGCACCTTTCAGGAACCTTATTATTCTTGAATTTATATCCGCATTCTCCGCACTGAAAATCTGCCATATTGCTGATGATGAAGAACGGATATATAAATTTTATGGAGAAATAGTTTAGGATATGAATTGTTGTGTTTGATTTCTTCAGAAAATTTGAGATGTTTTTTAAACTATATTTACTAAAATATGCTCCGCGATAGATAGGCGGCCTGCATTGGGCCGCGTTCATTTAGTTGATTCGTTGCATTGCGAAAACTGCTTCCCGGATTTGGATCCTTACGATTCGAGAAATCAACCTTCGCCCAAATGCAGGCGAATGTGCAAATTGCTGATGAAATGTATGCCGAGCTAATGGCGAGGCCAAATTATATTAGCAATTTTAAAGTTAAAATAATGCCTATTAGTTATTTAACTTCAATCGGTCGTTTGACGACAAAATTTACAATCGGCAAATTTTGACTGGCACTAAAATTTGCCTCGATTTATTGCAATGACTTTACTATCTTCTTCTCTCGACTCCAATTTTAGGACAATATCGTGAGATTGCACAGACAGAACATTTTGGGGAGTTTGTAAAGCAGATATTCTGCCCGTGCAGCACAAACAGGTCATTTAGATCGCTCCAGTATTTTTTTGGGACATTCTTCATTAAATCGTCCATGCTTTGCTCTGCGTTTTTTGTCTTTATCCAGCCAAGCCTGTTTGAAATCACGTGAACGTGCACGTCAACTGGGATGAAATCAGCTTTTTTGTGGCCGTAAACCATTGTGATTGCTGCTGTTTTCTTTCCAACGCCTTTTAGCTTCATCAACTCATCAAAACTATCAGGCACTTTTCCGTTGTATTGTTTAATAAGCACTTTGCAGATTTCCTTAATTCTTTCAGATTTTGTTTTGTAGTAATTTACAGGCCTGACAATTTCCTGAAACTTTTTCATAGGCATTTTTAGAATTTTTTGAGGGGTGTCAGCCACTGCAAAAAGCTTTAGAGATACCGGCCCTGTTGTCCTGTCCTGCGTCCTTAAACTAAGAATGCACGAAACCAAAACTTTGAAAGGATCGGATTGGATTTCCCCTATTTTGGAAACAACAGGGCTGTCAAAATCCTTGACTTCTTCTTTTAGAAGTTGTATTATTTTGGAAATGTTTTTTATTTTTTTCATTTTTTATTCATTATCTCCATAATCTCTTTGCCGTACCTGTCAAGTTTTGAAGGCCCTATCCCCCTTATGTTCCTTAAATCTTCAATATCCACCGGGTTCATTTCAATTATCTCCATTAGAGTCCTGTCGTGCATCACAATATAAGCAGGAAGGCCGAGCTTTTGCGCGGTCTTGCTCCTCCACGATTTAAGGAGCGAAAGCTTGTCTGTCCCACCTTCCTGGGTTTTATAAGCCTGAAACCCTGTCCTGCCTTTTTGAATGCCGTCTTTTACATTTGCAATAGCGAGCATCTTTTGGTTTATGAACCGTGTGTGGTTTTTTCCGGTGTAGGTCATGTAAACGTTGTTTTTTGCACGGCTTAAGGCGACGTAAAAAAGCCTTCGTTCCTCTTCTTCCTTATCATAATCATCCATTCTCACAAGCTCTATAATCGGATGGTCTGAGGCCTTGCAGGGAAAATTCATCACTGTGCATCCGGCCACAAAAACTGTGTCTGCCTCAAGCCCTTTTATCGAGTGTATTGTTGCAAGTGTCACTTCATCCATTGCAGCCTCCTCGTCTCTTGCAGAATCTTCAGTTCTTACAAGGCATTTTATTCCTGAAATCTTCATCCTTTGGGAAATTTCCAAAATCAGCCTGTTTGTCCTTGCAAGGACAAAAATGTCCTTTCTTGGAACCTGCAGCTCAAGTATTTTTGCAATTATGAAGTTAATTTCCTCATCTTCGGACTCAAAATTTATTACATTTATTTTTGCATCTCCATCTTTAAAATGATTTAGTTCAGGAAGGCGTGAACTCTCAAGAGTTTTGTTTATGAGCTCAACAATCTGCTTTGATGAGCGGTAATTTGTGCTTAAGGTTATAATCTCGCATCCTAAGTTTTTCTCCTCGAAATTCAGTATGTAGCCTATCTTTGAGCCCCTCCATCCAAAAATAGACTGCCTTGGGTCGCCTACACAAAAAATATTCTGCGGACTCAATAATCCTATCAGCCCAATCTGGGAAGAATTCACATCCTGGTACTCGTCAATCATCACATGCTCAAATTTTGGCACATATTCCGGATTTTTTTTGAAGAATTCTATGCAATGTGCTATCTGGTCTGAATAATCCCGAAGTCCGGAATTTTTCATGAATGAATCAATGTACGAGCAGATTTCATAAACCATTTCTATGTTATTTTTTTCTTCAGTATCTGCAGTATTTAACTGCTCTTTTAAATCGTCAAGAGGCTTTCCATTCACTTTGTAAAGCTCAAGAACGCTGTAACAGTCGTTCATGAGCATGTTCAAGAGCTCTTCATTTGTCCTGTCCCTTCTCTGGCCAAATGAAAAATATTGCGTAATTGCATCTGCAGGTTCAATATTATTCTCCTTTAGCGCTGTTCGGAAAAGCCTGATTTTTTCGCTGTAAGAAATTACTCTTGTAGGCATTTTGTAGATCAGGCTGTCATATTTTTTCACAATCTTTTCGCAGAATGAATTGAATGTCTCTATCATGACGCCGTTGCAATACTGGGATTTTGAGAGCCGTGCAGCCATTTCAGTCCTTGCTTTTCTCGTAAATGTAATTGCAAGTATTTTTTTTGGGTCGGCAGACTTGAATGCTGTGAGAAATTCTATCCTTTTTGTAAGGACTGTTGTCTTTCCTGAGCCAGCACCTGCAATGCAGAGTATCCTGTTGTTGTTGCTCACTATGGCTTTTTTCTGCTCCTCATTGTATTTTTTCAAAAAGAAGTCAAACGCGTCAAAAAGCGACCTGTCCTGCTCGGTTATTTCAGTATTTTTAATCACAAACCTGTTTGAAAGTTTTTTCTGGTAGAGGGAGGGGCTAAGAATCTCCTTTTTGCCTTTTTCAGTCAGTGCAATGACTTTTATGAACTTGTTTTCAGGAATCGGCTTGTATTCCAAAAGGCCGTTATGGAAAATGTTCTCAATAAGCTCATCCAGCTCCTGCCTTATGTAAAGCTCAAAATACCCAAAAAGCTCCTTTTTATCAAGCCGGTTTCTTTTTATTGACTCGTTCTTCAGGCTGCCGCAGAGAAAATCAATGAGGAGGTTCTTGCCAACGTTAAACGGGATTGATTCAACGGCTTTCAGTATTTTTACATATTCAAGCGCTTTGTCTTCCATAGAAAAATTAATATCGTATGGTTTATATTATTTTTGCCGCTTACGGCTTCATCCAAAAATTCGCTCCGCTCAGGTTAGCGGCTTCAAAGTTCGCGTTTCTGTTCCTTAATGGCTGACATTCCCCGGATGGGACATCCCCCTTGTCAGCTTTTTTGTTGTTCTTTTTTGGAACTTTGACCTTATGCCGCTAACCCTTTTTTTGGATGAAGCCGCCTATTTCAAAATCCTTCCGTTCTTCCGGCTCCAAAGAAGCAAGTCAAGCTCGTCCATGTTGATTCCTATCTGATTTGAGAAATCGATGAACTTTTTTTCCATCTCAAGGTATTCTTTTGGGTTTTTCGGCTTGTCGTTTGTCGGCAGAATTCCAAACTCATGCATTGAGTTTATTATGTGCTTGTCGAGAATTGAGTATCCTTTAAATCCGACATTTCTCAGAAAATGCGAAGATTCCTTCATTCCAAGCCCCTTTACATTCTGCACAAGATAGTCGCGAAGCTCATTTCTGTCCTTAAAAGAAAGAAGCTTGTTTTTTAGCTGGAAGTTTATCGTGTTTTTGAAATGGTTTCTTGTATGCACTATGTACGCCGGCCTTAAGTTTGTAAATCGATAAATTCCTTCAAGCCTTCTTGTCATATCAGTTTCATTTCCCGTAATTAGGACGTTTCTGACAGCGTCAACTGCTTTTAATCCCATTTCTGCGCTTGTATTTGCGGTAAAAATGCAAAATGCAATTTCTTCAAAAAGCCGCTGGTCATCATTTGTTTGCACAGGCAAAAGCTTCATTTCATTGCTTGTATAAAACCATGAATAGGGCTCATTCCAGAATTTTTCAAAGTGAGAAAGCCTCTCCTGTATCTTTGGCTTCTTCATTGCATATTCGGATTTTAATTGCTCAATCTGCCCCATTGCATTTTGGATTACCTGGGCTTTTTTAAATATTGTTATGCGGCTTTAGCTGAGTTAACCAATCAAGTTCAAGAAACAATTACTTTGTGCCGTACTTCACTTTGACTGCATTAACATATTCATAGATGCTCCGGGTTATGAATGCAGCATTCTCAACGGAATCTTCTTTTTCCATATCCTTGGACATGATGCAGTAGAATATCCTTGATTCGGCGGCATACATTATCCCGCAGTCGTGGAAAATTTTGGTGCTGTTTAAGTAGTGCTCACCGAATTTGTGCGCCACTTCCACGCCTTCAGGCAATCCGGCTATCTGATTTATGTCAAAAACATTGTCCTTCATCAAGGAAAGCAGGTATTCTGAATTTTTGGCCTCAAGCACTGTTGAGAAGTACAGGCTCAAAAAAAGGTTTGACATGGACTTTGGAGAGATTGTATTTGAATGTTTTCTTGATTCTCCGCCTTCAAAGTCCAGGCTTATATCAAGATTGTAGTAGTCTAAGATGAATTCAATGTCTTCCTCGGTTACATAATGGAGCAGTATGCTAAATGCGGTATTGTCAGACTCGCTGAGCAGTTTCTCAATCACAATATTGAGAGGTATTTCGTCATCTGTTGTCCTGTACAGCTCTCCTGAGCTGCTTAGCCTGTCAGACTCGCTGATTTTAAGCTCTGAGTCGAGGCTTAGCTTCCCTTCTTCCACTTTTTTCATTATTAGTATTGCGAGAACAAGCTTGTTAAGGCTTGCAGGCAGGT
>DATDOM010000054.1:0-3209 GCA_035293285.1 Candidatus Nanoarchaeia archaeon | reverse complement strand
ATTTTGATAATTTTGGACTCGCTTCTCCCGAATCTCGATTCGCAGCCCTTAGCTTTGCTGAACCCTACTTTAGGGATTTTCCTTATCTCTATAGCAGAATGTTCTTCCTTGATGGATTGATGGCGTTTCAGACTGATGAGCTTCCGCAGGTCATGGAACAAATGTATCCTCTCTTAAGGAAAATCAGGAAAAACCATCGATTTTTGACTTCTCTCATTGCAAAGTTGCCCCCAGCGGAGCGATCTGATGCAATCAGGGCAGCGCAGAAGCTATCTTATCATCGCGGTGATGGGAAAGATTATGCGGCGATTGTTGAGGCAATAATGACGTTTCCTGCAGAAGAACGCTCTTCCCTTCTTGACTTAGGGACCGTGCAAAAATAAGTTAAACGATTTAATGTAGCAAAAATTAAAAATTTATGTTATATTATTTATATGAAAGAACATAATAAAAAAGAAGCTATTGAGATCATCCGAGAGAAATATTTATCGATTGGATTTTGTCTTGATGAAAGAGGACGTCGCCTGTGGGCTGCTGCAGAAGCACGTGCATATGGTCGTGGTGGGATTGCTAGAGTCAGCAAAGCAATAGGGATGTCAAATAGAACCATTGATCGAGGTCTCAAAGAGCTTTCTGCTTCCGAATTGATAGATAAAAGTCGTATTAGAAAAGTTGGTGCTGGTAGGAAACTCCTTAAGGAAACAAAGCTAACATTGTTAAAAGCACTCGATGCCCTCGTGGAACCTACATCGCGGGGCGATCCTGAATCTCCATTGCGCTGGACTAGCAAAAGCGTTAGGAAACTGACAGACGAACTAAATCGACAGGGGTATGTGATTGCTTTTCGAACGACATCAACATTACTCAAAGACTTGGGTTATAGCTTGCAGTCCAATAAAAAAACAAAAGAAGGGGCGCAACATACAGATAGAGATGCTCAATTTGTACACATCAATACAACAGTTAAGAAGGCGCTAAGCGAGAGACAACCCTGCATTTCTATTGATACAAAAAAGAAGGAAAATATTGGCGAATTTAAAAACAATGGGAAAGAATACTGCGAAAAAGGAAAACCTACAAAAGTAAAGACCCATGATTTTCCAGATAAAAAGTTAGGAAAAGTTGCCCCTTATGGAGTCTATGATATTGGGGAGAATGCAGGTTGGGTTTCTGTTGGTATCAGCAGTGATACAGCGGAATTTGCAGTCAATAGTATTCGCACTTGGTGGTATACTGTTGGTGAGAAAAAATATCCTGACGCACAAAGGATAACGATAACAGCAGACTGTGGTGGTAGTAACGGGTATCGTGTAAAACTATGGAAATTCTCACTTCAGGAATTGGCAAACGAAATTAAGAAAGATATTGTTGTATGTCATTTTCCTCCGGGAACCAGCAAATGGAACAAGATTGAGCATAAATTGTTTAGCTATATTTCTAAAAATTGGAGAGGCAGGCCTTTAGTATCCGTCGAAACGGTTATCAGCTTGATTAGTAATACAACAACCTCGACAGGATTAACTGTCACAGCAGTTGTTGATGAAAATACCTATGAAAAAGGACGAGAAATTAGCCAAGATATAATGAATTTATTGAATGTTAAAGGTGATGAATTTCACCCTGAATGGAACTATACTATTTCACCTCAAATCGATTAACTTATTTTTGCACGATTCCTTAGGCACTGTAAAAAAATAACTTGCTATTCTTGAGGCTGAATTTTGTAGTTCCATTCTCCATGAAACGCATTTTTTTCGATATTCACTTTAGCCAATTCTTCATCCGATATTTTTATCCCTTTTACATATTGCCTTTCATCAAGTTTTGCCCTTATTTTCAATCCCTTGTTAGTTGTTGTATTGCCAATCAGTTGAACAATTGTGGCTGTATCAACAAGAGGCCTTCCCCTCCAATTTTTTGAAATAAAGCAAAACATTTTATGCTCAATCTTGTTCCATTTGCTTGTTCCTGGTGGAAAATGTGATACATGAATTGTCTTTTTAAGTTCATTAGCTAACTTCTGCAATTCTATTTTCCATAAACGCACTCTTGAGCCGTTACTGCCTCCTCCATCAGCATTAATATAAATTTCTTTGGCATTTTGATAGACAGATTCTCCCATCTCGTACCACCAAGAACGAATGCTATTCACAGCAAATTCAGCTGTATCAGTGCTTATACCAACATTAACAAAACCATTGTTGCGAGAGATATCGTATATGCCATACGGTGCCGCCTTGCCCTTTTCCTTATCTATAAAATCATAAACATTCACTTGTGTGGGCCGGCCCTTTTGAGCATATTCTTGCCCGACATTCTTAAACTCCCCAATGAGTTCTTTTTTCTTGGTGTCAACAGATATAACGGGTTGATTCCGCTTCTGAAAATCTTTTGTTTTATCTGAGATAAAATGGAATTGCGCATCTCTATCTGGATTATCGCCACCTTCTTTTGTCTTCCGATTGGATTGTAAATTATATCCTTCAAGCTCTAATATTTTCCCAATGTGAGTATGGCTGACACGTTGTTTTTCTTTGTTTACTTCAGTTTCGATGCGCCTCAGACTCTTTGAGCACCAAAGTAATGGAGCTTCTGGATCGCCACGAGTTGACGACTCAACCAGATTGAGAATATCGTTTTTAAGTGTTGGGTCAGTTGCAACTTTTGATTTTCTTCCTCCTCCCCTTTTTCGGGAGCGGTTTAACTCAACTGAGGTTTCTTCCTTTAAAGCAAGTGCCTGAATTCCAGATCGTATGGTGTTAATGGCAAGCTCTGTAGCTTTGTGGACGATTTGTTGCCCACCATAACCTAAAGATTCAGCCTCTATGGATGCCCATATGCGACGCTCTCTCTCTCCAAAAAATGGGGAGATTTTGTTATACTTTTCACGAATCATGTCTACTGGTGTTTTCATCATATCTTTAGTAAATACAATTAACTGAAAAATATCAAGTTTTTTAAATAAAGAATATCAACTTATTATTTTACAGCGCCTTAGGATCTATCTGAGAATTATCATTAAGCCCTAGCATTTCATCCAATGACCCTGTCATATTGGCACCTACGAGTGACATGTAGCCACCAACGTGCTTCCCATTAATGATGATTTGTGGAATAGTCCGTTTCCCCGTCTTTTGCTCCATCTCATCAATAAGTCTTTTGTTATTATGAACGTTGATGATTTTGTAGGGAACCTTTTTGCGATCAAA
>DATDOM010000053.1:0-3832 GCA_035293285.1 Candidatus Nanoarchaeia archaeon | reverse complement strand
AACGTCAGCAGCAGATTTTGGAGTTTTGGCTGCAACCAAAGTTGAAAATACAGGCACTACAGTAATTGGGCAGGATCTTGGAATCAGCCCAAATGGCAATTCGTCAATCACTGGATTCTTTGTGATTGATTCAGGACCAGGCATAGTCAATGGAGCAATACATGCGGCAGATGCAATTGCATTGCAAGCCCAAGGCGACTTGACTGCAGCTTACCTTGACGCTGCAGGCCGGTCAGAAGACGTTGTTATAATACCATCAGGAGAACTCGGCAGCTTGACACTCACTCCAGGACTCTATAGGTCAGGAATAAGCTCTTTTGCAATATCGGCAGGTCAACTTACACTCGACGCCCAGGGAAATGCAAGTGCTGTATTCATATTCCAGATGCCGTTATCCACACTTACAACCATAACGGGCACTGAGGTTGTCCTCGAAGGCGATGCTGACCCGTGCAACATTTTCTGGCAGGTCGGAAGTTCAGCAACACTTGGAACGGACTCCATATTTAAGGGAAACATACTCGCGCTTGCTTCAATCACCGTTACTACTGGCGCAGATGTGGAAGGGAGGGTATTGGCACGTAATGCTGCTGTCACCTTAGATACCAATGACATATTTTTATCGTGCGGAAATAGTCCTGTATGCGGCGACGGCAACTTAGATGAAGGCGAGCAATGTGATGACAGCAACCTTGAAGACGGAGATGGATGTTCAGCAAATTGCACCATTGAAGAGGTAGAGCCAATACCAGAATTCACGTCAATCGGTGCTGGAATAGCATTAGCAGGCATTGGCGCTTACCTATACAGAAGGAGAAGCAGGAAATAAGCTTTTCTTTTTTTATTTTTAGTTTTCTAAAAGCATTTAAATAGTACTGTAGACTTCATTTGTTCTATGGAAAAGCCCTACATTAACATTCCAAAATTAACAAAAAACGAACAAAAAGTGCTGAAGAAGATAATAGAGCAGGCTAAAACTCCGGATTTAGAGATAGCCCAAAAAATAGGCATTTCTCAGCAAGCCATTTTTAAGATTAGGCACAAGCTTGAGAGTGTAGGAATAATTAAAGGATATATGCCAATAATTGATTTCAAAAAAATAGGGGTTGAAACATTGGTTGTTCTTGGCATAAAATTCACCAGATATGTCTGGGAAAAATATTCAGAAGAGCAAATTTCCGAAAGAATACGAAAAATTCCCGAAGTAATAATCTCTTATCGAATTCCTGAATCAAGGATATCCCATCTGTTGGTTATAGGGTTTAAGAATATGGAGGGTAAAGACAGGTATCTTATGAAATTACAGTCAAAATATGCGAAAGAAATTGAGATAGTGCATGTGTACCCTTTTTCAGTCGACAGGATAATTAAGGCAAATCATTTTGGCCTACTAAACCTAATTCTTGACAAGAAAGAATCTCTTTCAAATGAGTTTTTTTTGGATTAATAACTACTTTCTAAGCCCTTTTAGTTAATTTTCACTACCTTAGGTTGTTATAGCCCTTATGCGTAATACAATTATGGTTAAAAAAACTGGGGCAATTGTTTGCAAGCATTGTAAGAAACAAATTAACATCAAGGCAAAGCTTGTCGGACTTACGTTCGTATGCCCTTATTGTGAAAAACCAAGCGAATAGGTTACTTAGAAAAAGATAAATAATAAAGGAGGAAATAAAATGGTAAAATCAAGTAGGGGCGGAAGAATGACTGCTGCAAAGGGAAGAGCTGCAAAGAGTGCAGGCGGCAGGAGAATGGTAAAAAACAGGCCTGCGGGAAAAAATATAATGAGAACTTAGATGTTTCAGCAAGGGAGATTTATTTCTTCCAGTTGAAATTATATTTTTTTATTTATGAGTTATATTGATAATTAAACAGTCAAAGGACGGAGTGGATTATTTATGGAATTAACGGGAGTTTTACTCGGATTTTTGATTAGCCTTGTCATATCGGCAGTTATCATTTATGTTGCTACAAAATTATTTGGGGAAGAAGAAGGGTTTGGCACTGCAATAATGGCTGCGTTATGCGGCTCAGTAATATTCGCAATAGTGTCTTATTTCATTGGAGCAGGCTTGATTGCAACTTTGATTGCGGGAATATCATGGCTAATTGCCCTTGGCAGCCTTTACAAAATAGGCTGGATTAAATCTTTTATTGTAGCTGTTGTCATATGGGTCTTTGCAGCAATTGTAAGCGCAGTTCTTCCGACAATTGCAGGGCCGCTTTAGGAAAACGGACAGTATGTTAAAAAATGAAAAAAATATTATTAACAATCTTATTGGTCATGACCATTGCATTGATTGGTTGCACAAACACGCTGCAGGCTTGCACAGAAGAGGCAAAGGTGTGTCCTTATGGAGATGTTGTTGGACGGACTGGCCCTAATTGCGCGTTTGCTCCGTGCGCAGACAAATGCACAAAAGATGACCAATGCAGATTGATATACAACTCATGTTTCTGCGAAGCAGTGCCTGTTTCTGATATACGCCAGGATCTTCCATTGGATCCTGCTATCCGATGCATAAAGATGAACGACTGCAACATCGCTGGTAAGATGCAGACCATCTGCGAAGCAGGCCAGTGCACAGTCAAGGCAGCGTCTCAGGAATGCATCAAGGAAGGTGAGAGTTTGGGCGCAGTTGTTTTGGGAAATACCAAAGAATGCTGCTCCGGACTTGTGCCTGATGTTCCTTTAGGTATCTTGGGAACGCGCGGAACGTGCGAGAAGCCTGATTACATATCCCATTGCCAGAAGGATTCTGATTGCGTGAGGAAGAACAGCTGCTGCGACTGCGGCGTAGGAGTATGGGTAAATTCTAAATACAATCCTGATGTTATATGTGAATATACATGCGCGTGCGCAATTAGCGATACAGTAGGTGTTTGCGAGAACAACACCTGCATCGGAAAACAGAGACCTCTTGCAACAACTAAATGATTGTTAAGGATAAAACAATGACTGAACGCAAAAAAAAACGCGGCTTTATGGACACGATAAAGGGAGGATTAGGCCATATTTATCAAATCGTATCGGCAAGTGCAATTCCGCAAATAGCAAAAGGCGCTGAAATGATTATGAAGAATATTGACGACAGAATAATACGAATAGAGAAAAGAATCATAAGAAAGTTATCTTCTCTTTTAGTAATTGGTTTTGGAGGAGTATTCCTGATTTTTGCGCTTTTTTTCTTCCTGAAAGAACATTTAGGCTTAAGCAACTCTTCTGCATTCTTTTCTATCGGAATAACAGTTTTTGTGATAGGCCTGCTGCTAAAAATAAGGGAACCTGATGGGTAAAAAACAGCAAATAACTTCTTATTTATTGATTATTTTTTGACGCGATTCAGCTTGAGAAGCTCGTCAGTAGTAATGTTCAAAAAGACGTTTTGTTCCATTCGTGCAAGATATTCTGACGCTATCTTAATGGTGCCAAGGCCCTTCACTGAAGATTTGACGACAAGCTCCTGAATAGTGTTTTTGTTTGGCACGAGTTTGACCTCTTGCACGGTGCCAATCTTTCCGCCTTTAACTCCAAACACAGTCATTCCTTTCAAGCGAAAAGACGGTTCAATGGTAAGAAACACGGCGTAATTCGTAACTTCCCGAATGTGGCCCGACCCAATAAGAAATCCTTTTCGCATAAAGCCTTTATCAACGGATATGCCAACAACTTTCAATGTTTTTGGATGAATATAAAGTTTGTCGCTGACTCCAAGAAACGCTCCCCGCGAGTCTATTACATCCTTGCCAAGCACATCTTCCGATGTTATCACGTCCTTAATGATGGAATTATCTATCACGTTTTAGCTGCTCGTAGGTTTTTGAAAGAATT
>DATDOM010000052.1:0-17190 GCA_035293285.1 Candidatus Nanoarchaeia archaeon | reverse complement strand
GGCAACTACACCTACAATGTGTTTTGCGACGGAAGCTCGGAAGGATTTGACAACCAGAATGTAAGCGACAGTGTTTTTATAACCAACACGCCTCCTGTGCTGATATCAAACATTTCCGGGCTTTCGTGGAATGAAGATACTGTCCTGACAGGCCTTGACCTTGATGATTACTTCTCTGACATAGACTCGGACTCCTTGAACTTTACAGCAAGCACCGTTGCCAACATCCTGATAGTAATTGATTCAAACCACGTGGTGTCGTTTATTCCTGACACGGATTTTTTTGGATTGAGGAATGTATTTTTCACGGCAAACGATTCAATTAACACAACAAATTCAAACAATGTTACGCTTACAATATCCGACGTTGCTGAGCCGCCTGTATCAAGCTCATCTGGCGGAGGCGGCGGTGGAGGCGGAGGCGGCGGTGGAGGAATATCCTGCATTGAAGAATGGTACTGCACTGATTGGAGCGTCTGCGCATACGACTTAAAAAACAGGATATGCTATGACTTGAACAACTGCGGCACAAAAATCCAAAAGCCGGGCTTGAATGAAACCTGCAGATATATTCCGACTTGCTATGACGGCGAGCAAAACTCAGGTGAAATTGGTATTGACTGCGGAGGGGAATGTGAGCCCTGCTTTACATGTTATGACCGGCAGGTTAATGGGGATGAGTCAGACATAGACTGCGGCGGCAAAAAATGCAAGCCCTGCAATAGCGGCAAAAAATGCAAGGCAGATACGGACTGTGACACAAAATACTGCAATCCGAGCGGAATCTGTTCAGTCCCCACATGCTCTGACGGATGGAAAAACCAGGATGAGGAAAAAGCTGACTGCGGGGGCATCTGCCCAAAATGCCCAGAGCTTGAACAGGCTGCAAATGTTTCAAATCCTTTTTACGACTTTTTGAAGCTCGAAGCGCTTTTCTGGGTTTTCATCGCCATGATACTTTTGCTTTTGGCCAATCTTTTTGGACAAAAGGCCTTGAGGGAATTAAGGATTTATCTTTACAGGAGAAAAAGGCGTGATACTGATGAGCTGCAAAAGCTTGCAGTCCAGATAAAAGGGCTGCAAAAACTGCTTGATTTGCTTTCGGCAGAGCTAAACCAGGTAAACTCCCATTACATTTTCGAAAGGCTCAATCTGCTTTTTAACTCATTCATTGAGTCATATCTCCACTTAAAGTCTGGATTTAGCCAGGAAGCCTTCAGGGAAAGCCTAAGGCTCAAGGGAGTCGGAAGAAATGAGGAAAAATTTATCATCCTCTTCCATGATTCGCTGGAAAATTTCAGGGGCTCGAGAATAACCGAGCGTGAAGTGAGGGCATTCATAGCCCAGTTTAATAAACTACTTGCATTCGTAATAAAAAACATAAGGTCAAAATGAGGAAAAAAAGCAGGGTGATTTTGGCAATCGTGTCTTTGTCCATTTTAATAGCCTTAAGCTCGCAGTTCATGGCGTTTACTTTCAGCCCGTTGCTTCCTTCAATATTCAACCTTTCTGAAGATGTGGGATTTTATTATGACATAAATGTTACTGCAAATGAAAGTTTTGTCAATTTTTCAATGGAGCAGACTCCTTATCCAAACCTCACAATAAATCCTCAGACCGGAGTGCTTGAGTTTACTCCAAAAAACAATGAAGTCGGGGTTTCAGGATTCTTTTTGGTGATTGTACGAAACACAAGCAATCCTGGCGCGGATTTCATAACATCAAACATACGCTTTAATATTTCGAACGTAAATGATGCGCCGAACATAACTTCATTTTATCCTGCCCAGACAACAATATCAATAATTGAAAACCAGACACAGCATTTTAATTTCACGGCATCGGACCCTGATACAATACACGGCGATGCAGTTAACCAAAGCTGGTTCCTTAATGGCACCCTTGTGTCGCAAAACAACACTTTTAATTTTACCCCGACTTACTGCCAGTCCGGATTTTACAATATCACTTTAATTGTGAACGACACGTCAAGCGAGAATACAGTACTTACATGGAATCTGACTGTAAACAACTCAAACAGGGCGCCGACTTTTAATTCAACAATCCTGAATGTTACATGGAGTGAGGACACAAATGTGCTTAACAACTTTACATTAAGCGGCATTGTAAACGACCTTGACAATCTTGAATGCAGCGGGGAAAATTTTGACAACATAACTTATTCTTCTGTGGGCAACAGCTCAATAACTGTAACAATAAACCTCACAAGCACTAATGTAAGCTTTTATCCAAGAAGCAACTTTTTTGGAACAGAGGCAGTCTATTTCACCGCAAGTGATTCAAGAAACTCTACTTTTAGCAATAACATCACGCTCAATGTCACAAACGTAAACGACGCGCCGCTGTTTAACTATTCAAACCAGACTGTTGTCGCAAGCGTTCCTTTTGTATATGACATAAACGCAACCGACCCTGACAATGATGTGCAGGCCGGAATAAACATCGTGTCTTACTATGATAATTCCACAGTGTTTAACATCAATTCATCCAATGGCGTGATAAACTTCACTGCAAACCTGAGCATAGTTGGGTATTACGCAGTAAACATAAGCGTTGACGACGGTTTTGTGAATGTAAGCGCATTGGTATTTTTCAACATCACAGCAGACAATGCGCCAAACATGTCTTTTATTGGCGACCAAAACGCCACAGAGGGAATTCTTTTTAGCCTTAACGTAACAGCTCTTGATATTGACAATGACTCAATAACATTTTCAACCAATTATTCGGCCCTTTCAGTTTCAGTGATAAACTCAACAACTTCAAACCTGTCGTTTACTCCAACAAACAATGATGTTGGAAACCATACGGTCCTTGTAACAGTGACTGATATTTTTGGGGCAACTGACACAGAAACAATAAGGCTTGAGGTTTTCAACGTCAACAACGCTCCAAATCTCACATTTATCCAGAATCAGACTGCAAGAATATCAAAAAGCTTCCAGATTTTTGTCTCGGCATCTGATTTGGACAACGATAACCTGACTTTCTTTGACAATTCCACATTTTTCAACATAAGCTACTTCAACATAACTACAGGAAAAATAAACTTCACGCCGTCTCAGGCTCAGGAGGGAAACTACTCTGTCAACATAAGCGTGACTGATAATTTTTACAATGTGACCCAGACAGTTTATTTCTTCCTGGTTAACAATTCAGCGCCTGTGCTTTTTGGGATAGGCAATTTCACATTTGCCGAAGATTCATTGTTTACGCTAAGAATCAACGCAACAGACTCAAACCAGGAAGACCTTTCATTTAGTTCAAACTCATCAATTTTCAACCTCACGATAGTAAATTCAACTTCGGTGCTGATTAACTTCACGCCAACACAGCAAAATGTAGGAATCCACTGGATAAACTTTACAGTAAATGACACAACAGACATAGACTGGGAGCTTGTTTACTTTAACATAACTGAGCTAAATGAATCTCCTTACTTTAACCCCTCAATTCCCATCCTCAATGCAACTGTGGGAACCCAGTTTTTCTATGACCTCAATGCAACAGACGAGGAAGGGGATACTTTGACATTCTTTTCAAATTCCACTGTTTTTAATGTTTCAAACTCAAGCGGAATCATAAATTTCACTCCTGTGTCTGGCAATGTTGGAAACTACACAGTCAATTTTTCAGTGACTGACGGGAATGTTGCAAATTACAGCGTAGTTTCGTTTAAGGTGATAAACATAAACCGCCCGCCTTCAATAGATTCGTTTTATCCAGCTTCCCAAAACCAAAGTGTCGCAGAAGGCTCAGAAATCCAGTTTAATGTCACCGCATCAGACCCTGATGGAAGCCTTCTTTCATACTCCTGGCAGCTTAACGGCTCTGAGCAGAACACGACATACTCCTTTTTGTACAGGCCCGGATTTAGCTCGTCAGGATTTTATAATCTTACTGTAATTGTGTCAGACGGCGTGCTTTCAAATTCAACAAGCTGGAATCTTACTGTAAACAACACAAACAGGCCAATAGTCTATGGCATTTCCAACAAGACGACTGAAGATGATTTTGAAAGCGGAACACTTTCTGGAGTAAACCTAACTGTGCAAAGCGGCAACATAACTCTTGCGAAGTCTGACGGCACAAGCTATTTTGCAGAAGGAAACTTTACGTCAAGTGTTATAGACCTTGGCTCATCCACAAACATAACTCTTACAAACCTGACCTGGATAGAAAACAGGCCGCAAAACACCACCATCATTTTCCAGTTAAGGACGTCGCCTGACAACGTCACTTTCACAAATTTCACCGGCAATTCCACTTCCAACTACACAAATCCAAACGGAAGCGTGATTACTGGCCAAAGCGACAGGTATATCCAGTTTAAGGCAATCCTCGCGACAAATAATCTAAGTGTTGCGCCGGTTGTTGAGCAGGTAGTCATAAACTACAAGATATCAGATTTTGAAGGCAAGGAGGACACTGTTTATCTAAACTACTTTGACCTGGACAACTTCTTTAGAGATCCGGATTCAGATGCTGTAACCTACTCAGCGTCTGAAGTCAGCAGCATCTCAGTATCAATTGACAGCCAGCACAGGGTCAGCCTGACTCCCAATTCTGACTTTGCCGGCTCAAGGAATGTGGTTTTCTACGCAAGCGACGGCATAGTGAACATCTCAAGCAATAACATAACCCTGAATTTTGCAGACGTGGAAGAGCCCTCCTCTGTTGTGATTCAGTCAAGCTCATCAGGAGGCGGAGGAGGGGGGGGCACCAAGTTTGTCTATGTCAACCGAAGCATAATAATAAACCAGTCCAAGTCTTTTGAGCTTATAGTCCCTGAAAACATAAGGGTCGGAGTTGATGAAGACATCATAGTCCCGATAAGCGTTCAGAACGGAAATGACTACGAGATAAACGGAGTACAGATTGCCGCGTTTTCAAACATAACTGATTTGGAAATGTATTTTACTGACAGCTACATCAAGTCAATACCTCCTTTCCAGAATGCCAAGTCAGAATTGAGGATTAGCGGCTACAACACTTCAAAAACATTCAACGTAAAGATTGTTGCAAACGTAACGAGCCCAAGCCTCAGCGATTCCGCAATTGTAAACATAAACATACTGGACAACCTAAGCGAGGAAATAAGATATGTGCGTGATTTCATCAGGCTAAACCCTGAATGCCTTGAGCTAAATGAAGTATTGATAGAGGCAAGCAAGGAGCTCCAGAAAGGCAACAATGAGCGGGCCGCAGTCATACTGGACAAGGCAGTTGATGCATGCAAATACCTCACATCCGGCAAACGACCCGATACACAGAAAACTTCTGGAGAATTAAGCCCATACTTAAAACTTCTTAAAAACCGCTATTTCGTGTCTGTCGGAGCGCTTGCAATATTCTCACTTTTTCTTGTAGTGTCATATATGCTTTACAACCGATGGAAATGGTATTGACAATTCTTGTTTTGACTTGTGAAAAAGCAGAAAGTGATAATTTATGCAAACTTGATAATCATTAATATCCTAAATTATCCAAACAGGACTTTCTTGAAAATTACTTTTACAGAGCCGTTGTACTGCCCATACCCAATTTTTGGGGCAAACGCAACAAACGTCAGGTTCTTGCTTTGGCCTGAGTCCAGCACGAAATTATTATCCGATATTTTAATCCATTTTGAAATCTGGCCTGAAGTGATTACTTCCACTTTGAGAGGATAGTCTGCTTTATTCTCAACAATGAGGTCTCTCAAACCTTCAGTCTCAGGCATTAGTGAGCCGAAATTAAGGGAATCTGAATCTGCATTAAGCCCAAAATGGTCACTGACTCTTAGCTTCATATCCACAGTATACACTTTTTCAATTATGAAATACTCATATAGGGAAATTGTAAAAAACGCAGATATCAGGGAAAATGCAATAAGGTAAGCCAAAAATGTTGATAGCTTCATATTCTCTCATTTTCCTTTTTCCTTCTCCTGAAAAAGAAAAAGAGGTTTACTATTACAAGAGCCGCAATTGCCAGTATCAGCAGGCTTGTCAGGTTAAGATACTTAAACGAAGAGTTCAGTGACTTGCCCTCATTAGGTATGACTACTTTTATTTTGCCGCTGGTTTTGTCACTTATTCCGCCATAAAATGCAGTTATCTCGGCATCATATTCCCCGACGCCTATCTCTGACTTGGACCAGTAAGTGCTTATTGTTTTCTTCTCCCACGGCTTTAGGTCAAAAGAAACAGTCTGAAATGTTGAAATTTCATTTGAATTGTTTAAAATCCTGACATTTGAGAAAATGCCGTTGATATCACTGTTCCATCCGGATTCAAAGACAAGGTCAAACTTAACTACCTCGTCATTGGAAAATTCTTTTGTATAATCCACAAGATTAACCTTAAGGGAGCCAATCCTAAAGGAATCTTCAAGGTCCTTTTTCTCATTCAAATACTGGACATGTGCGACAGCCCTGTAATTTCCGGCTTCGTGCCCTGAGGAGTTGAAAATTGCAACGAGGCTTTCCGTGTTTCCTGATTTTATGGCTGTTACAGGGACTGTGTTTAATGTTTTGACAATCACGCCTTTTGAGTCTATGATATCAATTGATGATTTGGCACCATCTATGTCCGTTTTTCCAAGATTTCTTATGCTGACAATGAATTTTGCTGTCTCTCCTGTATTCATATCCGGCGCGTTAAACCCAACTTCCGCATAAACGCCGGGATAAGGCACTCTTATTACTATTGCAGTCCTCACTGATGCAACCCCGCTCACCATAGAAGTATCTGCAGCTCCCTCTATAACTCCTACAAAAACAACATTGTCTCCCGGTGTAATTATTTCTTCCGGAAGTTTTACTCTCACGTCAAAGCTGCCGTCAGTCGAAACTTTATCGTTTTCTATCGTGACATATTGCTTTAGCTCTCCATCCATTATTATTGAAGTGAAGCTTGACTGCTGTGTGCGAAAATGATAGACATTTTCAAAGTTCGGCACGAAATCTATTCTTACGGCATCAGGCGTTATGCCTATGGCTATGGCTTCCTGAGCCAACAAAACGAGAAAAAAACAAAAAAATATTCTTTTCATGCGATTAAAAAATTTTGTTTATATGAAACTCTCCAAGTCCCGCTAAATGTAAATTTATCCAGCTCAGCTTAAAGGCGCCCTTGTTCCTGTAACCGTAAGCTTTGCTGCCTTGGCTCCTGTAGGCGCATCAAATGGAACTGTTATGTTTACATCGATATTTAGCGCATCGCTTGTATCATCATATCTTAGCCTTGGGCATATGACCTTTGCTGTTGTCGAAACAGACTCGAAAATAGCCCCGCACTTTGTGGCGCTGATATCTCCGGACCCGCAGTCCGCTGTTGTATTTGGATAAATCGCAGTGTCAACAGAGCCAGTTACGTTATAGCAGCTGTTTGACTCATTCAATGAAACGTTCCAGGCAAAAGCAGCTCCGCTTGAGCCGATGAAACTTGATGCCGAATAATTTGATACTAATGTTACAGTAAGGTTCGTGTTGCCGTCATTTTCAATAGTAAATCCCTGCCCTACAGTTGTGAAACTTTCACATCCCCTCATATACTGCCCTTCCACGAGCACAGTCAATAATGAGCAGTTTGTGTAACCTCCAGTAGTATTGACGTTTCCTGTTCCAAAATCAACAGTGCCGGAAGTAAACCTGATTGACGATGTCGTTGCCACTGTAAGCTGCGCAGTGCCATTTGGCACGAGTGCAAGACCTGTGATTCCCGGCAGCCCGGCGATTCCATTGCCTAAAAGCGCTCTATTGACAGAATTCATGGTATAAAGCATGCCGCCGACAGAAATAATGACAGTTGCGACCAAAAGCATAACCACAGTTTTATTAGAAACATCTTCCATTTCAATTACCTCCAGAACTAGATTCTTTGATTGTCAGGCCTACACTTCCAAAATTTGTTGATTTTGCCGGGGCGCTGTTTACGCTAAGAGAAACATCTCCGCCCAAGTTTAAAACCTTGTTTTCGACTGTTTTTGCAGCTCCGTGCCCGATATTCAGCACGTACAAAGTTATGACTGATGACAAGAACACCGCAAGAAGTATGACTGTAATCCCTGTTTTTTTTGAGATTCCCTGACTTTCAATTTCCATTGTAGACTTTCTTCGCACTCTGATTTAAATATATTTCGTTTTTAGCAATAATCTAAAAATAAAAAGGCTCAGCTTAAAGGCGCCCTTGTTCCGGTTACGGTAATTCTTGCTACTTTTTGGCCTGAAGGTGAATCAATTGGCACTGTAACATTTAAGTCGATGTTTAGGGCATCATTCGAATCTTCATATCTCAGCCTTGGGCATATGACCTTTGCTGTTGTCGAAACAGACTCGAAAATAGCCCCGCACTTTGTGGCGCTGATATCTCCAGACCCGCAGTCTGCTGTTGTATTTGGATAAATTGCAGTGTCAACAGAGCCAGTTACGTTATAGCAGCTGTTTGACTCATTCAATGAAACGTTCCAGGCAAAAGCAGCCCCGGAAGAACCTATGAACTGGGCGGCAGTGTAGTTTGAAGAAAGGGTCACAGTAAGGTTTGTGTTGCCGTCATTTTCAATTGTAAATCCGTTTGTTGTTGTAGTGAAGCTCTCGCATCCTGACATATACTGCCCTTCCACAAGCACAGTTAATAACGAGCAGTTTGTATAACCTCCAGTAGTATTGACGTTTCCTGAGCCAAAATCAACAGTTGCTGAAGTAAACCTGATTGACGATGTTGTTGCCACTGTAAGCTGCGCAGTGCCATTTGGCACAAGTGCAAATCCAGTCACAATCGGCAGCCCTGAAAGTCCCCCTCCGACAAGGGCTTTATTGACAGAATTCATGGTATAAAGCATGCCGCCGACAGAAATAATGACAGTTGCGACCAAAAGCATAACCACAGTTTTATTAGAAACATCTTCCATTTCAATTACCTCCAGAACTCAGTTCACCGACAGACAACACAAATGACCTCTTTTTGAAAGTGTTTTGGCTTTTAATTTCCATTGTCTTTTTTTCTTTGCACTCTGCTTTAAATATATTTCGTTTTTTTGGAGTAGCAATGAAAATAATCTTCAAATAAGCATCATAAATTCTCTTTTTTGTTGCGAAACTTGACAAAATAGATTATGAGGGCAACGTTTGATAAAATCAGTATGACCACTCCCCAGATCAAAAGGTCCATCCTGTCAAGAGATGAAACTTCTGAGGCCTGCTGCAAGTCAACGGCGTGGCCTGTGATTCCGATAATCTCCGTCTCAATCTTGTCCTTGCCGACTTTTAAAACAGCCCTTTTTTCAGATGTCTTTTCCCCGTATTTTACAGTTATCTTTCCATCATAAGTTCCCTCAATCACTTTTTCAGTGTCCCAAAACACTGCCATCTCGTTTTTTGTCTTTGGCTCAAAGTCAACAATGTTTGACTGCAGCTTTGCCATTGTTTTTTCTTCTCCGAATATAACTATTTCAGATGACACTGAGTTTACCTTGTCATTTGCAAGGTTTTCTGCAAGCACATTGAATTTCGCCACTCCTCCAAGCTTGAAATTCTTGACAGAAACGTCCATTAGGCTTATGAAAAAGTCGCCAATAGAAAAGCTCTTTTCAATGTTTTTTATGACGCCGTCATAATCAAGGACTGCGGTTGCACGGTATGTTCCAAGGCTTGCGTTTGTATTCCAGACAGCTGACAATTCCTTTCTTTCAAACTTTGCAATCGGTTTTTCATCAGTCTTTATAATTGCAATGAGGTTATTCTGAGGGTCGTAAACATTGACAAATGCCTTTGCCTTTTCTATGTCCTGCTCGCCCAGGTTTAATGTTCTTAGGTAGAATTTTACAGGCTCGTTTTGGCCGCCGCTCACAATGTCAAGCTCCGCTTCTGCATATTTTCCGGGATATGGCACCCTTACTTCAACTTCTGAAACTATTGCAACAAGTGAGCTTATCACTATCTCTTCTGATTCTGCCGCCGACGGAAGCTCCCTAATTATTATTTCAGCTTTATGCGAGCCCGGCTTTTCAAAGTTTTGCGGCAAGAAGAGCTCATAAGTGAATGATTTTTCGCTTTCGCCTGCCTTGAATTCAATCTGGTTTCCTCCAAGCTCGATGTATTTTGCGAGCTCCCCTTCTGCCATTATTGTTGCCCGGAGCGGGCTTCTGTCAGGATTAACCAAAGTCAGCGTAAACTGCCGCCTTAATCCCGGCTCAAAGTCAACAGTTTTTTTTCCGGGAGTCACTCCGAATGCATATGCCTGCCTGACTTGCATTACTGAAAGTATTGCTAAAAGCGCGATGCAAATGAAAATCCTCACTCCTTGTTTTTTATTCATCTTGTCTTGCCACAAAAATCGATTTTGAATTAATCCTGACAATTTTTGACTCGTTTATTTTCAGAGAATGGAGGCCTGTAAGTTTTGAAAGCCCTCTTGACTCATAATGAAAAATTTTGAGTGCGGAATTCCCGCTGTTTGCCAGAATTATTTTACCTTCATCGCCTGTCTTGGAAATCTCCAGGTCAACAACGGAGTTTATTGTAAACTGCGAAGTTTTGCTCGTCACAATCCCTTTGAGCTTCCAGTAATGAGTTCCAAACGTAAGGCTGTTTTGAATAGTGTGCTCGCTCCCGCTCACTTTTTCTACAATCGGTGATGAAAACTCAGGGTTGTCGTCTATTACCAGGTAGTCTGCTTTTCCGGACCAGCTGAACGTCGGCTGGACCTTTGTTATTTCAGTGTCTTTTGGCGATATTGGAGTAACTGACACCAAAGATGTGAGCAGCACAATCAGGATTATCAGCGCAAGAATTGCGAGGCTTTTCATGCTGACCTCCTTACCTGTATTGCGACTTTTGATGACTTGGTCCCTGTAGTCTCTGCCGGCGGAACTTCGACATTTATGTCTATTTTTGCAGAGTCATTGCCGTCCTGATAATTGAAATTATGGAGCCCGAATACGCCTGCTGACGTGAAATTCGTGAAGTTTACAGTTGAAGTGGAATAGTTGAATGAATAAACTTCAGTTGTGTTGTCAAATTTATACTGGAAATACCTGCTTGGCATCGAAACTGAGGAAAAAAGCTCGCCGGATGCAAATATTGTCGCATTTATTTTTACATTGCCGTCGTTTTCGATTGTAAACGGCGGAGGGGAACTGTCTGTTGTATTGTCATTTTGCCCAAGGCTTAACTGGCCAAAATCAACCGAGTTTACTGCAAATGTGGCGCTCACATAAGACAGCACAGTGATGTTTCTGATTGAGGACATTGTTCCGTAAGATGAGTCGCTTGTTCCGGGATTGTCTGTTGCCCTCACGCTCCAGTTGTATGTATATCCTTCATCACCCAAAAACTGCAGGTCGAATTCTGGAGTTGTGTTTATTGTCGTTACATTAAAGTCTCTGTTGTCTGACGAGCAGCCAATACAGGTCATTATCACGTTGAATGCAAGTGAGTCATTGTCAATGTCTGTAACGTTGCTCCAAGCCATTAGCGGCGTCCGGTTTATTGTGTAGTTGTCGTTGTTCGGATAAGTTAATGTGACTTGGGGAGGGGGAGTGTTTGCAACGGTTATTAGTGTTGAATTTTGCTTGAGGTTTCCAGACCCGTCTGTTACCCTTGCAGTGAAATTTATCACGTTTGCGCGCGCAACTCCTATTGTTATGTTCTGCGAGAAAAATGCAGAGCCTCCGCTTAATGTAAAGCTGTAAATGACATTTGACCCTGTCTGGTTTACTATAATCTCTCCAAGGGTCAGGCCGGATTCATCAGAGGCGTATGCCGATATGTTTACAATTTCATACCTTTTCGGAGATGTGTTGTTTAAAGTTGCATTTACAAACGGCGTTGTGTTGTCTGCAAAAGTCCCGTAGAAAAATCCAAGCCTGTTTTCATAGTTGCCTGAAGTCGTTCTTCCTATCACGCCGCCAACTGTAATGCTGTGGTTGTAATTTGTGCTGTTTAATTTTGTTGCGCCGCCGTCTGAAACAACGACTGTCTGGTTGTAATTCGTGCTGTTTAACTTGTCGGCATTTATCGCTATTGCTAACAAAATGAATATGAGTGCAAATGATGCCAATGTTTTTTTCTTTATCCGAATTATCATTTTATAAATTTATTTTCCCGATTTTTATTATTCAACAAAGAATGGATTGTTATTTCATATGCTTTAGCGTAAACGTGGCGTGCGGCGAGGCGGGGGACGTCCCTTACGGGGTGCCGAGCAGGTTTTCTCAAAGAAAACCGTCGCACCGCCTTGGTTTTTACAATATTTTTCCTGAAATTAATCTGCATTTTTTCTCCTGACCTTGCTATAAACTGTCCAGACTGTCCTGTCATCTCGTTTGAGCATTACTGCAATTTCGTGATAAGAAAGTTTTAATGAATCTTTTAGGTAAGAAACAATATTTTCAAGCAGAGACAGCTTTTTGTTTGTTATTGAGTTTAGCGGAATAAGAACAGAATCCTTTGCAGTGAGTTTTTGAGGAAATTTCTTTTGGCTTCTTTTATAGGAATTCCAGATGTTCGCGCTTGACCTGCCCAAAAGCCCTGCAATTTTTTTTAGTCCAATTCCCTTATTTTCGTGAAGGTATTTTGTGACAAGCTCTAGCGAGCTCAATTCATGATTAAATATTGAAACAGGAATGAAAACCTGATTATTTTCAAGCGCATCAAGAATTTCAACTGCGCCATAGCTAAGCTTAAGCCTCTCATAAAGCTCTTTCATTCCTACAAACTCATCATTGTTCAGGATGCCAGGGCTAGGTAAATCTTCAGAATCAGCTGTTTTTTCATTGCTTTTGTCTTGACTCATTAAATCTATATAAGTAAAATATTAACTTTTATAAGTTATATTTAAATTTTTCCTGTTTTAGAGTTTTATTTTCAATTTTAACTTTTATAGTGATTAAATTCACTTATATAAGTATTTAAACTTTTCTGTTTGTTATTTATTTACTTAAATAAGTAAAATTTAAATTTATATGAGGAAATTATAAAATGACTATCTTTAACTCAGATTTAACTTAGGATACTCTGTCTGAAAAGCCATAGCAAAAAATATATATGTAACGCTAAGAATAAACCCTTAAAGTGAAAATCCCATTTTTTAGGTCAAAGAAAAAAGAAGTTTTGCTGAGTGATTTAAACATTGAAGAAAACGAGTTAAAAAGATTATGGGAAAATATTATCTCTTCACTTCGTACAGGAAAAGGAAAGCGTGAGCTTGCAAATTTATGGAACTTTAAAGTCAGAAAAAATTTTAAAAACATAAGAAAAGAATCAAAAAAAGTATTATATATCCTTAAGATATTGCACAAACTTTACGGGGGAAATGAATCCCTTTACTCGAAAGAAATTGAAAATATCTCAAGATTGAACTCGCTTATTAAAAAAATAACTCCCTCGGATGAATGGTTTATGCAGGTAAAAATGGATTTGGAAGAATTGATTGGGGATTTGGATAGCCAAAGGGCCAGTTCAGGCGTTACCAGAATGGATTTTATAAAAGCAGCAGCCTCAGGAGTAATAACCTTAGGTTTGGCAAACGCAGCAAAATCCCCTTCAAAAAGCGTTTTTTTGGAGCATCCAATAGATTCGCCAAATCAAAAAGACTTGCCGAACATTGTTATGGAAGAGCCTGTATCAGTAGCTCCTTCTGAACAATTAAAAAAATTACTTTCTGAAGAACTGTCAAAGAAATACAGGGGAAAAATTGATGCAAGCTTAATTGACTTGAAAAGGGCCATATTCGCAAAGCCTGAACTGGGTTCAAGATATGCAAATTCACTTATTTATGAATCAAAAAAATCAATCGGGCATATGGCAAATTTTTATGCTTTGGACAAAGTGAAGCTTAATTTCTCCATACCAAAAAATAGGGGGGATATAACCCAGAGCAATTATTGCACTGTTTACTTGGTTTCAGAACTAAGTACAGGAGTAATCGCAAAATACAGGATCAGAAATAAGGGACAAACCTTTGACGAAAAAATAGAACTGCCGCTAAAAAAAGAAGCAGGTTATTCTCCAAGAGTTATTAACGGCATTGCGGCTCAAGGGCAAATAAGCAACTCTCCGATTTTTTACAGAACCTCTGGAAACAGAATCTCCATAATAGAAACACCAGCTGCCGAAGTTTTGCATAAATTATCTGAGGGCTACACAAGAAGTCATATCGAGCGGGAATCTGGAGGCATCTCTTTTTTCGATACTGCAAAAGTTTATGGAAAATGGCTTAGGCTCGAAGAAGTTTTTGTACATTCACTTGTCCTTAATTGGATATTAGCCTATAATAAAACTCTTGGAATCGGCCTTTCGGAATCTGAGATCTATGCCCACTTTAAAGAAATGGAAAAACTGCCAAATTTCCATGGCGTATTAAGAACTGCGGAGAAACTTTCCGGAATAAAAAAACCGATTGAGCTTTACAAATCCTCTCCACAGGAAATATTCAGAACTCTTGATTAAGTTACTCCATCTTTGCCCTGCATTCATAATGTGGAGGGTCTTTTGGGTATGGCCTGGCGCAGCCATACTTTTTAAAAATCTCGTCAAGCTTTTTCATGCAGTTTGAAGTAAAGCAGTTCACATCAAATGCCCCGTTATAGTGCGGCGCATCAGGATCATTGGAATTTGCAGGCGTGTAAATCCCTTTCTGGCCTTTCTGGCTTAAAAGACCATAGTTTCTTTGCACTTCTTCATTTCTAAATCCGAATACAGTGAAATGGACTCCCTGTTTTATTGCTTCGGAATAGACGGCATCAACAGCAGCATACTGGAACTTGGGAAGATAGCAGGGATAAGGCTCTTGGCTTGTAGATTTTCCGCAAAAAGCCCTATGAGTAAAACTAACAAAATTCCGGTCTGCCGCTTCTTGGGCTATGCCGCCTAAAGGCACAGTTTTCTTGTAAGCTGGGTTATTGATTGGTCCGGGATCGAGTTGAACCCCGCTTGAAGGGTTGTCAACATCAGGATTGCTTACGCCGCCGATTGCAATGCCCAAATTTTCCAAATCGCCTGCATTTCTAAGCGTAACCGGAAAATTCAAATCATTAAAATATAAATCCACTTTTTGCCTTACTGATTCATCCCGGCTTAGGGCTTCCATGAATTTCTTATCCTGCGATGGCGTTGCCAGGTAAGTTTTCAACGGATTTCCTGACACGCACTCATCCTTGAATGTGCCGCAGTATATTGTTTTTCTTATCAGGAAATTGAAATCATCATCCCCATACCCTGCATCTTTAAAAAAAGAATAAACCGAATCTCCTTTTTTTGGAACAATCACTCTCCTTAAAGGAGAAGTTGCAACTATCTCTCCATTTATCTTGTCAAATTCAAACCTGATCGCAGTAACTTCCCACTCGGCCTTGTAAGTCTGCCCATAGATTTGGGTTGTATCCCCTTTGGCAAGATAGATAAAACTTTCTTTTACATTCACTTTTGTTTTCATGTCAGGAAACCATTCACCCCGATTTACTACGTAAACATTGCCGTCTTTTCCAACTACAAAATTTGCATTTTTTACAGTAGTAGTTCCGCGATTTCCACCTAAAGTTACTGTAGAAGTTCCGTCAGGATTTTTTTTATAGTAAAACACAGTATAGTCCCCGTATTGTATTCCTCCAACCTCGCAGTTTTCACTGCACAGCCCTTTTATTATATCGCTTTTCTCGTCATACTTTAGATTCATTGCAGAAGTCATTGGCACATTATTGAATTCGCCTTTTTCTATTGATATGGCATCTCCTATCACAGTTCCCTTTCCGGAAACAGTTACCTCACTCCCCACCTGTACGGTGCCTCCTTCTATCTCTATAACTGAATTATGTTTGCCTTCCTTGTCAACAGCATATTGTGACAGGTATACTGTACCCCCATTTGAAACCTTGATTGAGCCTGTGTAGGTTGAAGGTACCTGTATCGAGCCCCCGTTAACCTCTATGATGCCTATTGGAAGGTCAGGCGGTATTGGAACATTCGCGCCTTTTGGCACTATCAGCCTCCCATCATCGCTAAACTGCGCTCCGAGCTTTTGCAGCTCCTGCTTCATTTGCTCTGTCTGCTCCGGAGTCAACCCTTGAGAAAAAACTGGCAATGCAAACACTATTATCAATATTGCTCCCACTGACAAAATTTTTGCGGCCATTTTAATTTTTCCCGTCATTTTTTTCAAGTGCGAACTTAAGAACGACATTTTCGTTATTTATTTGTGTGACATTGTCCGAAATTGTAAAAATCAAAAATGAGCTGTCTGACAGTATGTCTATATTTAATTGGTTATTTTTTGCGTAGTTTAGAACACAGTCGATGCACACGGCTTTGTTCTTGATTTTGTATCTGGATATGTTGCCTGCAATTTCGTGCATAAGCCCAAGGCGGGCATAAATCCTCGTGCCAAACTCCGGCATTTCAGATTTCGCATTAGCTTTTTGAATCAAAATAGGGTATCTTGCAGTTATCTTCACGCTGTCTTTTTCAATTGATGTATTGACAGACTCCAAATTTCCGCTAAGGAAAAATCCCGTGTTGTTGAATCCCTCGATGCAGGAAGGCAGCCCTTCTTTTATTATCTGGGAAATTCCCGACTCAAAGTCTTGTATTGTGGGAACTCTGTCATTGTTCTCGTAGTCATAAACTGGGATTGTGTAGCCCCAATAAGAAATGTGCGGGTTACTGGATTCATAATCCCCCCCATGTTCGCTTATGTAAAGTATTGCGTTTTCAGAAACAGATTCAAAACATAAATTGAGGTCATATTTCAAGTTGGCAAAAGTTGATGTGCTAAGGTCATTCGAGATTTTCAGTTCTTTTTGTGTTTCATCCTCATATTTACTGGATTTGAAAGAAAAAATAAAGGAAACCGCAATCAGAATAACAATGGCAAATATAAAAAACAAGGTTAACTGGCATTTTTTATTCATTATAGCTCAGAACAACCCGTACAATCAGTCATTAATATAACTTGCTGAAAAATAAATTCAATAAAACGCCTTGAACTCGCCGACTTCAAGACCTGTTTTTGTAAACCTTAAAGAATTAAGCCCGGGGATTATGTTGCTTCCCCTCATCTTCTTTACAGACAAAGTCCTCATCACGTTCTTGCTCGTGTCGTGCAATTGCAAAAATATCACGCCGTCGCAGGCGTATTCAGAAACCCCATCCCTTGTAAGGGTATTCCCTCCGTCAGTGTCTGTAAGAAATAT
>DATDOM010000051.1:0-16134 GCA_035293285.1 Candidatus Nanoarchaeia archaeon | reverse complement strand
GCCAGTGAAACTAAGGTGATAAAATGGAAGTAAAAATCGGAATGGTCGTATCCCAATTTAATTATGAAATAACCGGCGAGATGAGGAAGAGGGCAGAGCAGCGCGCAAAGGAAGTCGGAGCGGTGATTGTAAAAATCGTTGAAGTTCCTGGCTCTTATGAAATTCCTTTGGCAGTAAAGCTTATGCTAAAAGAAAAGGAAATTGAGGGAGTTGTCGCGCTTGGAACAATAATAAAGGGCGGGACAGACCACGATCTTGTCATCGGCCATGCGATATCCCAAAAACTTATGGAACTTTCGCTTCATTATGAAAAGCCGGTGTCACTTGGAATTTCAGGCCCAAACTCGACCTGGCAGCAAAGCGAGAAGAGAATTGAGGAATACGCCATAAGGTCGGTTGATTCCGTGGTTTCTTTTTTGAGGAACTCGAAATGAATTTCTCGAATTAATGAAATAAAACATATAATTTTTTCTTAAATTAAAATTTATCATCTTTCCCAAAATTGGAAAATTTATGAAATAAATTTTCAACATTTACACTCGACAAAACTTGACTGCCAATAAATTTTGCCTCGGAACATTACAATAACTAAAGAACTAGTATATCAAAAGAAATTTTCAAGGGGCCTGTTGATTTTTCTTACCCTGCTGCGCCTTTTTTCAGATGTCGCAATTCCCTGCTGTTTTATCATGCTTTCAATGAAACTTTTTCCCGTTCTTTTTGTGAGCAGGTTCTGCCCGACAATTTCAGCAAGCTCTCCTGACTTTAAGCCGGAATTTTTCAAAATTGCGCCCAGCCTTTCCTTGTTTGTTTTTTTGAATTCCTTCATTATCTGCTTTTCATCCAGAATTGAAGAGAGGAATTCATTTCTTCCGGCAGAAGAAAAATAATCCTCGCAGAGAAGCTTTGAAATTTTTGCAGGATCCTTCATTAAAAGGAATTTTGTGAGCTGAAGCGTCCTTATCACATCGTCTTTGTGGTACTGCGTGTCAAGGGACTCAAGCACGTCAAAAAGAATTGAGCCAAATTCTATTACTTCGACTCCTTCTGACTTGAAGCTCTCTGCAATTTCCTTTTTCCTTGACTTTGGGAGCGAGCCTGTTACAATTTTTCTTTTGACAGCGCCAGATTCAAGCGAAAACTGCCTGAGGGTTTTCTGGACAAGCGAAGAAACTTTTTTGTCAGTGAATTTTTCACTTATTATTCTGGATATTGAACCGGAAATGTCTTTTGCGTCAGAAATATTGCTTGTTATTGAGCAGCTTACTTCAATATGCAAAAGCTCCTTTGCCTGCCCGCCTTCAAACTCAACTGCAAGTATTCCGCCGTCGCGGTTGCTCAGGGTTTTGACGTTGCTTACAGTAAACAATCCTTTTTTGTTGAGCCAGTAATTCACAATTGTTTTTTCAGCGCTCATTTGCCACCCCGGGTTTGGATTATCTCTTAGAATATAAAAGGCTTTTGATTTACTTTTAATTTAAAATAGGGCATTTTTAAATCCGTTGCCTTTGAGGCAACACTGGTTACACTCGGCAAATTTTGACTAACACTAAAATTTGCCTCGAGATATTTCAGTAACTCTACACGACGTGGATGAAAACTGAGTGCAGAGGGAAAATCCATACGACGTGTGGATTTTACCTTTGCGAATAGGGTTTTGACAAACAAAACCCGTGTTTGAATCCTTTGCCAATTTTAGAAATATTAAAAAAATTGTAACTCAGGTTTTTAATTAAATTAATTAAAATATTATTCAATCTTTTACCTGAAATCAATCTTCTGCCCGTCAATCAGGATATTCGTTGCAATCGAATCGCCTTTCCAAAGGGCAACTTCAACTAGCATCTCGCCAGTTCTGAATTGCGGAAGATTTCCCTGGTTTTTCGGCACAAAATAAGATTCTATTGGGTAGCTGATTCTGATGAATTTTACGCCTTTTGCAATTTTTTTGATTGTTCCCACCTTAAACCCTTCAAGCTTGCCCTTATTCTGGGGGCACAATTCCTTGTCGCACTTTACTGCATAAGTTGCCGCATTGTTGAAAACATTGAACTGCACCTCATCACCTTCCTTAAAACTCATCTCCAAAGGCTGCTGGTAATAATACTGGCCTTCATATTCAATGACTTCATAGTCATAGTCTTTCCCTGATTCCTCGTCTTTTATTGTGTAAATGGTTTTGCTGTAAATCTCTGAAACAGTGCCCTTGATGTAGGGCTCAGCCTTTTTCCTGTTGCTTACAGATTTTGCTTTCCAGTAATCCACTCCGTTCTTGTCTTTTTCAGGCTCAAGGCTCACAAAAACATCATTTCCCCTGCTGAATTCCTCATTGTTGTAATCTAATGAGGTTAGAGAAATGTCTGAAATCTCATACCTTATATTGATGTAATCTCCCCTGAAAAAATCTGTCGGGTCATACGGAACAGTCTTTAAGATAATTTTTGCGCCAAAAGCAACAGTTGCCTCCTTGTATGCAACCATCCCGAGCAGCAGCACTGCCTGCAACACAACAATTATGTAAAACAGCTTTTTCTTGTCCATTTTAGGAACTCACTTTTTTTATTATATTTCTTCGGTTTTTTTCCAGGATTATTGCGAGGAAAATCAAAAGCAGCCCGCCTATTATGAAAAAAATGTATCCGTTAAGCACGTCCCACAGGTATTCAATATATCTTGAAAAAACAGAAACCCCGAATGCAAACATCCCGAGATTCACAAGGGTTTTTTCTTTTTTTGCATAGCCTAAGTACACCATTGCGATGATTAAGAGGAAAAGCATGATGTTGAAAAGAACTGGGATAAACCAGAAATTTATTTTGGAGAAAAGGACTGCAAATGGCGCAAAAACAAGCAAAACTGCCGGGAAGAAGAGCTCATAAAATTCCAGCTTTGATTTTTTATCTCTTTTTGAAAATCCGATGATAATGGATATGGCGGCAAGCGCAGAAACCACAAGGAAAATAATCCAGAATTTTGAGGACATTATTGCGTTTGCTGCCTGCACGCTTTGCACTGCGGCATTTTCCGCATTTATGTCCCTCACAAACCACTTGAAGGAAAACAGGTATGTGACAAGCAAAACCAAAAATGCGCCAATCAGGTGAAATGGATAGGACATTTTTTCAAGCCCCTTTTTGCTTTGGTGGATGTTTCCAAGAACATAGTAAAGGACTCCGAGGGAAAGAAAGACCAAAAAGAATGCATAAGATATATTATAATATCTTTCAACATATCCAAACCAGTAATAACTTTTTGTTCCCACATAAAATCCCAATCCTATCAGGCCGAGATACAATACCGAAACTGAGCCCAAAAGGTAAGCGAGCGGAATTATTCCGGCGGCCCAGTAAAGAAATCCGTTTGGCCAGTGGAGTCTTATATGGAAAATCTGCATGACCAAAATAATTCCTGCGCCGTATATTATTGAGCCGAGGAAAATCAAAGACGAGCCCACTTTTGGAAAGGTGCCTTTTGAGAACTTCATCACATAGCCTATGTGGTACGTTGCCACCATTGCAGCCAGTATTGAAAAAACCTTAACGTATTTTGGAATATTACCCCAGTTCAGGGCAAAGAACAGTATTATCCCGGCGCCAATCATGAGCGCGCCGAATATTGCTATGACTGAGGTTATGCTTGAATGGCCGTCATAGCTTTCTTTAGAACCCCTGTAAAATGACTTAATCTTCCCGGCCTGGTCTTCTGAAATTATCTTTGCCGAAATCCATTTTTTTGATTCTTTGGAAAGCAAAGCCATATCAAAAGGATTGCTGTTTTTGGAAACCATGGAGCTAATCATATTTGCAAGTATAAATATTTTCGTAATCCGGACACTCCGTAGAAAATCTCGCTCCGCTCGGGCAGGCAGCTTCAAAGTTCGCGCTTCTGTTCTCTGAAGGCTGACATTCCCCGGATGGGGCGTCCCCCTTGTCAGCTATTCATCCAAATTATCAGGAACTTTGACTGATGCTGCCGGCCTTCATTTTCTATAGAACCTAATCCGGACTTATTTGCTTTTGAATTTCCAAAACCCCGATTTGGCCAAAAAACTTAAATAGAAAGATTTTTATATCAGTTATTCGAAAGAGAGGGTAACTAAATTAAAAAGGTGATTTTTTTGAATATGAACAGAAAAGGACAGTCGGCTTTGGAATTCTTGACAACTTACGCTTGGGCGTTCATCGTTATCATTATCGTCATAGCAGCAATCGCTTATTTCGGCGTTTTGAGGCCGACAAAAATCCTGCCTGACAGGTGCAACTTCAATGTTGGGTTTGGATGCGAGGCATACACTGCAACAAGCGGCGCAGCAGGCTCAATGACATTGCTTTTAAAAAACGGGCTTGGACAGGTCATCACCGTGACATCTGCTTCTGCCAGCGTTGAAGGGCCGACGACACTTACGTGCTCAAGCACACCGACATTGCCAATTAACTGGGTTACCGGAAACGCAACTACTTTTGCCTGGACAGGATGCGATTTTAGCGCTGTAGGATTTACAAGGGGGGACAAGGGAAAAGTGCTTGTTACCCTGAATTACTATGATGCAAAAGCAGGCGCGACATTTACGCACATAGCAGATGGCGAAGTGTTCACAGCCTTCAATTAATTTCTTTTTTTATCCTTATTTTCTTTGATTTAAAGAATGCTAAAAAAATTTTCAATCTGGCTAATCAAGACACTTGCTGTGCTTCTGATAGCATCGTTTGTCTTTTCTGCAATAACGCTTGATTTTCCGAACCTGATAAAGAGCGTGCTTGGGGATGTTTATGCATACTCTTCAGAGGAGTCGCAGGCGCAGGCAAGTGAAAGGCTTACAGAAGCGTGCAGTTCACTAGGCCAGGGCTCTTTGGTTTTTGCCATGCAAATATGCACAAACAAGACATTGAGAGACCAGATGAGCCAGTCCTGCAATGATTACTGGCAGCTTAAGTCGGAGGGAACCAAACCTGAAAACTGGCAGGAAATAGAAAAAACCTGCAATGACATTGATTCAGGAAGACTTGACTCTGAATGCAAAAAACAAAATAATTTAATCCCAAATCCTGACTTTTCAGGCGTTGCAAGCCTTTGCAATGAATACCGGTCTGGTAAAATCGGCCAGCAGGAGCTTTTCACTGGATTTCTTTTAAGCCCCTTTGGCAACCAGGATTTTTCAGCGCCTGACAATGGAATTATAGGGAAATATAACGGGCTTATGGCATTTCTGAACGGCCACAAGTTTATTTATGCAGCATTAATTGCAATACTGATTTCATCGCTTTATCTCCTTATTTCAGACAGGCTTATGCTTTTGTACACTTTTGGAGAAATAGCAGTGAGCATCGGCACGATAATACTGCTGCCGTATGTTCTGATAATTGTGTACAATTTTTTTGTAGGCATAAACACAACAAGCGTTTTGACAGCAATATTCGGAGACACAGCTGCCATTGATTTTGGCGGGCTTTTGAGCATTTTGGTTCTGCTATTCTTAAGGACATACAACACATTCATACTGACAATAGGCGTGATATGCCTTTCTCTTGGGATATTCACAAGAATTTATGCTTCAAAAGAAAAGAAAAAACAAAGCATTTGATATTTTTAAATTTGGATTATCAGGGATGTGCCTGAAATTGGTTATTCTTAAATCGGTCGTTTCACGACCATAGTTACACTCGCCGAAAATTTTATTTCCAGTAAATTTTTGGCTCGGAATATAACAGTAAATTTCGACGAACGAGAATACAAAAATTAATTGCAGGAAAAAACAAAATTAAGCTCAGAATTTCATTTCCCTTAGTCTTTTTGTCCTTTCTGCAGTTTTTGGATGAGTCATAAACAGGCTCAAGAAAGATGCGTTTCTAAAAGGGTTGCTTATGAAAAGGTGCGCAGTTGCAGTGCTTCCAAACCTCATAGGATTGACATCCACATTCTTTTCTATTTTTTCAAGAGCGTCTGCAAGGTGTTTTCCGTTTTTCAAAAGCTTTGCGCCAGTTTCATCCGCAAAATACTCCCGGCTTCTTGATATTGCAAGCTGGATGAGGACTGCTATGAGCGGAGTTATTATCCCAAGGATGATGAGGCTTATTATGTTTCCTCTCCTGTCATTATCCCTGTTTCCAAAGCCGCCAAAAATTGCAGACCATCTTGCCATTGCACCAACATATGACAGTACTCCTGCAATTGTCCCGACAATTGTTGAAATTAAAATGTCCCGGTTCCTTATGTGGCCAAACTCGTGCGCTATCACTCCTTTTAATTCATCCTCATTCAGGATTTTTAGTATTCCTTCTGTTGCTGCAACAACTGCATTTTTTGGATTTCTTCCTGTTGCAAATGCATTTGGTGAATTAGTCGGGATTATGTAAACTTTTGGCATCGGCAGGCCGCTAAGGTGAGAAACTTCCCTTACAACCTTGTAAAGAACATGGTAGTCTGATTTTTTTGCTTCCTTTGCTTTATACATCCAGAGCACAATCCTGCTTGAAAACCAGTATGAGCCGAAGTTCATCAAGCCTACAAACACAAGCGCAAAATAAAACCCTGATTTTCCAAAAAGGCTGCCTATGAACAGGAAAAGCGCCGTGAGTAGCGCAAGCAATACTGCGGTCTTGAACTGGTTTTTTAATGACATGGGCTTTGAGAAGATTTTTCAGTTTAAAAAGTTAATGGAATGGCGACAGCATAATTTAAATATAAGTAATTCTCCTTTATTTTCGATGAAGCCAAACCAACAGCATTCCCATATTCATTCAGAGAAAACTTATCTTTATGAAAGGCCGATTTTCCAGTATGTGCTTGTTTTTTCCATAATTGCCACGCTTGCTATAAGCATTATTTCACTCATAACTGTTTACGACCTTAAGCAGTCGGTCACTCCAAGAACAATAAATGTGAATGATTTTCTGAAAAAGCTGACTGCGCACGATGAGGCAAAATCCTATGTAGGGACTGCGCCGCTTAACATTGTCCAGATAAGCCAGAATAATTTCGGAAGCCTGCAGACCCAAATCAGCGGCCTTGATGTATCATTCATGGGCAATTTCATAGTCCAGTACCAGGACAGGGTTTTCATTTACGACTATGACAAAGATTTAGTAAAAGGAACTGTCACGCTTTCACAAAATAACGGAGATGCCAATTCACAGCTTCCATCTGATTTTTTCGCAAAACTAAGCGCGCACCCTGAAGTGAAGGGGCTTGAAAAAGAGCAGCCAGTTGGAGGAGTGCTTGATGAGGCAACACTTAACACATTAAGGCAGCAGTTTCCTGATGTTTATTCAGGTGCAAAAGTGGGGGATTTCCTCCTTAGGTTTCAGACAAAGCTGATAATCTATGACTATAATTCTGACAGGATTGTGAAATCTGTTAATTTGACTTGATTTTATATTAATCAAAATTTTCTTAGAACATTGTTTTGTTTTAATTTGAGCTTCATTTGTGCTAAATGGGCGCATACCCTTGCAGGTTATTTAAAATCTTCAACACTATTGGCTCGTTAGGTTGTAACTGTTTTCTATCAATAAATAATTGACTGGCAACAGTTTCGTATTCGACATCCGCGCCAGTTCTTCTATGATAAAGCTGTTGCACATACCGAATGGCCCTGTCGATAAGCTTGTTGTTAGTCGGGGCAACGAAAGTCATCAGGTTGTCTTCATAACGCCCCATCCTGCCCATAACCAGGGTTGAGTGTGAATTGAGAATGAGCTTTAACAGCAGATGCTGGTACAGCAATGGCTGGCCTTTTATCGGAACTTCATGGCTTAGTTCATCAAGCTGAAAGCGTATATTGTCCCCGTTTCCCATAACCTCAAAAATATGCTGCTCTTTGCCTGTTCTTTCTTTTCTGGAACCAACAATAGAGTTTGAGATATCATACCCGTAAAAATTATCAATACCAGTATTTGGTTTGTATTCGTCCCACTCGACACACCTTGGAGAACGATGCAGCAATAATTTCCATGCATCCTGCACATCTTTTGCGCCACCCATCGTTAAATAGCACAAACAAGCTAGGTCATTAGGAAAATAAGCGTTTTCAAATGGCGTAAGGCTAAAAGTTGGCGAGCGTTCTGTTGTGTCAGTCAATACTGCAATTCCAAAGCGGTCTGTTTTATAGACTACAAATCCACCTTCATTATAGATGCCTGATTCTCTTTCAATAAATTTTTTCAGAAAGCTAAAATCAAATTTACCAACCAAATCAATAAATTTATCCAATTGTGAAGGGATGGATTCAGGAGAGTCCCGATACATTATTGCCCTTCCTACAGCATCCATTAGAACCGTGCTTGCCTGCATGCGCGTGCTGCCTGAAATGGACATAGGGCCTACGGGCAGGCTAATATTATTGATGTCTTTATTTTCTATGAATCGACGGGAGCGTTCTATATCCATTAACTGGCTGTCAGGATTGCAATAAAGAATAAACGGATTATTTCCTGAATTCTCGGCTGCATATTCCACAGCCCCTATTACAAAAGAAGTTTCTCCTCCTTCTGTTGTGCCGATGCATAAATCTCCATTTTTGAAACCAAGCTCTTGCAGCTGCCGCGCCCCATACTCAGAATGGTCTTCAAACCCTTCTTTTGAGCGAATTAATGCAGAGTCACCGCCTGCCATAAAACCAATCACGCTGCCGACTTTTTCAGAAGGGAGCATGCCCTCACGGCATAGCACATCAATAGATAATGACAAGCGCCCGGTTGCACCGCAACCGCCCAGATATATTTTATTTCCATTATTTAATGTTTTACTTATTGCTTGCGCTAATGGTATAAGAGAACCGGAATTTTTTCTGTACATATGCAGGGCATTGATATCAATCTGTGCGAGAACTCCAATAGCACTGCCCAAGTCAGTTACTGCTTGCCTGGACAGGTCTATGCTTAAAGGATGTTGCCCCTCTGTGTCAAGTTTCCCCAACTTAAAATTATTGGCAATAGCTAAATAATCTTCCAATTCACCCATATTGTTTAGAAGAATTGAATATCACTATATAATTTTATTTATCTTTTGTCAAACCTGCTTGCCTGATAATTTCCAACAAAGTTCCTCTGTCTATCTCTTTATGATTATCCCTGTTTGGACAGTATTTTTATAACATCATGTCCTGATAATATCGGCAGTTTCATGCAATTTGACTCCAAAGCTTGTAACAAAAATATCGCCTGAACCAGTTCCCTGGGGAACGCCCATCTCTTCTATGTACAGTTCAACAGCCTCTTTTAAATTTTTTAGAGATTTTTCAATAGTAACTCCCTGGCTGACAACATCTAACTCAGGGCATAAAGCAACAAATTGCTTTTCTCCTTTTTTAATTATTGCTGTGAATTCCATTTTATCACCTTAATATTATAATCTCAACTAATTAATAAACTTATCCCAGCCTTATTATGACGCTTCCTGATGCACTTGTTATTGTTAAGTTATTTCCCGTTGTGTTTATTACTGGGTTTGGAGTTGCTGACGGATCTATTACTACTGCGTTTACTGCACCGCTGACTGACAGTGTTTTGGTTGGCGCTGTTGTCCCAATCCCGACTTTTCCTCCGGATGTCTGAAGCAAAAGCGGCCAGGAAGATGATGTAGTAGTCAAGTTCAGTTTTCCACTTAATTCATCCCACTGCAATTCAGCTCTTTTGGAACCGGCACCAAAAAACTCTATTCTGCTATAGTCTGTTCCCCCGCTTGTCGATAACCTTATTGCAGCTCCGGTTGTTGCATTAACATGCAATGTTGCTTGCGGTGTTTTTGTTCCAACTCCCACGTTGCCTGCAGAACCATCAATGAAAAAAGCTGGGGCAGCCAGGCTACTGTCATCGTAAAATGCGTGCGCATCATCGGAAATATAATTTAGTGTGCCGGCTGAGACTCCAATCCCATAAGTACCTCCATAGAGGTCAATATGGGAAACAGAAGGATCTCCGGCGTTATCATAATAATCGCTGAATGACAGGATTGGTGCCGGCGATGCGCCAGTTGCCCCTCCACCTATTTCTAATTTATATCCGGGGTTTCCTATCCCAATCCCGACATTTGCTGTTGAATCATTAATTGTTAATGCCTGTGTATTTGCAGCCCATAGTTGAACCCCCTGGCCATTATCATTAAAGTCGCCTATCCTTAAATTTTTATTTTCCGGAGTATCAAATTGCATTATTGTGGCGCCCCCCAATATATATGAATTGTTAGCGTTAATACTTCCAAGAACGTCTAATGCTAACCCCGGACTTGCAGTCCCAATCCCGACAAAAGGACTTCCAGAAGCGCCAGGTTTAACAAATATTGAAGGAGTTGCACCCTGCCCTGCAGGAGTCACATTCAAAGTTCCCTGAACAGTCAAAGCTTGTGCTGGTGAAGTTGTGTTTATTCCGACGTTGCCGACAGTATCAATTCTCAATCGTTCTGTGCCAGGGGGGGTACCGCTCGTAACATCCCGGGTTCCAAAAACTAAAGCCCCTTTTTCTGAACCGGTCGTACTGGTAGTTAGATAACCGATGTAGGCGGGAGGAGGTTGGGTGTCAACATATCCAAAACCGATTAACCTCGTTGAAGCGGTAGCTGATTCTCGACGTCCTAGTATAAGATAATAATCATCAATGGCATATCCAGTGGGAGCTGTACTTTTAGAAACGTGAAGAGTCCCTCTCGGATCCGTTATCCCAATGCCTACACTACCATTTGTCCCATTCACATACAAAACATTGCTTAAATTGACACTCTTTCCGTTCGCGCCGGGACCTACCTGAAGCGCATATGAATCACTTGTATTGGCAGTAATTGATGTATTTATTCCAACATTTGCCTGAAACAAAATCGGCCTTGCTGTTCCGTTGCCGCCTGCCAAGGAATTGAAAGTGTAGATATTATTTACCGGCTGTATGTCCAAATATTCGTAATCTGTATACGGTCCTCCATAATCATAAGCTTTGTTTATGATTCTTAATCTGTTGTCTAATATTGTTAAACCCTTAACACTGCCTGAGGTCCATGACTGGAATGTTTCTTCCGTTTGCCCTGAATTGCTGTTGACTGTAAGGCCTCTCGCGCTTGTACTTGTTGGATACACAGTTAGAGAACCTACCGGACTTGGAGTATTTATTCCTACCAGCCTGCTTGAAAGCGCCCTTATGATAAAATTACCTGAACTGTCAGTAACTGAAACTCCTGCTACCTCCCCACTAATCATCCTCATATCCAAGTCAGTGCCTCTTTGGGATATTTGAGCACCATCTCCATCTCCAGAGCTGTTTATGAAGTGAATAGCTTTGCCATCTTGGAGGCCATTATATGGCACATAAAACCTTGTTGCATTTATCGATGAAGCATTTAAACTGCCGCTCACCCTTACGCTTCCAACAACTTCAAGAGCGTCGTTTGGAGAAGCCGTCCCAATTCCAACATTGCCATATGTTGCCGCAAAAATCGCACCGTTTTCCGTATACAAAGACTGGCGAGTATTTGAAGAATTAGATCCATATCCGATATAAATAACTGCGTTTGAGTTAAGTCCATTTGCGTCTAGGCTATTGAATGAAGTATGGGTATTTTGATTTGGGTACCCGGTGGAATCATCAACAACTCCTGAACGAAACGCATTTTGGGTTAGACCGCCGCCACTTTCTCTTCCGAGCCAAAGCCTTGCATCTGACCCCCAGTTATTACGAGTAATAAAATCCAAGTATCCTGCATTGGTTACATTATCTGCATAAGCTCGGCTGCTAATTCGAGTCACGTTGCCTCCATTACCTGCTGGAATGAAGCTGAGTCCCCCTCCGGTGCTGGCTGCAACAGTTAACTTATCGACTGGGCCTGCCACCCCAATTCCAACGTTATCACCCTGATTTGCCAAAATAACATTTGTTGATGTCCTGTTCCATCCTGTTGAATTTGACTGAACTCCGCTCATATTTGCTTTCTTGAAAGCTGTGCTTTCTGCCTGGACTGATGTAAAATCGGCAGCAACATTGTCGCTTGTTATTGTTATTCCAGTTCCTGTATTCACGACAAGAGCGCCTCCGCTTAACCCAATGCCGTTTCCTGCAATTGTTGAATCAAGCTCTGTTCCTGCTGCCGTTACTGCGCCCGATGCAAGCTCTGAAGCTCCGACTGAATCAGCGCCTAAATCTCCAACTGCAAGGCAGTCTGAACAGGTTACGTCGCCTGCCGTAATTAATCCTGAAACATTCAAAGTTCCTGATATGTTTGCGTTGCCTATTACTACAAGCTTTTCTTGAGGATTTGTTGTGCCGATTCCCATCCTTCCGTTATTATCAATGGTCATACGGGGGCTTAAACTCCCTCCACTTGTCCTTGTGTAAAATCCAATTGAAGAAGCCTCTGTTCCGTTCAGGGAATTTGTCAAAGTTGCATTAATCAATGCAACATCATCAGTATTGCTTCCGTTGTCCATTGCCCTAAACAACAAACCAGTTCCAATTCCGCCTGTTGAATTCAATGGATTTTTTATGAAATGGTCCAAAGTCAAGACATTGGTTGTCGAAACATTGTTCGTGTCGTTTACTGCAAACCTTACACTGCCAATTACGTGCAGCTGGTCTGACGGAGATTTTGTTGCAATCCCTACCTTTCCGTTGTCATCAATTACCATATCCGGGGTTACAAGGCTTGAGGCTCCTGTAAATCTCAGGCTTCCGTCAGCAAACTGCCCTATTCCTGCGTTATTGGGAGTTCCGTCGCGGTCGCTTTCAAAAAAGAATGAAGCGTCATTTGCTGAGCCGATATCTACATCGGTTGAGACCATTATCTGCGAAGCGCCTGAGGCGGAATGGGCATTTAATTGTGCAGTTGGGGTTACAGTTCCAATCCCTACCTTGTCTGAATTTGCATCTACAAAGAAGGTGGTCCCATCAAAACTTACATTGCCGCTGACGCTTAAATTTCCCCTTAAAGAAGTGTTTCCTACAACTGTAAGTGAATGTGAAGGTGAGCTCGTGCCTATCCCGACTTTTGCAGAAGAATCATTCAGGTAAACAGTGGAAGCAGTTGAATTCCACGGTGATGAGCCGCTTGAAGCAGAGCCGCAGCTCAAAACTCCTGTTGAGCTTGACTGAATTGACGAGCAGCTTGCAAGGTTTGCAAAAGTTACTATTCCTGAAACGTTCAAAGTTCCTGAAACATTTGCGTTGCCGATGACTGTTAGTTTTTCATTTGGGGAAGTTGTCCCAATCCCAACATCTCCATCGTTCTGAATAACAAATGGAGTTGTATCACCATCACTATTATCGGCCACTAAAAAAGAATCGCCAGAGGCATCATTGACAATTTCAAGAGAGGCGTCTGGGGTAGTATCTCCTATGCCCACATTGCCTCCACTTATTAATACTAATTGCGAAATGTTGCTGTTTGCTCCTAAAACGACACTTTCTGCAGTGGTGCTGTGAATAAACCAATAACCATTATTATGAATTCTGAATGCATCTGTGTCATCATTAGGGCCCATTAAAAACACAGGCCTGCTATTATAACTATCAGCCATAGTGATTTTTCCAAATACATTAGTGGTAATCACAGCTCCGAAATTTGCATTTACTGTATCAGCCGAATTTAGGTCTCCACCGCTGAAATTAAAAGTAGGATCATTACCAGAAACTATAAAATTGACTGTTCCGATATTATCCATTGCTCCAATAGTTAATTTATTGGTGCCATCATAAGCAATTCTAAATTGGGGTGCGGTGGTAGATTCTAAATGCAATAAATTACTTGGGCTTGTAGTTCCAATTCCAACCAAATTAGAACTGACAAACAGAGTCTGGGATGCATACAAGTTCGAAGTCACATTCAAAACAGAAACCTTGTAGGTATTTGCAGGGTTCAAATCTTCAGAAACATTTGCCCTGAAAGCTGAAGGGGAAGACGACAAGTTAATCCTTGGAGAGCTTTCACCATCGAGATTAACAGTGACTCCAAGATAATACTGGCCTGAAAAGTTTACATTGACGTTTGGAAGTATAGTATCATATATTCCGTTTGAGTCTGTTGTTATGTTTTTATTGGCAAGCTCGTAAAGCCTGTTGCCTCCAGTATACGCATCATAAATTGCAAAAGTGAAATTAACCCGTCCAACCTGCGGTGCGCCTGAAGGATTTGTTAATTTTCCCTGTATTGTAATTGTGTTTGGAATTGCTGATGCATCAAGTGAAAATAGAATTAATCCAGCTATCAAAACCACAAAGACACCCAAAACTTCAATTCTTATTGCTGGCTTATTGCTGATTTTCATTTTCCCTTGATTTCTTTTTTGCCCTATTGTAAACTGTCCAGATGTTTGCAGGGCTTTTGTTCAGGAGCTGCGCAATTTTTTTGTTGCGCAGTTTTTTCTCCTCTTTAAGATAAGACACTAGAGATTCAAGAATGCTTTTCTCTGCAGTAAAGACAGAAACAGGAACTTCAGCACTTTCCTTAATGTCAAAAGGCCAGGGCATTTTTTTTACTGCCCTTCGGTAATTTGCCCATATTGCTCGTTGGTCACGCTGTATTATTTTTGCTATGTCCACAAAGCCAATGCCGCAGTTTTCCTTGAGGTATTTTGCAAGAGCTTCTGACGGGCTTAACTTTCCGGCAAATATCAGGACGGGAACAAAGATTTCATTGCTGCTTCCCCAAAGCTTTGAGATGTCTTCACTTGAATAATTGTATTTTTGCTTAAGCCTTTCAGTTATCTGGCCGAACATATCGACAAGAAATCTTTCTTCAGCATTCTGGGAAACTGGCATTTCCTGAAAGCTTTCTGAAGCGTCTTTTTTTTGGAAATCCATTTTATTCAGAGGTTTATTTCTATAATATACAATTTAGTATACTGATATATAAATGTTTTTATTTTGTATACTAATATTGTAAGAAATACAAATACTGTATTACTTAACTAATGAAAAGTTGTATTTTTTTGACTTGAGAATTAATGTCCTTCACTTGATTTCATACATCAAAAATTCTAATTTTAGGAAAAAATCAAAATCACTCTATTTTTCTTGAAGAAAATACAAACTTTGTGTTATTTTTATTGCTAATTATGTGAATAAAACATTTTCAACAAGAGTTCTTATTAAGTATAAATCTCCGTTTGTATCTATGTAAGACACAGTCCGTCCGGTTTTGTTTTGAACAATGAATGAGTTGACGCTTGACGGACTTAAAGTACCTTGGTTTTGATTTAATGCTCCCTGTATCATAAGGTTCCCTTCTGGATTTGTGACCACTGCTCTTGCCGTTGTCGGAGTTCCTTCAAATTCATACATCACAAAATCATTGGTGTCAAATGTGACAGAGCCTGTTGTTAATGTTCCTTTTATGTTAAGGTTTCCATAAGCATCCCATACTGCAAGCATCCCTCCTGTCTTGTTTTGGATGATAAAAGTCCCATTGGTAAAATCAACAGTTGGGGAATTTGTGGTTGTTGTTGTAAATGTGGTCAATGCCATTCCGGACATTGTTATGTTAAAAGATGAATTTACTTTTAGCGTATAAGTTCCTGCTGCAGGAGGCGCTGCAAAAGTAAAATTATAGTTTCCAATCTCATTTGTAAAAAGCCCGGTTGCGTTTATTGAAACATTTCTTATGACCGGAAGATTGAGGCTGTCATTGCCATATAGCTCTATCCTGTACTGAATGAACCTTGAAACATTTCCAAGTGGCACAGGGCTTACCCTGCTTATGTTTGAAAACCCGGACAGTGTCAGCCCATCATCAGATGTCCTTACCCATAATGAAAAATTAGTTCTTGGCGGAGTTTCGTTATAAAACTCAATCATTGTCCAGTTTACTGTTGCGCCGGCATCAAACAATTGCGATGTGAAATTTCCGTACAAAGTTCCTGAAAGGGCAGTTGCCAATGGAATCGTCCCGCTCACACTTTTTGTTATTATTTTTATTCTTCCCACTCCTCCAGAGCTTCCGGAGCCAGTTGCTGCAGTGCCCCCATTTGCTCCATTACTTATAGAGCCTGGCCCGCCACTTCCGGGACTTGCGCCAGCCCCTCCCCCTCCCCCAGCGGTGTTAGAGCTTCCATCGCCCCCTCCATTCCCTCCATTCCCTCCAGAAGCTCCACGTCCACCGCCAACGGCTAATGTTCCAACTGTCAAATAATTTGATTTAATGTATATTGTGCCGCCTCCCCCGCCT
>DATDOM010000050.1:0-3603 GCA_035293285.1 Candidatus Nanoarchaeia archaeon | reverse complement strand
TGGTTTCCCATCCCCTTGCCTTCATGGGCCCCAGGCACAAGACCGGCAACGTCAAGCAATTCAACCGGAACAAATCTCTTTGAATCAATGCAATAGCCAAACCTTGGATTGCATTTCACATTGAATTCCTTGTCAGCACAGTCAACCATTGCATAGCCCGTGCCGTGGTTTGGCTTTATAGTGGTAAAAGGATAATTTGCAATCTCCACATTTGCCAGAGTCTGCGCTTTGAAGAAAGTGCTCTTTCCGCAGCTCGGCTTTCCCACAATGCCTATTAGCATATGCCTAGTTAAAAGAGAAACCATCAAAAAACTTTTGTTTTTTGCGGCTATAGGAATTGCACAATTCCGAAAACTTTATAAATGCATTTTTAAATGGAATAAGGCATGGCAGATGGCATAATCTCAATACCTGAGTTCAGGATAAAATACAACGATGTTTTTTCCTTGAGGAACCTGTACATCATGCTTCATGAGCTTCTGCTTGAGGAAGGCTGGAGGGGCGTTGATGGCGATCCTGACCATGCCGACATAGAGACATTATATTCCGAAAATGTCTACCAGCGCGGCATTCATCGCGGCGGCAAGGAGCTGTGGTTCTGGTGGCGCGCGGAGAAGTTTGCCGAGGGCAAGTACAGCAGCTACATCAAAAATTTTCTTGACATAGACGCCCATGTTGTCTACCTGCAGAATGTCGAGGTCGTGCATCAGGGCAAGAAAATGACGGTGCAGAAGGGCGAGATCGAGCTGTTTTTCAGGCCTAAAATCGTGCTGGACTACAACAGCGGGTGGGCGAACCACTGGTTCCTGAAGCACATGAAGCAGATATATGAAAAAAGGGTAATTCATGTTGAGATAGAAAAGAGGGAAAAAGAGCTGTGGAGGGACGCCTACAGGATACAGTCAAAGCTGAAGCAGTACCTGCAGCTGAAGACATTCGTGCCTGTTCCCGAGCCTTTCTTCCCAAGGACTTACGGGGCAGAGGAATAATAAGTTATTTAAACAAACTTTTAATTCTAAAAACCCTTTTATATGGCAATATGCCTCCGTAGCATAGCAGCTATTGCGGCAGACTTGTATATTTAAAGTCATCTGCAGGTCGGGGGTGCAATTCCCCTCGGAGGCTTATATTTTTGAAGACAAATTTTGACACAACAAAAATGCCAAAAGAAATTGAAAAGCAATACGGCGAATTAAGGAAAAGGCACAAGCTTCCTGAATTCAAAGACATGGACAATGAGTTTGAGATAAGCGACCTTGAAGAAACCAGTTTCCTGCTTCGCGCAATACTAAGGAGGATTGCCGAAAGGCTTGACTTCTACTCAACAATGCTCGAGGAGGTTCTGCAGCCTGACACAAACCTTTATGCGATGCACGAGACTAGGTATTTTGACGACGATGAGAAAAAGCGGATGTACGAGCTGTACACAAGATTGATGAATTTTAACAGGCAGTCGATAGAGGTTTCCTTAAGCCGCAATGAGGGAGAAGAGGCTGATTTTGTAAGCAGCATGTTCAATGAATGGAAGAATCTCAGGCAGGACTTGCTTAAATACATAAAGAAAATGAGGGCTTCATGGAAGACAGAAGCGGATATAAAAGAGGACTTGGGCTACCTGGGATAAAATGCAGCTGGTAATATTTGGGCCGCCTGGCGTTGGAAAGGGAACTTTATCTGATATGCTTGCATCTAAATATAAAATCCCGCATATTTCAACCGGAGACATATTCAGAGCCGAGATAAAGAGCGGCAACAGCGAGTTTGTCCAGTATGTGGAGAAAGGATTGCTTGTGCCTGACAGCGTCGTCAACAAGGTGATTGAAAAGGCTCTAAAGCAGGAGAACTTCAAAAACGGGTTCGTCCTGGATGGCTATCCGCGCACAACAGAGCAGGCTGAATTTCTTGAAAATGTCCTGTGGAAACTGAAGAAAAAGATTGATTTGGTTTTGAACCTCGTCGCTTCCGAAGATGAGATTATCAAGAGGCTGACTGCAAGAAGAAATTGCGGCAAATGCGGCGCTTTGTACAACTTAATTACCATGAAGCCCAAAAAGAAGGATATTTGCGGCAAGTGCGGCAGCCCGCTTGTGCAGAGAAAAGACGACGAGCCTGAAACTGTGCGGAAGAGGATACAGGTTTATCAGCAGGAAACTGCTCCGTTAATTGATTATTACAAAAAGAAAAAAATATTGATTGACATTGATGCCTCTCCAAAGCCAAAAGAGGTTTTTAATTCTGCGGCTGATGCTGTTGAAAGAAAAATTCCAAAGCAACAGTAGCATAGCAGCTTTTCGGCAAGGTAAAATTGATTTTGATTTTTTGTTTATTCTGATTTAATTCATCATTTCCAACCTCTAAAATCTTTAAATCATTCAATTCAAAAAACAAGTCCCTGAAGCCGCCTTCGGAAGTCAGCTCAGGCATCTGGCTTATTATAAAGTCCCTTGGATTCAGCTTTTCTTTTTTCATTGTTTTTTTAAATATATTCTTTAATGAGGCATTTTTCACCGAATTCAACTCAAAATCAAATCCTATTATCGGGATTTTGATATTTTTTAGTTTGCTGTTGCTGTCTAAATACTGCAAAATCATTTTATTGAATAAAAACGACTGGTAAGAGTGGACAAAAAGCCTTCTTGTTTTTAGCGGAATCAGCCTTATTGCTTCGATATAATTATTTTTATTTTTTTGCAAATAATTTTTTATTTTTTCTTCCATCAATCCATTATTTTCTAAAATTAACTTGATGGCTTTCTTAAAATCCCTTTCAATAATTGCCTTTCCAACGATATGGTTGTTTTTGCTGAATCTCTGCGAGCCATAAAGGTTTGGAATTTTTAGTCGTTTATTTTGGAATTTTTTTATTTTTTTAATTTGATTGCCGTCTAAATTTCTGATTATTATTGTGAACTCATTTCCTTTCAAATCCCCAAGCGAAATCGGCTCCTTTCCATTACCAATATATTTTAGCCCAATATTGTTAAATTTGGCATTTTCAAAATTTTTGCTTCCTCTGAAAATTGATATTTTTTGCTCAGTTATTGCATTTTTGTCCTTGTTGCCTGCAAACCCCATATTTTTCAATGGAATTTTGAATTTGTCTGACAAAACTTGCAGTGCATCAATTGTTGTATAGCTTGTTTTTTTAAGCAGATAATATGCATATTGCCCATTTTCCTTAATTTTCAAATTGCTTATTTCTTTTACTATGAAGTCTTGTGGGAGCCTCTTTATTTGGTGCATATAACTTCAGGAATATAGAATTCTTTTTAATTATTTCCCAATCAGCTTAATCACATCAATCATCCTTTCGCTGAAGCCCCACTCGTTGTCGTACCATGCAATAACCTTGACAAAATTGCCCCCAATCACGTTTGTCAATTCAGAGTCAAAAATTGCGGAGTTCGGGTTTGTTATTATGTCCACTGAAACAAGCGGTTCTGTAGTGTACTCCAAAATTCCTTTTAATTTTTTAGCTGCATCATTGAAAACTTTATTTATTTCCCCCTTTGTCGTGCTTTTTTCAAGTTCGCATACAAAGTCTGTTACAGAGCCGGATGCGACTGGCCCCCTGAAAGCCAAGCCGTCAAGTTTCCCTTTTAG
>DATDOM010000049.1:0-14616 GCA_035293285.1 Candidatus Nanoarchaeia archaeon | reverse complement strand
GTAGGTATTTTTTGGCCCGGCTTTACTATAAATACATCGCCAATTTGCAGTTTTTCTATCAGCACTTCAATTTCTTTGCCGTTTCGGATTATTATTGCAGTCTTTGGCTGAAGCCCGATAAGTTTTCTTATTGCTTCTGACGCCTTTCCTTTTGTTAAGGCCTCAAAATACTTGCCAAGCAGTATGAATGTTATAATGACGGCTGAAGTGTCATAATAGACATTTCCTGGAAATCCATTTGGAAAAAAAGTCGCTAATGCACTGTAGAGGTATGCCGCCCCAGTTCCGACAGCTATCAAAGTGTCCATATTAGCAGTCTTGTTCATCAATGCAATGTATGTTCCTTTGTAGAACCTGTAACCCAAAACAAACTGAACCGGAGTTGTAAGTGCAAATAAAACATAATTGTGGTATGGGAGCATAATTTTAAACCATTCAGGGAAAGAAAGAACGAAAATTGGAACGCTTAGTATTGCCCCGATTATTACTTCAAGCTTTAACCTCTTAATCTCTTTTGCCCTTGCTTCTTTTTCCCTGTCCGCGCTTGATGCAGTATGCTCAACTGAATCATAGCCTGCGTTCTTGATTGCTTTTCTAATCTTATCTGTGCTTGTCTGATTTTTGTCATATTGGATGACTGCATTTTCGTTAATGCTCAATTCCTTGGATGTAACTCCTTTGACAAGATTTAGCGCATCTCCTACAGTACCTACACAATGAGGATTGTCCATTCCAATTACTTTAAGTCGCAATTCAGAAACTCCATCTGTAGCATCATCAAAAACTTTATAGCCTTTTTTGATAATTGCGGATTTCAATGCTTCTTTTTCTACTGAATCATCATGCTCTACAGTTGCTTTTTCAGTAGCATAATTTACAGAAGCCTTTTTCACTCCGCTGGTTTTAGAGAGGGCTCTTTCAATGACTGCAGCGCATGAGGCGCAGTGCATTCCCCCTATACTCAATTTAGTTGTTTTCATTTTAAACTTCCAGGTATTTTTGATTTAGTGTTCCAATATAATCCTAATCCGAGTACTACAATAACAAGTAACTGAATTTCCATTCCTTTGAACGGCAATGCGCCCCAGCTAAATGAAAACCCCAAGAGGCTAAAAATCAGAGGCATAAGGCCAGCGACACACGCAGAGCAAACACCAGTTGCCAATCCGCCCACAGTTGCCGCACATGTCAATGCACCTTCTGCCTTGTAGTTTTTTCTTTCCTTGTATCTGACGTAAGTATAAACAGTATTTATGGATATTAAAATTCCAATAATCAATGAAAGGATTGTGCCTAAAATCAGTTCACTCCAGTTTATTGTGCTTAGGTAGTAAGGGATATATTGAACCGTGACATAAAACTGGCTAATGTAAATATTGACAACCATGTAAGTCAAAAAAATCCCAATTACCCAAAAAATGTAGGGTTTTTTAAGCAGGCTTTTCATTCTATTACCAGGGTTCCGCCCCCCATCCCCATTGTGCAGCCAAACGGGAAGCTTCCTTTTTCTGTTGGAGTAAATTCTAAGACTGTGTCTGTGTCACTAAAACTTTTTTGCACCCCCAGTTCTGGAATTGTAATTGACCTAAAGCATCCTTGAAGCCTCTCAGGGTCGATGACAAGTTTTGTTGGGATTCCGGCTTTTAGTTTTATAACGGCAGGCTCATAATTGAATTTTCCCCAGCTAAGGCTTGCAACCTGGACGCCGTTAATCATTTCAACTCCGGGCTTGAAATTGCCAAAATCTATATTATCATTTTGTTGGTTGCCAGGCCCGCCGTTTGTAGTTTCAGCTGATTTTTGAGTGCATCCTGCAATAAGTAAAATTCCAATTAAAATTCCAAGATATATCGTTGCCTTTTTCATTTTAAAACCTCGCAAGCCCCGATTTTGGAGCATAAACCATTATCAATGTTAAGATTAATACTGACATGAAACAATATGATAAAAAAGTTATAAATTTTATTGGTGCTTTGCGCGTTTTTGGATTATTCTCGACAAACTCTTCATAAAGCATGTACGACAAGCCCCACATTATCACCAGGTTTATCGCAATAAAAAACGGCATAAACCACAAGATATGGTCTGCAAAAAACATAACACCAATCATGCTTCCCATTGCGCCATTCATTAAGCCGGCCATCATTCCTTCCAATACACCCATTATTCCGCAGCATTTTCCATTGTATCCGCCGACAAAGACTGCAGAAAGCATTCCTGCCATCCCTCCAATGAAAATTCCGTTTGTTGCGCCGATAATAGCACCAATCATAAGGCCAGTTTGCATTCCAAAAGTCATTCCAATCATCATACCAACCATTGATGTGACTTGCCCCCTATAAGACTTAAGATGCCACATAGCAGCACCTACGCTGATTATTGCCAAATTTGAATAAAATATCCACCAACCATATTTGCCAAGGAAATTTGGAATTGTATTAAAGAAGGCGAAGTATCCAAAAATTTCCAAGATAGCCAAAATTATAAAAGTAAACAAACTGTACCTAACCATGGTGTACTCAACTTCATATTTATGCTTGTTCTCTCTAAAATCCCTGAATCTTTCTCTGAAGCTTTTTCTTTGAAACGGCTCTAACGAAGCCCGATATCCGTGCTTTTTGATAGCTCCCAATAATTCCACTTCTTTTAGAATATCTTGATTATAATGGACATCAATCGAGTCTTTGTTAATTGAAATCTTGTTAATTCCGTTTAATTTTTCCAGATTCCTTCTGATAACCCTAACACAGCTGTCACATTCTATATCCGGGCAATATATTTTGACATTCATTTTACTTTGTAACCCTCTTTTTTTATTGCAGAAATAATGTTTCTCTTGTCACCTGAATAGTCTAGCGAAACTTTCCCGGTATTCTTTGTTTCGTCAAGGCTAATTAAAACGCTTGATGCCCCTAAATCTTCCAAAACATCTTTAATGAGCATCTTGCAACTGTTGCAGTGCATTCCTTCAATATTAAAATTATATTTAGTCATTTTGAGTGAATCTTTGAACAATGATTTTTCATATGCTTGTGCATCAATTTTAACAATGGCTTTATCGTTTCTTGGTTGAGCTCGTAAATGCGCTCTTTTCCATTTGGTTTTACAAAGACAAATCCGCAATGCTCTAGCCTTTGAAGATTATGGGATACTGTTGATTGGTTGCACTTAATCGCTTTGCATATTTGCGTTACATTCTTTGGGCCTTTGCTTAGGGCTTCGATTATGTTTATTCTATATTGATTTGCTAATGTTCCAAAAAAAGTTTTGTACGGCTGCTTTAATTCTGTTTTCATATTGTCTTAAAGACATATGATATTGATAACATATATTTAAAGATTTGCATTACTAACTTAACAACTTATCATTTTTCCTCAAATGAATGATTTAATGCTCATGGTGTTCCTTATTTTCTTTAGGATTTGCAATCGGATTTATTGCTTCTTTGTGATGGTCTTCATGATTTTTTTCTCCAAAAAGATAAATGCCCCTTATGACAAAATTAAAAGAGCCTAACTTTTTTGTAAATCCAGCGCTTACGGATTTTGTGCCATGCTGTGAGTGGCCCCCTAAACTCCCTTTATTTTCAGGCAAAGGAATGGGGTATTGGCCAGAGAATCTAAGAAAATCTTTCAAAGCAATTCCAACTTCAACTGGCGGCAATTCTGAGTGGTCAGAGTGTGACAATACACCATAAACAAAGCCTCCTTTTTCTCTTGGGTCTTGCGGTTGAAATAATAATTCCAGATTAGGGGATTTTTCCCCGCCTAGCCCGATGTAAGCTTTTGAAGGGCCCCATAAAAAAGTTTTAATTTCATTAGACCCCTCGTCAGAAGTTGTAAACGAATTGCTTGTCAAGCCAGATGAAATTGTGTTGCCATGAGAATGACCATCATGCGATTCAGTTGGCTCAGTCTTGGCATTTTCCTTAAAGCCAAAAATGTTTTCTGGTTTTGATACAATATCACTATAAGATGTAACGGAATTTTCTATAGAATTTGGCTGTTTAAAAGAAGGAAACAAGAAATTAATTTTTTCCCCGCTAATCTCGACGGGCCGACCTAAAGAACTTTCAACTTTTGTATTGAATATTAAAGGAGGGTACATCGCATATAAAGGTATGACTGTGCCAGCAGCATTTGAACCTTCAATTGTAGTGGTTGGGTCTTTAGTCCCTATAATCAATAATCCAGGCTCCTGTGAGCCGACAAAAATATTAGATTTAATATTATCTGTGACTAGGGCTGATTTTTGATGCCCTTCAATTTTTACCTCATCTTGTGCAACTGTTACAGTATTTTTTTCTCCAATGCCTTGTGTTAAGATAGAATTTCCATTTTGGCTTACAGACAAAGTGCCGTCATTTAAATTAATTTTATGTTCATTTGTGGGGGTTGTTTCCATAGTTACTGGAAATAAATTTGCCCTTACAGGCATTCTTGTATGATGACTAGGAACATTTACTCTTTCATCATGGTCATAAGTCATGCCTGGCTGTATGTAAACAATTTGGTTGTTTATTTTGTCTATGTTGATTTCAATAGTGCCGCCGTTTTGTTTTCCGAAAGTGTGAATCATATTTCCTATTACTGCTCTTGAGCTCTTGCTTGTGAAAGTCAGTTTAAGCCCGTTATTTTCACCAGGATATTCGAATAAAGTTCCTGGCTCAATTTGGGCGCCTTTAACTCGCGGTTGTCCTGAAGATGAAGCGATTCCTTTAAATCCCCTGTCAGTTTTTTGAATGTTTTCAGCATATTGCACAGGCACTCCTTCAATCTTGCCTCTTGCCTCTATTCTTATTTTTCCTTTTTCATATATCCCATTCTTTATGTTTATATTCAAAATATTCCCGTCTGTTATTGTAAGCTTGCCATTTTCATAAACTCCAGTTCCGCTGAATTGCGTGCCGTCAGGAAATACTACAAATCCATTTTGAATGGCATATTTTCCATTTTCTTCCTTTGCTCCCCTTAATATTTCTCCGGTCGGCAATCTAATCTCATCTGGATTTTGGCCTTGAGAAACTTGAGCAGCTATAGTATTAATAAACATTAAAAATACCAGCATACACAAAAATTTTTTAATCATTATTTTACCTCTACTGTGAATTGATTTTGGCTGCTGTAAACTCCATCACTAAACTTCAGTCTTACTGAATAATTGCCTTTTTTTTCTGGAATCCAATTTATGGAATTGCCATCAATACTCATTTCTTGCGGGGCTTCAACAAATTCTAATTTTGCATTGATATTATTTTTGATGTAAGGCTCATAAAAAAATTCTTCCCCTAAACTGATAGTTTTATTTTCTAATATCAATTCAGGCATTTGTTCATTTTCAGAAATCAAAAAGTTAATGATTTTTGAGGCTTCATTGTTTTGGCTGTCTTTAACATATAATGCAGCAAAGTGATTGCCTTTTTGCAATTTGGTTGGTGTGAAGTTAATAACTCCAGTGCTATTGTTTATTTCAAATAATGGTGAAACAAGTTCAAAACTTAGCTTTGTGTTTCCTGTGTTCTTGGCTTTTACTTGATAAGTAAATTGCTGGCCAACAGTGGCTTTTAATTGCAGAATTTCTTCAACTATTATCTTAATACTGGTTTCTTGCGGAACTTTTACAGCAAACAAGAAGTAATATGGCTCCTTTAAATTTGAAATATTTTGAGTAATCAAGTAAACTATGCTTTTGTTTTCTATTATATAATCAATTGAGGATACATTTTGGTAGATTAACAAAATATTGTCTATGGACTTTGGAGATTTTTCTGTGGATTTAACTATGCTGCTAACAGCTTGATAAACATCATAAAATTTAATATCAATATCCACGCTGAAATCATGGATTTCTTTTATTGATTCACCAACTGAAATAATTATTTGCCAATTTAGATTAAATATGACCTTGTCTTTTGTTATTTCAACTTTAGATTGCTTTTGTTTTGTATCTATCTTCACACCTTTAAAATCAGAAAAATGGGCGCATCTTTCAATGTTATTGTCTGCGTAGTCGGCTAATTCCTTTTCTATATCCTGCAATGACGGCAAAAGATTCCCGCGCTCATAGTAAAGGTAAGAAGTATTGTAAGTCTTTGCTTTAAAGTACGGTTCTTGCAAAGAAATATGGCCTCCTTGAATTCCTAAAATTTTTAGCCCTTCTTCTGCAACTAATTCAAGGCAAGAACCAACATATTGATTTACCGACTGGCTTTGAGATATTATATTGTCATCTGGTTGCTTTATATTATTGACATAAAAAAAGCCAATGCCTGCAACAAATGCTAAAACAAGCCCAAGTATAAGGAAAAGGGATATTTGTGACTTAAGAGACATTTTATTTGCCATCCCATTATAAGTTTATAAGATTTACCTTTTAATTCCAAGCAAATCATGCAGCCAGCAGTATCCAAAAAAACTCTCGACAAGTGCAATCCAGCCAACAATGAAGATTGCCCAGTTTATCCACTCAATTTTGTACTGCAGAGCCCAAGGTCCGAGCCACCAAAAAGCCAGCGCAAACCTCAAAACTCTGTCCGTTTTTCCCAAGTTTTGTTTCATTTTTCTCGCCTCATTATCCAAATGTCAGTAATTTATCTGATTCCTCAACCAGCTTCAGCAAATCTTTCATTGTTGAAATAGGGCAAATGCTGCTCCCTCCTTTCTTTCTTGATTTTAAGCATGTTCCGCATGCAAGTATTTGGCCTTTGTTCTCAATAAATAATTTGATTTGCTCCATAATGTTATATTTATCATTTGAAACATCTTCCACTTCAACTCCCTTATTCATCAGAAAGCACCTCACATCATGACTGGATTTCAAAGAGATATTGGCAAACCTGAATGCGTTCCACACGTTTTCAGGTTCATTTGTGCTTAATACGATTCCTATTTTCATTTTATCCCCATTCAAAAACTCTTTCTTCAACACTTGGTATCCCCTTGATTACAATTTTAAAATTATTCGGCACGTCATTCAAGTCAAAAACCAATTCTCCGGAATTATGATGGCCGCTTAATGCAGGAGCTGCTATCGGAGCATAATCTTTTCCGTTGAATGACAAGGAAGTTAATTTTTTTAAGTCAAACTGCTCCAAGCTCACAGAATGTGTATTTGCCGCAAAATCAAATGCGAGTTTTCCGTTGACAATTCCTTTTGAAGTCACATCAATCTGCACATCTCCATCTCCCGTGTTTCCTGTTGTTTTTGCCAATGCCGGGTTTTGATTCTGGTTGTTTTGTGCACTCACATCAGATACAGGATTTTCTGCAATCAAATCCCGCATTGAGTAGCCCAATATTATAACGACAATAAACAGCACGCCGTAAATTATATAGTCACTTTTCATGTTCGCACCTTTTTGCTTTTTTTCTGTCTTTTAAATATAAGACAACTGCCGTAAGGGAAATTGCGCCTCCAATCACCCAAAAATAAATCGAAAATGTTTGCAAATTCTGAAAAGGAATTCCTGCAAATATCAAGCCTGAATTAAAAATTATTAAATTTCTTGATATGCATTTTTTCATCTGGTACAACACAATAGTCGCCATCAGCAAGACTACTGCAATCATCCACAAAGGTGTCCTAATGCTAGTCAGAAATAATAACGGCATTCCAGTTATTGTGATTCCGACGACACTTAATAGCGCAATGATTCCAAGGCAAATGCTGTGGCAAATTTGCCAGGAGCCCATTATACTCGCTGCTCCAGACAAGCTTCCAGTTGCGCCTAACACTTTTTCTTTTGTTTCTTCTTTCATTTTATATTGAGTCAATGACTTTTTTCAGCTTTGCTTCGACAATTGGAGCGATTTCACAAAGTTTTTCGTTGTCTATTTTTCCAAGCTGCACCGTCGGCCTGATTGCTGCAACGAACGTTTTTTTATTTTTTGTGTAGACGATGAGGTTGCACGGAAGCATTAAGCCCAGGTCCTGTTCTGCCAAAAGCGCCTTGTAAGCCATTGAAGGATTGCACGCGCCAAGAATAATATAATCCTCAAAATCAACATCCAATTTTTTCTTCAGAGTTGCTTTCACGTCAATCTCAGTCATGACTCCAAAACCTTCTTTTGAAAGCTCCTGCCTTGCTTTTTCAACTGCGCCTTCATAGCTTAGTTTTACTTCCTTTTTGTATTGGTACATTTTTCATCACCTTTTTATTATTTGATTTTTATTCAACAACTTTATATTTTTTCCTATAAAGTATGGATACAATCTCGTCCTTATTTAATAAATTTGGGTCGTATTCAAATTCCGCAATCTCCTTAGTTTCATTATAATCAATTAACTTTAAACCATTTACTGCCTTTACTATAAATGGGAGTGGCATTGGGCATATATTTCCGCTGCAATCCTGCTTTAGCCTCAAAATAATTCTTTTTATTTCTGCCATTTTAATTAGTCTTAATTTCTGTTTTATTTTTTTTCAGCTACTTCAAAAGCCCTGTGTGCATTACAACGAGCATGAAAATCGTGATTACTACAGCAATCGTTATAGATATATGCCTCTTGTGTTTTTCAAAAAAACTCAATGGCAACCACCTTTTTCTTTTTTCCCCTCTTCGCCATGCATCGACTTCATCATGAATAGGTGGCTTATAGGACAAACCAATGCAACTGTCCAAAACAAATAGCTTTTGCTTAGGCCAAAAAAATAAACGGCGCCAAGCATAATTAATATGGGGCCTACACAACATATGGCCATGATTAATGAATGGTTATGCCTGACCTTTTCAATCCAACCAATCATTTTATCTTCCCCTTAAGTATTTTAATCACAGCCAATACGACAAATGAAATTGCTGTCGCAATAAGTAAAATCCAGACAAAAGCCGGGATTTTTGATATAACTGTGTTAATTGATGCTGTAATATTGCTCATAAAGATGTTAACAGACATTTGAAATGTGCTGTTTTCCATCGCAAGCTTTCCTGTCTTTGCAAGGTAGATTATTAAAAATCCCAGGAAGAGGAACATTACACCTGATATCATTTCTGCCAGAGAAACGTTAACATCCCTTCCAAAAATCTTGTATGATACCGGCTTGCTTAATTTTCCAAACTTCGATGCCAGGTCATACTTATCCGTAAAGAATGCTATAACAAAAAGGGGAGCCACCATTCCTGCAACGTACAATAAAGCGTACAGTCCTCCCCAAAACAGTGAGCCTGGAAGTATTGATAAGGCTAAAACACCAGCTAAGACAGGCGCGCAGCATAGGGTCGCAATTGCAGAGAATATTCCCAAAACAAAAACTGAAAGCGGCCCAGTTATCTTAGCTTTTGGATGTTTTGTAAACGAAAACGAAAAATGAAATCCTAAAAGTATTGAAGCCCCCAAAAGCAGCAAAAATATTCCCCCTACGGCAAATATCCAGTCATGATTTTTGCTAAATATTGTTCCGAGACCTGCAAACCCCAGGCCAAGAGGCAAAAATACTGCAAGCAGCCCTAAAAAGAAAACAAAAGTCATTGCAAGAACTGTTCTTTTCTGCCTAAAAATTGAACTAAGGTAAGTGGGCAGCAAAACAGTTATGCAGCAAGGTGCAAACAATGCTGCAAGGCCTGCAATGAATGCAGTAATAAGCGATGCAATTAAGAGTGTTGGCTCCATCAGACACCTTTAATCTTTTCCAACGCTGAGGCTATCTCCTCATTGTTTATTGCCATTCTTGGGTCGTCAAGTGTTGCTCTTATGATGCCTTCCTTATCTATGACAAAGTAAGTGTGACCAGGATAAGAGCCCTTGTGCATAGAAGAATCAGTATAAAGAACGTCGTAATCTGCTGAAACTTGCTTGGTTGTGTCAAATAAAATCTTTGTCCCGGACATTTGCGGCACTTTTTGCATTATTTGCTTCCATTGGGATTGAGAATCTACAACAATTGAAAACGTAACAACGTCTTCTTCGTTAAACCTCTTATCTTTCGCAAACTGGGTAATCTGGTTCCAGCACGCAGGATAGCACATGCTCCCTTCATTGAAGAACAATATTACATTCTTGCCTTTGTAGTCGCTTAATTTTAATTTATTTCCATCTATATCCTGCAGTTCAAAATCCGGAGCCTGCTTGCCAATTGCAGTTTCAAAAAATCCGGTCGATTTTAACTGTGCCGGCTTATGATGGCTGGACATGTCATCTGACTGTCCAGAGCTAGGCCTGCTTGCCATAGAACTATCCGAAGCTGCTATTCCAGACACCCCGGAAACAAGCTTCGGTGTTTTTGCAAAAATTGAATTTAGCGAATATCCAAATACCAAAGCCACAATCAAAAGAGCTGCAAATACATATTTTTTCTTTATCCTAAATTCATTTTCTTCCATTTTTTCACCTTTGAGACACTGTAAACTGAATCATCATTCCTGCTTCCAGATGCTCTGCAATGTGGCAGTGAAGCATCCACTCCCCGGGATTTGTGAAATCTACAAGGATGTCAACTGTTTTTCCCGACGGAACCAAAACAGTGTCCTTCCATGCAAGATTTCCATTTGCCTTGTCATCCTCACTCAATACAAGGAACCTTTGGCCGTGCAGGTGAATCGGATGCTGCATCGGGTGCATTGAATCTGGATTATTATATAGCCTGATTTTTTTGATGTCTCCAACTTTCACTTTGTAATCTATTTCTTCATTTTTCATTCCTGTTTTCATGTCCCTTATTATCCATTTAACATTCTCATCATCTGACATTGAATTCATCATAGCCATGTGCCCAGTTTCCTCCCATTCTATCGGCTCATTTGACGCCATCATTCCTGAACGCATCCCACTCATCATATTTTGGTCAAGTGTAAGCTCAAGTTTGTAGTCCGGCTCTTTGGAGGTATAATCCTTAAAATTCGCAAGTTCATTTTTCATCGCCTCATTTGATTTTAATTCCCGAAATCCGAAGTTTGTTGTTGAAGTTGAATCGGAAACAGTTATTGTCCCAAGAGTTTCAATTCCAAAGCTGGTCTTATGAAGTATTTTGTATTCGCCTGCTTTGTCAAACAAGACTTCGGCAACGTATCTTTCACCCGGTGAGATTATGACCGAATCTGCAAAATATTCATTTTCAGATTTTCCTGAATCGGAGCCGACTAATTTTAATTTATGATTTTCAATCAGGAAATTAAACACTCTCGTATTTGCAGAATCCGTAAGGTAGAATCTTACGACCTCATTCTTTTTTACATTTAAATTGTAGTCAGTCTGGCCGTTAAGAAGCATTGTATTTCCAAACCTGCCCATGAAAGTAAATGTTGCACGATTTGAGTCAAAGCCAACAATATCATTTTTTGCCATCCTTAAGTCATCAAGAAACAAGGCCACTTCTTTGTCAACTTTATTGTAATAATTCTCATTTTTTGGCTCAACCAAAATATTTCCATAGAGCCCAAGATCCTGCTGAATATCTTCTCTTATATGTGGATGGTACCAGTAAATTCCTTCATCCGGGAAATCAAGCTTGTAAAGGAAACTTTCTCCTGGCTTGACCGGACTTTGTGTAACATCAGGCACGCCGTCGTACTTGTTTTCAAGCCTTATTCCATGCCAGTGAACTGTGGAATCTAATTCAATATTATTTGTAAAATTAACGTATATTGTGCTTCCCTGCCTTACCTTAATTAAGGGTCCTGGAATTTGCCCGTTGTAACCATACATCTTTATTTTTACCCCATTGATTTCTTTGACAACAGGCATTGCTTTTAATTGGAGGATTTGTTTGTCATTTAGTTCAACAATTTCAGATTGCTTTGATTCGCTTAATCCTGAAACGGTTCTATCAATTGGCTTTGCCTCGGACGTCTTGCGAGACTGCACCATATTATTGCTCACACTGTTATTTACCTGACTGCATGAAGTTAAAACTATTAACATCAATATCAAAACTGCCGCCAATTTAAAATTTAATTTCCATTTCTTCATTTTGTTCTTCTAGCCTCCTTGAGTGTTTGCATCCGCAATTCTTGTTTTCGCATTTTCCAACCATTTTGCAAATATTGACAATCATCTCCCCTTTATCTCCTATTATTGTTTTTATGCACAAATATTTCATTGTTTCTCAACCTGATTTTTTCAACCAAAGTGAAAAATATTACCATTACCAATAACGACAAAACTGACGACAAAATCCATGACTTATGGCCGGTTGCCGACTGAATTGTTAACAGTATCAGGAAAAAAATAAACAAGATTACCAATAAAATTACTGCTGTATCCTTTAGCTTGCTTTTTTCCGATATTGTACTCACCTTTGCTATTTTTCATCCAAATATCCTATATCGTTTTCTTTTAAAATCTCTAAGTTTAGATATGTCCTCTTGCAAAGTTGGCATGTGCAATTATTTCCGCAGCCGCAAGGGTTTGAAATTTTTAGTGTTTCCATCTTAATTCGGTTTCCTAGCTTTAATTCCTATAAGAGACCACCAGCCATAATCCATCCTTTGAGTGGATTGCACTTCAAACTTTCCGCCAGAGAGGATATTTTCCAGCTCTCGTGAAGTGTAGATTCTTATAGGAACATCAGAATAATTTCTGCAAATCTATGGTACTCGTCTTTCAATTCCTCAAGCTTTTTTGGGGTTTTCATTTTGGGGTTTTCATTTCTGTATTCGTTTTAAATCTTAATAGTTCAAACTTGATAAAAATTTGGCGGGCAAAAATTGAAATCTGCCCGCCCAAATTTTAAAATGTCCAGGCTGAGGGTTCACCTGAGCATTTTAGTTAACAGCATCCTTTTGATTTTCCTTTTTCCATGGTTTTTCCTTCTTTTGTTTCTGAGCAGCAATTATCACTGCCACAGCAACATCCCGAGCTTTGCTCAGAATCTGTTTCAGTATTTTTTCCCTTACTTGAGTTTTTTGATTTTTTATCCATTTTTACCTCCTGTTAATCAATTGAACATTAATGATTGTGGTTTTTCATCATAAAAACATGGCCCAGCACGCAGGCTGCAAGAAAAACAAGCGAAAGTAAAATGTTGTTCTCAAATCCAAAATAATAGCTTCCTGCAAAAAGAAGCAGTATCGGCACAATGCAAACCAAAATCATAAGGTAGCTGCTTTTCCTTAGTTTTTGCAAAAAACTTCCTTTTTCATTTGTTTTATGTAAATGCATTATTGTACCCCCGAAAGCTCTTTTTTCATCTGCTCAAATTGTTTTTTGGTTAATTCTCCTTTGGCATACCTTTCCTTGATAATATCAATTGAATCTCCTGCGCCGGATTTTTCTTTTGCAAGCCCTGATATGAGCCAAATTACCGCAACCCAAAATAAAACCATCACGACAAATCCGAATCCCATGCCAATCCTCATATAGCCATGGCCCATCAGCATGCTGCTGCCTATGAGCAACAGTATTACCACAACCAAAACCCAGCTATAAGATTCTTTTTCCATTTTTTTACCTTCAAAAACGAGCGGACAGGATTTACATCACGCCCATTTTGAATTCATCGTCATCTCCATCGTTTTTCATGCCTTTTATGCACGACTTGTGCATCTTGTCCATTTGATTTCTAAGCCCGGGCTCAAGGTTCTTTGTCATCTGCTTGTGCATTAAGCCCATTTCTTTGCCACTCATCATATCCATCATGTTATTGCGTGAAATCTTGTCCACAGAATCCTTCTGTGCGTAAGCCACTGAAACTAATGAAAGCAATGCCACCAAAGCAGCTGCGATCATAAGCCAATTGGCAGATTTCTTTTCTTCTTTTTTCATGTTTTTCGCCTCCGAGATAAGATTAATGAGGCATACCCTTTATTAATCACTTCTTAAGGAAAAATCAGGAGTTATCCTTCGCAAAGCTTAAAAAGGGTAATTTAGGCCGCTGTTATTGGTTTTCTCCTAATTTTTCATCAATAATTTGCTTGTAAACAGAATAAGGCTGAGCCCCTCGTATTTTTACAAAACCGGTTTCATCGTTACCTATGAAGATAGTTGGGGTTCCGGAAACTCCGGTTGCAAGGCCTGCAAATATGTCCTGTTTTATTTCGTTTGAGATTTCCTCGTTTGACATGCAATTATCGAAGTTCTTTGGATAAAGGTTTAGCTGGAGGGCATATTTCCTGAATACAGCTAACAGTTTTTGTTTTTCATCAATTAATGCCCATGCGTCCTTTGAAAATGCATTGTCATAAAGCAAATCATACATTTCCCATTGTTTCCCTTGCTCATCCGCACACTCGCTTGCTTGCGCTGCAGGGAATGCCTGCTCATGGTCTGCTGATATAAAATCCCTAAAAACATATTTTGCCTTTCCAGTCTCTATGTAATCTTTTCTCCATAAAGGCTCAACATCCCTATGCAGCTCTCCGCAGAATTTGCACATGAAATCGCCGAATTCGACGATTAAGACATCTGAATCTTCGCTCCCCATAAAAGTGTCATCATCAATAAATGCGCTTTCGCTCCTGTCAGTTGCAAAATTGATTGTAAGGTTTTCGCCTGAATTGTCCACTGATATGAAATCACTTAAAATGTAAAAACCTATTGTGATTAATAGTAAAGTAATTGTAACTAAAGCAAACAGATGGCGCTCCAAGAATGCCCTTATTTTCGAATTATTTTTACCCATGAGTCCTGCATTCATTGCAATTTTCAACGCTTTTTGAAGTCCAGTATATCGAAAGGACTAAC
>DATDOM010000048.1:0-3226 GCA_035293285.1 Candidatus Nanoarchaeia archaeon | reverse complement strand
AAGATTAAGCTTGTACCTGGAGAAGTCAAAGTTAAACTCTGCAATCGCAAGATTCCCGTCCTTGATTACTATGCTGTCAGTTTTGTTAAACAGCTTGGAGGTGTTTTTGGAATTGCCGACAAGCAACGAGAGGTTTATAGTTGAGGTTTTGACTGACTTTTCGTCCCCTAAAAGCCTGTCCTCGCTGTCATTCACTCCGTCATTATCAGCGTCTTTTTCGGGCGCATCAGCAACAATGATTTTGAATATTCTTGAATGATTAAGAAATCCGTCAGAAGCGGCTGCAATTAAAGTGTAATTGCCGCTGTCGATAGTTGATGTGCTCCACTCAAAAATATTGGACTTGTTTGAGAATCTGGACAGGTTGATTGAAAAAAATAAGTCGTCGTTATTGGGGTCAGATGCGGAAAGGTTGATTACAATTTTATCAGTCTCATTAATAGTCATATTACTGACAAGAGCCAAGACCGGTTGCTTGTTGAGCTTTACCACAATCCTTTCAGCATTGTTGCTCTCGTTTAGCTCCTCGACAAAATCCTGCAAATCAGCAATCGCTGTTATTTCAAAATCCGATATGTTGGAAAAATTAATCTGGTGTTTAACCTCGGAATTTGCATTTAAGATATTGGACTTGTTGGCTCTTGAAAATGTTTTATTGTCAAAAACCTCTGTAAAAACATTGAATGCATAATCCCTGCCGATATTTTTGAATGTAAAGTTTACTGTTATGTTGTTTATTCCATAATGATATTCTCCGGAAACAGATATATTGGCTTTTAAATCCGGCAAATTTGGGCTGTCAAAGTCGTTAAAGTTGTAGTTTTCAGTTGTGTAAGCATCATTTATTTTGTCTATCAAAGCGCCGTCCTCGTAAAGCTCGATGTATTTTACGTTAAAAGGGCCGTTAAGCTTTTTGTCATGTATTTTCGAGCCGTTGAAATTGAACGATAATTTGCTGCGCCCTGTGCTTAGGAATGATGACAAATTTTTTATTTCTAGAATATGGCCAAACAAATCGTATAAAGCTAAGGCAATTGTATATGTATTGTCATCGATAATTTGCAGGCTTGCATTAACCTGCAGAACATCAAATTTCCCATTATTGTCTGCGTCGCTTCCATCGTCAGTAAAATTGAAAATGTAGGATTTAGCGGCAAAATCCCTGAAGTCGTAAAATCCGGTTGTAAAATTTGTTTTGATTGTTTTTCTGCCGATTTTTATTGAAGAGGTGCTGAACTTTCCTGTGTAATGGGTCAGTTTTATTGTTTCATTTTCAAATTCAAAGACTAAGTCATTCATTGAGTTTATTATGGATACGTTTTTCTTAGAAGCTATTATTGAGCGGTTATAGCTTAGAAATGCTATTGCTTCAAAGGTTCCGTTGATAGTTGAATTCAGCGTCACATTTATTCTTAAATTTTTGCCGGCTTTTGCATCTTTTATGCCTGATATCTTTAACCCTTCTTCATAATTAAAATAATTTTGTGTCGGGATATTATCTTTCCTGTACTTAAGGCTGTAAGTTGAATTATAGACTTTGATTGAGTAGTTGAACTGGCTTTGGGTTAAAAAAATCGAGTCAAATGTTATGTTTAATTTGTTTGCCCCGGCACTTAATGTCTTGTTTGTCTCGTTTGTTAAAATCCCGTTTTTATCAAATATGTTAATGGCAAAAATAAAATTTCCAGGTGTGTTGTTTGTAGCAAGCTCAAAAACCAAAGCGTCGTTAATGCCATTATTGTTTTTGTCAATCATGAAATCTGTGTGATTTGTCACGTTCATCTGGCTTGTGGTGGTTGAAAAGCTGTACCTTGACAGAAGCTCCCTCATTGAGATGGAATAGGCTAATGGGATTATGAGTAACAGAACTAAAACTACCACCCCTTTCATTTTTAGTTTGATTAAAATGGGCTTATAAAAAGTTTTCTTTATTTTGCACCAACACTTTTATATATAAAAAACCTTTCTCGACTGCTATGGCTGACAGAATGGAGTTTTTCCCATTGGACGCAACCTATAGGGTGCAGGACGGAAAAGCAGTCATAAGCATGTACGGCAGGGCAGGCGACGGAAGGCAGGTTTGCGTGCTTGACGGCAGCTTCGAGCCTTATTTTTACGCAATCCCGAAGGACGGCATAAACATAGGCGAAAAGCTGGAAAAAATAAGGGTTGAGCAGGACAATGACGCTTACTTTGTAACACGGGCAGAGGCTGTCCTGAAAAAGTTCCTCGGGAAGGAAATATTTGCCTTAAGGGTTTATGTAAACCTGCCTGCAGGCGTTCCAATAGTAAGGGGCGTGATAAAAGACTGGGATTCTGTAAGCTCCACGCACGAGTTTGACATACCTTTTGCCAGAAGATACCTCATAGACAAGAACATAATCCCTCTGACTTTGCACCAGGCAGTTGGCGAATTCATCAGCCAGAAGTCAAGAGTGCAGGTTTTCAGGGCCGACAGCATAGGGCAGGCAGGCACAGACACCCTGCACAATCCGAGAGTTCTTGCATTTGACATTGAAACCTACAGCCCGTTTGACATGGCGATAGACGCCGAGAAAAATCCCATCATAATGCTTTCATTCTACGGCGAGAATTTCAGGAAGGTTTTTGTCTGGAAAAAATTCAGGACAAGCCTTGATTATATAGAGTTTGTCAACAGCGAGGCAGAGCTTATCGGGAAGTTCAGGGAGACAATCGACACCTACAAGCCGGACATATTGACAGGCTACTTTTCCGACGGGTTTGACCTGCCGTACATAAAGACAAGGGCGGACAAGTACAAGATAAAGCTTGACATAGGCTTGGACTTTTCCGAATTGAGGGTCAAGTCGGCAAGGGAGACTACGGTTGCAGTAACAGGAATAACTCATCTTGACATCTTCAAGTTCATCAAAAAGGTTATGGGAAATTCGCTTGAAACAACATCATACGACCTGAATGCAGTGGCATTTGAGCTTCTCGAGGAGAAGAAGCACGACGTATCATTGGCGGATTTGCCGAACATATGGGACAGCAGCCACGACAACCTTGAGAAATTCTGTGAATACAACCTCAACGACTCGGTTTTGACTTACAACCTTGCCGTGAAAATGCTGCCGACAATCACAGAGATTGTGAAGATAGTGGGAATTCCCATTTATGATGTCAACAGGATGGGATTTTCCCAGCTTGTCGAGTGGTACATAATGAAGCAGGCGCAGCAGTTCAACGAGATTGCGCCCAACAA
>DATDOM010000047.1:0-58968 GCA_035293285.1 Candidatus Nanoarchaeia archaeon | reverse complement strand
CGTTCAGACACACTATTTGTTTTATTATGCATTATGTGTCTGAACGTCAGGACGAACCAAACAAATTCAATGTAATTTTGGTTTGTCCGTATATGCCGAGCAAATGGCGAGGCCTAGACATAATTTAAATATTACATTTTTTAAATTAGGAAAATTTGTTTCTGATTAGCGGCTTCAAAGTTTAATATTTATAAACCACTAAGAAATATAAAAATAAATTCTAACCTAATTTGATTTTTTCTTCTGCAAAACCGCTTCCTGTTTCTGTTAACATTACTTTAAAAGCGTCAGTTGCTTTTTTCATTGAAGTAGCAGCTAGTTTTAATTGCCCTTCAAATACCCTTGATTCTATTATTTCATGTGAGTTGCCAGTACCATATTTTTTTGCATCTTCTTCTAATAGTTTTGCTATTAATTCATAAATTTCTATTCGCTTTGCTTTGATATTGTTCCATCCCATAAAATCACCGATTATAGATTCTCACTCCACTATTTATTTATTTCTATTTAGATCTTGAAAAAATGATTCGTAATGGACATCCCCCTTGTCAGCTCTGATGTTTTAGATATTTGAAACTTTAACCTTATACTACTAACCCTATGTTTTATTTAATACTTTTATTCTAAACCTTTTTATACAGTCTTAATCTCTTCAATCAAATGGTTGAATTTAACATAAAAGACACAAAATCAAGGGAATCAGGATTTTCCAAGAGGGTAAAAGAGCTCGAGGAAGAGATTTCCAAGACAAAATACAATAAAAAAACGCAGGGGCATATCGGCCTGGTCAAGGCAAAGCTTGCGAGGATAAAGGAAGAGCACCAGAGAAAAGAATCTGCAAAAGGCGGAGGAAGTGGATTTTCAGTAAGAAGGACTGGAGACGCTACAGCAATAATGGTAGGGTTTCCGTCAGTTGGAAAGTCAACACTCCTTAATTCACTCACAAATGCAAATTCAGTAGTTGCTGCTTATGCGTTCACGACATTGACATGTATTCCGGGCCTGCTTGAGTTTAATGACGCCAAGATACAGGTTTTGGATGTTCCCGGAATTGTTGAAGGCGCTGCTACAGGACGAGGAAGAGGAAAAGAAGTATTGGCTTGTGCGCAGGGAGCTGATTTGGTCATGATTTTAGTTGATATTTTCCAGCCTGAGCATCTTGATGTGATACTTCGGGAAGTCTACGACACCGGCCTAAGGATTAACCAGAAAAAGCCGGATATTAAGATAAGCAGGAAAATGAGAGGGGGCATTGACATAGGCTCAACAGTTCCGCTTACAAAAATTACAGAAGAATCAATAAGGGCAATCCTTGGAGAGTTTAGGCTTCAGAACTCAAGTGTAGTATTTCGAGATGACGTGACTGATGACCAGTTGATTGACGCAATTGAGGGGAGCAAGAAATATGTTCCTGCAATCATTATGCTAAACAAAATAGATATGGTTTCAAAAGAAGAGCTTGAAAGAGTGAAGGAAATTGTGAATCCCGACATCTGCATTTCTGCGCAGAAAAAAATCAACATTGAGGAATTAAAGGACCTGATATTTGAAAAGCTTGAGTTCATAAGAATTTACTGCAAGGAATACGGAAAGAAAGCAGACCTGGGAGTGCCGTTGATTATGAGGAGAGGAAATACACTTGAAGATGTCTGCACAAAGCTTCACAAGGATTTTGTTGCTAAATTCAAGTTTGCAAGAATTTGGGGAAAGTCTGCAAGGTTTCCCGGAATGACAATCAGAAAATTAGGCCACGTGATTGAAGACAAGGATATTATTGAGATAAGGACTAGGTAAAGTTTGTTTTTTCTATTTTGTAAAATTTAAAAAGACGCTGCATAATTTTAGGCCTCGCCAATTGCTCGGCATATACGGACAAACCAAAATTACATTGAATTTGTTTGGTTCGTCCTGACGTTCAGACACATAATGCATAATAAAACAAATAGTGTGTCTGAACGTATGGATTATCAAACCCGCACAACTCGCCCCATTTGGGCGAGATTAAATATTTAGATGGTAGGATTCAAATCACAGAAGCAACCTTCGCAATGCAACGAATCAAAGGATTATGTATGCGCGCCTAATGCGGCGCGCCTATCTAGTGCGGAGCGGATTTAAGTATAGTTTGAACATAAACAAAAAATCACAAACATTTTTCTTTCTCGTTATTGATAGATATCTTTAAAAGCGGCCAGCCCTTTTTATACTAAATGCTGGATATAATAATGACAGTGGCAAGCGTGCTTTTTGCAGTCCTATTTGCATTCCTCATTTTCGTGTTTTCAGTCATAATTTTCTCAAAATTAAAAAAACAGAACTTCAAAAAATTTGAGCCAAAAGCAAGCGTCATAATCCCAGCATACAATGAGGAAAAAAACATAAAGGAATGCCTTGACTCAGTATTTGCCTCAAACTATGACATAAAAAAGCTTGAAATAATTGTTGTTGATGACGGCTCGACAGACAGGACAAGAGATATTGTCAAAAAATACAAAAATGTCGAGCTGTTAAACCAAAACCATCTTGGAAAAGTCGAGGCAATGAACCTTGGCGCAAAAAAATCAAGGCACGAATTCATTGTTTCGCTTGATGCAGACACAACTTTGGAAAAAGACTGCATAAAAGAATTGCTCAAGCCCTTTCTGGACAAAAAAGTCGGGGCGACTACCGGCAACAACAACGTAAAAAATAAAAAAAGCTTCCTGTCAGTTTTCCAGAATATTGAATACCAGCACTCAAACCTCATAAGAAACAGCTTTTCAAATCTTTTCAATAACGGAATCTGGTTTTCAGGCTCATTAGCCTGCTACAGAAAAGAAGCGCTAGAAAAAATCAACTATTTCAAGAAAGACACTCTGGCAGAAGACCAGGATGTTGCGCTTGAATTAAGGCATTCTGGATACAAGACCATAAACCCTACAAATGCCCTGGGATACACAGTAGTTCCTGAAAAGCTGAAAGACTTATACAGACAGCGCTCAAGATGGTGGATTGGAACATTACAGTCAATAGTCAAAAACAAGTCATTGTTTTCCAGAAAATCATCAACGTCAATAAAATTCCTCTACATCAACCAGTTTTGGTGGTCCTTTTACGCATTACTATCCCTGCCCTTAATCATCTACCAGGTCAATTACTGGCTCCCTTACAACATCGAGACATCTGGGCAGACTTTCACTTATCTTTTCAGGTGGTTCACATTACTCGGCCCTGCATATGTGCTTTACAAGATTCCTGAATACGGAATCTCGCTATACAGCATTTTTGGGGTGCTTGCCGGAGTAATCACCACAATAATCAGCATTTGGGCCATAAAATCCTTCAAAGACAAGGTAAATATCAGGAGCCTTTTGGCAATATTCTTTTACTTTCCGTATACCATAGTTTTAAATATAATAATCTTAGTCAGCCTCTTAAAGAACCGATTTTGGTCCAAGAGCTACTATATAAAGTAGGTAAATTACACTTGCGTGACATATGGGAATAACAGAAATATTAGCCGAGTACAACCAGAAATTACTGGAGCATTCAAGCAGCTTTTTTGCCTGGTATAACATAACCGGAAGGAAGGTTCTTGACTCCCTTCACACACTTTTTGACAATGCTTTTTATGTGATGCTTTACATAGCAGTCGCTGTTTCATTAATCTACTTTGTCATGGCTTTTTACTCGCTTTTCTACAAGCCAAAAAAATCAGCAAAAGAAACTGCAAAGGATTCGGAGCTTCCGTTTGTCACAATCCAGATTCCGACATATAATGAGCTTGTCGCAATAAGGTGCGCCCAAAGATGCCTTGAATTTGACTATCCAAAGGAAAAATACGAGATTCTGATAGGGGATGACAGCAACAAGCCTGAAGTCTCAAGGCAGATAAGCGATTTTGCAAAAACAAGCAGGCACATCAAGGTATTCAAAAGAGAAACAAACGTAGGGTACAAGCCTGCAAACCTAAACAATCTTCTAAAACATTCAAAAGGCGAAGTTTTGGTAATATTTGACTCAGACTTTATTCCTGAGCCTGACTTTTTGAGAAGGATAGTCCAGCCTTTTGTAACTGACAAGAAGATTGCTGGAGTCCAGGCAAGGTGGAAGCTGATAAACTATGGCCAGAACTTCATTTCAGCCCTTGGAGCTACAATCATACTCACTTATCATTACATTAACATGCCTTTCATGAAAAGAAGAAAGATTACTTTCCTTTGCGGTTCCGCTGAAGCTGTAAGAAAGGACCTTTTGATAAAATACGGCGGCTGGGAATCGGGAAACCTTACTGAAGACATTGAATACTCACTTAGGATTTATGCAGACGGCCACAAAATTGAATATCTTGAAGATTTGGAATGCGGCTGTGAAGTCCCATACACTCTAAAGGATTTATACAGGCAGCAGATGCGCTGGGCTTATGGAGTTATTTATTCCTGGAAAAAGCACTTTGGAAAAGTAATGAAGAGCAGCCATCTTAATTTTGTTGACAAGTTTTACATGCTCATAATATTCTGCAGCGGCTATCTGATTTCAGTATTGCTTGGAGGACTATTCCTGACAGGCACTTTAAGCCTTATAACTCACCCGCCTGCGCCGGTAGAATGGGGAAGATTCTTTTATGAAATGGCAAGAAACATAATCCTGACAAGCGGACTTATAGTCACAAGCATCCTTGCACTCATCAAATCAAGAAAGACAAGTCTTACTTTGAAGATGGTAGCATCATCCTTCAGCTTTGGCCTTGTAGTGACTTATTATGTCAATATAGGCATTTTCAAGGCAATAACCAAGATACCAATGGAATGGTACATGCTCAACAAGCAGGGCAATAAGCTGGTTCAGAATTCTTGAATTTAGTTCTTTGATTTTATTTTTGGCTTAACATTTACTAAAATCCTCTCCGCACCAGATAGGCGGCCCGCATTAGGGCCGCATACATAATACGGTTGATTCGTTGCATTGCGAAAGTGACTTCATGGATTTAACTATCAACTTTCGCCCTACTGGGGCGAGTTGTGCGTGTTTGAAGATGAATGTTCGCCGCACTATTGGTGCGGCCTAAATATTATGCAGCGTCTTTTTTAATTAGTCCAAGAATATATCTGTAAAAAGAACTAATGGCGAGGCCTAGATTTCTTCGTACCATTTTTTCCCAGTAAGGTCAAGAATCGTCCATTAAAATTCATCAAAGTTTATATACATAAATTCCAAACTTGCTATATGCATGTTAAAATCATCAAAAAACATTACAAGATACTTTTAATTCTCCTGATTTTCCTAATCCTAAAAATCTTCTCATTGAAGTTCTACAACCAAGTCTGGTGGGATTCGGCAGCATACATCGGAATGGGAAAATACATTTATTCAAGTGGGAATTCCGGCCTTTGGGAAGCATCACGCCCACTAGTCTGGCCTGCAATTCTGGGCTTTTTCTGGAAGATTGGGTTAAACATCCTTTTTTTTGGAAGAATTATAGAAATAATGTTTGGAACTGGCTGCATATTATTGACTTACCTCATTGCAAAAAAACTGTTCAATGAAAAAACAGCTTTATTGTCATCATTATTCCTTTCACTGTCTCCAATTTTCTTTTTCTTTAACGGGATAATGCTCTCGGAAATAGTTTCAACTTTCTTTTCATTATTGGCAATTTACTTATTCCTCACTAAAAGAAATTTTCTGTCAGGACTGTTTTTTGGTATTGCACTTATGACGAGATACCTTCAGGCATTAATCTTAATTTCAATTGGAATTTTTATGGTTTACAACAAGAAAAATTTTGATCTTAAGCACATTAAAAAAATAGCTTTTGGATTTTCTGTTCCTGCGGTTTTATTCTTGTTGATAAATTTTATCCTATACAAAAACCCATTTTTACCTTTCACACTTCAGTTTTTCTTAAGCGGGAACAGCGGTTGGCATAACTTTCAGCCCTATTCATTTTATTTTTTTGGATTAATTCAAGAAAATGCAATGTTTTTCCTCGTCATTGCAGGAATAATCCTGATTTTTAGAAGTGAACAAAAAAACAATAAATTAATTCCTTTTGCATTTTTAATCCCATTTGTTTTCTTCAGTTTATTGAACCAAAAGGAAATGCGTTTTCTTATAATGCTGCTTCCTTTTATGTATATCTTAATTTCCCACACAATCTTTCATCTATCGGAAAAATCAAAAAACAAATTTTTTAAGAATTTATTGTACACACTGATAATTTTATCATTGTTTATTAGCTCCCTTAACATTGTCGAGAGCTACAAAAACGAATTAAAAAAACAAAACCAATACGAAAAGCTGGAATCTGAAATCAAAAACATGAATGGGGGAGATATATGGGTTTCAAATCCAATCATTGCATTAAACACGGAATCAAAAGTAACTCCTATTTATTATCCAGTATTTGACGAGCAGAAAAAGACTGAATTAATATCTAAATACAAAGATGCAGACTACATAATTCTGGATTCCTGTGATTTAGCCTGCAAGCCAAAAGATTCAAAATGCGATAATGACAAAAAAGAACTGATTGAATTCTTCAAAGAAAAAATGGAACCGAATTATTACGGCAAATTCAATGAATGTGAGCAGTTTGTGTTTAGAAATTAATACTAATCAAAAAATCAGGCTACTTCATACTTGTCGCCGACTTTCTTAATCTGCATAACCCTGACATCTCTTGTCTTTCCAAACCCGCATCCTCCCGGGTCATATGCTACTTTATTGTAAACAGTTTTTACTGCAGGAATGTTTCCGTGCCAGTGTTCTTCCGCATCGCACTCTTCTTTATCATCTCCTTTGAACTTGTGTAGTTCTGATATCAAAATAAAATCATCGCTTCCGTATCTTATCGCAGACATTGTAGGGACAGCATCATTGCCGACTTTTACTGCCGGCTTTTTTGGAACTTCATACTTTATGCACCTTACAGGACTTCCACCGCAGAATTCATTTTGAGCGCAGTTGTCAACGCTGTTATAGCAGGTTCCTTTTGCAGTGTCACAATGCCAGTTTCCAACGCTTGTTTTTGAGCAGCAAACTGGTTCGCCGCATTCAGCATCGCTTTGGCATGTTCCTGGAGGCAAGTCATCTAACTGCTGCGCCTGCTGTCCTATGTCAGCTGGCGGCCTTCCTTCAGCAATCTTGCCCCACAATTGAATGGCTTGCCTGTACCTTGCGAGCTGCCTTCTTATCCTTATTTCCTTTGATCTTTGCCCGGATAACTGCGCGTCAGATTCTTCTATTTCAAGCTCGGCAATTCTTGACTGCAGCCTGGCGACAACAAATACCGCGAAGATTTTCTCGTTGATTGCGCTGGTAGGAATCACAGTTCCGGTCACTTCTTCAGCTGCCTGGACCATTACATTTGTCAAAACATCTTTTGGTCCTAAATCAGGGGCTTTTTTTGTCCTTTCCTGAGTTACTGGCCTTGCACATGCTGCGCTGTTTGGCTTGGGCTCGACAGGAACTTCTTCTTCTGTTTCATCATCTTCATCATCAGTAGTATCTGTACCATCAGTTTGGCCGTCTGTTGTTTCAGTTCCACCGCCTCCGGTTTTTATCTCTTTTTTCTTCTTCTCTGCATCTTCCCTGCATTTTCTTTCAAGCTCTGCCAAGGCATTTAGCTTTGCATCCCTTATTGCCTTTGCATCGCCTTGTGCTTTGTAATAAGCATCCTGGGCAGCATCAACTTTTGCCTTGAATTGCTGTTGGCATGCCTCTTCCTTCTTTCTGTTTTGTTCCATCCAGTCTTCAAGATGGTTGTCAAACTGCGCATGACAGTCTTTCCACTTTTGAGATGCCTGCTTATAATTATTGTAGAACTCGTCATTTGAAATTTCTGCAGAAGCTTGCTCATATGCCTGTTGCACATTATTCCATTCTTCGTCGCAAGGATGGCCCTGCCATAATCCTTTCACGCACTCATTCAATTCTGCTTCAAACGCCCTTCTTGCCTCAAGATATACATCTGCAATTTTTCTTAGATTGGCATCATACTCTGCATAAGCCTGCTGCCTTGCTTCCTCTATATCGGGGCAGTCAACATTCAAGTCAGATGATTCCAGTTCAGTCTGCTGATTTTGATTGTTGTTTTGCGGCTGCGCTTTTGGAGTGCAGGCAGCGATTAAAATAAATAAAACTAAAATAGAAACAATGAATATTTTGTTTTTTGAAAGTGCTATTCTGAACCCCTTATTTGGACATGATTTGGAATTAATATATAAAGATTTTGGAAAAATTTGATGTAAATAAATTCAAAATGTTTATATAATATCAAAATTTTCTATATCCAGAATGATAGAAATAGAAAAAATTGGAGGACTTTATGATCCTAAAACAAATGGTTTAAATTATACCACTTTTATGGCTGTTTATAAAGCTGCTCAATCGATAAATGAACGTGCAGCTGATTCAATTTTAATTGGGCTTCGTAGTGAAGTTAGCTCTTCCAGAATCACTGGCAACGGAACATTATCTGATTATCTTTATGGTAGGGGGGGATTTTTTGACCATAATCCGGAAATTTATTCTGTTATTTTCATGAATGGAAAATTTCACTCAAAGTTTTCATCGGAAACAGATGCTTTATCTTTTGATTTGGAAACACTAGCTAAAGAATACAATTCATTGCCGTTTCAGTTCCATCGAAGTGTAGAAGTGATAGACAGTTTTGAGCGCGAACTAGTGCCTGAACTATGGGTTAGGTCTATGAATCATAGAATCTAAATTATTAATAGTAGTAAATTTGAGTGGGATTTTTGGACGTATTGATGAGAAGGAAATGGAAAGAAACATTTTGCACAAAATTTAAATAAGATAAATAAATTCAATCTTTTATGAAGAATAATCCATTAAACACACTTCTCCAACAATCTGTTCGTTCTAGTTGGATCACACAAAACAGGAGCATCAACTTTCTCGAATTTGCCTTCAGGCAGTTTGCAATTGATTCTTAAGCTGTAAAGATTAAATGGAAGCTTGGCTGTAATCCTGTATTTTTTCGGCTCGTCTGTTTTGTATGCAGCAAGCATCGGCTCTTCTTCCTCAACGAAGCTTCTGTCCAAAACAAATGAGACTGTGATGCCGTCCGGAATCTTGACAAAAGAGCCGAACTCACTTTCGCATCTGTAGGTGGTCTTGCCTTCAAAAAACCAATTCTTCACAGACGCGCCTTTTATTGTTGCGGACTGGGGAGATATAGAATCAGTTGTCTTTAAATTGATGTCCTTGACCTCCCATTTGGAATTTGCGAGAAAGCCGTAAATATAAATCCAGGGATGCTCCTCTTTATTTCTAATTCCTATCGTTGAGCCTATTCTTTCGTATTTGTCTCCGTCTCCTTTCCTGATATTTACGGAAAAAGGAAAGCTCTCGCCGATTGCGTATATTCCTAATCCATCAAAGCTTAAAATGAAAGGCGGGCTTACAAGAATCAACTCGCTGAAATGAGTTACATGCGCTTTTATTTCTACATTGCCATCCTTGATTTCGCTTGTTTCGTAATCAACAATCTCGAACGAACCATCGGACAAATGGTAAATTAACGGAAGCGAATCTTCTTGCTCCATTTTGTATTCAATAACAACTTCAACAGGCTCCTTGAATTTTGCCCCTTCTGGCTCAAGCCGGTAAGCGCCTTTTACAAGATTTTTTAATTCTTCTGGAGTGCTTGCTGCAACGTCACTTGAAATGTCAGCAGCAGAAACATCTTTTGCAGAAACTCCTTCCGGAATCCCAGAATCTCCAAAATTGATTTTCAATTTTCCGTCAGGAGATGAAAAAGTTGCCTCGTTATTTTGCTCTTGTGATTGTTTACATGCGGAAATAAGAATAACTAAGATTAGAATAAAACTGAAAATTATTTTCTTGTTCCTTGAAAACACTATTTTAACCCCTCAAAACATTATTTTGGATAATTAGTATTTAAAGATTGCCAAAAAATCTTCCAAAAAATTCTGATAATTTGCCCTTTTTAATATAAATTTCTATTGAAGTTGCTACATCTCTAGAAGCGTCATCAGGAATAATCACATGCAGCATTCCATCTGCCGATTCATAACTAAAATAAGGAAATTGATAATGCATATTTTTCTTGATTAAACCCTTATGGATTCTTTGCGGCCCCATTTCATCCAGGCCATATTCAATTGAAAAAATACTCAATACATCTCCAATCAATCCATTAGCATTTCTATTATTAATGCCCCATACACTCACTTTTCTACCTTCCTTGATGTCTTCCACTTTTAACCTGTATCTTGAGCTAGGATGGGTGCCGCGTAAATGCACAATTGTCTTATCATCAATTTTTGTGAGGTCTACATAATCTACGTTCTCAAATTTCAGGCCATCATCAGCTTCGATAGCATTAATATAAATTTCATTCGGAATAAACCTGCTGATTTTTTCTCCTCTTCCAAATTTTTTAACACACTTTACTATAAAATTAGTTACTTCTTTAATTTCTTGATCATTTAAATCATTATCAAATTCAAATAACTTACAAAAAAATTTATCCTTGTTTTTTAAGAATACGTTTAAGTCTTCTGTTAATGTAGCTTCTTCTAGTTTTCCTTTTAGAAAATCCTGCAGTAGTTTTAACCTACCCACTATATTATTCCAGTCTAATAGTGCCAGACGATTTTTTATTGAATATGTTTTTAAATTAAACATTTAAGCTGATATTAGTTTATACTATAAAAATAGTTTTAAATTACTCATTTCCTCACTTTAATAAAATCCCCTAAAGTAAAACTCTCGTCCGTTTTCTTTGATTTTGAAATCTCGTGTTTTTCTTCGTGCTCTTCAATCAATTTTATTGAAAGCATCTTCTCAAGCTTTCTTGCCATTTCAAGTGGCGGCTCGAATTTTCCTGTTTCAATATGGTGTAAAACAGACTCTTTTTCATTAAGCTTAATTGCAAAATCTCTTTGGGACATTCCAGTTGATTCCCTTTTTTTTCTGATAAGGTCAGCATAATTTTCAACAATAAGGTCCATCTTTTCCTGAACAGGAGCAGGTGCATATCTCTTAACAACTTCTTTTTTGACAGCAGTCCTCACGGGCCCAAGCACTTTGCCGTATTTTGAGCATTTGGAGCATATTGAAAGCTCAACTCCTTCGACAATTGCCCTCACCAATCCCTCTTCAACTCTCCCGCACATGTCACAGTTAATTTTCAGTCACCAATAATTGTTATCGCTATCTTTCTTTCCCTAGGCCCGTCAAGCTCAAAAAGCATCACGCTCTGCCACTGTCCAAGCTTTAATCTGCCATTTTCAAAGGGTATTGTCTTGTCTGCGCCAAGGATTGACGATTTTATATGCGCATCCGCATTTCCGTCAATTTTATCATGGCGAAAGCCTCCTTTTGGAATAATCTTGTCCAAAGCGTCGATTAAATCAAGGCAAATGCTCTGGTCGTAATTCTCATTTATAATAATTGCGGCTGAAGAGTGCATAACAAACACATTGCAAAGCCCGTTCTCAAATTTTGACTTTTTAACGAAACTGTTGATTTTTGAAGTTATATCAATCTGTTCCTGGCTTTTTGATGTCTGAATCAGTATTTCTTCTCTCATAAGACTTGGCACATTTTCAGATATAAAAACATTGCCAAAGAATAGTCCATTCACTTAATAAATAATCCTCGCCCAAATGCGGCGAGTTGTGCGGGTTGGAGAATCCATACATGCCGAGCAAATGGCGAGGCGTAACCCTAACGTAGGATTTTAAAATTCCAATACAAAAATAATTTTTCAGGCTGCCATCGGCTCGCACTTTTCTATTATTCCTCTAAGGGAAAAATTCGGGGACTTGCGAGTGAGCTCGTTAGCGAACTCGCTCACAGGTCACGGCAATTTCCTTTTTCCATAAACCAATTATAAGAAGGTGCTCGCAAAGTTGATGACAGCCTTCCAATATGCAATCGAAATACTATCCATCTAAAAAATTATTAAAGAACTAAAAATCTATTCACTCTTCTTAACTTCAGTCAAGCCGCTTACTTCCCCGCCAGCTTCTTTTATCTTTTCAACAGCAGAAGCTGATGCAAATGGAGTTGTAATCTTAAACTTTGCAGTTACTTTTCCGTCGCCTAGTAATTTGTTATATCCAAGCTTTTCCAAGTCTACAACATAATGGTCTTTTTCTTTTGAAACAAGCTTTTCATTAACATAATTGTGAATGTGCTGCTCCAAAAATCCTACATTTACTGCATTGACTTTGACTGCTCGGCTCTTTGAGATAAACCCGTGCTTTCCAAAGTAAAGCGGGTCACTCCAATAGCTTGGCTTTTTTGAATCTGCTCTTTTTCCTGAACCTGCATTTCCGGCTCCTCCCTGATGTCCCTTCCCCCTGTGCTTTTTCTTAGCTCCCCATCCGTGGGTCTTGTGCCCCCTGTGCCTTGTAGATTTCTTTCTTTTGTTGACTGTCATTTTATAACATCCTCTTAATCAATTCATTGATTGCAGCTCCTCGATACCCAAGTGCGCCGCCAGTTGTGAATGGAGTCTTTACGCCTTTTCTTCCGTAGCCTTTTCTTGGCGCATTTAATCTAAAGTATGGCTTTATTTTCTTGCCGTTAATTACAATAAAAGTCTTGTATTCGATTAGTTTCTTTGAGTCTGTCTCTCTTCCCTTGAATTCTTCTCCTCTTTTCTCAACCAAAAGCTTGAAAGTTTCGTCATCAATTTCTCCCCAGGTTATGTAGTCCTTTGTCTGCTTTAGCATTCCCACATAAAGGGGGGTGTTCGGAACAACACAGCAAAAATTATTCTTGTAAAGCCTCAGCATTTCTACAGGGTCTGAAATTTTAGTTCTTACACTAATCATTCCTCTTACCCTTATTGCAGCAAGCTGTCCGCCTGTTGGCTTTTCTTCCACAGCAGCCTTCTTTACTTCGGCTGGCTTTTTTCCTTCTGCTGATTTCTTTGTTATCTGTTTTTTTTCTTCCATTTTATTATGATGACTGCTGTGCTGCTTTTGAGCCTTCAATTATTTTTAATGCCTGCTGGTTTTTTGCGCTTAGTTTTACCTGAATTAACTTTTCAAGTGCCTGAAAGCACGCAAATAAAACATTCAATTTGCTTCTTGTCTGGCCGTCGCATTTTGACCATACATCTGTGATGCCTGCAAGTTTTAGCATTTTCTGGCATTCCTTTTCTACTTTTAATCCAGTTCCTTTCGGCGCAGGAATTAAAACAATCTTGATTGAGCCTACTTTGCCTGTTACTTTGAATGGCACTGTGTGAGGAGTTCCGCATCCGCATCCCCAGTCGCCGCATCCTCTTCTTATCTTTATGACATTAAGCTTTGCCTGCCTGATTGCCTTTTCCCTTGCAGGAACAGTTTCCTTTGATTTGCCGTATCCAATTCCAATATATCCGTCTTCATTTCCGACAACTGCAAATGTTGAGAATTTTGGCTTGTTTCCTTCCTGAGTTTTCTTTTGCGTCTGCTTGAACACTCTTTTCTGTCCGCCGCCAAATTTTCCTTTTGACTGTCCTACCATCAGTAAATCAGTTCCAAGGTTTGGAAGGAGCATGTCCACAATTTCAGGCTCTAAAATTTTTATTCTTGCATCAAGCGCGTAATCAATGCTTGTGACTTCGCCGCTTTTAACTTTCATTCCTAGGGAAGTTTTTGGCTTCCATGATTCTTTTTCAAATGAGCCTTTTTTCTTTACTTCTTCAACTAATACCTGTTCTATTTCTTTTACTTCGCCTAGCTCAGTTGCAAGCCCTTCTTTTGGGCTTTCAATTACTGCTTCTTCTTCAGCTGTTTCGACAACTGCAGCCTCCTGCGGTTTTACTTCTTCAGTTTTTTCGGTTTTGTTTTTAGCCATTTATTTTACCTTTTATTTCATTAAAGTGCTTTACAATGTCTTCAGGGTTTAATCCCTTCTTTACGTAATTTGAAAATTGCCTGTGATACTTGTCTTTGTCCTTCTTAAGCTCAAGTGCGTATTTTGCAATGTGCGCTCCCTCAATCCTGTCTTTTGCTGGCAATACTTCCGGATCAAATGGAATTGAAAGTCCAGCGTCAACTGCTCCAGCCAAGACCGCATAAATACTCCCTTTCTTTGTGTTCTTGATTAATCCTATGTCAAGTATTGCTTCCTTTACTCCTTTTTCAATTGCTTTTTTTCCTGCAAGCAGTCCAACAAGATAAGCGCTTGAAAGGTTTGAAGTGCTTCCTTTCCATCCAAGCTTTGAAAGTGCTTTTGTGTTTACAGTCAATAAAATCTTGTCGCCTTTCTGGTCATAGCTTGCAATTGCAGCCTGGAAATTATTCAGTGACCTTCTTACAATAAATCTAGGCCTTTCTGAAACAACCATCTTAAGGCGCTGCTTGTAATAAGTCCTGCCTTCTCTTTTCCTTCTAAAAGGAACCGTGAAAATATTATCCCGTTTCATTTTTTAACCAAACCTTTTTCCTGAACATATAATTTAAGGTGCCTCAGGCTTCTGAAAAATCCGCCCTTGCTTTTCATATAAAGCTCGTGATAGTCAGTCGTTGAAATCGTCTTCAGGTCCCTTAAATTTTTGATAAACGACCTCTGAAGCCTGATTTTGTTAATCCACTTTCTTTTTGCAGGAGTCCTTGCGGTCTTCTTTCCTTTTCTTGAACCCTGCCCTTTTTGCTTGCTTGCAGTCTTCTGGGTTTTATGCTTCCTTGCCCAGAATTTTGAAGTATTATGAACATCTTTTCTTGTGATCGCACCCTGGCTTACAAGCGCCCTTATGTCGTGCTTTGTAATTGCTTCCTTTATCTCATCAAGCTTGGTTTCATCAAACTTAACTCTGTACTTTCCACATTTCATCACTTGTGATGCCAGCCTTCTTTGAACGTCAAACATTTTAGCCCTTTTGTGTCAAAACTTTATCCATTTCTTCTTTTTCAAGTTCTTTCTTGTCTTTATCTTCGGGAACTTCTTTCTTCTCGTCGCTCTTTTCCTTTCCTTTTGACTCTTCTTTTTTCTTTGATTTTTCTTTTGCTTCCTTTGTTGCTTTCTCTGTACTCTTCTCTTCTTTCTTGGATTTCAATCTATCCTCGATTTTGCTGATGTGTTCATTCGCATTAAGGTTTAGTACTTTGATATTTAGTTCAATTGATTTTTTCAAGATTTCAAGCCTTTTTCTGTTTCCAGTAGTCTTTGCAACTACGATTCCTTCAGTCTTTATGTTTATCTTTGAAAGCTCATCACTTGAATGAACTAAGATTGGTTTTAGGCCAGATGCGTGAAGTCCCCTGACTATTGCAGGAACTCTGTATCCCGGCGAAGGCATTTTCCTTCTTCCCTTAAAGTGATGCCTTATCTTTGAATGCACTCCTTTTGGCTTTCTCCATTTTGAGTTTACCTTCATTCTTTTTGGATTGTCCTGCCTGATGAAAGCCGGCCTTCTTGCCTTGATTTGGTTTCTTAATTCAAGCGCCTGTTTCATTTTAGGTCTTCCCCATCTTTGTGGATTATGTAAATTCCGTCCTGGAATATTCTTGTGTCAAACTTAGGCCTTCTTGTTATCTGCTCAATGTCAGCAGCAACTTGCCCTGCAATTTCTTTGTTAACGCTTGAAATATTGATATGCTCGCCTTCAACTTTTACTTTTGCTCCAGCTTTTAATTCAACAGTTCTTGGAACTTTTTCTCCCAAAAAATTCTTGATGACTAGCTTTGTTCCAACAATTGCCACGTTCATTGGAAAGTGGCCTGAACAGATTTTCATTACATACTTATGTGCTTCCTGGCTGCCCCTTATCATGTTTTTCAGGTGTGCCTGGATTGCTCCCGCTTCCTTTCTGTCCTTTTTCTTGTCTTTTTGTGATTCGATGATTATTTTTTTCCCTTCCTGCTTCATTGTTGAAACCCTTAATCTAAAGCTTCGGATAACTTCACCTTCTGGACCTTTCATTGAAACTTCATTTCCTTTTATAGTAGATTCTACATTGTCAGGAACTATGACTTCAAGTGAAACTTTTTTTACCTTTACTTCTTTCTTTGTCATTTTGTTTGATTTAGTAGCAGTAAGCTATCAATTTTCCGCCTGTCTTTTTTGATTTGGCGTCAGTGTGAGTCATTATCCCGTTTGGAGTTGAAACCACAAGTATTCCAAAGTCTTTTGCTGGTAAATACCTGCTTTCGAACTTTTCAAATTCAATATTCTTAATACTGTATCTTGGCTTGATAACGCCGCACTTGTTGACGCTTCCATTTAATCCTAGCTTGATGTAATTGCCCCTTGAGTCTATAACTTCTTCAGACTTGCCAACGTATCCGTGCTCGTGCATCAGCTTGATTACTTCCTTGATTACTTTTGAAACTGGCTTAATCAAAATTTCTGATTTTCCTTTTTCCTCAGCACGTATTATCATCGACATCACGTTTGCTAATGGGTCATTGAGCATTTTATTTTTTCACCTTGATTGTTTATTGTGTTTTTTAATTTTTAACTGTATTTTTTGAATCCGATGCTGATTGCAACTTCTCTAAAGCAGCTTCTGCAAAGGTTTAAGTCGTATTTTCCAATATGTCCGCCGATTCTTCCGCATCTCCTGCATTTTATTGTGGCAGCTCCGTGCTTTCTTGGCTTTGGCGAATTGAACTTGATGAATTTCTTCATTATTACAGGCTTTGCCCTTAATTGTTTGAATGCTTTTCGATAGTCACTATAAGTCATTTAATCACCCTCAATCTGAACCTTGAAATTCTTTGTCATGAAATCAATTGCTTCCTCGCTTGATATCCTGTGCCTTGGAGGAACTCGCCTTGCCATTACTGACCTTCTCTTTATCCTGAATCCCGGCCTTTCAAGCGTTATGCACACTTCAAGTCCCATGATGCCTATTTTTGGATCATACTTAGCGTCAGCAATTTCGATGTATTCCTTTATTCCAAATGCAAGATTTCCATTATTGTCAAATTGTCTTTTGTTTAACCTGTGCTCTATAGCGTCAAGAAGCCTAGGAACAATTTTCATTGCCTTGTCCTTTCTCAAAGTTACTTTGCATCCAATTGGGAGGCCTGGCCTTAATCCCCATTCCTGGATTCTTTTCTTTGTGATTGTCTTTACAGGCTTTTCATTTGATATTGCCGCAAGAAGATTCAAAGCTTTTTCAAGCCTGGTCTGGTCTTTACCTGCGCCAATGTTTAACGTTACCTTTTCAACTTTAATATGTCTCATGTCCATTTTATCATCTTTGGTAATTATTTATGAATTACAAACGCGTATTCTTTTGATGTCTCGACAACTTCGCCTTTTGCATCCTTGTAGATAATCTTTGTTCCGCTAATGTCCTCGACATGTCCGGTCTCGCCTATGTGTTTTCCGCCTGTTAGCAAAATTGCCGCTTTCTTTTCAAGCTTCAGGTGCTTCATTATTTTCTGCTCAGGCAGGCTTAGTAAAACTGAATCTCCGACTTTGTAGTCGCTTTTATCAGCAGTAATGTTCTTCCCGTCGTAAAGGTTCAGTTGAAGCTTTCCTTTTACCATTGTCTTGCCAACAATCTTTGCAGGCTTTGACTTCGCTTCATCGTGTTTTATTTTTACAACTTCTAATCTTCCTTTGTTGTTTAGTGTGATTTTGTAATGGTCGTTTGTTGTTACGAATTCTATTACATCAAAAATACCGACTCCAAACCTAGGGTCTTTTCTTGCTTTTCCGTCAATCTTGATTTCGTTTGTGTTAAGCATCTTCTTTACTTCCCGTGTGGTGTTGGCAAGCTTTAGCGTTTCTTTAAGCAGCAATCCGAGCGGCATGCAGTTTTCAAGTTTATGCGGGCCGGGCCTTGGCTTTGTCACATATGTATTTGTCTTTCTTGTAATGTGCCAGGTCTTTGGCGCTGCAAGCCTTTTAAGGTGTTTTTTTACCATTCTATTTCTTCTCCTTCTTGTCTGATTTTGATTCTTTTGTCTCAGTCTTTAGTCTTAATTTGTCGTCAGTGTTTAATTCAGTAATCATAACGTTTGACGGGTCGATTGCCAAAAGCTTCTTTGAGCCGTCTCTTTTGGCTAGTTCAACTCCATGAACAAAAATCTTGGAATCTTTTAAGTCAACTCTTTCAACTTTGCCTTCCTTTTTCTTGTACTGGCCTCTCTGGATTTTGACAACATCGCCTTTTTTTACTCCGATGCTTCTCATCTTGTGCTTTGCCCTCAGGTCTTTTGAAAGGTGCACGTGAACAAGTTTTTGTTTGATGTGAAGCGGAGCCTCAAATCTGTATTTTCTCTGCTTCTTTGGCTTCTTTGAGCTCTTCCAGTCTGATGAAAATTGTTTCATTTTAGTTTTTCAGTGATTTTAAATTTTAAACAACTACACTCGCAATCTTTGCAATTCCTGGCCATCTCTCGCACGCCTCTTTTGCAATTGCCCCCTTGAAAATTGTGCCTTTTGGGTTTCCCTTGTCGTCTTTTAGCACAACTGCTGCGTTGTCTTCGAATTTGATTCTTGTTCCGTCATGCCTTCTGTATTCTTTTTTCTGCCTTACAATGACTGCAAAGACAACTTGCTTTCTCATGTCAGGCCTTCCTCTTTTTACTGCTGCCATGATTAAGTCGCCAACTCCGCAGCTAGCAACTCTTCCTTTTACAGTCTTTGCGCCCATTACTGTGATTATCTTGATTAATTTCGCGCCGGAATTGTCGCATGTTTCAACTCGCGCATACAGTGGCAGTGCTTTTGTCACGTGTGATTTTAGTGCTTGCATTTACTCTTCCACCTTTTTTTCTTCCTTGACTTCTTTCTTAACGGGCACTTTTGATAATTCTCTTGCTGCCATCTTGTCTTTGAATCCTCTTTCTGTTCCAGTCTTTTGGATTATGACAAAGTTCTTTGCCTTGCTAAGCGGCCTGCATTCCATGACAAGCACTTTGTCGCCTTCTTTTGCATTGACGCAGTCAGTATTGTGAACTTTTAATCTCGTCCTTCTTTTTTCATATCTCTCGTATTTTTTTACAAAGTTAAGCCTTTCAAATTCCATGACAGCAGTCTTTCTCATCTTTGCAGATATTACTGTTCCTGAAAGCTGTCTTCCCCTCACTGAAAGATTGCCGTGGAACGGGCAGTTGTCGTCAGTGCAGGTTTCTTTTGGAGCTTCAAGCTTGACTCCGATGTTTTTTGATTGGTTTTTTTTCATTTTGTGTTATTGGAATTTATTTTTCGGTCTATATGGACTGCTTTTGATTTGCTTTGTTTGGCTTATTTAATCTCAACACTGTTTGCCGCAAAACCATAGTCAATCAAAATTTTCTTGACTTTTATTCGATGCTCTCCCTGAAGCTCGATTTTTCCTTTTTTTATGGTTCCGCCGCAAGCAAGCTCAGACTTAAGCCGCTTTGCGAGATCTTTCAAATCAATCTCCTTTCCGTCAATGCCTTCGACAATTGTATAGTTCTTTCGGAACTTCTTTGCCTCAGTATAAACCAAAATCTTTTGGCTTTCCTTGGCAATTGTCTCGCAGACGCAAAGCTCTTTTACCAAGCCGCACATTGGGCATACTTCACTCATGCCTTTTTGCTTCCTCCTTTTTGTTTTTCACCGGCTTTTACTTTCGCTGCCGATGATTTTAATGTATGCTCGTGATTTAGTGTGTATATCTGCGCGATTGTCCTTTTCATTTCCTTTACTTTTCCTGGGCTTTTTGGAAGCGTGCCTATAGCTCTCTGTGAATTGACTTTCATCAGTTCTTTCCTGAGCTCAAGCATCTTGCCTTCGAGCTCAGTCTTACTCATCGCTCTTAGTTCCTTTGCTTTCATCTTTTTTCTTCCTTGCCCTTGGCTTTCTAGGCTTTTTTTCTTTCTCTTCTTCCTTTTTTTCTGAAGCCTGTGATTCTGATTTTGCCTCTCCTTCTTTTGCTGCTGCAATTTGTTCAGCAGTTGCAACCGGAGCATCAACAAGCCTGATGTCGTCAGGCAATATCAAGTCTGGCGGCATTATGCTGACCTTTACGCCAACAACTCCTGTTTTCAAGTGCGCCTGGCCGTTTGATTTTCTGACGCCATTCATCGCGATGTCGCCGCATTTTTTCAAGTAGCCTGTGTAAAATCTCCATGATTTTGCCCGTGCGCTTGGAACTTTTCCGCTTATTCCGATTTCAATTCCTAGCGCGCCTGCATTCATCACATCAGTCATTACACGGTGCCCAATTGACTTGAATTTTTCTGAGCCGAATCTTTCAAGCGCATCAACAATCTTTTCGCAGACTATTTTTGCGTCAAGGCTTGGATTTTCAACTTCGCTTATCTCAATCTGGGGATTTTCTAAATTAAATTTTCTTTTAAGTGTCTTTGTTAATTGCTTGATGTTTTGCCCCTTTCGTCCGACAATTAATCCCGGGCGTGAAGCGCTAATTACAATCTTTTCTCCAAGCGGAGTCTTAATCATCTTTGTGTGGCTGTGGCCTACATTCTCAAGCGACTCTGTGATGTATTCCTGAATCTGAAATTCCTTTATTTTTTGTGCGACAAATTTTCTTTCAATCATTTATTTTTCACTTCTTTCTTTGGTTTGATTACTTTTTCAACAGCTTTTTTTTCTTCAACGACAATCTCTAAGTTTGTTCTTTTCATTTTCCTTCTTGATTTTCGCCCGTAATGCCAGGACTTTCCTGCCAAGTGTGCGGATGCGTGAACGATTACCAAGTTTGACGTGTTCAATCCTTTGAACTGCGCGTTTGCCTCAACTGACTCAATCATCTGGATAAAATGCTCTGATGCCTTTTCAGGGTATCTTCCCGGGCCAATTCCAGTCTTGTGTCCCAAGTCCCAGTTGTATCTATTGAAAGGCACTGCAACTTTCTTGTCAATTACGCCAAGAAGCAATTGTTTTGCTTTTGCGACATTCTTGTTTTTGATGAAGTTACAAATCTCAACGCTTTGCTTAGTTGATATTGGCAGTGCAGTTCCCTGAACTCTTGCCATGTTTTCTTTCTTGTATCCCTGGAATGTGTAACCTTTCATTTTATTACCTTACTTGACTGACAGGCTTGCGCTGCTTCTTGTCGCTCCGATTCCTGGCGCGCTGTGTGCAACTTTCCTTCTTGTCATTGAAAATTCTCCAAGGCAGTGGCCAATCATATCTGGCTCAATCATTACTGGAATCCATTCTTTCCCCTGGTAAACTTTGATTGAAATCCCTATCATTTCTGGAATTATTATCATATCCCTGCAGTGTGTTTCGATGTTCTTTTCATTCTTCCTGATTTTTTTAAGGAGTATCTGCTGCTGCTCTGTAAATCCGCGCTTAAGGCTTCTCCTTATTCTTGCTGTTGCAAGCTGCGCAAATTCATTTACGCTCAATTTCTTAAGCTCTTCAACTGATTTTCCTCGAAATGTGAATTCTTTTTTTGCCATTTTGTTTTATTGTTTACCTTTTCTTTCGTCCTGTTCTCTTTGGAGCAATCTTTCCTACCTTTCTTCCAGGTGGCGAGTTTCTTGCTGATTGAGTTGGGACTCCTTTAGCGTGCGAGCTTCTTCCGCCGAATGGGTGTGATACTGCGTTCATTGACGTTCCTGAAACTTTAGGCCACATCTGGTTCTTTGCAGTCTTTTTGTAAAAGTTAGTTCCTGCTTTTAGTAATGGCTTTTCTGTTCGTCCAGAGCCTGAAATTATTCCAATTATCGCCCTGCATTCAGGCAAAAATGTCCTCCTCTTGCTTGAAGGAAGCTCAACAACAATCCCTTCATCCATTTTTGTGATTATCCTTGCAAATGCGCCGCTTGTCCTTACAAACTTGCCGCCGTCGCCAGGGTTCGATTCTATATTGTAAACTGAAGTTCCTTCTGGAATGTTTTTTAATGGCATTATGTTTCCGCTTTTTAGTTCCGCATTCTCATTTATTTCAATTCTGTCGCCTACTTTTACTCCTTCTGGCGCTTGTAGTAACCCAACTTCGCCTGTCGAGTATTTTAGCTCCATTAGTGGCGCGCTGTGGCCGCTGCAGTGAACCAAGTCAACTATCTCTGCGCTTGATGAATTGTGATGATCATATCTTGCAAAAGCTGCTGGACCTTTAAACTTGAATCCTGGTGACCTATACCTTGAGCTTCCCTTTCCTCTCTTCTGCTGAATTAGATTCTTTCCCATTGTTGTTTTTTCGTTTTATTTTTTGTCTGAATTGCGAAGCAATTCCAAGTTTGCGGAGCAAACTGAATTTTTCATCAATGTTTTTGGCTTGCCCAAAAAGATTGCACTACATTAATCCCAAGTGTGTTGCAATATCAATTGCAGGGTTTTTTGGTGAAAATTTAATGTAAGCCCTTTTCTCGCCTTCTGCTGTTACATATGTGTTAACACTTGCAACCTGGACTTTGAACATCTCTTCAATTGCTTCCTTTATCTCTTTCTTTGTTGATTTCTTGGCTACAGAAAATATCAATTTGTTTTCTGATTCCATCAGCCTGATTGACTTTTCTGTTGAAAGCGGGTGCTTTATGATTTTGTATGGGTCCATTTTGTTTAGTTTATTTGAACAGGTTTTCTTTTTCCATCAGTGCAATTGCGTCATTAGTCCAAAGAGTTAATCTTCCTGGATTTCCTCCTGGAGCAAGCAGTTCAACATTCAGACTTTTGACGTCTACAATGTCAAGCCCTGGAATTCCTGCAAGAGCTTTGCTAAGCTTTTCCTTGTTTGCGACAACAATCAATAATCCTTTTTTCTTCTTGTATTTTCTTCCTCTTGACTTTCCTCGTCCTGCCCTTATTTTTTTTTCTGAAGTCCTTTCCAGTTCTTCTTCAAGCCCGAGTTTTGTAAGCGCTTCAAAAACGCTTTTTGTCTTGTTTAATGCTTCAAATGAATTGTCTATTGCAAATGGAAAATCTTTTGGCACGTTGTGGCCCCGTGCAGTTACTGTTTCTTTTGATACAGTTGCTGAAATTGCGCTTCTTATTGCCTTTACCCTTTCCTTGTCGTTTATTTTCTGGTACCAGATTTTTTCAATCTTTGGAGGGTGTGCTCGTCTTCCGCCAACAGTTCCCGGCATGAATGCTCCAACCCAGTTTAATCTTGTTCCTCTTCTTGTCATTATCTTTCTTGGAACCCTTGAAATACCTATTCCGTATGAGCCCCTGTATTTCTTTCTCCTTCTTGATAATTTTGCGCTTGATCTTTTTCCTGCCATTGGGGCTGCTCCATAAGGCTGCCTTTTGTGGCTTTGTATTGCAAGAACAGCTCGATGAATTATGTCAGGCCTTATGTCTTCATTAAATTGAGACGGCAAACTGACTTCGCCAATGCTATTGTTTGATGAATCGAAAATTTTTAGTTTCATTTTCTTATCTTCCCTGCTTTGATTCAAGGCTTGTGTAAGTTATCTGCGGCTCAAATGCCACTTTTTTCTGCCTTATTGGGTCGGTAAATCTTACAAGCCTTTTTTGGACTCCAGTTAATGAGCCCTTGATTAAAACATAATTATTTTTTACAAGGCCGTAATTAACATAGCCTCCTTTGACATTGATTTCATCTGGCTTATTTCCAATCTTTACAAGCCATTTGTTGTATTCAGTCCTTAAGTGGTATCCCATCTTGCCTGCGTGAGCGATTCTCCACATCATGTGCCCTTGTCCTCTCCATGCTCCAAGTGAACCTGGGTTTCTGATGCTCTTTTCGGACTTGTGGCTTCTAAGCCTGATTCCGAATTTCTTTCTTGCGCCCTGAAATCCCTTTGCTTTTGTGATTGCGTGGATATCAAGCATTTGGCCTTCTTTGAATACTTCATTGATTGTGATTTCTTTTCCTAATTTGTCCTTTGCATAAGCTAACTGCTGTTCTTTATTTCCGCCTACAGCAACTTCAAAAACGTCAGGCTGTTTTTTTCCAATTCCTGTTAGTTTTGGCTGTGTGTAGCATTGAATCCTTATAAAATCAAAGTCAGCAACTTCCTGCCCTTTCTTTTTGTGGTCAAGAACTTTTGCCGATAATTCTTTGTCAACAGAATCTGCGAACAGTTCGCCGACAATTTTAGTTCCTTTGTCAGCATTTTTGTAAAACACGATAGAAGAAGTTTTTAATGGGGGGCATTCGACGACTGTCACCGGACAGAAAATGTCTTTGCCTTTTGTAAGGGAATTTTTGTTTGTGTCGTTAATCAGCAGGTGTGTCATGCCGACTTTATAGCCAGCAAACCCAAGCGCCTTTGCTTCTTTTACTGTCGCCCAGCTTCTGACTCTTGGATTTGTAGACCTAGCTCGTGACCTAGGATGAAACTGCATGCTTCCTGCTCTTGGGAATCTTGTTCTTGGCATTCTTTTTCCTTTTTATTTTTTGTAGATGGCAAAGACTAATTTGCCTATACGCTTTCTTGTCTTTGTGAAATAAGCCTTTTTCTGACAGCTTTTTATAGAAAACAGTCTTCAACTGTACTGAAAAAGCAGTCTTTTCAGGCTTGTTTACTTCGTATTTAACTTAATTAGATACGATTTACTCAAGTTTGAGTCAGTAGAGGAAAGTTAGTCGATTTATAAAGGTTGCGGAAAGGGTGTTGGTTAGAAAATTAGGGCTTGATTTCGGTGTTAGGTTGTGATTGGCTATCTTGAAAAACACAATTCCTGATTACACCATCTAATAGTTTTGCTATTTCTACTCCTTCTAGACAATGTTTTTTAATCTCTTCATTACTAGGTTCTTCTCTTCTTTCATAAAGATTAATATGACCTAATTCACTATTCCTCTTTGCATTAAAACTTTTAAGCCTACTCCAAAGACCCTCATTAATTGCCTCAATGATATATAAATCATTTATGCATGTTCCAAACTTCTTTTCGTTAATAAACTTCCATCTCTTTACATGATCATTTGTTGATTTTCTAATTTTACCACCATGATAGGTAAGTATTATTCTCATTTGATGATGTATTCCTGCATGAATTATTGCAAAAGCTTTCCAAACATTAGATTCTATAAGTTTGTTGAAATAGGGTAAAGATAAGCCTCCGGCATTGTATAGAAATGTTTCTTCCATTTTTGTTAACTGTAAAATAAGAATGCATTTAATACTTACGATGGTTACGCCTCGCTATTTCGCTCGGCATACATTCATCATCAATCTCGCACATTCGCCTGCATTTGAGCGAAGGTTAATGTTTTTCTTGATGGAAATTTTAAAATAGAAAAACGCGCCGCGGCTGGGATTTTCACCCAGAAAAGTTTCATCCTTTAAAGGATTTGAACCCAGATGCTGTTTCCAGCAGGAGGGTCTCAACCTCCCGCTCTACCGGATTGAGCGACCGCGGCATGAAAAGTTTTATATAATCCAAAAGGATTATGGTTCAAGAGGGTCTCAACTTTCGCTTTACCGGATTGTGCGGTTTTTTTATTTTTGAATTAGAATTTCTTTAAATTTTTTACCCAGAGATGTCCAGTGCTGTTTATAATTTATATAAAATGACGTTCTAATAAATTTGCGCGCCAATGCGGGCGCGCCTAACTAAAGACGAAGTCCGATTTTAAAGTTAACAAATTTAAACAATCCCGACATATAATTTTATAAACTTCAAAATAAATAATCTAATCATGCCAAAACAAATCTCGGATGGAGTAGTTCACAAAGTGCCAGCGGATTTAAAAAAAGCCCTTCTGTCCGGCAAAGGAGTGCTTGCAAAATGGGAGGGTCTTACGCCGCTTGCAAGGAATGAGTGGATCTGCTGGACTACTATAGTCAAGAAAGCGGAGACAAGAAATGAGCATATCGGGCGATTGTGTTCGGATTTACTTTCCGGAAAAAGGCGGCCTTGCTGCTGGCCGGGATGTCCGCATCGCAGGGAGAGCGCGAAAAAGTGGTTTAAGTGAATTTTAAATTTGTAATTTAATATTTCTAGATTATTTTTGTTTCAGTTGCTTAATTTTAAATCCTTTACGTCATAGTTACTCGCTCGCCACCAGCTTGAGTTTTAAGTTTAGTTTTAATAAAATTAAATGGACGCTAAAACCTAGTTAGGCCGCACCAATAGTGCGGCGAACATACATCTTCCAACCCGCACATTCGCCTGCATTTGGGCGAAAGTTGACATTAAATTTAGCTTTCAATTAATTCCAAGAAGCAACCTTCGCAATGCAACGAATCAGTTATATGTATGCGAAGCGTATTTTAGAGTTAAATAATTTAAGAACAAATCAAATTTCAATCAACAAGCTCACTAGTTTTCAAAACTTTAACCTTATCCTGCTTTTCAAAATGTCTATCATCAGACCAAATGATTGAATCTTTTATGCTAAAAGCCGCTGCAATGAAAACGACATCTTCTTGGTCAATTTGTCCCATTATTTTATTTGCTTCTTTCCAATTCTTTTCTATCTCTCCGGTAGGCACTAATCGAATATAATTAAACAGAATTTCAATGATTTTATCAAATTCTTCCTCTGATAGTCCTGATTTTTCCAGGATATAATTTTTATATTTACTTATTTTATTCAAAGAAGTCTCAGGAAAATAAAACTCAAACTTAGAATTTAGTATTATCTTTCTTGTTGTAGAATCACGAATCAAGGCAGACAAGATAACATTAACATCCAGTACAATCTTCATCTTTTACTTAATTCTGCAAAAGCATCTTTGTTTATCTTGCTGGCAATTTCGTCAACATTAGCCTGCGTAAGCTTACTTTTTCTTGTAAGTTTGTCAAGCATTTCCAAGCCATCTATTTTCTCTAAAATTGATTTTCTGACCACTTCACTCCACCTTATTTCAGAGTGTTTTCTCATCTTCTCTTGCAATGCTTCCGGTATTGATAATGTTAAATTTGGCATATTCTTCACCTTATGTGATTTAATGTGATTACACATATTTAAATGTTTCTGTTATTTTGCAAAAAAGAGCCAACTACAGCCAAATCAATTCTTTTCCAGAACTCCCATATGCCACCCCCGAAATGCAACGGGTTGTGAGGTAATGTATGCGCGCCAAATGCGGCGCGCCTAGATTCCTAGGATTTAATTAGTCACGAACTCAAAAACAAAAATCAACTTTACTAATAATTTATAAAGAAAATATTATATGTACACCTCAATTATACAGCTAAAAAGAACTTAAAATGTAAAATGGAAGAACAAAGCACAGTTGTTGAAAAAATCACCACAGGAAGCAAGATTCTAGACTTGGTCCTTGAAGGGGGATATGAAAAAGACATTGTAACTACAATATACGGCCCTGCTGGCTCAGGAAAAACAGTCTTATGCATTTTATGCGCAATGAATGTTGCAAAACAAGGCAAAAAAGTCATCTATATAGATTCAGAAGGCGGATTCTCAGTTGACAGACTTAGACAAATTTGCTCGCACATAAACCTTGACTTTAAGAAAATCCTTGATAATATGGTATTTCTAAAGCCGACAAACTTTGCAGAGCAAAAAAAATCATTTGAAAAATTAAAGGAATTAGTTAACGACAAAATCGGTTTAATCATAGTAGATTCAATTGCAATGCTTTACAGGCTTCAGCTTGGAAAAGACGAGAACATTCAGGAAATAAATAGGGAACTAAGCAAGCAGATTTCAATGCTGACTGAAATCGCAAGAAAGCAAAGCATTCCAATATTAATGACCAACCAAGTCTATGCAGATTTTGACAACAAAGACAAAATCCACATTGTAGGCGGAGATATTTTAAAATACGGCAGCAAATGCCTTTTAGAGCTTCAAATCACGCCAAACGGCAACAGAAGGATAATCTTAAGAAAGCACAGAAGCATCGCAGGCGAAACAGAAATACTTTTCAAGGTTGTCGAAGGCGGAATAATCGGCACAAAAGAAAGCAAAGGCTTCAAGTTATTTTAATCATAAAGTCGCGTCGGCGTGCGGCGAGCCGGGGGGCGGCCCCTCCGGGGTGGCGAGTAGGACAAAACGAAGTTTTGGCCGTCGCACCGCCAAATTCATTAAAGATAAACAATTAGAATCCAATAAAACTCAAATTAAAAATGTACAACGAAATAACTTTAAGAAAACTGCTTAAGGACTGCATAGATGATACTCTAAAAAGCAGGAAATTAGGGGACTGGTGCTATGATGCGTGGTTTTATTACAAGGAAGAAGAAGGAAAAGACCAAAACCCGACAAAAGGGTTTCTTGACATCATAATGCAGATTTCATCAGAATGGGGATTAATCTCGCTTCAATACGGCTTTGAAGGCCACTTTGAAAAAGAGCTTCTAGAGCATCACCTGATAAAACTTGAAAAGCTGATGAATCTGGAAGAAGAGGATTTAGACAAGAAGGATGAATAGGATAATTGAGAAAGATTAAAATTGAAAACAAAAAAGTTTAGTTTTAAAGTTTTTATAATTACTTTAATTCTAATATTCGTATTTCTATGGGTTATAACTAGCCCATTCATTGAAAGTAAGGAAATGACAAAGAAAAAAGCATATTCAATGTGCTTGAAAAGAGCAAAAGAATGTTCAGAAGATATTCTTGCCATAGAAACAGAATTAAGAGGGGCTTGTTCTCAAATTTACCAATACACTCCAGATTATTATGAGTTATTGAATTTTACTAAGGGTATGTGTTGAACTTTCGTTTCTATATCTAACTAACTTTCCAATTTGATTTCCTATCCAAAGTTTTTTAAACGATTATTCATAATCTTAAGTTATGAGCAAACTTAAGGAATTCATTGACAAAAGAAAGGAAATTCTTAACGACAAGCCTAATCAGGAAGTCCAGCACAAAAAGGATAAGATGACTGCTAGAGAACGCCTCAAGTACCTTTTGGACGAAGACACATTTCTTGAAATAGGCGCATTTGCAGAACTAAATAACGAAGGCCTAAAAGACAAAAAGAAGGCAGGCGACGGGGTAATCACAGGCCACGGCATGATTGGAAAAAAGCAGGTTTATGTCTATGCCCAGGATTTCTCTTTTATGGGCGGCTCAATGGGAGAAATGCACAACAAGAAAATTGCGCATGTCATGGAGCTTGCATTAAAAACAGGCTGCCCGATTATAGGACTTTTGGATTCAGGCGGCGCAAGAATTCAGGAAGGAGTTTCTGCTCTAGACGCTGGAGGCGCAATTTTTCAGTTAAACACTTTATCTTCAGGAACAATTCCCCAGATTTCAGCAATCATGGGCCCTTGCGCAGGAATTGCAGTTTATTCTCCGGCTTTAACAGATTTCATTCTGATGGTAAAAAAGAAGAGTTACATGTTCATCACAGGCCCTGACGTAATAAAAAGCGTAACTGGCGAAGAAATAGATTTTGAAGGGCTTGGTGGAAGCACTGCGCACTGCGAAAAAAGCGGAGTTGCGCACTTTGCTGCTGACGACGAAAAAGAATGCCTCGACATCATAAAAGCCCTCCTAACCTACTTGCCTCAAAATAATCTCGAAAGCCCGCCTTATTTTATGGGAAATGATTCAGTAACTAGGGAAACAAAAAAGCTTGAAACAATTGTCCCTGAAGACCAGAAAAAAGCTTATGACATCATCGACGCAATAGAAGAAATTTTTGACAAAAAATCATTACTCGAAGTCCAGCCTAATTACGCGTCAAATGCGGTAATTGGTTTTGCAAGGCTTAATGGAAATGTAGTTGGAATTGTTGCAAACCAGCCAAAAGTTTTGGCAGGCTGCCTTGACATAAACTCATCAGACAAAATCGCAAGGTTTGTAAGATTCTGCGACTGCTTTAACATGCCAATAATCAATCTTGTCGATGTTACTGGATATCTTCCTGGAACAAATCAAGAGCATAGTGGAATAATTCGCCACGGCGCAAAAATACTTTTTGCGTATTCAGAAGCAACTGTTCCAAAGATTTCGCTTGTAATGAGAAAAGCATACGGCGGAGCTTACATTGCTCTTGTCTCAAAAGACATGGGTTATGATAAAGTAATTGCGTGGCCAAATGCAGAAATCGCAGTGATGGGTGCAGAGCAGGCAGTCAACATTGTAAACAGAAAAGAGCTTGCAGAAAAAAATTCAGACAAGAGAAAAAAAGAGCTTGTCGATGAATATTCAGAAAAATATCTTAACCCTTATGTTTCAGCAAAGCTTGGAAAAGTTGACATGATTATTGAGCCAAAAGAAACAAGGACCACATTAATCAAGTGCCTTGAAATGCTACTTTCTAAACGGGAAAAACGAATGCCAAAAAAGCACGCAAACATCCCTCTATAATATGGACGAACTCGTTGTTAAAGTTGACGGCAAGGATTACAAGGTTTTTGTAGAGGAAACTGAAGAAGGCAAGATTTTAGTCCATTACGGCTCTGAAGTTTACGAAGTTGAGACCAAAAAGGACCTTGAGCAGTCTGCAATTGAAAAGATAAGAAAAAAAAGCTCTGACGAAAGTTCTTCAGAAATAAAAGCCCCTCTTCCTGGCGTTGTTTACGAAGTCAAAGTCAAGGAAAACGAATCTGTCAAGCTGGGACAGCCATTAATCAAGCTCATGGCAATGAAGATGGAAAATGAAATCGTTGCGCCACGTGACTGCAAGATAAAAGAGATTAAAGTCAAGAAAGACCAAAGTGTCGGCAAAGACGAAGTGATGATTTTAATTGAATAATTTAGATTTGAATTATATTAATGACTTATAAACTTTAAAATCGTTTGAATCATAGTTACGCCTCGCCATTACGCTCGGCATTCATTGTTCATCAAACCCACACACTCGCCTGCATTACTGGCGAAAGTTACTTATTTAGATCGTTGAATTATTTCAATAGAAACCAATAAACCCCGAAATGCAACGGGTTGTGAGTAATAAATGCGCGCCAATGCGGGCGCGCCTAACTAAAGCCGAAGGCCGATTTTAGTCAAAAAACAAAACGAGCAAAAAATACAATTAATAAAATGTCAAAAAACAACTGGACTGCAAAAGAAATAATCGAAATACATAATTCTCCGCTGTTGGAATTAGTTTACAGGGCAGCAACAGTGCATAGAAAGCACAACGACCCAAGCGAAGTGCAGGTCAGTTCCTTGCTTTCAATAAAAACAGGAGCTTGTTCTGAAGACTGCTCATACTGCCCTCAGTCTGCAAGATACCATACCGGACTCAAAGTTGAGCCGCTTCTGAATGTCGATGAAGTAGTTGACTCGGCGAAAAAAGCAAAGCAGGGAGGAGCAACAAGATTTTGCATGGGCGCTGCGTGGCGGGAAGTAAAGGACAACAAGGATTTTGACAAAGTCCTTGAGATGGTAAAATCTGTCAATTCCATGGGAATGGAAGTATGCTGCACACTTGGAATGATTACTGAGTCACAGGCCAAAAAACTAAGAGAAGCAGGATTATACGCCTACAATCACAACATAGACTCATCAGAAGATTTCTACAAAAAAATAATCACCACAAGAAAATTCGAGGACAGGCTAAAAACTCTCGAAAATGTAAGAAAAGCAGGAATCACAGTCTGCTGCGGCGGAATTATTGGGATGGGCGAGTCAGTAGAAGACCGCGCAAAGATGCTAGTCACTTTATCCTCAATGGATCCTCAACCTGAATCAGTCCCGATAAATGCGCTAGTCCCGATAAAAGGCACACCTTTAGGAACTAAAGGGCTAGTTTCAGTCTGGGAAATGATAAGGATGGTTGCAACTGCAAGAATAGTGCTTCCAAATTCAGTTGTAAGGCTTTCAGCAGGGCGAATGCAGATGTCAAAAGAAGCTCAGGCACTTTGTTTTCTTGCAGGAGCAAACTCAATATTTGCAGGTGATAAGCTGCTTACAACTCCAAATCCTGAATTTAACGAAGACATGGAAATGTTCAAAATTTTTGGCTTAAAGCCAAGGGAAGCTTTCAAGAAGCTTGAGAAGAGAATTCTAAATTAATCTAAATTAACTTTGCTGCCGTCAAGATGAGAGACTCTGATTTTTCGGATGAAGGGATGACAAAGGGGATGTCCCTTACGGGGAATGTCAGCCTACGATTTGATTTGCGTAGACGAGCCGACGGCAGCCCGATACTATCAGAATTCAGAATAAAACAAGCAGTCTAAAGTTCTTTTTAATTTATTATCAATATACTTGATATTCTTGAATCCTGCATCTTTGAGAATATTTTTCCCGTCTTCAACATTCTCAATCCTGAAATCAAATAGATGGGTTTTTCCTACTGCTTTCTTGAAAATAAATTTGTAGATTTTTTCATTGAGTGTTTTTTCTATTCTTGAATTTTCTTTATTGAAAAAATCTATTGCAAGAATTCCATTGTATTTTTTTATTTCTTTCAACAATTTAATGACTTCATCCTTGTGAAAATACATCGTAACTCCTTCTACAATAAAAAGAGCATTTTTCAGATTAAGGTCTAAAGAATCTTTTCTTATGTCAAAAACCGAATTTTTATTTCTTTTTGCAATATGCTCCAAGTCAAGCTCGTAAATTTTTATTTTTGAAAATCGCTCGGCTCTTGAACTGTATCCGCAGCCAATCTCTACAATTACTTTTGGATTTGTTTTTTTGATTAGTGAGTCAATTGCCAAAGTCCTCTTTGATATTGTGTCAACGCTTGCCTTGTCAAGAAATCCAAGAATATAACCAACGATTTTCTGGAAAAATGGTACTTGCTTTATTGACAGATCATCAACTTTACCCATCTTTCTCCATACTGCAGTAAATGCAGCAGTCCTGTACTCTTTCATAGGGCAAAAGGTTTTTAATCAATTTAAATAACTTGCTTGATTGGGAATCATTTTAGTTTGACGAAATTAAAATTAAACCCTTATGTCATAGTTACGCCTCGCCATTTCGCTCGGCATTTATTATTCATCAAACTCGCACACTCGCCTGCATTACGGGCGAAATTAATAATTTGAAGATAATACAAATAAAATGAACTTACAAATAATCAAAAACGGATATCTTGAATGCGACAAGGGGATGGTTACTTTAGGACGCGATATGGGCAAGAAAATCAAAATCCCTGTCTATTGCTATCTTCTAAAACACAAAAAAGGAAATGTGCTCATAGACACAGGCTTTTCAAAAGATTTCAAGAACACCTGGGGAAAAAGACTTAATTTTTACTCTCCAATTCTTGAAACTGACATTCCAAATGAACTAAAAACTACAAAAATTGATTTCATCATAAACACTCATCTGCACATCGACCATTGTGAAAATAACTCAAAGTTCAAAGATGCAACCATAATCACTCAAAAAAAAGAATTTGAGTCTGCAAAAAACCCGCCGGTTTACCAAAAGCTTGCTTATCCTGATAAAATTGATGAAAATTTAAACTATAAAATAATAGATGGGAAATTTGACATCTTTGATGACAAAAAAATTCTGATAATTCCAACAGAGGGTCACACATCAGGCCATCAGTCAGTTCTTCTTGACACAGATGAAGGAAATGTTTTCATTGCAGGAGACGCCTGCTACACTCAGGAAAATCTCAAATACAACTGCCTTCCGGGCATTTTGTGGAGTCCTGACAAGATAGTTGAAAATTATGAAATGATTAGAAACCTAAAAGATACAAAAATTATATTCGGACACGAAGAAATAAACTAATCAGATAACTTTCAGTTTCTTTCCAACTTTCTCAAACGCATCCAAAGCAACATCAAGCTGTTTTTTTGTGTGAGTTGCCATGACTGAAACCCTTAATCTTGCGCTTGTTACTGTCGGAAACCTTATTCCTGTTACAAAAATCCCTTCATTTTCAAGCATTTTCTGAAACAGCATTGTTTTATTGTTGTCATTGATAATAATCGGGATTATTTGATATTCTCCAAGTGCAACAAACCCAAAATCAAGAAGTTTTTGTCTTAAATAAGTGTAATTCTTAACGAGTTCACTCTTCAATTTTTCGTTAGTATTTATTATTTTCAAAGATTCAAGCGCCGCAGCAGTGTCTGACGGCGAAAGCCCAGTTGAATACATAAAAGAGCGTGAAAAATTTCGAAGATAATCGACCAAATCTTTGCTTCCGGCACAATATCCCCCTTGAGAGCCAAGTGCCTTTGATAAAGTTCCCATATGAATATCAATTTCTTTAAAGTTTGTATCAGCAACGCCGATTGAATGTGCATCATCAACCATTAAAATAAAACTATATTTTTTCTTAAGCCCAATTATTTTTTTTAAAGGCGCAATATCTCCGTCCATGCTGAAAATTGAATCAGTAACGACAAGAATCTTCCCTTCTTTATTTTTCCTTTTTTTGACTGCCAGTACTTTTAATGTTTTTTCTAAGTGTTCAGCGTCGCAATGCCTATATATCTTGACTTCAGCCTTGCTTAACCTGCACCCGTCAATAATGCTTGCGTGATTCAATTCATCACTTAAAATAAAGTCGCCTTTTCCGACAACACTGCTGATTATCCCAAGATTTGCAGCATATCCGCTTGAATACAAAATTGCACTCTTGCAGTTCTTGTACTTTGCAATCTCCTGCTCAAGTTTTTGGTGAATATCGAGATTTACAATAAGGCGTGATGCTTCATTTCCAGTCCCGTATTTTTCAACTGCTTTTTTTGCAGCAGAAATTACTTTAGGATTGACATTTAACCCAAAGTAATTATTGGATGCAAGCATAATACATTCCTTGCCTTTGTATTTTACAGTGCCTGAACAGGAACTTGTCACAGTCCTTAATTCCCTGAAGAGGTTCTTCCTTTTAAGCTCGTCCAGTTTTGCCTTCATAATCAGGCAACATTTTTAAACATTGATAAATTTTACTATTAGTTATGGGGAATAGGAAAACTGCAAGATATATCCTGGATATGCACTACTACAATAGTCTCGGTAATGAGCAAACTAGCTTAAAAAAAATTGTAAATGTAACTGCTAAATCATTAGCAATTCACTGTACTCATTATTATGCGCAGATAATAGATCCAGTAAAAGGCTTAAAAGAAACCAAAAAGTCAGGAAAACTGCCAAAGAACAAAAAAGAGAAAAACATCCTGATAGAAAATATCATAAACTGGATTTTTGACAATTCAAAATGTGATGAGCTCTTTACATTGTTTCTTGACGAAAATATGATTAACAGTGAAGATTGCACTAAATTTTGCCATTACGATGATACCTGCTGCTGGGACTTAAACCTTACTGAAGCTGAATTTAAGGCCTTGCAAAAAGAACTAAAACAAAATAACCTGCCGGCAGAAATATTTTATGACAGTTCGAAAACAATATGCATTGACAAAGATGTTGGCATTATAGGAAAAATTTTTAGAAAATTGGGATTTGAATGCGAAAATACAATTTATTACTCTCCAAAGCAATGGCAATCCATGAAGAAACAAGGTGGAACTCAATGAAAATCGCAATACTCGGTGCAGGAGGACTTGGACGCGCTGCTGCAAAGCTTATTGAAAAGAAAAAAGAAGTAAAAATCGTTGCAGCCTGCGATAACAGGGGTTTTGTCATAAACGAAAAAGGAATTTCTCCAAAAAAAATCTATAATCTCAAAAAAGACGAGTCAGTCGAAAAAATAGGCAAATCATCAGACGACTCAATTGGGCAGGTAATAAAAAACTCAAAATCAATAGAAGGGATTCTTATTACACTTCCAAACCTTCCAAATGAGTTCATCCCTTCAGTTGCAAAAAGATTTCTTCAAAACGGCTATCAGGGAACATTCTCAGACCCGCTGAAAAGAACTCAGGCAATGAAAATAATGTTCAAGATGCACAATTTCTTTAAACAAAGAAAATCAACTTACCTGACAGGAACAGGCGCAACTCCAGGACTTTTGAGCGCTGCAGCAGTTTTGGCAGCACAGTCATTCACAAAAGTTGACAAAGTTGATATCTTCTGGGGTGTGGGAATCTCAAACTGGGAAGAATACCAGGGGACAATTAGGGAAGACATTGCTCATTTGCCGGGTTATGATGTAAAAAAAGCAAAGTCAATGACTGACAAAGAAATCGAAAACCTGCTCAACAAGACAAACGGAATCTTGAGATTTTACAATATGGAGCACGCTGATGACATTCTTTTGCAAAAAGCCGGAATTGTTGAAAGCCTCAACCAGGTAACTGTTGGCGGGATAATGGACACAAGGCATGCAAAAAAACCGGTTACTACCACAATGACCTTGTCAGGAACAACTTTTGACGGCAAGAAAAGCTCTCATAAGTTCTCGCTTGGCGACGAAACAACAATGGCTGCAAATGTCTTGGGCCCTGCTCTTGGATATCTAAAAAGGGCAATCTGGCTGAAACAAAATAAGATTTACGGAGTCTACGGCTCAACAGAATTCATGCCAATGTTTGTGAAATGAAGCACGAAACAATTTACAAGGAGCTTGCAAAATACTATGACTTAGTCTATCATTGGAAAAATTACAAAAAAGAAGCAGCCACAATTAGAAAAATAATATCCAAATATAAAAAATCCAATGGCAGGGACCTTCTTGATGTGGCCTGCGGCACAGCAAATCACCTGACTTACCTCAAAAAATATTTTTCATGCACAGGGCTTGACATCAGCGAATCTATGCTTTCCATCGCAAGAAAAAAACATCCAAAGCTGAAGTTTTACAGGGGCGACATGAGAAATTTTAACCTCGGAAGAAAATATGACATAATAATATGTCTTTTTAGTGCAGTCGGTCATCTATTGTCTTATGAAGACGTGAAAATGGCACTTTACACTTTTTCAAATCATTTGAAGAAAAATGGGATAATAATTATTGAGCCTTTTATAGGAAAAAAACATTTTATCAGAGGCATGGCAAATATGGAAACATATGAAGGAAAAAACATAAAAATTTCCAGGCAGGCAGATTCTGTCGTTAAGAGAAGCATAGCAAATGTTAACCTACATTACCTGATTTCTGAAAAAGGCAAGAAGGTAAAATATGTAGTTCATGGGATTAAGCTAAATATGTTCACCCCGGAAAAATATCTTTTTTATATGAAAAAGGCGGATTTGGATGCACACTTCCTGAAAAAAGGATTAATGAAAGGCAGGGGATTATACATTGGAGTTAAAAATTAATGGCTCAAGCAATCTTTATCACAGGAACAGACACTAATGTCGGAAAGACTGTAATAACTGCACTCATTGCAAAAATTCTATTAAAAAAAGGAAAAAAAGTTGCAGTCTATAAGCCTGTGCAGTGCGGCAATCTTCTGAAAGGAAAAACCAAATCGCCTGACTTGTTTCTTGTAAAAAAATTGAGCGGAATCAATAAAAATTGCTTATTTAATGACTACAGCTTCAAGTTTGCATCATCTCCCCATCTCGCAGCAGAGCTTGAAAACAAGAAAGTTGACATTAAAAAAATCAAGTCACACTACCAATCACTTCTTAAACAATTTGATTATGTTCTTGTAGAAGGCGCAGGCGGCCTGATAGTCCCATTGACAAGAAATTACACAGTCCTTGATTTAATAAAAGAGCTAAACTCAGAAGTCATAGTTGTTTCAAGAGCAGGCCTTGGCACGATAAATCACACAAGCATGACTTTGAAGCTATTGAAAGAAAAAAAAGTAAAAGTCAAAGGCGTCATTTTCAACTATTTCAAAGGCGGAAAGATTGAAGAGGACAACAGGAAAATAATAAGCTCGTTAAACAGAATAAAAATTTTAGGAACAGTTCCTTATTTTAAAAACCTGAAAATTATTGCAGGAAACCCCCAAAAATATCTTAAAATCTGATTCAGGACTCTTTGAATACTTTTTTCCTGAATTCATAGGATATTATTGTCGGAATGTAATAAGTGATGTTTGCCAGAATTGTTGCGATGAATATTGCCAAGGTATAATTATCAATGAAATACGGAAAAACAGAAAGATAAAATGGCCTTATTATAAAACTGTCCAGGTATTCTGCGGGCCCAAATTCCACAATCATATTTCTCAGGAATCTAAAGAAATTAGCTGATGTAATTTTCTTGTTTTTTCCTTTTGCTTTCAAATCCCTGTAGGTGATAACTCCGTAAAACCCAAGATTGTCTGCCCAGGTGCCGACAAAACCTGCAACAATATAATTCCCGAAAAAACCCATTGCAATATTAGAAAACACAATGGTAAAAACTGATGCCAGGAATTCAGCAAAAGCATACCTCTTGAACCATTCCCTTAATTTATCGCGAATCACGGTAGAAACCTGATTATCCTCTATAAAAATTTAACCGAATTTTACTTCCCGGAATTTTTCTGCCCAAACAAAATACCAGCCAAAACATTTAATGCCCAGGCCTGAAAAACATTTAATTTCAAAAGATTGCCAAACACAAAGTTCCAAAGCCACATTACAGGAAACGCCAAAATAAGCCCAACAAGGGCGCTTATGATGATTACAATTGCCATAGCGTAAGAAATGTCAATAATCTTCTTTAGCAGCGGAACTTCCTTTAAAATCGACATAACCAGTGTAATATACGGGGTTTTTTAAATATTGTGCCTAAATCCCATAAACAACCTGCCTTGCATCCCTGAAATGGGCCTGTGTTGTTATTGCGTTCTTTTTGAGCAAGATGTTTAATGCATACCTTGCAGTCCTTTCCGGAAGCATTGATGAGCTTATTATCTCTTTTTGTGTCATGTTCCCTTCTGACTGTAAAATGTTGTAAATCAGCTTTGCTGATGCCGGCAAACCCCTAAGATTTTCCATACTTGCCTTTACATTCCTTTTTTTGAGCTTGCTTTCAAGCGAATACTCTTTAGAAAAAATCACGAAGCTTGCGTCATACGGCGACTTTTCTATCGAAATCTCTTTTGCCCCAATTGGAATCCTGATTTCGCCGTCTATAACAATGACCGGCTTGTCTCCTTCTATCTCTTTTATTATTATTTTTGAGCTGTCAGATACAACCAATGAAGGATGCTTTTGAAGCGATGAGATTGATGTCAGGGTCAGGATGCTTGGCTCGTCAACTATTATCGGGCCTCCGGCTGACAATGAATATCCTGTGCTTCCTGTAGGAGTTGAAACAATGAGCCCGTCGCTTGAATCACTCCAAAATGACTCATTGTTTAACTGAAGCGAGTATTTTAGAAGGGACGCGCTTTTTGAAGGAAACAGGCCGATGTCGTTTAATGCAATATTACTTGTCTTACGGTCAAATTTTGCAACAATCCTTGACCTCTTGAAAATCTCGTGCTTTCCTTTTTTTATGAGATTTAAGCAGCTCTTGAAATTCAGCGTGTTTCCTGTTGCCAAAAAGCTTTGTGAAGAGGCGATTGGAAAGAGAGGCACTTCATTTTTTCCTATTTTTCGAAAAGTTTCAAGTATAAACCCGTCGTCTCCAACGGCTATTAACATTTCAGGATGTTTTCTGCCAGTTTCCAGTTTGCTTTCAATAGGGACGTCCTTTACAAATTCAAATGCAAGATGCAGTTCTTTTAGAAATGAAGCTACATTTTTTGCAGCGTCAAGGGAATTCCTGTCCTGTTTGCAGGTTAAAATATACATGGAACTAATTTCTCCCCAAAGTTAATAAATTTTACTGTTTATAGGCAATATTTGCCGCTTTTTTGTTGTTTTTGATTAGCACTTGCCTCATTGATTAGGTTTTTAAACAGGCAAAATTCACACCGAAATGATTAATATGGAAAGCAAACTAATTGCACCTTTACAATTGCCAGATACCGAAAAACTCATAGAGCTTGCCCTTGAACTAAAAAAACAAAGAAATGCAGTCATCCTTGTGCACAACTACCAAAGGCCTGAAATGTTTAAAATTGCAGACCACATCGGCGATTCTTTGGGACTTTCAATAAAGGCAGCAGAGACTGACGCTGACGTCATATTATTTTGCGGAGTTAAATTCATGGCAGAGACTGCAAAGATACTAAGCCCAAATAAAACAGTGCTTTTGCCAAACCTTGATGCCGGTTGTTCGCTTGCAGACATGGCAACTGTTGAAAGATTAAGTGAAGTAAAGGCAAAATACCCGGACGCCGCTGTTGTAAGCTATGTGAACACAAGCGCAGAAATCAAGGCAATGTCGGATATCTGCTGCACTTCAGCAAACGCAATCGAAGTAGTAAACTCCCTTCCAAACAAAAGAGTGATATTCTTGCCTGACAAAAATCTTGGAAGGTATGTTTCAAAGCATACAGACAAGGAAGTAATACTCTGGGACGGCTATTGTTTTGTGCACGACAAGCTTAATTCAGATATGCTCAGGGAATACAAAAATCAATATCCAGATGCAAAAATCATAGCGCACCCTGAATGTAGAGAAGAGCTCCTTAAGGAAGCAGACCACATCTGCGGCACAGGAGGCATGGCAAAATTTGCAAAACTCGACGGCTCAAAAAATTTCATTGTAGTTACCGAATGCGGCATGACAGAAAAGCTGAGGCAGGACGTTCCTGAAAAGAACTTTTTGTCATTTTGCAACATATGCCCTTACATGAAATCAACAACACTTCCCCTTGTCATAAAATCCCTTGCAACAAACACAAACGAAATAATTCTGCCTGACAACATAATAAAAAATGCAAGAATTGCAATAGACAGGATGCTTGCAGTTTCAAAAAATGCAGCCTAGGAAAAAATTAGTTCTTGAATTCTGGGGCAGGGAAAAATTTCTTTCTGTGAAAAACCCTGAATACAGGAGATTTGTATTTGATTTTTTCCTGTTCTATTCAAAGCTGGACAAATCAGGCAGTGACCTGACTTCAAATTCAGTGATTGGCAAGGATAAGGAGATTTCCGCTGTTTTCATTGCAAAAGAAAATGGAATTGCTGCAGGGCTTGAAGAAGTTGGGTCATTATCTGATAATCTTCAAATTAAACTTCACAAAAAAGACGGTGACAAAATCAGCAAAGGGGAAAAACTGCTTGAACTGAGAGGGAATGCAATCACAATACTTGGGCTTGAAAGGCTCTTTCTTAACATTCTTCAGCGGATGAGCGGCATAGCAACAGAGGCAAATAAACTAAGCAGGGAGCTGGGAAACAAGCCCAGAATTGCTGCAACGAGAAAAACCCTCTGGGGACTGCTTGACAAAAAGGCAGTGACTGTCGGCGGCGGACTTTCACACAGGCTAAACCTTGATGGCGGAATACTGATAAAAGATAACCATTTGAAGATTATTGGAAGTGTTGAAGACCCAATCAGCCTCTCAAATAACAAGTCCAGATTTGTTGAAATTGAAGTCGAGACAAGGGCGCAGGCAATAAGCGCTGCTGCAAAAATCTCGGAATTAACCCGGAAAAAATCAAGTTCGGCATTTGCAATAATGTTTGACAAAATAAACCCAAAAGAAATCAAAAAAATACTCTCAGAAATAAAAAAAATCGAGAATACTGAAAATATTTTATTTGAGGCATCAGGAAACATAGATTCAAAAAACATAATTAGCTACAAGAACTGCGGAGTTGACATAATTTCAATGGGTTCCCCAACTCATTCGTCAAAATCGCTTGACATTTCAATGGAGATAAGATGAAAACAGGAATTGTGGGATGCGGATTTATTGGAAGCGAAATAGCCAATTTTATAGAAAAGTCTGAAGAATTTCAGCTGATTGCAGTAAACGACATTGACGAAGAGAAAACTAAGGCTATTGCAGATAAATACAAAAAAAACAAAATTGAATTTCTTGATTTGGATGCACTCATTCAAAAATGCGATTTAATAATAGAATCTGCCGCAAAGACTGTCGTCGAAAAAATACTGAAAAGCAAAAACCTTGATTTAAAAAACAAGAAACTGCTCATTATGAGCACAGGAGGCTTAATAAACAATCTTGAATCATTAAACAAAATACAGAAATGCGAAATATTATTGCCTTCAGGCGCAATTTCCGGCCTTGATGCGATAAAGGCAGTCAGCGGAAAAATAAACTCGTTAACTTTGACCACTACAAAATCTTCAAAATCCCTTAACGGAGCTCCTTTCTTGACTAAGAATAAAATTAATCTGGAAGAACTAGGAAGTAAAAAAACTGTTTTTGAAGGCAGCTTAAAGGATGCAGTCGAAGGATTTCCGCAAAACATCAACGTTGCAGCAACTTTGTTCCTGGCTTCAAAATTCGACGGGATTAAAATCAGGATAGTCGCAGACACAAACACAAAATTCAACACCCACGAGATTGAAGCAAAAGGTGATTTTGGAATAATAAGGACTATGACTCAAAATCTCCCGAGCAAAAACCCAAAAACAAGCTATCTCGCAGTGCTTAGCGCAATTTCTGTTCTAAATAGCCTTAAGTCAAACATAAAAATTGGAAACTAGTTTTTTATTTTTCAATTTCAATCATTTTTTTATTTTATATGTACTTTCGCCCAAAATGGGGCGAATGTGCGGGTTTGATGATAAATAAATGCCGAGCGAATTGGCGAGGCGTAACTATACCCAAAATATTTCATAATTACTAAAAAAATAGAATCCAGAAACCCCTTTTCACAACTTTTTTATACAATCTGCCTAATTCCTAGGTTATGTATGAACTAATCATCACGGAAAAGCCGGCAGCTGCAAAGAAGATAGCAGAGTCGCTTGCCGACGGCAAGGCCATCAAGGAAAACAACCAGGGCGTGCCTTATTACAAGGTAACCCACGGGAAAAAAGACATTGTTGTTGCCTGCGCTGTAGGCCACCTTTACGGACTTAGCGAAAAAGAAAAGAAAGGCTGGACTTTTCCTGTTTTTGACATTGAATGGAAGCCTGTTTCTGAAACATCAAAATCATCTGCTTTTACAAAAAAATACCTCACAACAATCAAAAAGCTCGTCAAGGACGCAAAAGAGTTTACAGTTGCGTGCGATTACGACCAGGAAGGTGAAGTCATTGGCCTAAACGTGATTAGGAATCTCTGCAAGCAAAAAGACGCAAACAGGATGAAATTCTCAACATTGACAAAGCCTGACTTGGTAAAGGCCTATGAAAACAAAAGTAAGCATCTTGACTGGGGCCAGGCAGAGGCAGGCGAAGCAAGACATTTTCTTGACTGGTATAACGGAATAAACTACTCGCGCGCCCTTACTGCCGCTATAAAATCAACAGGCACATTCAAGCTTATGTCAACAGGGCGGGTCCAGGGGCCTGCATTAAAAATAATTGTTGACCGCGAGCGCGAAATCAAGGCATTTAAGTCAACCCCTTTCTGGCTTGTGCAGATGATAGCCGACACCAAGGGCCAGAAAATTGAGGCATGGCACAAAAATGACAAGTTCTGGAAAAAAGAAGACGCAGACAAGGTCATAAAAAACACAAAAAACCAAAAAGATGCAAAAATAAAATCGCTTGACAAAAAGCAGTTTTCGCAATCTCCGCCTTTCCCGTTTGACTTAACTTCGCTTCAGGTTGAAGCATACCGCTGCTTTGGGATATCCCCAAAAAACACCCTTGAAATTGCGCAGGAGCTTTACACTTCAGGCTGCATTTCATATCCGAGAACTTCGAGCCAGCAGATTCCGGATGCAATTGAATACAAAAAAATCATAAAAGAGCTTGCAGCCCAGGAGCAATATTCTGAAAGCGTAAATTTTCTTTTAAAAAAACCAAAACTTTTCCCAAATAACGGCAAGAAAACCGACCCGGCGCATCCGGCAATTTACCCGACAGGAATTGTGCCTGGAGAAACAGAAGAAAGGGAATTCAAGCTTTATGACTTGATTGTAAAAAGATTCCTCTCAACATTCGGCGACCCTGCTTTAAGGGAAACAATGACTCTTGACATAGACTGCAATTCCGAGCCATTCATCGCAAGAGGCACAAGAACAATTGAAAAAGGCTGGCACAAAATTTATGCGCCATATGTCCAGCTTGAAGAGCTTGAATTGCCTCACCTTTTGCAAAACGATTTAGTCAAAGTTGACAAAATTGAAATGCTTTCAAAAGAAACTCAGGCTCCAAAAAGATACACTCAGGCATCAATAATAAAAGACCTTGAAAAAAGAAATCTTGGCACAAAGGCGACAAGATCGGAAATTGTTGAAACATTATTTTCTAGGGGCTACGTGCAAAATAAGTCAATCGAGGCAACAAACCTCGGAATATCTACAATAGAAACGCTTGAAAAATACTGCCCAGAGATAATTGACGAGGAACTCACAAGGCATTTTGAGCTTGAAATGGACAAGATAAGGGAGCAAAAGCAGAAAAAAGAAGCGCTTCTTGAAGATGCCAAGTCTGCTATCACAAGAATACTAACAAACTTCAAGAAAAACCAGAAGGAAATAGGGACTGAGCTACAGAAGGCAAACAAGGAAACCCAGGATGAAATGTCATTTCTTGGAGTCTGTCCTGTCTGCAAACAGGGAAACATAACTATGCGGCGCGGGAAATTCGGAGCATTTGCAGCCTGCAACAAATATCCTGACTGCAAGACAATTTTCTCAATTCCAAAAAATGCGCTGATAAAGCCTGCAAAAAAAAGCTGCGAAGCCTGCACTTATCCAAAAGTCCTTGCAATAAAAAAAGGAAGGCAGCCCCTTGAATTTTGCTTAAATCCAAAATGTCCCACAAAGCTTGTTGCAGGCGAGGCAGGGGAAGAGGCAAAGGCTGTTGCAAAAGGCGAAATAAAAAGAAAATGCCCAAAATGCAATGAAGGCGACATTGTATTAAGAAGCTCAATTTACGGAAAATTCCTAGCTTGTAACAAGTTTCCTAAGTGCAGGTATACTGAAAAATTGGTAAATAATGAGAAAAAACCTAAGGATGATGCCGAATCTTCCAGTTAAAAGGGCCACCTTTTCCTAAATTTCTTACAGGATTTCTTTCAGCTAATCCTAGTTTTTGAAGTTTTTTTAACCTTTCATTAATAGTTTTGCTATTAACTAATAGTTCTCTAGAAATGTCCAAAGTTGATTTAGGCTCTTTTAAAAGAGCTAAAATTTTATTATCCAAATTACGAAAATTCGGCGAGTTATTTATTATCTTAAGTCCTAAATCTAATCTTTTTTGTTTTTCCGAAATTGGAAGATTGCCAAATAGAGTTAAATCTTTGTAAACTTTAGTAAATGAGTCTGGTGATATGTTTAGGTAATAAGTGCCTCCATTTTTTCTTATATTTTGACATTTATATTCTAACATTTCACATATTTGTTTCAAATCTTCAAGTAATTTCATACTTCCAGAACAAAATATTATAGTCCTATCATTTATGCAACCTTCATCTATTAAAAAAGCTCTAACAATTGCAACTAAAAACTTTCTTTTTCCCTTAAGAAATTCTTTTGGAAACCTCGCTTTATCACCTCTAAAATCAATATTAAATTTTTTGGTCAATATCTTTGTTATGGCTTTGGAAAAATTCAAAACATAAGAAGGTAAATAATGATTTGTGTAAGTTTCTTTTCTAATCAGCAAATTCGGAGTATTGCCAAAAATCGATAATTTTTCTTTTACTTCATTAACAGTCTCCAAACTAGTGGAAGCATATTTAGAAGTTCTATGTTTTTCATTTAAAGCTGATCCATCACATATAAGGTGGGTCACAAGTGATCGTAATTCTCTCGAATCGCGAATAGGTAGTTTTACATTATAAATCTTATAATTTCCAGCTCTGCATCTTATAGACTTAATATTTTCCTGAACTTTTTCCAGGTTATAATTAAATTTACCAGAATGTTTAGAATAATCTATTATTGACTTAATAGCCCAAACAGGGCAAAATTGGTCTTGCTTAGTAAAATTAATCATTCCCCTCCTCCAAGATAGCATAACTGGATTGGAAACACCTAATTTTTTGGCTAAATGCCTATAACTTTTATTTATTTTCCAAGCAGTTTTGAAGAATTCAGCTCTAAAATTATCTTCTAACAAGATATAAATATCATCCGGAAAATCTTCCAAGTTTATTTCTATTCTACTTTTATTCATTTTTATCAACCTCTAAAGTTTTCTGATTTTGCAAAACTTCGGAGTTCAATGAAAAGAGAACGTTAAGCGAAACTACATAATTGATTTTTGTGTTGAAAACCAAAAATCATTATTTGGCAGTTTTGCGTGTTCTCTTTCTAATTTGCCAATACACTGAGTTTAAATATAATGGGCAAGAATGTCCAGTGGCTTTTGCAGACAAATCTTTATAAATTTCTTTAATAATTAACCTAGAATGCCTTACAAAGATCCTGAAAAAGAAAGACAAAGACAAAAAATAAGAAGAAGGTCTCCAAAATATAAAGAATATCAAAGGGAATATCAGAAAAAATGGATAATCAAAAACTCTGAAAAATGGAAAGAAATTCAGAAAAAATCTAGGGATTCTCCTAAAAGAAAAAGATATGATGCTATCTGGCAGAAAACAAGCCCAAAAGCTAAGCTCATAAGGAAAAAATATAATGAAAGTGAGAAAGGTAAAATGTATAAAAAGGAATGGACATTAAATAATCCGGATAAAATAAAAGCCAAATACGCCAGATATTATAGTTCTACTAAAGGTATTATTAACCATCTAAAGAAAAATGAAAGAAAAAAATTTAGAATAGAACCAAAAAATATTACCTTTGAACTAATAAATGTCGTAAACCAAAGAGATAAGAATTGTGTTTATTGCGGAAAATCACTACCTGACAAGCCCACTAACAAAAACGATGTTCATTATGACCACTTAAATCCATTTAAACCATTTTCTGAAATAAATATGGTCAGATGTTGCGGTTCTTGCAATCATCAAAAGTCTAATGCTGATGTTCTACAATGGTGCGAGTTTAAGGGATATAAACCCTCCAAAATAGTTTATGATCTATTGAAGAAGAACAAAAACTCTTAATATCTATATAATCTTTAAACCAAAACTTCTTAAATGAATTTATTTTCCCTTTGATAATGCGAAAATTGTGTTTTTTTGTTGTTTTATTGCTTGTCGCTTTAGCGCCGCAGGTTTTGGCAAAACAGGGCCATATGAAGCTCTTGGCAGTAGTCGAGACAGAACACGGGCAGGAAGGCGGGACAGCAGACTTGTACCTTGAAATAAAGCCGGGAACAGGCAGGGTTTTTCTTGAGACTTTTCCATTGACAAGAACTGACACACAAATGTCGACAAGGTTTGCAAAGGCTATTGCGTGTGACGCGCTTGAAAGAGACTGCGATGACGTAGATTTCTTTTATACAATAACTGCAAATTCTGTAATAGTTGCAGGTCCAAGTGCCGGCGCATCAATTGCTGTCTTGACTGTGGCAATGCTTGAAGATCTCACCTTAAATGAAAACTATGTAATCACCGGAACAATAAACTCAGGCGGCCTCATAGGCCCTGTAGGCGGGCTAAAGGCAAAAATGGAAGCTGCAAGTAGGGAAGGCCTGAAAAAAGTGTTTATTCCGGCAGGAGAGACACTAATTAAGGAAAACAACAAGACAGTTGACCTGAAAAACCTTTCAAAGCAGCTTGGAATTGAAATAATTGAAATTTCCACCCTCAACGATGCAGTTGAGAAATTCACAGGCAAGAAAATAGGGAAAGATTACAGCAGCATCAAGACAAATGATGTTTATTCAGACACTATGAAGTCCCTTGCAAAAGAGCTTTGCGACAGGAGCAATAAGCTAAAATCAGAAACTGATAATCTTAAAATTTCTTCCAACGTTTCTTATATGAGGGAAAATGCAAAAAACCTCACAATAAAAGGCAAAGAGGCATTCGAACGGCAAACATTCTACTCGTCTGCAAGCTACTGCTTTGGCGCAAGCGTTGAATATTCCACAATAAATTATCTGTCAAAAAACCTTGACAGGAAAAAGTCTTTAATGGAGATAGGGAAATTAAATAATGAAATAAATGATTTCAGAAGCAATATAGAGGGCAGGGACAAAAATACAATTACTGACCTTGAGGCCTATATTGTAATAAAAGAGCGCCTTTCAGAGGCAGAGCAGCTCTTGGCACAGGCGTCTCTTGAATTAAACAAGTCCAACTCAACTGAAATGACGGCAAGAAGCCTTGCATTTGCTGCTGAGAGAATCAATTCAGCGCATTCCTGGTCTTCTTTTCTTGGAAAAGAGGGAAAAAAATTCCATATAGACGAGGAAATCCTAAGAAAATCCTGCCAAAACAAAATCAGCGAGGCAGATGAAAGAAAGCAGTATGTCGAGCTTTACATACCAAACCCTCTTGACAATATACAAAAAGAGATTGAATCGGCAAACTATGAGCTTGCAAACGGCAATTATGAAGAATGCCTCTCGATTGCAAGCAGGGCAAAAGCTGACGTTGACATAATTCTGAGCGTTTTTGGAGTGGACCCTGACCAGTATGAAAACTTGGTCAATACAAAACTTGAAATCGTCAAGAATAATCTTGGAAGGCAGATAAGCAAGGGAGTATTTCCAATTCTAGGATACAGCTATTACGAATATGCAAACACTTTAAAGGATACAGATCTTTTTTCCGCGCTTCTTTATTCTGAATACGCCCTTGAGCTTGGAAATCTTGATATTTATTTCAAGGAAAGCAACGGCCACAAGGCATCTCCTTTTATGGCAATAGACAAAAAAATGGCAAACGTCTTTTTGATAGGATTAATGGCTGGAATTCTGATAACTTATCTTATAATTATTGCACTTAGGCCGAGGCATAAGCTCTCCGAAAAGAAAGCAAAAAAGAAGACTAAAAACTAGGATAATAAACCCTTGCAGAACAAATTGCTTTGCTCTGCTCGGGAAAAAAGAGGTGATAGATTACCACTTGCGTGATACAATCACTATGAAATGGTTTATTTGTATTATCACTTGAAAATGAAGAAGCTTATATTTAAGGTTTTCTGTAAGAAATTGTTATTTTTACTATTGGCAATGACAACAATTCTTATTTCCTGCTCGTCAAATAATAGCGCAAAATTGCACAATATCCCAAATGAAACAGCGGAATCTCTCGAAATTTATTTCTGTCCAAAAGATGACTGCAGCGCAGTTTTGGCAGACAAAATTAATTCTGCAAATAATTCTGTTTACTGCGCTTTTTACGACCTGGACCTGAAAAACGTGGTTGAAGCTCTTGAGACAAAGAAGGGCAGCGCCGATGTCAGGCTTGTAATCGACAGTTCCACATACAAAAATGAGCTTAAGAAAAACAGGCCGGTTCTTGATGACAACAATCAGCTTATGCACGACAAATTCTGCGTAATCGACAATTACATAACCTTGACTGGCTCATTTAACCCTACATTTAATGACAACAATAAAAACAACAATAACCTTGAGGTAATATATTCAAAAACGCTTGCCAAAAATTACAACGACGAATTCAGCGAGCTTTTCAGGAGAAGCTTTGGAAAAGGCGCTCTTGTGGAAAGCCCTGTTCTAATCATAAACGGAATTCAAATTGAGAATTATTTTTGTCCAGAAGACAAATGCGAAGACAGAGTTGCAAATCTTATAAAAAATTCAAATCAAAGTGTTTATTTCATGACATTTTCTTTCACAAGCGAGGAAATTGCAGATGCACTTTTGCGAAACAAAAATATTAAAATCAAGGGCATTTTTGACAGGCTCCAGTCTTCAAGCAAATATTCCCAATACAAGCGGCTTAAGGAATTTGGCTTAAATGTTTCCATTTCAAACGGCAAGGGAAAGCTGCACCACAAGGTTTTCATAATAGACAATCAGACGGTAATAACCGGCAGCTTTAACCCGACATCTGCAGGCGACGGGAAAAATGACGAGAACATCATAATTATCCACAACAGCAAGACAGCAAAAAAATTTCTTGAAGAATTTGAAAATATAAGTTAGAGAATAGAAAATCTTTTATATTCGCAATTCACGAATTTTCTTAAAATGGCTGAAGAAGAAAAAAACCCTGAAAAAAAGACTGAATTCAACGACACAGACCAGGAGCAGGATGAAGAGTACAACGATGACATCAAGGACGATGATGACGACGAAGACAAGGATGACGAAGATGAAAGCGATGAGGAATAGCTGTATTTTGCAAGCTTTAGTTTGCACTTCCCCATTTCACAAACTTTAAAAATCACACATATTTCTCCAACTTATGAGCGATATTTTGATACTTGGCACTGTTGCGTTTGACTCGCTTGAAACGCCTTTCGGAAAAGTTGAAAAAGCGCTTGGCGGAAGCGCCTCATATGCCTCATTTGCAGCAAGTTTTTTTTCAAGGCCTGCAGTCATTTCCGTGATTGGCAATGATTTCAAAAATGAATATATTGAGCTGCTCAAAAAAAGAGGCATAGACTTAAGCGGCATAAAAACAGAAGGAAAAACTTTTCACTGGGACGGTTTTTATGAATACGATATGAACGAGGCAAAGACCAGAAAAACCGAGCTAAATTCTCTTTTGGGATTTGAGGCAGTCGTTTCGCAAAACCATAAAAACATAAAAAACCTTTTTTTGGCAAACTTTGACCCTGAGCAGCAATTGTCAATAATAAACCAGCTTGACAACCCCGAGTTTATTGTTCTTGACACCATGAATTTCTGGATTGAAAGCAAGAAGGAGAAATTAATGGAAGTCATCTCAAAAGCCCAGGTCCTCTTGCTTAACGACGGCGAGGCGCGCCAATTATTTAATACAGTCAGCCTTGTAAATGCTGCAAATCAGGCGCTTGCATTAGGCCCAAAAGCAGTCATAATAAAAAAAGGAGAGCACGGAGCGCTTATGTTTACAAAAAACAGGCACTTTAGCGCCCCAAGCTATCCGCTTGAAGTTATCAAGGATCCAACAGGATGCGGTGACTGCTTTGGCGGGGGATTTATAGGTTATTTGGCCAAGACAAAAGATTTCAGCGAGGCAAACATGCGAAAGGCAATAATCTACGGCAGCGTTATTGCATCATTTAATGCAGAGGACTTCAGCTTAAACAGGCTTAAAACACTGACCGAAGCTGACATAGAATCAAGATACGGGGAATTTGAAAAAATAAGGGAATTCTGAATTCAACTGTTTCTTATTCTGTCAAAAATATGAAAACCTAAAAGCATAATATCCAAAAGAAGCATTTCTTTTCTTTATTGCAGACTGACGAGCATCCATCACCATCATTTATATTTCCATCATCGCATTGCTCTGCATTGTTTAAGACACCATCACCGCATGAAGCCTGAATGCCTTGAATGGATTTAGACCCTACTGCTCGAGTTTGCTCATGAGGCACGCACGCATAGAGTGGCCGATTTTCTTTGATGCAAGCACCATCATTGCACTCATTAGGGCATCTGTAAGAATTTTCCAGGACATATCCTTTAATATCATCACTGCAACTATACTCTATTGCTAGATTATTCTCACAACGGTCAGTTCTTGATATTATATCGATATGGTCAGGGGCATAACCTGTGGTTGTTCCTTTGACATCATAGTTCAAACCCTCATCAGAATCTGAACACGGACTTGATTGGGCATTTGCTGTAGAGATGCATAATGATAAAACTATCAAAAATATCACAAAATTTCTTTTTATTGGCATTTCTTTAATCATCATTTTCTTTTACCTTTTTTGCAAATGTTGATTTTTAATCTATCCACAACTAAAACTTTAATCTTCGAGCTTGAATATTCCGCTATGCCCGCTGAAACTGTGATCTGTGCTTGTTACTATAATCATTGCGTTTCCCGGTACAAGCACAACGCTGTTGCCGTCGCTTTGCATAAGATAATTATCCTTGCTCGTGCTCCATGTAAAAATCACTTTGCCGTTTGAAATTAGCAGCCAGTCCTTTGGTACATTTTTTGCGAAATATCCCAGTCCTTTGAATCCTTGTGATGGCTGGTATACTGCAATATCAATATTCTTATCAGAGCCTGATGGAATCCAGCGTACCCATTCATAATCAATATCAAATTTAATGGGCTCGTTTGCTGTAGGAGCAATAAAACTAAGCGGTGCTGGATCTTCTACTACGCTAAATTTGGCGCTGCGCCCAAGAACCACTTCACCTGAATCAATAATCTCAAGCGCATAATCGTCGCCTGTTGGAATATTAGGGACTACCCAGTCAAATAACCCGTTATTATGGAATGTTTCTGCATGGCCCGGAATATATTTGCCGTCAACATATTGTCCCCTTGTAACTTTTCCTGCAACCCATTTAAAATCACCTGGATAAACCTGCCCGCCTTTAGTAAGCCTGATGTAAATCCCGCCGCTGATTTTATTTGGGTCCCATTTGATAGTTTGAATGGATTCTTTACGCCACCTGTCAGATTCAAGCGGAGCAATTAATGCTAAAACACTGGGATTGCCTTGAATTCTGCAGTCTTGCGAACAGCTTTCTTTTGTTTCAGTGCAGCCGCAGCTAAGGCTTAAACAACTAGCTTCCCCCTGGCAATAACCATCTCCGCATTTGTTTATGCATCCCTGCTGGCTTTTACATTTAACATATTTGCATTTGTTTTCTTCAAAAGTTTCGTAATCAGATCCGCTGCGCCTGCATTCTTCAATCTGCCTTTCAAGCTCGCTATTTGTGGGACAGTTAATTTTTTCACAATCTAATGGACATTTTCCCGGAACACAAGGGGCTCCCAAGCAAGGCCGTGACGTGCATGGCTTACACCCAATGCTATCAACATCAGAATCTTCGCAAATCCCGTTGCACCTGTCTTCAGAAACACACTTTCCTTCAACGCATTTTTTCGGGCTTTGGCATGCTCCTTCTGTGCCGCACTCATTTTGCACGCACTTGTAAACATAAAGTATGTTTCCTGGCATGCTTTGGGTCATTGCCTCCGCATTTGTCTCCCCGTGATATCCTTGAGGGCAAGTACAGTCAGGATTTCTTGAGCCGGAGCCACATTCTTCATCACAAATAAGCTCCCCGCAAGTTAAACATCCATTCTCGTCTTTTTGCATCCCATAATGGCAGTTTTGCGGCGGCGCTGCACAGTCCAATTGCTGTGGCGGCGGACACTCTGCAATGCCATATTTTAATATTTTATCAAATCCCTGGGGGCAGAAACAGTTTGGATCGTATGATCCCTGCCCGCATCCTATACCTTCATCATTTTTATTTTCATCATTTTTCTGGGATGGGGCATCAGTCTTTCTTTCAGTATTTTCGCATGTCTCAAAATAATCAGAACAGCAGTCCCCAAACTGCCCGCATTCAGAAGAACAGTAGCATTTTCTGTCTACAAACGATTTTCCCTCTTTGCCGCAATAACTGTCCTGGCTGCTTTTGCAGGTGCCAGGCACGCATGTGGCCTGACCCTTTTCATCTATACATTTTGAGTCAGCATTTGCAAGAGAAAAAGATAAAATAACCAAAATTGATATTAACAATAATTGGAAAATTCCTTTTTTTTTCATTTTTAATTGTTTTAAACTCAATATATGGTATAAGACACTTACGAATCGCTTATATTTAAATATTCTCAACATATAAAAAACACTCAAGCTGAAAATTTTAATAGTAAAATAAGGACACATTTAACGGCAACTCAGAATTTTAATCTGTTAATTTGATTAAGCCTATAAAAATTAAATAAAAAACATATCTAAAACCCTAGCACCAGAACTGCCACCATCTGCATTCCGAGCCTTCCTTTGCGCACTTTGATGAGCACCCGTCGCCGTTAACAACATTTCCATCGTCGCACGATTCACCTATCTCGATTCTATTGTTGCCGCAAACTGCACAGTCAGATATTGAAGGAGGTGTTTCAGGCATTTTAATGACTTCAGATTTTATAACCAAAAGTGCATTTTCTTCAGGCACCTTAAAGCCTGTGACTTTTATCTTGGCAGGAAACGGAATCAATGAATCTGAATGCAGGACAACTGCGCCGCACCCGTCTTTATACAATATCAATGTTCTTGCAGAAGATGATGTGCTTGAGGCGCCTTCAACAAGAGGGCCAGTTACTCCTTCTTCTGTAACCTGGCTTTCAACTCTTTCATCCACTTCAAGGTCTTTAACTCCTTTTAACCTTTTTATTGCTTCTTTCAATGAATCACTTAATGAAACTTCGGATATTCTTTGCGGCGCCACTTTTGCAAGCTCAACTAGCAATTCTTCCCTCTCCTCAAGCAATTCAAGAACTCTGGTGAACCTTTCTGAAGTGCAGGTTGAAGTCAGGCACCACGTTTTGACAATCTCTTCCAGCTGGCGGTTTATACCAAGAATTTCATCTACAAGCTGCTGTCCAAGCTCCTGGGGATTTAGCGGCACGCATTCGTATTCTGTATCTGAGTCAGACTGTTCCTGCTGTGCAAATGATACTTGTGCAAATATTGCAATTGCAAAGCAAGTAAGGATAATCGCGCTTACCAGCTTTTTTTTGAATCCATTTATTTTTGCCATTTTAACAAACTTTTCTGTATTTTTAAGCTTCATCTTCGGGTACGTTTTGAGGGCAGGCAGCTCTTGTCAAGTCGTCAGTGCAGTCGCCGTTTGCATCAAAGCACCCGTCTATCCCTATGTTTTCGCCTATGCTGAGTCCTGATGCAAGATTATCTTCTATTGCGTGTCCATCGACTGCAACTCCCATGAGCGGGAATTGGACTCCGTTGAACCATGAGCCTTTTCTTGCAATATCTGCAGCTATTGTAAATGAAACTTTTGACCCTGCAGGAACTTCAATTGGCTGGTTGAGCTGTATGGATATCGGGCCGTGTGGTATTGTAATGTAGTTATATCTTCTCCACCAGTCGCAGCCTCTTATGACAGGAGCTCCCCAGTCTGCAGTTCCTACGACCTGCCCATTTGAATTTAATATCTTCATCCTCTTTACAGAAAGAGCGTCCCACAGCCCATTACCAAACTTTATGCCTGTAACTGTCGCAGGCTTGTCGTCAACAGTGTTCAGCTCATAGATTACAATCGGCGCATTCTGCGTACCTTGTGGGATTGCTCCTGAATGGGCGCTTTTGTCTCTTGATTTTCTCGGAGTGCTTTCAGAAATTCTTGCATATAGGTTTGTTCCGCCAACAACAACCCCTGCCCTTCCCTGTGATGGCGCTACTTTTACATCAAATTCTGAGATTTTTGAAGTATATTCGCTTGGAATAAACTGTCTTCCGCCGCTTGCTGCCAAAAATGTAGTATACATTTTTACTTTGTAGTCTCCAGCCTTTGTATATCTGTGGAACGTGCGGACAGATTTTGTTTGAATTGCCTGTATTACTACCATATCTAAACCTACACTTAATCCTGTGGAGCCGTCCCATCCTCCTCTTGTTCCGCCAAGACCGCCTCCTTCTCCATTATCCCCCCAATCAATGTAAAGCACTATTTCTCTTTTGCAGTGTCCTGCTGCAATTTGTTTAAATATGTCATAGGTTGGACCGACAATGCAGTTGATATTATCAGGCCTTTTCGGATCATCTGAACTGAAAGTCAAAAGCATCATTTGCCCAAGCTCAACATAATTACCGCCTGAAGCAGTTGGCATTAGTGGCGCATCATCAGGGCCTCCGGGATACCTATCCGGCGGGCAATAATTATTTGTATCAATGCCTGAACCTGGCTCGCAGGTCAGGTCTTTAACGCACTGCGCAAGAGCATCCTTATGATAGCCGCTTTGGCAAGGAAGGTCGTTTGCAGGCCCGCAGTTTCCAAATGAATTTTCAACTTTGTCTCCCGGGCATACTCTGCCGCTTTCTATTGCAACGCAGTTTCCTAGTTCGCATTTTTTCCCTGACTGGCAGTTTGCATCGCTTATGCATTCAACACAGTTGCCCTGCGCGTCTTTTAGTTTTCCAGGAGGGCACTCCATTGTGCCGTTGGTATTATTAATGCATTCTCCACCTGGCCCAATATGCTGATGTGAAAGGCAGGCAGTGTTGTTCACGCAAATTCCCTGTGGGTTTTTATGCTGTCCCGGAGGGCAGTCACTGGTGCCATTTACTTTTGGCTTTACCTGTTTCTTAAATCCCGCTCCGCAGGTGCAGTTTGCATTTCTTGGCTCAACATTGCAGCTGGGCAAGGGTGTTATATTTTCTTCAATTAGTTTAGAAACATGAAACTGCGCCTTGAATATGCTTGTACCATTTGATGTTACATTAATCAGGTTCTGGAAATTTATCCTCAGTCCTTCGACTTCAAGTATTCCATTGAGATTTACTTCTTCGTCATCATAAAATCTTGCCGGAGGCCCGAGACATGAAGGAGGTGCTCCTGGACCGCATCCGCCTGGCAAATTAATATCCAATATGGCAATTGGCACGCCTGACTCATTTGACGCGTTTGATGAAAGGCCGTCAAGCTTTATATCCAACTCTCTATGGTTTGTTAAATGGGCAGTCTGAGAAATTCTGAGGTAAAAAGTTGAAGGAACGCTTGCATTAATTTTGTTTGAGTCCTTGTCGCAGTCTTTTTTGCATTTGCCTATCCTGCAAAGAACTTCAAGGCAGTGATCCTGTACGCAAGGAGGGCACTGCTCAAAATCATCTGCGCCGCAGACATTGTCACACGGCTCTCCTATTGCTCCCCTCAATGCTATTTCAAGAAGTGCTGATTTTGTGTCCTGCACTATGCTTGTGTCAAGAAGAGTTATGTTCAACCCAAAAGCATCAACAATTTCTCCACGCCTGATTCGCCTGCTTACACTGCTTGTTTCCTTTGTTACTGTTATTGAAACAGTATCCTGCGGCCCGAGAGTTTCAGGAACAGATACAAGCTTGATTCTCAAATCATTGTAGTTTTTTACAACTGCTGTCTGTGATTCATTCAGCTTAAACTTTGAAGGGACTGTAACTTCCAAGTCTCTTATTCCCGGGATAGGCAGGGAAATCGGGCAAGCTTCAAAATAATCAGCACAGCAGTCGCCGAACTCCTTGCATTCAGGCCTGCAGAAGCATTTTTGGTCAACAAAGGAAGTTCCTTCCTCGCCGCAATAATTTCCGGAATCAGTTTCGCAGGTTCCGGAAATACAGATGCTTTGGCCTTTTTCATTTATGCATGGATTATCAGATTGTGCATAACTAAAAGAAAGGAGCATTATCATAAAAATAACCAATACAAATAAAAAATTAATTTGCCTCTTTTTCATTGTTATCAAATACTTCGAGTTGGTTATTTATAAATTTTCTTATTCCATGTGTTATTTTTTGTCAAAATTATGCTAAATCTTATCGGGCCTTAACTTATAATTGGATCGCACTTCTTCCAGGGCTTGTACCAGGGGCATTCTGTATCCTCTTCTATTGTGCAGTCAAATGAGCAGCCGTCGCCGCTCAAAGTATTTCCATCATCGCATTCTTCCCACGGCTGGTTTATTTCTCCGTCCCCGCAAAGCGCCTCTGTAAGCTCGGCATTCATCTCTTTTGTCTGGTGTGCTATGATTGTTACTTCGCTGGCATAGCTTGAATACCCATCTTTGCTTATTACTATGTTATGCACTCCTTCTTCGAGGCCGGTAACTGTCAGCGGAGTCTTTCCAGCTCCATCAGGCTCTTTGTACCTTGTGCCATCAACAAAAACCCTTGCTGAATCAGGATTGCTAATCACTCTCAGGTTTCCAGTTGAAGATTCCAGCGTTATGGTTTTTTCATTAGTCTGCCCGCCCGTTATTGTCACACTTTCCCTGTAATCATAGAATCCATATTTATGTATCTCCAGTGTGTGCGTTCCTGCATCAAGGTTTGGAACAGTTATCGGCGTTTTGTCAGGGTCCGAATCAGGGCTTCTATATCTCACTCCATCAACAAAAACCTTTGCCAAATCAGGAATTGTTACGACGTGCAGGCCTCCTTTTGCCTGGCTGTCTTCTTCAGTATTATCATTTGTTGAGCTGCACCCGGGGTCATTCGGATAATCAATCTTGCCATCACCATCATTATCTTTTCCGTCAGAGCAGGCAGGATTTTGAGGCGTGTCTGTTTCAGAGTCATCAGTACTTGAAGTGCAACCTGGATCAGCCATATCAATTTTAGCATCGTTGTCATTGTCAATTCCGTCAGAGCACTGATACAAAGTGTTTGGGTCGGTTTCTGAATCATCATCGCCTGAAGTGCACCCAGGGTCATTCGGATAATCTATCTTCCCGTCCCCGTCATTATCTGTTCCGTCAGAACAGGCCTTTTTCGGAGGATTCTGGCTTACATCAATTTGCACTATAACTATTTCGGCGTTTGAATCCCTAACTCCAAATGAAGTGCCCCCTACACCTTCCCCTTTTATTTTGACTAACCCTGTTGTTGCACCAAAGTCTGTTATGCTTGCAACACTTGTGCTTGGGGTCCTTGAAAGTGAATATGCTTTTAGTCCTCCGCTTATCTGTACCTGCTTTTGCTCGCCAACTCCCATTGAAATCTTGGAAGGATCAGCCTTGAGCCCGTTTGGCTTTCCCCTTACTTCTATTGGAACAGTAACCGTCTTCTTTGGACTTGAAGAATCCCTTACTTTAGTTTCTGCAAGCCCTTCCCCAATTCCGTTGACCCTTAATTGGTTGCCTGAAACTGAAGCTGTCGCAATTGATGCCAATGGAACTAAATCTATGACGTACGGCAAAGTTCCGCCTGAAATGAGGGAGCTGTTTTGAGCATCCTTAACAACGACTATATCCTTTGGATTAGAAGAAATTGATGAAGCGTCCTCAATAACATTTACCTCTACAGTCAATTGACCGGAACCCGAGTCCTTGACTCCAAAAGAAGCTGACCCTGTTTTTAATCCGGTAACTTTAACCAAACTATTATCATTGGCAAATTCTACCTTTATCTTTTCAGTTCCAACAGTTGCCACCGGAGGTATCAAAGTATAGGGAGATTTTCCTCCGCTTATCTTTATCTGGGATTGTTCTCCCACTTTCAAAGTTAAACTTGTCTTATCAACCTTCAATGAATCCTGCCCTGTCTCGCTTACGGTTATGTTGACGGTTTTTGGCTTTAGGTTTGAATCCTGCGCAGTGAAAAAAGTTTTTCCTATTTTTAATCCCTTTATTTTTATGGGAGCATCTTCCTTGAAATCTATGCTCACAACCGATTGGTCGGGAAGGGAAGTTAAAGAATACGGCTTCTTTCCCCCGCTCATAGCCACTTGCTTTTCTTCTCCAACCTTCATTACAACCTCAGATGGAGTCAGCTTGAACTCATCTGAAGGGGGAGGTGTATCAGCTTCAGACTCATCATTAACTGAAGTGCATCCTGGGTCAGCGGGATAATCAATTTTGGTGTCCTGGTCATTGTCAATTGTGTCAGAGCACTGAGGCTTTAGGTTTGCCCCGTTTCCTGTTATTACTTCTATATTATCTCCATCTTTGACTGTTACTTTGAACTGCCCGTCTGAAGACTGCCAGCTT
>DATDOM010000046.1:0-114873 GCA_035293285.1 Candidatus Nanoarchaeia archaeon | reverse complement strand
CCTCCCCCAGAACCGCCAGCCCCTCCCCCTCCCCCAGAACCAAGAAAAACTGTAGAAAGATTTGACGCCCCATAAGTTGAACCTGCAGTTCCTGCAGCACTGCCGCTATTACCGTCAAAACCACCTCCATTAGTGCATTGTGTACCTGGATTGCTGCTATCCCCGCCTCCCCCTCCACTTCCTTGTGTTCCATCATTTCCATTAGAAGCCGCAGTCCTATGCGAACCCCCTGCACCTCCGCCTGTGTAAGTGCCAGCCCCTCCCCCTCCACAAGATGTTACCCAAGTGCCAGGATTCCCCTTGCTTTTTCCGCCGCCTCCACCACCGGCCCCAAGACCCATTCCTCCTGCGCTTCCGGCGCCGCCATCTAGTCCAGCTATTCCACCACTTCCACCACTTCCACCCCCGCCTCCCATGAATCCCGTACCATCTGTACTAATATTACCATTAATCGTAAGAACTCCAGTTGCCCTGAAAACCACAATCCCTCCTGTCCTGTTGTTATAGGCCGGAGCAGTTATGGAAGCGCCGGAATTTACAGTTACATTGACAAAATTTGGAACTCTTACAATCTGGGTCCTGTTGGCATTCTGCTCGTAATTATATGAAAGCGGGGTATTCAGTGTTATGTTGTTTTTTATAATGCTGTCAATTACCCTAAATTCGTAATTTCCTGCATATGTGCCGTTCATTGCGATTATAAGAATCTCGCTTCCGTTTGGAAATCCCTTTGAGTCATTAATTGCAATTATGGACGCGCCCGACAGCGCTGAATTATTTACAAGAAAAGTGTAATTATTTACAATGGAGTTTGCAGAGCTTATTGAGATATTTCCATCGCTTCCGTTTCCCATAAATAATGATGTATTAATCGACAAATTTCCATTGTCTGCAATCGTGCCGTTATGAACCCCTGAATTAAAATCCGAGTTTATGTCGTCAGTGAAGTTCCTGTTTCTTTTGTTTGTCACGTTAAAGCTGATTAGAACTCCGTTTAACCTTAGGTCAATTGCCTTGTATGAAAAGTTAGTCCCGTTGCTTAAATTTACATTTCCGCTCACGGCAATATTTGAGCTTATCCGAAATGTACTTCCATTTAATGCTATTGTGAGGTTTATTGCAGTCACGTCATTGTGTGCATAAGCAACCTGCCCTGAGAAATTAAACATCTGATGGTGCTTTGCTATTGTTATGACCTGTACAGTCCAGCGGCCGGTTCCCGAGCAGTTGTAATCTGAAACATAAGCAGATTTTACCGGAACTGACAGGTTTGAAATATCCCCGAACTTTGAGTAAGAGCCGTTTTCAAGCAACAGCCAAAATCTCTGGTCCTCATAATTTGAATCGCTTGAGAAAAACAAGTTATCATCACACCTTAATTCAAGCGGCACAAGGTCGCTTAGCGTTAAAAGCGAGTCCACTCCAAGCTCTGAATAAGTTGTTCCATTTGATGCCGATATTGTAAGATTTCCTGTTCCTGTCGTATTGAAAAGTACCGTCCAGTTTCCAAAAATTGTCGGATAGCTCTGGACATTGAGAATAGTGATTGAAACTTCAAAAGTCTGGTTTGAAAGGTGCGGCACAACCCACTCAATTTTGTCAATCAGCCCGTTATTGTTTTCGTCAAGATAGCTGATGTCATTAAACGGAACTTTTTCCCCGTTTTGCAGCCAGTAAAGGGTTATTGCGTTTTTCCCGACATCATTTAGCGAAGTGTATGCCTTTACGTTCTGGTAACTTGTCTCTGAAACAATCTTCACCTGTTTTGTAAAATCATTTATCCTGCTTTCAATGGAAACTGGCGCTTCTGTCTCATAAGAATAAATCAGCTCATCTCCGGAACTGAGTGATTCATTAACTGAAACATTCACAAATCCTGCATTGCTTAAAGAGAGCTTTCGGAAAAGCCTGCCGCCTGACCTTATTATGCTTCTTTGGGTATAAAGCTTGTTTAGCCTGTTGTTTATCTCGTAATTGTCAAGGACTTTTCCGTCGGTGTCAAGAACTTTGATTTTTGAGGACAGCGAGCTTTCCATAAAACTTATCTGCTTCTCAACTTTTTTTAATTCCTGCTCGGCCTCAAATTCCTTTCTTGTTTTCTTTATTCCGTCATCAAACACTGCTATGCTGCTTTCATCCAAATCCCTTTTTGCATTTCCGTCAAAAAGCGCCACTGAAATGTTGACGCTTGATTTTGGGATTGTAATGTTAATTGAGCCATCCTCTGAATCAATCCTGATTTTTTTTAACCATCTTACTGGTTTCCCTATCTCAATTTGCTCTTCTGATTCAAGGAAATCGCTGCTGACATTTATCAAAAACACATTCGAAGTTCTTGTTCTCTTTGAATCATTTGCTGTTATGAACGCATAGACTACTCCTTCAAAATCAGCCTCAGGCACAATTGTTGCAATGCTATTGTTAAATAACATTTTAAGATTGTCACTTGAGTAATATGAGTACTTGAGCTCGTCATTGTCCGGATCAGCAAAGTAATCTGAAAGGTCAATTGACGCAAAGCTGTTTGTCCCTATCCTTATCGTGCTGATGTTTTTTATAAGCTCAGGCGGCGCATTGCCTATGTCAATGAGGACATTGTAATCAATATTGTCGATTCTCAAAAGCGCGCCGCCTTCAATTTCAAAAATCAGCCTGTAGGAGCTTTCGTTTTCTTCGTTTAGGCGGCAGCTTTCTATGCACACATCGCTGAATTTAATATCATCATCCTCAAACTCAAGCGGCAGGCTTTCAAAATCCGAAAAATAAACATCTGACTTTGGATTTTCGAGGCTTAAATTCACGTCATAATAAATGGCCTGGGCGCTCACAGAATTTTCAAACCCTGCAGAGTCTTTTCCAAAATTTGAATAATAAACTTCGTCCCATTTTTCATTTCTCGGCACAAGACCTGCAAAAGCGCAGCAGTCAATATTCCCGTTGCAGAAATTTGTTTCAATTCCCTCGCCTTCATTCAGTATTTTCCACCTCGTGCAAAGCCTTGACTTGTCAGCATCCCAGTTAAGGCCAGAACTCACCCCGACGTCAATCACTCCGGTTATCAGCTCTTTTCCGTCATTATCCATGTCAAAATTTGAATCTCCGCTATAAAATAATTTCACAGAAATATTTTTTGAAATGTTTTGGCTTATGTTTTCAGGATTTTCTGCCGCAATAATAAAAATTTCCCTGCTTATTACTGAAAAATTGTCTGATGCATTTATCTCAATTGTTGCGTTAAATTCTGATTTGGAAGAAGACACTTTCAAAATCCCGTTTGCCAATGACTCTTCTATATCTTCTGCATCAGACACGCTGAAAAATAATTCATCATTTTCATCATCCTTGAAATATTCATTCAAATCTATCTCAAGGCTTTTGTTTAAAGTGAAATAATCAGTTTCAGAATTCCAGTAAGGCGGAGTGTTGTTGGTTATTGTGCCAGTTTCATTTTCTTCACTTAAATTAATCAGCTCATTTGACTGGTTTATCCCTATTGTTTCATTTGATGAATTCAAGGAATCAAAGTCTTGAGGCAAATCACCAATAGAGTCATTAATTTGCGTCTCATTAATAATTACACCAAATTCATCATTTGTGATATTAGGGGGAGATTCTGTGCTGCCAGTTTCATTAGTTTCGTTTAATTGGGATTCTGCTTCAAAAGACGCAAAGCCTGTTATCAGATTTTCCGGCGGGCCTGAAAAATTGGCAGTGATATTTGAAGTTTCATTCAGCCTTTCGCTGTCAAAAATAAGGTACAATCCTTCTTTTCCCTCAAGGTAGACTTTTGCATTGCCGTACTTGCTCATTTTCCCGCTTAATTTCAGCGATTTCAAATCGCCTGGATTTTCAATGTTCCAAGTGTAATTGAAGCTTGCAGCTACCACAAGATTCACATCATCCGAGTATTGGAATTCCCTTACGACAAATCCTGTTATTGCAGGGCCTGCAAAATAAAGCCCGAGACTTATTATAATTAATACTGCCGAAAATGCAAGAGGTCCGGAAATATGGTTTTTATCTTCCATCATTTACCCTCTTTTTCTTTACCTTGTCATAGACTGACCAGATTGTGCGGTCGTCAAGATTAAGCATCTGTGCTATCTCGTGATTTTTGAAATCCCGGTTTTTCAGGAAACTGACAACGTTTTCCAAAGTTGAGCGAGTTCTGTCTGAGAAAACAGAAACTGGTATTAGTATGTCTTCCGGCAAAAATCCAAACCCTGAAGGCATTTTTTTGCAGGCATTTCGGTAAGTGACCCAAATTGTCTTGTCGCTTCTGTTAATCATAGCAGCAATCTGGGAGAACTTGAGCTTTTTGACTTCCTTGAGATACTTGACAATCGCTTCAAGGGAGCTTAGGCTGCTCCCGAAAATTCCAACTGGTATGCTGATTTCTTTCCCTGAATTTTTTTCCTCGCTGAATTTATGGAACATCAAAAGAAATTGTGAAAACAGCTCCTCTTTTTCAATTGCAGAAAGCCCTTTAAGCTCAGAGATTACCCTGCTTAAGGGCTTGTCTTTATTCCTAAGTCCATCAGGCAAAATACTCTCCTCCCCTTCTGTGCCCATTTGATTGTCCCCCAACAATCCAAGAATTACTCAGACAGCAATGCAGGCACAGTACATTAAAGTATTATTATGTAAGTAATTCATATTTAAGCTTTGCTAATAATACTTATCATATGAGTATAATTGGAGCGTGTTAATAATAAAAAAATACCTTAAAAATTAAAAAACTACGGATAAATTTAGGCCTCGCCATTAGCCGTTTTTACAGATATATGCTTAGACTAATTAAAAAAGACGCTCCATAATATTTAGGCCGCACCAATTATGCGGCGAATATTTATCCTCAAACCCGCACAACTCGCCTTCATTACGGGCGAGATTAAATGAATTCAGATTTCAACTAACTCAAGCGGAGCATATTTTATGATAGGCATATTGCAATTTCTAAAAATTCTCATAAAATAACCCCCTATGAACGAAAAGAAACCGGAATAATACTTTATTTTAGTTTCATAAGCTTAATATACAGCAAAGTTTTCACCCTAATTTATTAATACTTTATCTGAATACTAAGTGAGGTGGAAAAAATGAAGAATGGAAAAACAATACTGATTTTTGCGATGCTTTCAGTTGCAATGCTGCTTTTGAGCGCATGCGCAGAGAAAACAACTACAACAATTGAGCCAAAGCCAGTAGTGGAAGAAAAGGAAACCCAGAATGAAGCTCCTGCACAGACTGAGGTTGAAACAGGTTCAAAAATAACTGAGCCAAAACCAATAGAAACCCAGCCCAAAGAAACAGTGACAGAAGAAACGCCAAAAACTGATGAGGTCAAGGAGTTCAAGATTACTGCAAAGCAGTTTACTTTTAGCCCTGCAGTAATTGAAGTGAACAAGGGAGACAAAGTAAGGCTTTTAGTGACAAGCGTTGACGTTCCGCACGGATTTGCATTAAAGGAATACGGAATCAACCAAAGGCTTGACGTCGGAAAGGAAGTCAAGATTGAATTCACTGCAGACAAGGCAGGGACTTTTGTGCCATATTGTTCTGTTGCCTGCGGCGCAGGGCACAAGGAAATGAAAGGGCAGCTTATAGTGAATTGATTTTTTATTTTTTATTAAAAACTGATGAGAAAAAATAAACCAATCACCGGAAAAATCCTGGTTTTTGCGGCAGCAATAATTTTTTCTGCAATCCTGGCTGGTGCGCATTCACTTTATCTCTTTGACATAAATCTTGATTTTGACAAGGAGCTTGAGTCGGGTGTCATTAAGGCAGCACAGGAATTTTTCAAGACAGATGAAAAACCCTCGTCATTTGACCTTGACAAAGGCCTTATCATGGTTCACTTTGGCGAAAACAGCGGAAAATACACCGAGATTAATCCAATTGGCTATTCTGTTTTTGGGATGAGGGATGAGTCGCTAAAGCACAAAGAAGGCGGGCCAAAAGTGACAAAGGAACAGGGGAAGGAAATTGCGCAAAAATTGTTTGAATCTTTGCCGCAGGCCCAAAAATCAGAGCTTAAATACAGCGAGGATGTTGAAGAAGTCGGCGGGACTTATTTTCACAAGTGGTTCAGGTATGTTGATAATGTAATTGTCGCCGGAGAGGATTTTTTTGTCAATGTTGATTCTGTCAATGGAAATGTGATTGCGTGGCGCTTTTCAATTTTTGACTACCCTGAAGATTTGATAGTAACGACTCCCGCAATCACAAAAAATGTCGCGGTAAAAGTTTCTGAACTCAGCTTTAAATCAACTTCAGTCAAGGGATTTGAGCCTTACCTCATAATCAACTCAAAAGAGCCTGTATGGGTAAACAAGATTCAGGGCGAGTTTTATCCTTATTTTGCCGGTGTCAGCGCAGCTGACGGAAGCATTGTTTTTTCCGGAATACTGCCGGGCGAAATTCCTGAAACCTATTCATACTCGCCAAAACAAACTGTTGAGACAGACCTCATAAAACAAATTTACTCTTCAAAATGAAAAAGACAAAACTAATTTTCATTGCACTGGTTTTATTGTTAATCTTTGTAAGCGCGTGTTCGCAAAAAGAAGATTTAGACACTGCAAATGCAAGAAAATTGATAGAATATAACAAGCAGAAGTTTGATTCACTTCCGCTAACGGGCCAAGTTGTCAATGGGGTGCGTGAAATTAAACTAACTGCATACCAGTACGACTGGGAGCCCGAAAGCATTGTTGTAAAAAAAGGAGAAAAAATCAAAATCACTATAGAATCGAGAGACGTCCCGCACGGGTTTGAAATTGAGGGGATTAATATTCCTGGATGGGACCCTGACAAGCTGATAGTGAAAGGTCAAAAAGCAGAAGCGGAATTTACTGCTGAACTGCCCGGTGCTTGGGACATTGTCTGCACAGGCTACTGCGGGCCCGGCCACGCGGGAATGAAACGAAAGTTTATTGTAAGGGGATAATTTTTATGTTTTTATATTACAATGATCAGACTGATACGAAGTTAAAATTGTTCGGGAGTTAGTTACGCCTCGTCATCAGAAGGTTAATTATAACTTAGTTACTTAAAAAATAAAAGACGACTGGTGAATATAGGCCTCGCCATTTCGCTCGGTATTTATAATTCATCAATCCCGCACACTCGCCTGCATTACGGGCGAAAACTAACTGTTTATTAAATAAAATCAAGTCAGAAACTGCCGCAATGAGACGGCGAAGCTTAATGTATGCGGTCCTAATGCAGGCCGCCTACCTATCGCGGAGCATATTTAAATATTTGAAATAAAATAAATCCAAAATAAAAAAATAAAAACTTTAAAATGAAAAAAACAAATTTAAAGCTTATTTTGCTTGCAGTATTTCTATTTTTAATCCCCATTGTTTTTTCGCAGTCGCCGCTTGACAGAATTTATGAATACAACCAAGAGCAGGCTGTATATTATCTCCAGAATCTTTCTTTTTTTGTGGCTTTTGTAGGCGGGATGATAAGCGTGCTGCTGCCGTGCACGCTGGCAATACTCCCTGCATTTTTTGCATACACATTCAAGGAAAGGAAGGAAATAACAAAAATGACTTTTGTCTTTTTTCTGGGATTTTCCTTAATATTCATGCTGCTTGGAGTTTTTGCTGCAGCAATCGGCCAGACTATTACCTCAATACAGGTTGCTGACACCAAGCTTTTGATTATCATTGCAGGAATATTTTTGATAGGGTTTGGAATAATGACTATGCTTGGAAAAGGATTTAACTTCATTTCAATAAACAAAAAAACCGGACACGATATTTTCGGAGTTTTTACTTTCGGCCTATTGTTTGGCCTTGGATGGAGTGCGTGCCTTGGGCCAATACTCGCAGGTATTCTATTAATTGCGTCAACTTTTCACAATTATTTTTATTCTGCTGCGCTGTTGTTTTTTTACTCGCTTGGCCTTTTTGTTCCTTTATTCCTCATTTCAATCTTGTTCGACAAATTCAACCTTACGCAGGTGCCGTGGATTAAGGGGAGAGAGTTTGAAGTGAAAATATTCGGCAAAACATTTTTCATCCACACAACCAAAATCATCGCTGGGGTTTTGCTTATCGCATCAGGCACAGTGTTCATAGTCTTTAACGGCACAAGCGTGATAAACTCCCTTGACCCATTAAGAACATCAGTTTATGCCTACATCTTTGAAGAAAAAGTTTTCAAAATTCCAAACATAGACATCATTGGCCTTTTTGCACTTGTTTTATTGGCAGGGCTGGTTGGGTATTTTATACTTAAGAAGCCAAAACATAATAGTACTGATGAAACTCCTAAATAGCACTTGATGAACGAAAATGAACATGTATAAGGCTTATTTTTGCAAAAAACACCCAAAAAAATCACTGTATTTTGGGTAAGTTATATATAATAAACTATAAATCTATACTTTATGGAAAACAAACCAACCAAACAATCGGAGATGCTCGAAAGAGTAATTATATTTTTGATAATATTTGTCGGCGCAATTTTTGTTTTTACGCAGTACAATATGCTAAAAATCCTAGAGGGCAGCCTTTTGAATTATGTTTCAATGCTGTTAATTTTGGCGCTAATCGGGCTTGTGGCGTGGATGTTCTTGATTCCTTCAAAAGAAGGACATACAGGAATTAACTCCCATGAACCAAAAGCTGAAAAAAAACCCTGGACTTTTTACGACAAGGTCACTTTTAGCCTTATTTCAGTTATAGCGCTCATGATTCTTTTCAACCAGGCGCAGTTATCACAGGCAAGCTCGCTTGCTGGAATAAAAAGCAAGCCTCTTGTAAATTTCGGAAGCCTTTCATTTTCAAAATCCGACAAGCAGGCAGTGAAGCTGACTGGCGACCCTGTTCAGGATGCGATTGCACTCCTTCCAAAAGGGACTCCTTTTTACGGAGAAGAGCTTGGAGTAACTTTTGACGACCCGATAAAGGGGCTTGAAATTACTGCGCAGCTTGACCCTTCTTACGGAAGAAATAAAGTTTCGCTTGATGCCGTGCAAAAAGAAAGATACATCAAGATACTTACAACGCCAACAATAACATGCGAATTTTGTTGCGGTGTAAAGACTGCAGTCACAAAAGAGGGTAGGCCGACATGCGGCTGCAAGCATTCGTGGTCTACAAGAGGCCTTACTGCATACCTTATCAAGAATTATCCAGACCTGACTGATGAGCAGATAATGCAGGCATCATCACAATGGAAAATGCTGTTTTTCCCCAAACAGATGATTGCAAGGGCAGCGCAGGAAATGCAGTCAGGGCAGTACACTCCTGATATTGCGTCGCTTTTACTCGATGTGGATGAGAAAAAACTTGCTGAAATGAAATCGGCAGTTGCAAGCTCTGGCGCATCAGGAGAAGGCGCAGACACTCAGGCAAGTGTCGACAGCATTGACAACCTTCCCAACATGGTCGGCGGCTGCTAGATTTTTTATTTTAAGAACATAAAAGTAAAAATAATTAAAATAATTAAAATAATTGAATAGGAGGTTAAAATGGAAAGAAATGTAATTGTGGTTATTGTGCTTGTTGTTTTGGTCTTGCTGACTGTCGTTCAGACTGTGCAGCTTAACACATTAAAAACACAGGTATCTACAGGAAAACTTGCTGTCTCAAGCGGCGCAGCAGGCGGTGCGGGAGCAGGAAGCACACCTTCAAGCCTTGATAACCTCCCAAACATGGTCGGCGGCTGCTAAAATCAAAATCAAGGTGATATAAAATGAAAACAAAAACAATTTTGGCTTTGCTTGTCTTGCTTGCTGTGGTTTTTTTGGCAGGATGCAACCAGGCGCCAACATACCAGGGATACAGTCCTTCCGGCCAGCAGCCTCAGGGACAGGGCGGCCAATATGTGGGCGGCGGATGCGGAGTTGCACCTCAGGGCGATTATGCAAAGACGCCTATAGAATCACTTACCCCAAACGGAGCTTCATTATAATTGAAAAATGAGACTCTCAAAAAGGGAGAAGCGGAAGTTCAGGCAGGAGGCTGGACAAGGGGAAAATATAGCTGACGAGGAAGTTTCTCCTGTTTCGCGCAATACTGAAGCAAAACCAAAAAAATCCAAATTTTTTGCAGTTCTTGTTGTTGCAGGAATATTATTATTTGCAATAATTGCTTACTCGGCTTATTCATATTTCAGCCCGGGGCCTTATGATAATTTTGCAAAATGCCTCAGCGAAAAAGGCGCCGTGATGTATGGGGCAATGGGCTGGTGCAAGTTTACACAGGGGCAAAAGGCAATGTTTGGAAAATCATTCAAAAACTTAAATTACAAAGAGCATACAGAACTCCCGGGAATAAAGAAAACCCCCACTTGGGTCATTAACGGAGTATGGTATGAAAATGCACAGTCATTTGACAAGCTTTCGGCAATAACCGGATGCAAAATCTGATTTATTGGATTTAATAAATAAACAAATAAAAATAAAATTTCAAGTTTAACAGTGGAGGATAAAATGGATAATGAAAAAAGTGAGGCTGGTGAAAGCCACAAGCATACTTCGCACCATCAGAAGAAATCTTCAAAGGACTTGCTTTTGCAAAACATCCTGATTGGGGCAGCAGCAATTCTTGCAATACTTTTGGTTTTTAATATTATATCATCATTCGGGATAGATTCAAAAATAAAGGAAAATGTCAAGACTGCAGAAGAGCAGGCAAAGCCTGCAAAAATACAGCTGATAGCGGTAAAGGATTCAAAGTGCACAGAATGCCTTGACGTCGCGACAATTGTAAACCTTGTCAAGGAATTCAAGGCAGAAGTCACAAAGGAAGACACTTTCGAATTCGGCTCTGATGGAGCAAAGGCAGCAATTGAGAAATATGGAATAACTGCACTGCCTACAGTAATAATCACAGGAGAAATTGACAAGCTGCCTTCCGAAGGATTTGAAAAGAAAGATGGCGCGCTTGTCCTTTCACAGGCCCCTGCCCCTTTTACTGACGCAAAAACAGGCAAGATTGAAGGGCTTGTAACTGCATACATTCTCAAAGACCCGACATGCACACAGTGCAATGATATGCTAAGTCTCTTGAACCAGATGCACGCATCAGGAATAAGGATTCCTGAACAGAAAGAAGTTGATGTCTCAAGCGAGGCGGGCAAAAAATTAATCAAGGACTATGACATTGGGTTTGTTCCAACAATAATCCTTTCAAAAGACGCCAAGTTTTATCCAATAATTGAACAGGCATGGCCAAACATAGGCTCTGTAGAAAAAGACGGCACTTATGTTTTGAGGACGCCATACCCTCCATTCATAAACCAGACAACGCAGCAATTAAAGGGCCTCGTAAGCCTGACGTATCTTAAGGACCAAAGCTGCGCTGAATGCTACAATGTAAGCCTGCACAGGGATATTTTAACAAACCCACAGAGCTTTGCTATAAAAATCGTGAGCGAAAAATCACTTGACATAAAAGACACAGAGGCAAAACAATTAATTGTAAAATACAACATTTCACAAGTCCCGACTGTAATCCTTTCAAAGGACCTTGGCGATTATGGCGCAAGCAAGTCATTAAGGCAGTTTTTCTCGGTTGAAAAAGACGGAAGCTTTGTCTTTAGAAGCCTTCAGTCGCTTGGAGCATACAGGGATTTGGGAAGCGGCGAGATTGTAAAGCCTCAGACCAGTGAACAATGAATCTAAGAAAAAAAGACATATTTTTTTATTTTATCATTTTTGCCTTACTTGTAGCGCTGATGTGGGAATGGACTTCAAAAAGCGCGCTATTGGGAGTTACTGATTCATACCTTAACGAGCGAAACAAGTTTGGAAATTACATCGAGCAGTTTTCGCTTATTACCGGCATAGGCGCCCTTGGCTCAACACACATTCACGCTGACGTGAAAGTTTATATTGATGGAAAAGCAATTGACTTTTCAGGGCAAAAATACCAGCTTGCAACAAGCTACATCCATTTTGAAGAAGGCGTTGGGGAAGTAATCCACATACACGCCACAGGCCTTACTGCCGGACACATGCTTAATTCACTGAAGATTCCTCTTGATGGAGGCTGCATAACTGTCGAGGGCATAAAGCACTGCCAGGATTCAAAAAACTTGCTCAAATTTTATGTCAACGGAAAAAAAGCTGATTCAATAAATGATTATGTTTTTCAGGATTTGGATAAAATTCTGATTTCTTACGGCCCTGAAACTCCAAGCGAAGTGCAAAAACAGCTTGATTCAGTGACTGACTTGGCAATAAATTATCGCGGACAAGAAATGGAAGATTGATTTATTGAACTTAGCCCGTATTCTTACCCTATAGCCTTATTCTATTTTTATTTTTTCTTTGGCTTCTAAAAATAATAAAATATGCTCCGCGACAGATAGGCGGCCTGCATTAGGGCCGCATACATTACCTCACAACCCGCCGCATTTCGGGGTTTTCTGGTTTCTGCCGAAATAATTCATGGAGCTAAATAAACAACCTCCGCCCAATTGCAGGCGAGTGTGCGGGTTTGATGAATAATAAATGCCGAGCGAAATGGCGAGGCGTAAATATATCCCAAACTATTTATTTAGTCCTATAAAGATAAATTCAAATTTCATTACACCTCAATTAGAAAACTTTATATGGACAAAGGGGGATTTTCAGGTAAAAAATGAGGAAGAAATCACAGGTCAGCACTGAGTACATGATGATAATAGGGTTTGCGACTGTAATTTCACTCCCCCTTCTCATAATATACTACGATTTTACCTCAAGCTCAAGGGACTCAGTCTCTGCAAACCAGGCGCTGCAGATTGCAAGAAACATAGTTGATGCGTCTGAATCAGTATACTATCTTGGAAAGCCGTCCCAGACTATCTTAAAAGTCAATATCCCCAACAATGTTGAGTCAATAAACCTCTCAAACAGGGAGGTAATTTTTAAGATGAAAACCGCAAGCGGCATAAATGAAATTGTACAGGTTTCTGCCGTTAACATAACGGGCTCAATTTCACAGAGCAGCGGGATTCACACAATCACAATTGTAGCTTCGGATAATTCAGTCCAGATATCATCAAATTGAAAAAAAGAGGTTAAGTGATGGGTTCTAAATCACAGATAAGCGTGGAGTTCCTGATGCTCATAGGCCTTGCGGCCATAATAGCAATAGCCTTCCAGTATGTTTCGCTCAGCCAGATTATAGACTTTAAAAGCATAAATGAAAAAGAGGCTGTCAAGGATGTTGCAATAAAAATCCAGCGCGAGATTCTCCTGGCAACTTCTGTCGAGGATGGATATGTAAGGACATTTGAAATTCCGGACAAGCTTGGCGACGCAAATTACACTATAACCCTTCAGAATTCAACATTGACTGTGCAGTCAAAAGAAGGACTTTATTTTGTAAGGGTGCCAAAAATATCGGGAAACCTGAGCAAGGGCTACAACACAATAAACAAAACCGGCGGAGTAATCAATGTCAACTAAATCCCAGACATTTTTTACTGATTTCATAATAGCGCTGCTTTTGTTTTCTTTCACGCTAATTATATATTTTGGATATACCATAAACCTCCACGGAGAAAGCAAGGACGAGCTTGAGCTTATGATAAGGGACGCAAACTCCATTTCAAACTCGCTGACTTTAAGTGGATATCCCGAGGACTGGACCCTTCAAAATGCAATAAGATACGGGATTGCAGACCACCAAAGGATAAATTCCTCGAAGATAAAGCTAATGAAACAGGCAAGCTACCAGGACACGAGGTCAAAATTCTCAACACCATACGAATATTTTGCATTTTTTGCCAATGACTATGGCGAAGTGATTAATGTAAACGGCGTGTGCGGAATAGGCAGCCCAAGCGTCGCGACAAGCTATGATGCGAAAAGCGCTTATTATTATTCTGACTCGTCAAAATCCGAATTTAAGAGCTTCATGGAGCAAAGCCTTGGCTCTGATACTTATTTTGATGATATAACAAACCTTGCTGCAAACCTCAGCAAGTATTCGCTTGTTGTAATGGAAAACCCTTCACTCACTTCTGCAGAACTTGGCACCTACAAAACAGAAATCGAGGATTTCATAGATTCCGGAAATCATTTAATCGTGAGCGGCCAACTTTCCCAGGCATCCGGAGACTCCCTTTTAGGCGCAGAATTTTATGAAAAGGCAGGCCAGGCAGTAATTGACAGAAACTCAACAGCAAACTTTACAGACCAATATCTTGAGCTTGAAATGAATGAAAATCTTGTATTTGAAAGCGCCCATTATACTCAAAACTTATCCGCGGCAAAAAATTATGCAGCTCTCGCAATTTTCAACGATGACAACAAAGGTGCAGTGTCAAGATGGGAATATGGAAACGGCTCAGCATATTTTATGAGCAGCTCATCTGCAAATTCATCCATTGCAAATTTTACAGTCAGGGCAGAAGATTTGATAAGCTCAATAATCGAAGGAACATGCAGCCAGATTAATATATCGCTTATGAGCAGGCAGAAATTGGTTGCAAGCGAAAGATACCTCATATACAATTCAAAAATCGTGAAAATGGTTTTATATTTATGGAAGTGAGATTCAAGAGATGAAAATGAAATCAAAAAAAGGAATATTTTTCACAATCGACGGGCTTTTGGCTTCAGCCATAATAATCACAGTAATACTTTTGTCCTCGAGCTTTTACATAGCGCGGCAAAAATCAGTTAACGTGAATTATGCAGCGCAGGACTTGGTCAGGGTGTTTTCCGAGCTCAAAGTCGGAGAAGTTGACAACAGCTATGTCGAGAGCCTTGTTGAGTCGGGGCAGGTTTCAAACCCAAACGTCACTATACTTGAGCAGATAGGGGAGTTTTGGTCAAGCGACCAGCTTAATCTTTCATACAACCTGACAAAAAACCTCACCGAATCGCTGATTCCAAAAAAATACGGCTTTAGCGTCCTTGTAGACGGGGAAGTAATTTATTCAAGGAATAATTCGCTGTCAAAGTCCCTTGTATCCTCAAGAAAAATAATAAGCGGTATTGCAAAGGCAAAGCCGACTGAAGGGCACACGGCAAGAATCCTTCTTAACGGGATAAAGAGCAAGAAAACAAGCTCTTATGTTTATTTTGGAGGGTATGAAGGGGACGGAAACATAACAAAAACACTTGTGCTTCCTGACGACGTCGCTTTTTTTAACAGCTCATACATCGAAGTTGACGCAAGCTCCACGTTTGATTTATACATCAACAATATCTATTCAGGAAATTATTCAAAAGGCTCGGGCGGCGGCGGGACAATGCTTGCAGACAAGTGGAACATAAGCTCTGCATATCTCTCAAACTTTGTTTCAGGACAAAACTCAATCGGAATAAATTTTACAGGCAACGGCAGCGCTTACATATCTGGGGGTTTCTTAAGAGTTACATACATAACCTCGTCTTACAATGATACCCAGATTGCAGGATACCAAAAAGAATACCTTCCTGGAATTGACGGCGCAATAAATATTTACTCTTCAGTCTATGCCCCGCAAAACCTGCAGGACATGTCTGCATATCTTCATTTCCTGAGCCAATATCAGCTGTATTTGACTTTGGGAAATACCACAATTTACCAAAATGACGGCTCCCCGGCTGACCAGGCAATTTTCATCAACAGCTCAAACATTTCAAGCTTCATTTCCTATGCCGCGATAAGCGGAAACACACTTCCATTGAGGCTTGGGCTGAGGATTGCAAACTACACGGGGCAGGGAACCAAGTCGGATGCAGTCCTGATTACTGACAGGTCAGGCAGCATGTCGGACTCGAATAGCTGCGATATTTTTGTCACGAACTGCACAGGGGCATGCGATTCAAACCCGAGCGGCGGCTGCCACGACCAAAGAGACAAAGTAGCAATAAAATCCAACAAGAAATTCATAGACACGGTGCTAAATATATCCGGAAATAAAGTAGGACTAGTTGGATTTGGAACCAGCCTTTACCCTTACTGCGACTTTCACGAAATAAATTCTGACAACACTTCGCTTAAAAACAGGGTGACCAATTACTATGAGTCTTCCTGCGGGGCAACGTGCATTTCCTGTGGAATACTTGAGTCGACAAAGCTTTTGATTGAGAAAGAAGCGCTGTACGGAATGAACCAGACAATTGCAAATAACAATTCATTCTATAAATTTTCAAGCGCCGTTGCCCTGAACATGACTCTGGATATCAGCGTGAATCAGTCGAAATTTGTAAAAAGCAGGCTCACTGTTTTTGCCAGGGATGTTGATGTTGACGACCCGCTTCATGACTGCGTGTACCTAAACGGCAACTATCTTGGGCAGATGTGTGACAGCGCTCCTGAATGGCATACATGCTCATTTCCCCTTAAGCGGGAATGGTTTTCAAGCGCAAGCAAAAATAATGTCACATTTACTGCAGGCAACAATCTAGGGTGCTTTGGAACTGCCGGCACAAATGATAACTGGGAAATAAATTACACTGAACTTGTAGTGTGGCAAACGGCAAACTTTTCATCCAACCTGTCCTATTACACTTCATTACCTGCTGGAAATATCACTGTAGGAGACCCATCCACCCATATTGCACAAATCAACATCAGCGTCAGCATCAATCAATCAGCTTTGAGGGCAGCTACTTTGGAATTTGAGGCAACAGGTGTCAACACGGATTATTTTGACTGTGTTTTTGTCAACGGAAATTATGTTGGCAGGATAGACGAGCAGAGATATAACGGCACAAATACATGGCAAAGGGCACTTTTTGATGTGCCTGTTGCGTGGATTAAAAACGGCAATAATTCAGTAAACATCACCGCAGGCAACACTGCCGGCTGCAAAAAAACATCCGGAGCAAATGACCCATGGGCATTCAGAAAGCTTAACCTGAGTTTGATATCCTCAAATGAAGGTTTGACATATGACCGCTATAAATCAATGCTCATAATGAGCGATGGCGATGCAAACACAATAATTGGAGGATCTTCAGGCAGTGATGATGCTGCTGCCGACACAGAGACAATACAAAAGGCGTGTGAGGCATACAGCTTATACGGAATCACTATTTACACAGTGCTTTTTGGGAGCACCGGCTCGATAGACCCGAGCACTCTTAACCAAAGCGCCTGCTGTGATGACTGCTCGCACTTTTACATTGCAAACGACTCAAGCTCGCTGCTTGACGCCTACACAAAAATAGCAACATCAATAACAAGCATCGGCTTTAGTACACAGTCTGTAAACATCTCCGGGAATTTTTTGAAGACAAAACTATATCCGGACTCTTACATTGACTTTAATTATACTCCTCCTCCTGATGCTGAATTCAACAAAATTCCCATATCATTTGAAACGCAAAGATTTGCAAATAACATTTCAAGCGGGAGCCTTTTGGTATATCCAAACACTACAGTTTCTGAGGCAAAGGTAACCTCGTACTCTGCAAACAAATGGACGGATTTGGCTTATGTGAATTCAAACCTGATTTTTAACCTGAGCAATTACGGAAATGATTACCAGATTCTTGGAGACCCTTTTGCGGTCAACATTCCTGCAAACCTTCTTGATTTGGCAAGCAACACAATTTCCGTCAGCACCGGAACAGGCCCGAATGTTTCGACAGGCGGCTCTTTTGACAACCGGGGGATTTACACACTGCTTCTGAGCTCTTTTGCTGATTACAGCAATGTAGTTGCAAAATCGGACGGGTGCGCGTGGTCCTTAAGCTTTAACGACGGCTCAAGCTCAACCGTCAAGATTCCGTTAACTTACTCGGGCAGCAAGGTATGCACGTTTTCTCCTCCAAGCTATGATTCAGATGACGCCCTTGACAACGCAGCTTTCCAGCTTTTTTCAAACCTTGATGTCGACAAGGACGGGACACTTGATGTAATCATAGCTTCAAACAATGTTGATGTCAACCCATTTACAATCTCAAAAGTCCCTTCGCTTTGGGGGCCTATTATTGTTGAAGTGAGGGTCTGGGAATAGAATGAATAAAAAGGCAATTTTTTACACGGCAGCCGCAATTGCGCTTTCTGTCATGATAATATTCACCTATAGCGCATTCCAGTCTATCAGGCTAAATGACAGAATGGACGTGGTGCAGACAAGAGTTGAAACGATGAATTTTTTCATCGGGGATGTTGAAAAAGACCTTGAGAAAGGCGCATTCATTGCAGGATTTCGCTCGCTCCTCGCATTCAACCAGCACATTGCTTCAAACGGCACTTTCATTGACGACCCAAATGCGCAGTTCAAGGAAGTGTTTCTGAATGGAACGCTTGACGGGCAGCCGCTTGGGCTGATGTATGCGTCGACATTCACGGACTGGGCAAACAAAATCAGGACAGAGTCTGGCAAGGTAGACATAATATTTGATTTTGAGGTAGTTGACGTGCAATTAAACCAGACAGACCCTTGGGATGTTGACATCAACCTTGACATCAACCTTGACATCAGGGACAGGAAAAACACAAGCTACTGGGTGAGGCAAAATCACCTTGTTACAAGAGTCAGCATACTTGATTTTGAAGACCCCTTATATCTTGTGAATTCAAACGGGCTTGTGACAAACACAATAAGGATATCGAATATAACTGAGTTTGTCCAAAATGGCGTGGTTGACAATCTTCTTTATCACATGAACAATTCATATTACATTGCGCATCCAGACGCGCCAAGCTATATCATGAGGCTCAAGGGCGATACTGGAAATTCAACTTATGGAATTGAGAGCCTTGTCAATCTTGAGGAATTCCAGGCGCAGGGACTGGTGTTAAAGGACAGGAGCATTGTCGATTATATCTATTTTGGAAGCCAGGTGACAACTAACTTTAGGATAAATAACACTCCGAGCTGGTTCAAGATTGATTCAGGGCATCTGGACACTTACCAGGTTACTAATATAACAATTTGATTATTGACTATAAATTATCTTTACTTTATAAAATCAAAATACGAAGAAATCTAGGCCTCGGGATCAGCCAGTTTTATAAATTTATTTTTGCCCTAAATTAAAAAAGACGCTGCATAATATTTACGCCTCGCCAACAACTTAATTTTTAATTTTAGACTTATTAAATTAAAAAGACGCTAAATATAGTTAGGCCGCACCAATAGTGCGGCAATCATACATTCTCAAACCCGCACATTCGCCTGCATTACGGGCGAAAGGTGCTTCTTTTAAGCTCTTGATTTATTTCTACAGAACCAAAACACCCCGCAATGCGTGCGGGTTGTGATTAATAAAAGCGCGCCAATGCGGGCGCGCGTAACTAGGGCCGAAGGCATATTTAGTATAAAAATCAAAGCAGAAGCTAGCAATTGCGGAGCATATTATAAGATTAAAGGCAAACACCAAAATAACGAATAACCTGATTTCAACTATAAAAACAGAAGCTTTTTAAACAAATAAAGGCAGAAATTCATATAATGGGAAGTGGAGTAATAGAAACAGGAGTCGACAAACTCGTTGCGCTTGTCAAGCAGCGCGGCAAGATTGCATTATCTGATTCTGCAAAAGAGCTTGGAGTGAGCACCACAGTAATACAGGAATGGACTGACTTTTTGGAAGAAGAGGGAATAATAAGCGTTGAGTACAACCTTACCAAGCCTTTCTTGGTTGACAGGAAGCTGACAAAAAAGGAAGTTGAGGAAAAATCAAAGGAATTTGCAAGCAAAAAAGATATTTTTGTCAGAAAAGCCGAAGTGAACCTTAATTTTCTTGAAAAGCAGCAAAACGACCTTAGGGGGCTAAAGGGCGAGTTTGACAAGCTCAAAAGCGACCTTGGGATAGAGCTTGACTCTGTAAAAGACGAGCTAAAGGAGCTTGAGAAGTTCCAGCACCTCAAAGAAGACCTTCAAAAACAGCTTGAGGAGCAGAGGACTGAAGCAAAAATCAAGATTGGGGAGTTCACAAGCCAGCTTGCGCGCGACCAGAGAAAATACCATGAATGGGTTTCGGACCTAAAAAAAGAAAAGGAGCAGCTTGTAAAGGAAAAGACAGAGGCAAAATCGATAGAAGAAGGGGAAAAATTCCTTGACAAGAAGCTGCGTGAAATGAAATCCATGATAGACCTTATGGAGAAAAAAATGAAGCTTGAGGATTCTGCAATAAAGAATTCCGAGATTCACATAACCCAGCTTAACTCGAACATGGAGCAGATAAAATTGAGGGTAATGGAGGAAAAAACACTGATAGAGCCGCTGCTTGAAAAAAGCAAGGAGCAGGAAAAAAAGATATCGGAGCTTCAGAGCAAGATAATGGAAAAACTTTCAAAAAAAGGCGGCAATCTCTCAAAATCAAAGGAAATCACAAAAAAAGTCAATGATTTTTTTAACAAAAAGATGGCTGTTGCAACACTCATTGACAAAGTTAACAAGGACCGGGATGACCTTGAAAAGAGCTTAATTGAACTGATAAGAAAGGCAAAATCATTCCAGCTTAGCAGCAAAAAAGGAGATGTAGGTAAGGAAATGTCGGAGCTTGAAAAGAAATTTTCAGAAGTAGACAAGAAAAAAGGCGCTTTTCAGGAAGAGCTTACAAAGCTAAAATCATTTTTCAGGATGTGATTTTGGAAACCTGCATTTTATTACATTAGCCAGGACATATAAAACAAAAAAGAGGTGTTAAATTGTTCAAGCATAATCACGAAAACAGCCCTTCCAGGCCGCATTCCAATGAAAATGGGCCAAAGAAGGAAGAGGCGCACTCCCAAGGCGCAGCAGTCAGGGTTACAGGGCTTGCCCCAATGCCTTTTACTTCTGAAAAAAAAGCAGAGCCGGTCCCCGGGCCAAAAGGACTAAGGCACGAGCTTTCCGAGATAAAAAAGGACAACTCGAAAATCATTGCAACTTACAATTTTATTTCAGACAACATTCCCATAGTCATAACCATACTGAAAAAGCCAGGGGAATTTGTTCCATTGTATGAAGTTTCAATCTCGAGCATCAGCAGGACAACTGAAATAATCCTTGAAAAGATAAGGGAGCAACTGACCCAGCAGGTCTCGCTCGGGATGGTAGACATAATCGGGACAAAGAACACGGGAATTGTCGAAGAGAGGTTCATGGATGCAATATCGACGCTTGTCGGCAAGCATTTTCCTGATGTTGACGAGAAAACAATGAACTTCCTTAAGTCCTACCTTGTGCAGAGGAGCCTTGGGCTTGGAAACATCGAGATTCTGATGGATGACGTAAATCTTGAGGAGATTGCAGTCAACAGCGCAGCAGAGCCTGTGTGGGTTTATCACAAGAAATTCGGCTGGCTCAAGACAAACATAACCCTTCAGAGCGAGGACCAGATAAGGCATTACTCGACAATGATTGGCAGGCGCGTGGGACGACAGATTACAATCCTCGAGCCATTGATGGATGCGCACCTCAAAGGCGGAGACAGGGTAAACGCAACAATCGAGCCGATTTCTGTGGACGGCAACACAATAACATTGAGAAAATTTGCAGCAAAGCCCTGGACAATAACTGATTTTATCGAGGCAAACACAATCTCAACTGAAGCTGCGGCGTTAATCTGGCTTGGAGTGCAGTATGAATTATCAACGTTGATTGCAGGAGGAACTGCAACAGGAAAAACATCGATGCTTAATGTCGTTGCAAATTTCTTCCCGCCAAACCAAAGAATAATCTCAATTGAGGATACAAGGGAAATACAGCTTCCGAAATTTTTGCACTGGGTTCCGCTCATAACAAGGCTGCCAAATCCAGAGGGAAAAGGCGAAGTTTCAATGCTTGACCTGCTCGTGAATTCATTGAGGATGAGGCCTGACAGGATACTTGTCGGCGAAATCAGGAGAAAAAGGGAAGCTGAAGTCCTGTTTGAGGCAATCCACACGGGACACTCGGTTTATGCGACGGTTCACGCAAATGATGCGCAGGAAACAATCACAAGGCTGACAAATCCGCCAATTGAAATCCCGAAATCAATGCTTCCTGCAATCTCGATGATAATTGTGCAGTACAGGAACAGGAGGACCGGCACAAGAAAAACTTTCCAGATAGCAGAAGTCCTTCCGGACTCAAGCCCGAATGTGCTTATCCAGCTTGACATAAAGAAAAATATTTTTCGAAAGGCGGGAAAATCAAAATCCCTGATGGGCACAATCGAGATGTTTACAGGATACACAAGAAATGAAATCACAAAATCAATCAGGGAGAAGGAGTTTGTGCTTAAATGGCTTGTAAAGCAAAAGCTTGACACAGTTGACGGAGTCGGCAGGGTGATGGCAGAGTACTACACAAATAATGACTACATAATGGACATTGTGAAGAAGAACAAAAAATTCGGTGACTGAGAATGCCTGATTTTTTCCCGACACTTTCCCGACAGATGCCGTCCTTAAAGATCAAGCTAAAGCAGGCCGGAATGCAGGACAAGCCCGAGGAATTTGTCAGAAAAACATTTGTCTCTTCAGTCTACATGACTTTTGGGATTGTCCTTTTCATTTTCCTGGTACTTGCAAGATTCGTGAAAATCAGGGTATTCATGCTTTTGGCAGTGCCCATTCTTTTTTTGATAATGTTTTCATATCTCATAAGGCTGCCTGATACAAGGATATCCAGGAAAGGAAAGCAAATCAGCCGTGAAATTGTGTTTGCCACGAGATTTCTGATAATCGAGCTTGAATCAGGAGTGCCGCTTTACAATGCGATGATTAACGTGTCAAAAAACTATGAGGTCATTGGACGGCATTTTAAGGACATAATTGACAAAGTTGACCTTGGAACGAGCATGGAGGATGCATTAAACGAGGCGGTTGAGTTTGTCCCTTCAAACGAGTTTAGGAAAGTGCTATGGCAGGTAATAAACTCGATAAGGACCGGCTCAAATGTCGCAAAATCGCTTTATTCAGTTGTCGACCAGATTACAAAAGACCAGATAACTGAAGTCAACAAATACGGGAAAAAACTAAATCCATTGTCAATGTTTTACATGATGATTGCAGTAATACTGCCTTCACTCGGAATGACGATGCTCATCATACTGTCCTCATTCATACATTTTGAACTAAGCCTTTCGGTGCTTTTGCTCCTTGCAGGCGTGCTTGGATTTGTGCAGTTCATGTTCATATCAATTGTAAAGTTTTCAAGACCGCCGATTGACTTTTAAAATGCTCAAAAAACACGCTGAAAGACACGGGGAAGCTCACAAGCATACGACTCATCATGAGCCAAAAACAGAGCCAAAGCATGAGTTAAAGCCTGAAACAAAACCGCAGGATGCTAATCAGGCAAAGCCCGCTTTAAAGGCAGAGCCAAAAAAATTCTCTTTTCAAAAAGCAAAAAAAGACGGGCAGCAAAAGAAGCACGAGCGAAAACTAAGATTTAAATTTTACCTTGAAATAGCGGGGCTTGAAACAGACCTTTCGGGGCTTTTCAGGATTATTTTTTACGGCGTGATTTTTCTCAACATCCTTATATCATTTTACCTTCTTTACTTTTTTTCGTTTTCATACGGCATAAGCTGGAATACAATAACGTGGTCACTCCTTTCATTATGGACACTGTTTTTTGCACTGTTTTTGCTCATAGCCTGGGTGATGTTCTATGTTTTTGTTGACGTGAAAATCTACAGGAGAAAAACCGACATAGAAGAAGTATTTCCTGACTTTCTGCAATTGACTGCGTCAAACATCAACGCAGGAATGCCGATTGACCGCGCTTTATGGTTTGCAGTAAGGCCGAGGTTTGGAGTGCTTGCAAAGGAGATAGAAGTTGTTGCAAAGGAAACAATGTCTGGCTCTGACTTGAAACTGGCGCTTGAGAAATTTACCTTAAGGTACGATTCTGTGATTTTAAAAAGGTCAATAAGCATGATAAATGAGGGAATTGACGCTGGCGGAAGAATAGGAGACTTGCTTAACAGGATTGCGATTGACATACAGGACCAAAAGGCAATGTCAAAGGAGATGTCTGCAAACGTCACAACTTACGTGATATTCATAACTTTTGCAACAATAGTTGCAGCGCCTTTTCTTTTTGCCCTTTCAGGAATACTGATTAATGTTGTTGGGAGCATCTCAACTGCTTTTGACTCGACAACAAGCGCTGTAGTTTCTGCAAACCTTCCGCTTTCGTTTTCAGGCGCAGGAGTGTCAAAGTCGGACTTCAGGACATTTGCAGTCTTTTCACTAACACTGACTTCTTTTTTTTCTGCAATAATGGTTGCAATAATAAAAAAGGGCAACGCCAAATCCGGGATAAAATACATCCCGATATTCATAGCAGTGTCGCTTTTCCTTTATTTTCTGGCATCAACTTTGGGAACTTTCGTTTTTGGTGCGTTTTTCAGTATTTGAAATATTGAACAAATTTAAACTTCTTTGGATATTAATACATGAATTTTTATGGAACGTAAAGTTCTTTCTACCAAGCTAAACACTTGTGTCATGAGTTTATGCAACACCTTAAACGGCTCTGTCCTAAATGTAGGTTATTGCCTTTTTGCGAGGCCCCGATTTTTCGGCTGAATAGCTAACAAAGGGGATGCTCCCTACGGGAAATGTCAGCCCACGATTTGAGGTGGAGGAGCCGAGCTTGGCAATAACCCGAGCGGATGCGAGATTTAGGACGGAGCCAATCCAAACAAAACATTTATATAACTATAAACGACCAAAAACCAAAAAGAGGTGTAATTATAGTGGACAAGAACAGGCAGTTTATTCTTTGGTTTAATGAGCTTTCAATTGAGGATGTTCCGCAGGTTGGAGGCAAAAATGCTTCTTTAGGCGAAATGTATAGGAATCTTACAAGCGAGGGTGTAAGGATTCCAAACGGATTTGCAGTGACTGCCTATGCTTACAACTATCTTCTCGATAAATCAGGCACACGCGATGAGCTTAAAGAAATTCTTAAGGGGCTTAACACTTCAAACATGCAAAACCTTTCAGACAGGGGGAGAAAGGCAAGGGAAGCAATTCTAAAAACTGATTTTCCAAAAGAGCTCAAGCTTGAAATAATTGAGGCATACAAAAAAATGTGCCATGAATACGGTCATAATACTGATGTTGCTGTCAGAAGCTCGGCAACTGCAGAAGATTTGCCTGATGCAAGTTTTGCAGGACAGCAGGACACTTACCTTAACATAAGAGGGGAGCATGATTTGATTGAAGCTTGCAAGAAATGCTTTGCGTCGCTATTCACAAACAGGGCAATTTCTTACAGGGTTGACAAGAAATTTGACCATTTTAAAATTGCGCTTTCAATAGGAGTTCAGAAAATGGTCAGAAGCGACAAGGCATCTAGTGGAGTAATGTTTTCAATAGACACAGAAACAGGATTTAAGGATGCTGTAATAATCAACGGGGCTTACGGCCTCGGAGAAAACATAGTTCAGGGCTCAGTTAATCCCGACCAGTTTTATGTTTTCAAGCCGACACTAAAAAAAGGGTTTAAGCCCATAATCAGCAAGAAACTTGGGAGCAAGAAAATAAAGATGATTTATTCTGACAAGGGCTCAAAGCAAAGCACTGAGAATGTGGATGTGAATTACAATGACCGGTTCAAGTTCGTAATTGATGAGAAGGAAATTCTGCAGCTTGCAAAATGGGCGTGCATAATTGAGGACCACTATTCAGCAAAAGCAGGCAAGTTCAAGCCGATGGACATGGAGTGGGCAAAAGACGGAATCACAGGCGAGCTATTTATCGTTCAGGCAAGGCCTGAGACTGTGCAAAGCCAGAAAAATTTCAATTTCCTTGAGGAATATATCCTAAAACAAAAAGGAGCTGTTCTTGCAACCGGATTAAGTGTTGGCAGAAAGATTGGAGCAGGCAGAGCGCATGTAATAAAAAATGTCGAGGACATTAACACATTCAAGGCCGGCGAAGTCCTGATTACTGACAAGACAGACCCTGACTGGGAGCCGATAATGAAAATCGCTTCTGCGATTGTGACAAACAAGGGCGGAAGGACAGCACACGCTGCAATTGTTGCACGCGAGCTTGGAATTCCTGCAGTTGTGGGGACTGAGCACGGCACAGATTTAATAAAAAACGGGATTGACGTAACTGTAAGCTGCGCTGAAGGCGAAGTCGGAAATATTTACAAGGACAAGCTCAAGTTTGAAATAAGAAAAGTTGACTTAAAAAAATTAAGCAGGCCAAAGACAAAAATAATGATGAATGTAGGAAACCCCGACCAGGCATTTGAGTTTTCTTTTATTCCGAATGATGGTGTTGGATTGGCACGAGAAGAGTTCATCATAAATTCTTACATAAAAGTGCACCCTCTTGCGCTTTTGCATTATGACAAAGTAAAAGACCCTGCAACAAGAAAAATCATTGACGACCTTACTTTTGCATACAAGAATAAATCTGATTATTTTATCGAAAAACTTGCGCAGGGAGTTTCGATGATTGCGTCAGCCTTCTACCCAAAAGATGTCATTGTGAGGATGTCAGATTTTAAATCAAATGAATATGCAAACCTTATCGGAGGAAAGGACTTTGAGCCTCACGAGGAAAATCCGATGATTGGGTGGCGAGGGGCTTCAAGATACTATACAGGAAATTACAGGGAAGCATTCAGGCTTGAATGCCTTGCAATGAAAAAGGCAAGGGATGAAATGGGTCTCTCCAACATAAAGCTGATGGTTCCATTCTGCAGGACTGTTGATGAAGGAAAGGCAGTTGTTGCCGAAATGAAAAAATACGGGCTTGTTCAGGGAAAGAACGAGCTTCAGATTTATGTGATGTGCGAGATTCCGTCAAATGTTATACTTGCTGATGACTTTGCAAAAATATTTGACGGATTTAGCATCGGAAGCAATGACCTGACACAGCTGACGCTTGGCTTAGACCGAGATTCAGAGCTTGTGAGCAGGCTTTATGATGAAAGAAATCCTGCAGTGAAGAGGATGATTTATGAGGCAATACATAAATGCAAGAGAAACCACAGGAAAATCGGAATCTGCGGGCAAGCAGCATCGGATTTTCCGGATTTTGCCCAATTTTTGGTTAAATGCGGGATAGACAGCATATCTCTAAATCCTGATACTGTTATTAAAACCACTATTGCAATATTAGCAGCCGAGAGTAAGTTGATTGGAAAGAAAAAGCACTAATCACTGGACATTTATAGGTATAAAACTTATAAATTAACTCTTAATTCTATCTACAAAAAGAGAACACGCAAAACTGCCAAATTAAGATTTTCGGCTTTTGCAGCACGAAAATCTATTAAGCAGTTTCGCTTAAAGTTCTCTTTTTTCCTTTACCTCAAAGTTTTCAAAAGACAGAAAACTTTGGAGGTTGATTAGTATGCATAAAATAAACACATTTGATTATTTGAGTCAATTTGAAAAGATTCATGTAAAGATAAATGACTGTTTCTTTGATAGACTAAAAACCAGAATAGCAAAGGAACATGGAATTAAAAAATTTGCAAGTTTTTTGGAAACGAATTCTAACACTTTTCTATCAGAATTTAGAAGAAATAAGTATCATCCATTTTATAGAATTTTAAAAGTAATTGAAATATTGAATATAACCAAAGAGGAATTATACAATAATATTTTAGGATTTTACCATTGGGGTTCTCATGATAAATCACCTCTACAAGTCCCTATGAAATTGGAAATTGACGAATTTTTTGTTGAAGGCTACACTTTGTATTTGGCAGAGGGAACCAATGGCTCAAACGGGAAGACAAGACCGAGAAAATTTAAATTCACCAATTCAAATGTAGCTGTAATCAACCATATGATAAAATGGGTTAATAAATATTTTAGCGAGCTTCCATCGTACGTTTTAGCTTACATCCCCTCAGAAAATGAAAATCTATACTGTGATAAGTCCCAAATAAATCATACTGCTATAAAGCTTGTAAAAGGGTATTACAATAAAATCATAAAATACAATCTACTTTGTGAGAGGGCAGTTTTGATAGATTTATTATTATCTATAGAAGAAAAAGTTAAAGAATTATCTTCAAAAAACTCAAAACTGGCTGCTGCTTACATCAGAGGAATGATGATTGGTGAGGGAACTGCATACTTTAACAGAAGCAGATATGTAAGAATTGAGATGAGAAATGAAAAAGAGATAAAATATCTGCATAAACTTTTGATAATGCTCGGTTATAATTGTACTCCGACTTTGAGAAGCAATCGATGTGATATGTGGAGCTTGTATATCGGAGCTAAACAGCTTGATAAATTTGCTAGAGAAATTGGTTTTGGAGTTCATAATGAAAGACAGAGAATTCTTGAAGATGCTAATAAGAAAATTTTAAGGGTTAATCAATACTGTTGATTTATAGAAAATAATTTATTGAATGTTTTCCCTTTCAAATGAATTTGCTATAACTTCTAAAGCAATTTCGATTCCTCTTTTAAATTTGGCTTTTTCTTTAGTCATGTCATCACGAAATTCTGATTTCCAACGAGGTGAAGATGAGAAAGCACGGTATTGTGACAAAGTTCTTTCAATTTCTTGTCTGTAAACTGTAGATTGAACTTCTGATGTTGCTCCTTGCTTATTAATTAAATAACCTTGAGCAATTAATTCATAAACAAATCCCCTAAGAGTTTCTGGTTCTGCTAATTCGTTAAAATTAATGCTTGTCGTATCGAGTCTTAATTCTTCAAGTTTTGACTCGATGCCAATCCTAAATGCTAATCTTGGAGTAATGCCGGCTATTTTCATTAAATCTATGCCTGTATCTGAAAATCCCCTACCATCATGTCCACTTTCAGAATGTGGCAATTCACTAGGGGGATGATAATCAAAGTTTAGTCCAACCCCGCTCCTTATAGGTTTAACTAAATACACATAAACACTAGAGTTAGGATTATCTCGGTATTGGGATATAAGTCTCCCAGCCAAAATATTAACTTTATCTGCTATTTCCACATGTTCTAAAAAACATCACTACTATATAAATCTTTTTATTTTTGTTATTATTAAGTAACAACTTTTTAGTCAAGTGCGGAATTGACTCAATTTCATTAAATCCCGACACTGTGATAAGGACAACTGTGTCGATACTTGAAGTTGAGAGAAAGATGAAAAAGTAGTTTATTTTATGACATTTTTTTATTTATTACTTATTTTTTTAGAATACTTGTCGCTGGTCGGCATTGAAAAGTCCTCGCTTTGCTCGGGCTGCCAGCGCTCGCACTCTCTTGTTTTTCTTTAAAGGGAAAAATTCCCATTGCAATTTCCTTTTTCCATAAACCAATTCCTTAAAGGTGCTCGCATCTTGACGGCAGCCTTCAACTTTTCAATGCCTGTCTGTTGTTGGAAAAGTTTATTAATTAACTAAAAATTATTGTTAACATGTCCTGGATTTTATTTTCGATTCTATCTGCGTTTTCTTACGCGCTTTTGGTAGTAATCGAGAAATACCTGATAACCAAGCTGACAAACAAGCCCATACTTCTTTTGATTTTTATGTCTTTTATGGGCTTTGCGGCGGGCATAATCATTTACATTCTAAAAGGATTTTCAAGCCTTTCATTTGTTTATATACTGCTGGCATTATTTAACGGAGGTGTTTATATTCTTGCAAGCTGGCTTTTTTTTGAAGGACTAAAACTTGAAGAAGTCTCGAGAATTGTCCCTTTGCTGTTTTTTAGCCCGCTTTTCACCGCGCTTTTTTCATTCATATTCCTTGGTGAATTCTTCACACCGCTGCAATATTTTGGAGTTTTACTTTTGGTTATTGGGGCAGTGCTTGTCTCAATTAAGAATTTTCGTATAAACTTTGGCAAATATTTCTGGCTGCTTATTACAGTTGCAGCTTTAGTTTCAATAAACTACACAATAACAAAATACCTCCTTAATTTTGCCGACTTCTGGACAGTATTTTCCTACGGAAGAATCGGGGAATTTTTGATATTAATGCCGTTTTTTTATTTTTATTTAAATGATTTTAAGTCGCTTCTTAAAACATTTAAGCCAGTGCAATTTGCATTAATGTTTTTTCATGAAGCGCTCAACCTTGTAAGCATACTGCTTGTGATTATTGCCACATCAGGAGGATATGCAACGCTCGTGAATGCATTAACCTCTGTTGAGCCTTTTTTTGTGCTTTTATTCACTTTTTTCCTTAGCATTTTCTTTCCAAAGATAATAAGGGAGGACATATCAAAATCAACACTGGGCCTGAAATTTGCTGCAATTGTCCTGATGTTCATTGGGGCTTTTATCATAACGAAATGATTAAAACGCACAGTAAAAAGACACCTGATCTAATTCAAATCTGTTATTTTATCTTCACAATCTTTCTTGTCAGGCTTCCGTGAACATAAATCTCAAATTCTTTCTCGAGCTTAAAGCCGGATTTTTTCAGCAGGCTTTTGTAATTCACATAGTGCGGAAAAATCAGCACAGCTTTTTTCTTTAGGCACTTTTTCAGCCTTTTCAAAAACATAAAATAAAACCTTTCAATGTTTTCAGTAAAAATTTTCTTGCTCTGGACTTTCTTGTTCACCCTGTGCTTTTTCCACTCATTTTCTTCAAAACAGGCATTTGAATTCAGCCCATATGGGAGGTCAGAAACAACATAATCTGCTTTTTCGGCGAGCTTTAAGGCATTTCTGCTTTCAACTCTTGAATTTATTATATTGAAAAATTTAAGGTTTTCCCTGCAGCCTTCGATGAGCGACTTGTCGATGTCGTATCCTTTTGAGCTTATTCCCATCAAGCTTGCTTCAATCAAAAATCCGCCTGTGCCGCAGAAAGGGTCAAGAATTTTTTCATTTCCTTTTATTTCGCTTATGTTGATTAGCGCCCTTGCAGCTTTTGGATGGAGGGAGCCGGGATGGTTAAATGGCCTTTTGTGGGCTTTTCTTGAATCAAAATCTCCTTTGATTTCTTTAATTAAAAGACCGCAATACACTTTTTTTCCGAAAAAAAAGAATCCTATATGGGTTTTCGGCTTTTCCAAATCCACTTTTGGATTATTTAGTTTGTCCCATATCATTTCAGCAATCTCATTTTCTGAAAAATTTAATTTTTTAGATTTGTCTAAATTATAATTTCTTACACAGAAGCTTTTTTTATAGATTAAGTTCCAGTCCAATTGTTCTATTTTATCTTTTAGCTTTGATTCTTCGCATTCAAGCAAAATCCTGAAAATTGATTTTGTGAGCGCAAGGCGACTGCCGAGACTGATAATTTTTTCTTCTGATTCACTGTCGATTATAACCGCACGCTCCACTGACAAATGTTTTTCAGGGCCAAATAGTGACAGCACTTCCTCGTTCGCAATTTTTTGGTAGTCTCCGTGAAGGAAAAACAGGTATTTCATACCCTTGGTGGGGCCAATCCCTATATTAATTTCTACTATTTGAGCATATTTATTTTCTATATTGAAACAATAACTATATATATGTGTAAATTATAGCAGTAATATGAAAAAAGGAAGGCCTGTCAAATCAGAAATAAGGCAGAATGTAATTGAAATACTGCATTTTACAGGCAAAGGCTATGGGTATGAAATATACAAGGTTTATGTTGCAATCTTCCCCAAAGTGACCCTTAGGAGCATCTATTATCACTTAAGGAAAGGCATTTCACTTGAAGAATTCCAGATAAACAAGATTGAAAAATCAAAAGGGGACTATTCCTGGGGCGGCGAGGCTGAAAAGATATACTATTCCCTTGGCCCAAATGCAAAGCCTGTCGGAAATGACAGGGTAAAAGAATATGTTGAGAGCAAGCAGGGCAAAAATGAGGCTGCTGCAAAGGCTTAACCGAAAATTTGCATTTATTTAAATCAAAACCCCATACAAAACCAAGTGATTTCTGGAAAGATTTATTATCAATTGCAGATTACCCCTATGAGTTTACAATGGACTATAAAATAATTGAAATGCTCCCAGAGGATGCATACAGGCTGACTGGCCTTGTGGGAACTCTTGAAAATCTCAGCGAGGTAGGGGCTCTCAATGAAGATAAGATATCTGGCCTGATAGAAACAATAAACCGCCAAAATGGGCATTTATATGTTGCAGTAACTGGCGACAATAGAATAATTGGCGCAGTGACCCTTCACATTGAGCAAAAAATAATCCACGGCGGCGGCCTTTCAGGAAGAATTGAAGATTTGGCCGTTCATCCGGAATACGAACATAATGGTGTTGGCAGCAGCTTAATGTCTGAAGCTGAAGATCAGGCTATTAAGAGGGGATGCTATAAACGTGTGCTAACTTGCCAAGAAACACTTGTGAGGTTCTATAAAGATCTAGGATTTTACAGACGAGGAGCTTCAATGAGGAATAAACACCCTTCATAACAAAAACTTCCAGATTAAAGTTATCAAAAGAATCACCAATGATATTGTCAGGAATGTTTTTATCACTTTTTCTCCTTTTGTTATTGCAAGCTTGCTTCCAGTGTAATTGCCCAGCATGTTTGCAAAGGCAAGTGGAATTGCAACAGCGTAAATCACTTTTCCTGCGATGATAAATCCGATGAGCGCGCCTATGTTTGTCAGTAAATTTATTATCTTTGCATTTGCCGTTGCCTCAAGAAGGCCAAGGCCTACAAAGGCATAAAACGCAATTGCAAGAAAACTTCCGGTTCCCGGCCCAAAAAACCCGTCATAAAACCCAATGCAAAAACAGATTATCGGGATTTTTATAAATAAATCTTTTTTTGAAAGACTTTTCTTTGAAGCTTTTGCCTTTTTTGGATATAAAGTAATGATTACTGCAAGAGGCAAAAGGAAAATTATTATTTTTCCGACAAGCTCGGGTTCAAAAGATAAGATTGCCTTTGAGCCAAGATATGAGCCAACGAGCGCAAACAAAATTCCTGAAGCTGCAATTTTCACCTGAGTTTTCTTTTTTCTTACAAAATTAAAGACAGCAACGCTTGTGCCTGATGAACTGATTAACTTGTTTGTTCCAAGCGCAAACTGGGGCGAAATTCCTGATAAAAGGAGCGAAGGAATCATCAACAAGCCCCCGCCTCCTGCAATGCTGTCAATCAGTCCTGCAAGAAACGAGATGAAAAAAAGACTGATGAGCCAGATTAGTTCCATTTATTATATTCTTGAGAGAACTATTAAAAATGTTTTGAAACTATCCAATCTTGCTTCCAAACTCACTTAATTTCCCTTCATCCAAAAACTTACCAATCACGTGCTTTAACTCAGAAATCTTGACTCTTACTTGCTCTGTTGTGTCACGCGACCTTATTGTGACTGACTTGTCTTCTAGACTTTCAAAATCAACTGTGATTGTAGCAAAAATCCCGCTTTCGTCTGCTCTCGCATACCTTCGCCCAATGGACCCTGAGGAATCGAATGTTGATGTCCAGTGTTTTCTCAATTCATTATGGATTTCTTTTGCCTTTGCCATAATCTCCGGCTTGTTTGAGACAAGCGGAAATACTCCGATTTTTACGGGGCAAAGTTTTGGATGCAATTTCAACACAACATTTTCCCTTTTCTTGTCATAATGATAAGCGTCAAACAAAAATACCAAAAATGCGCGTTCAACACCCTGAGCAGGCTCGCAGATTACGTGAGGTATTATTTTTTTCTTTGATTCCTCGTCAAATAGCGTTAGGTCCGATTTTGAATTTTCCATGTGCTGCTTTAAGTCAAAGTCGGTCCTGTTTGCAAATCCCTGCAGTTCTTTCCAGCCAAACGGAAACTCATACTCCAGGTCCCAGGTGTCAAGAGCATAATGAGAAAGCTCGTCTTTTACGTGCTGCCTTATCCGAAAGTGCTCCGGATCTGCGCCTAAGTTTATGAAAAACCTGTGCATCTCAACCATCCAGTAAGCGTGCCATTTTGTTTTTATTATTTTATTTTCCAAAGCGTGCTTTATAGTCATTTTCTCCATATTTTTATTGAGAGCCTGCATCTCTGCAGAATAAATATTAATCTCATGGTCTAATATTTCCTCAGTGTAGGGACATCCGTCATATTTTTCAGGATGGACAAAATATTCTATTTCCATCAATTCAAACTCGCGCATCCTGAAAAGAAAATCCCTTGGAGAAATCTCGTTTCTGAATGCCTTGCCCATCTGCGCAATTCCAAAAGGAAGCTTTAGCCTTGCGTTTTCCTGCACAAGCTTGAAATTCGTAAACATAAGCTGCGCGGTTTCAGGCCTTAAGTATGAAACAGAATTTTCAGTCTGGACAGGCCCGATGTTTGTTGAAAACATCAAATTAAATTTTCTTGACTCGCCAAAATCAGAGTTTCCACATTTAATGCATTTGAGCTTGTTATCTTTTATTTTTTTTGAGAGCTCTTCAACCCCCATTCCAGCAGTGCTTATTTTTAATTTATCTTCTACAAGGTGGTCTGCCCTAAAGCGCGAGTTGCATTTCCTGCAGTCAACTAAAATGTCTGTAAATCCGTCAACGTGTCCTGAGGCTTTCCATACGCCCGGATGGTTTATTACGCTTGCATCAATTCCGACAACATCATCTCGCTGCCTTACAAATGTATTCCACCACTCCTGCTTTATGTTGTTTTTCAGCTCAGCGCCAAGGTGCCCGAAATCATAGAATCCTGCAAGCCCTCCATAAATCTCGCTGTTCTGGTAGACAAATCCCTTTCTTTTGCAGAAAGTTGCCATTTCTTCGATTGTTATTTTTTGACGTTCCATCACGCTTTAATTTTTGACTCTTTTTTTAATTTTTTGGATTTTAACGCCCTTACTGATTTATAGAAAAACCACCCAATGATTGAAACAGTCAAAACCGGCGAAACCCAGTCAGGAATGTGGAAGTCAAAGCTGTGCAAAACCATAACTACACCTAGGGCAAAAATTGAATACATCGCGCCGTTTTTCAGGTATTTGTATTTTTTTACATTATCAATGTTTTTCACTGTTATGTATCTTAAAATAAATGCGCCAATTCCGTTTCCCACTAGTATTATTGGAATGGAAAATGTAAAAGCGAATGCTCCCAAAACTCCGTCAATTGAAAAAGAAGCGTCAATCACTTCCAGATAAAGAATTTTTGAAATGTCGGACATATTGTTTTCGCCTGTAATCATCTTCTTTTCCATTTCTTCTGCATTTTCCTTAAAACCATGCGTTATGAAAAAAGCAGTAGAGCCGACAACGGCGCCAAATGCCATAATCGGATCTTTTTTTACTGAAAACCACACAATTGAGGCAAGCAGGACAGAAACAACTGCAAAAAACCATAAACCCTGCTTTTGTATAAACTCTTCACCAACTAAACCATAATTCTTTGGTTCAAGAAATACCCAATGGAGAAAAATAAAGAGCAAAAATGTGCCTCCGCCCACAAGCAAGACATTTGATGATTCTTCAATAACTCTTGCAATTTCCGGGTCATTGCTAAATGATGATGTAAAAGCCCCAACCGGACCAAGCGAAGGGTTATTTGCCCATATTATGAGCCATGGCAAAGCACCCCTCACAACAAAAACAGCAAAAATTATGCCCCAAAGCAAGAACCATTTTCTTGCCTTTTTTGACATTGTCGAGAGGACTTCTGCGTTGATTACGGCGTTGTCTATGCTTATTATTATCTCAAACAATGCAAGCCCAAGTATTGTCAGACTAATTGAAAGCAAATCCATGGAAAAGAAGTATTTTTGCCAGAATAAAAATGTTGCTATGAACCGGCCTTCACATAAGTTTTTTCGGCAGCGAGAATGCTGTCAGCAGCGGAATAAAGAATGTCCCAAGCCCGAATCCGAGCAAAGACCACAGAGGATACCTGTTGTAACCGAAAATAAAATCACGCCTTAGCTGGACTGCGATAAGTGCGATGAGGAAAACAGGAACTGCATATTTTAGCCAAAGGCGCCAGAAAGAGCCAATTTTGAGCGATGACTTTGAATTCAGGCCGTCTGCAATCTCCGTGGATTTTGAGGACCACCCAATAACAAGGCACTGCAAAAGAAGCGCAAAGATTATGTTATAGTAAAAAAAGTGCATCACAAGGTCCATTATGTAATAGCCCGGCTTTATCACAAACAAAAGTCCAAGCAAAAACCCAAACCCGGAAATTATGATTGCTGCATTCCTGTATTTTATCTCAAACCTGTGGACCAGGATGTTCGAAATCAGGTAGGCAAGTGAAGAAGCCCCGAATATGACAAAAAGTGAAAGTAAAATGAAGAACAGGGCGCTTGCAATGGTCGGGCTGTAAAAATAAGGCAGCGCCGAGCTGAGGACTGTAAACGGATAAGAGACATCTTCAGAGCTAAGCAGCTCAAGGGGAAGGTATTTTTTTGTGGAAAGGAATCCTGCAATGCCTGCTGTTATCAATACAACCATTATGCCAACAATGAGCTGGAAAAATGCAGTTATTGATGAATACCCAATGACAGGGGCATCTTTTGACTTTCTTGCGAAAGCTGAAAAAACTCCAAATCCGATTCCAAGAGTCAGGATTGCGGCAGAGAATGAAGCTATCCAAAGAGCGGGATTGAGGAGCTGGGACGGGTCTATTTCCAAAAACGAATAAATTCCAACAAGCGATTTGCTGAGGCTAAAAGGATAAACCAAAAACACAATGAGCAGGACCAAAAACACCTGAGCTGCAATAAACACGAACTTTCTCACGCTTTCGTGGCCCTTTCTTATAGTAAAAAATATTATGACCCAGGCAGCAATCAACGCTGCAAAAACTGAAAGCGGGAATATGTCAAAGCTGTTGAGGCCTGTTGCAACTTCCAAAATTCTGTTGAAAAAATAGAGCCTTGCATCTGTTTTCCATTTAAGGCCGAATGAAACAATCACATAAATTATGTGCCAGGACAAAACGACTGCAAGGACACTTAAAAGCAAAAAAGAGTTTATCAGCATAAGCCATCCCACAGAGCCGAATCTTTTTGCAACTGAGCTAAATGTTCCAACTACATCCTTGTTTATGTACTGCCCTACTGAAAACTCCATTATCAGAAGCGGAATCCCTATCAGCAGGATTCCTATTATGTATGCAATAAAAAAAATTCCGGAAAATTTTAAAGAGCTGTTTGGAAAAATCCACATGTTTCCTATTCCTATTGCTGCAAAGACAGAAAGCAGCAAAAAATAAAAATTCTGGTTTTCCTTCATTTACTCAAATAATTGATAAAGTGATTTAAAGGTTTCTAATCGAAAGGCTTTGTCCTAAATGCAGGTTATTGCCTTTTTGCGAGGCCATGATTTCTACGGATGAAAAGCTGACAAAGGGGTTGTGCCATCCGGGCAATGTCAGCCTGCGATTTAAGATGAGGGAGCCGAGCTTGGCAATAAACCGAGCGGATGCGAGATTTAGGACAAAGCATAATCAAAAACAAAATCACTGCCTGAATATTGAACTGCGCATGGATTTAGGCAGTTTTGGCTCTACATAATTTGTGTATGTCACATCTTTATCCCTGGACCTTAACATTATGTTTAACGGATAGATTCTTTGAATTGGCATGTCCCACCCATAGCTCTTCTTTGCGGCATAAACTATCCTGCCGTCTGCCCATTTAATTACCTGATTTGCAAAGTTATCTGCGCCCTTTCCCCCTTTTGCAGTTTCGCAGGCATCTATCAATATCACTGCATTTTTTGCAAGCTTTTCAAGATAGGCTTTAAACTCTGCATCGGTTTTTGTCAGCTCATATTTTTCTGCTATTTCAGGCTTTAAAAAAGGAGGGCAATTTCCTACTTCAACTCCGTTCTCGTATCCGTGATCTCCAAGATACAGCAATTCTACATTCGGAGTTGAACCAATTGTACTGTATACTTCATCTTCATCATGGACTATTCTTACTTTCATGTCGTAATCCTTAAAGAACTGCTTGATAAAATCTATTGACTCTTTGCTTGCAAATGTCTGATTTGGGTCTTTTGACGTATAAAGAAAAAGGCCATTCGGCTTTTCAGTATCTTTGAAATTTTCCACTTCTTCAACAGTAAGCCCCATCTGATGATACCTGTATATATCATAGGCGCCAAATTTTTTGTCGCCTTTCTCGTCAGTTGCAAGGCTTTCAATATATTCAAGCGGGACTCCGACACTTTTTAGTTTTTCCTTGTCCGACTCATCAACTTTTTTCCACGAGCCGTACATCAGCCCAGTTAATTTTTTTTCAAGAGTGTCTTCCGGCTTTGCTTGGGATGGAACTGATTTGGCTAAAGAAGGAAAATAATTTGCGTTGACGTAGCCAGACCACTGAGAAATAAAGTTATTTGCAGCGACAGCCATCAATGCGTATAGCGCTGCAGTTCTTAAGTTGGTTTTCAAGCAATAATCACAAATTCGACATTTTCATAAAATATTTATAAACTTTTCCAAGCAGCGGCAAAACCCAACAAATAATTTAATATACTTTCTTGCCATACCAGTTTCATGCACCCTTTCATACACAAGTACAGGCCTAAAAACACAAAGGATATTCTTGGGCAGGACGAAGCCATAAAGGCGCTGAGGAACTTCATAGAGAATTTTTCACGCCAAAAGAAAAAAGCTGCATTAATTTACGGAATGAGCGGCACAGGCAAGACAAGCTCGGTTTATGCAATAGCGAGCGAGCTTGGATACGAAGTCATAGAAGTCAATGCGTCAGACTTTAGAAATGCAGACCAGATTGAGCAAAAAGTGGGAAATGCAATAAAGCAGCGCAGTCTTTTTTCAAGCGGAAAGATAATACTTGTGGATGAAATCGAAGGCCTTAGCGGCAATAAGGACAGAGGCGGGCTTCAGTCAATAATAAAGCTCATCCAGACTTCAACTTTTCCAATAGTGCTTACTGCAAACGACCCTTTTGACAACAAATATTCAAGCCTTAGAAGCAAGACAAATCTTTTTGAGTTTAAATCGCTTGACTACAGCTCAATTGCTGCAATCATATCAAAAATCTGCGAAAGCGAAAAAATAACCCATACAGAAGACCTGCTTAAATCGCTTGCAAGAAGGGCCGGAGGAGATGCGCGCGCTGCAATAAACGATTTGCAAAGCCTCACAAGCGACTCTAAATCAATATCCAAAGAAAAAATACAGGAGCTTGAGGACCGAAACAGGACAGAAGGAATTGAAAGCGCGCTCAATAAAATCTTCAAGACAACTGACATAAATATCGCAAATTCTGCATTTTACGATGTAAACGAAGACCTTAACGAGCAGCTTTTATGGCTTGATGAAAATATGCCAAAAGAATACACAAAGCCTGATGACTTAGCGCGCGCTTATGACATGCTGAGCAAGGCTGACGTGTTTAACAGAAGAATAAGGAGATGGCAGCATTACAGATTCTTGGTTTACATTAATTCATTTATCACGGCTGGAATTGCTGTAGCAAAAGACGAGAAATACAAAAATACTATTGAATACAAGCAAACCGGAAGACTCTTAAAAATCTGGTGGTCTAACCAAAAGTCATTTAAGAAAAAATCAATTGCAGAAAAGATTGCAAATAAAACACACTGCTCGCTTAAGGATGCGGTGAAAAATACAATTCCTTACATACCGATAATGTTTAAAGACAATGAAATGCGAAAAGAACTCATTAATGACCTTGATTTAAACGACGAGGAAATTGAATGGATACAAAAACAGATTAGTTAAATTTTGAATTGTAATTTATTTTAATTTTTTATTCAACAAATTGGAAAATCCTTTGGATTTTCAATAGATTCGCTCGGCAAATTTTGACTGGCACTAAAATTTGCCTCGGAACATAGCAATAACTTTAACGTAGCGTGGATGAGCATCGAGTGCAGAGGTAAAAACTCATACAAAGTGTGGGTTTTTACCTTTGCGAGCAGGGTTTTGACAGACAAAACCCGTGTGCGAATCCTTTATAAAACCAAGAAAATTTAGGTAAGCTTTTGACTTAAGTGCAAAATAATAAAAATGAAATTCATAACACCAAGCGAACTAATGAAAGAGAAAAACAGGTTTTTGATTGTTGATATCAGAAGCCCGCAGGCGTTTGAGAGTACAGGAATAAAAGGAAGCGTGAATATTGATGTTTATGATGATATTCATGATGGAAACCTTGAACTAGTTTCACAAAAACTTAAGAAACTCCCAAAAGGAAAAACAATAGTTACAGTATGCAACGCCGGAAGGACTGCAGTTTATGCTTCAATGGAGCTTGAAAAAATGGGATATGAATCTATTGTACTTGAAGACGGGATTGGGGGATGGAATTCTTTGAATGAGAAATAATTAAATAGAACTTAATCTCCTTTTGATATATGGGAACTCCCTTCAATCTTGTTTTTGATGGTGTTATGATTAAACAGCTTAAGAAAGCCGCCAAAAATCAACACATTAAAGAGATTCTGACTAAAATGCTTGACAAATTGGAACTTTTAGGGCCTGATGCCGGTGAACTTCTTGATCCTCAACTATCTCTTTATGAGGTTAAGATTAAACACCCACCTATAAGATTATACTTTAAGCATAATAATTCGACAAATGAAATTTATGTTTTTGAATTTGAGATGAAGACAAGTCCAGAAAAGCAAAGTGCAACTATAAAAAAACTAAAACAAAAAGCCAGCGGGTTAAAATCCTAAATCTGCCCTGGTAAATTTTTTTCCTTCGGAAATATTTTTCTCAAATTCCAAAAGTCTTTTGTATAATCCTGAGTTTCTTAATGTTTCTAATTCTCTGTGCAATTGTTCAAGTTCTGCTTTCGGCAAGGTTATTGTTTCCATATACCAGTAAAATTGGCCTTTTACTATAAATATTTTTCCGTTTTTGGCGGTTCCATTCAAAATCTCACTTCGTTTGGGTTATTGCCGAGCTCGGCTTTCTCATTTCAATTGAGTTAGGCGAGAATTACAATAACTTATTTTCTTTGAAGAAATTTGTCCATAATTGATAACACTTGTCTGCCAATTCAAAAACATTATATTTTTTCCCATCTGCTAAAACTACATATTTAATATTCTTTACCGGATTATCATTTTTGAGAACTTCTTGAAATGGGTCGTATTCTCTAATAAGGCAGACTCCAGCCCAACCCTTGGCAGATTTTTTATTTGTATTAAGAATTTCTAAACCAATTGATGGGCTGTCTAACACACAGTGTTTTGATTCATTACAAATATCCCTACAAATTTGCATCTCTTTATTTTTAGTAAAGAATTCATCGACTAATTTTGTTTGAATAGCTTTGCTATGCTTTAAGAAATCTCGGAGATGATAACAATTTGTAAAAAATGCATAAATAAAATCATAGTGCTCAGGTTGACTACTTTCTTGGCTATTGCTAAACCTTATTTTATCTAACCTCTTTTTCCACCTGTGTACTCTTGCAAATTGTTCCAAGTGAGGTTTAACAGGAATTCCTAACCTTTCCAAGATGTCTTTTCTACTCATAATTAGCAGACAATATTTTGTATTTTATATTCTTTATGCCACATCAACAATTTCACTTAGCAACTATTAAACGTACATTACTCAGTTGATTACCTTTTGCCGTATAAATCCAAATAATCAAACTGAAAAGTTTAAAAACACGGCTTTAAAACTAGACTATTATGGAATTGCCGAAGAATTACGATCCAAAGACATCAGAGCCAAAATGGCTTGAATTCTGGGAAAAGGAAAAAATATACGCATTTGACCCCGACAGCAAGTCAGAGATTTTCTCAATAGACACTCCTCCTCCGACTTTAAGCGGCAAGATGCACATCGGGCATTCGTTTTCTTATTCTCAGGGAGATTTCATTGCAAGATTCCAAAGAATGCTTGGAAAAAACATTTTCTATCCTTTCGGGACTGATGACAACGGCCTGGCAACCGAAAGGATGATTGAAAAGCTCAAAAAAGTCAAGGGCCAGCATATGAAAAGAAAGGAGTTTGTCGAGCTTTGCCTAAATACACTTAAGGAAATGAGGCCTGATTTTATCCATGACTGGAAGAGAATTGGGATAAGCGCTGACTTTAACATAATATATTCAACAATTGATGAGCATTGCCAAAAGGTTTCACAGAAAAGCTTTCTTGAGCTTCATAAAATTGGCAGGCTTTACAGAAAATACGCGCCTTCAATGACTTGTCCAAACTGCGCCACAGCAATTGCGCAGGTTGAGCTTCTTGACATGGAAAGAACTTCTTTTCTTAACTACATAAAGGCAGAAGTTGACAATGGAGAATCAATTGTTTTTGCAACAACAAGGCCTGAACTGATGATGGCGTGCATTGCAATAAGCGTCCATCCTGATGATACAAGGTTCAATCACCTAATAGGAAATACTGCAACAATTCCTGTAAGCAATGTTAAAGTTCCAATCATTGGAGACACAATGACAAAAATGGAATTTGGCTCTGGCGCAGTTTACTGGTGCCCATACGGCGACATCAATGACATTGAATTCGTTGCAAAGCATCCTGAATTAAAAGTCAAGCATATAATGAACCGCGACGGAAAATTGAATGAGCATACCGGAAAATATGCAGGCCTAAAGAGCGAGGAAGCAAGAAAGGCAGTAATGGACGACTGGAAAAATGCGGGCGCAATTGTAAATCAGGAAGAGATAAGGCAGGTCGTAAACACACACGAAAGATGCGGCACACCGATTGAGTTTGTTGCAATGGACCAGTGGTTTGTGAAATATCTTGAATTAAAAGATGATTTTATCGAATACGGCAGAAAAATAAACTGGTATCCTGAACACATGAGGGTAAGATATGAAAACTGGATCTTAGGACTAAAATGGGACTGGAACATTTCAAGGCAGAGGCATTTCGGAATACCGATTCCTGTTTGGTACTGTAAAAAATGCAAGGAAGCTAATTTTGCTGACGAAAAACAGCTGCCTGTTGACCCTCTTGTTGACAAGCCGCTGCACAAATGCAAGTGCGGTTCTGATGAATTTGAGCCTGAGAAGGACGTTCTTGATACATGGGCAACTTCTTCACTTACTCCAGACATTGCAATTGAATTATTTTCAAAAAAAGAAATCTCAAAAAAACTAAGGCCGATGAGCTTAAGGCCGCAGGCGCATGACATTATAACATTCTGGCTTTTCAATACTGTTGTCAAAAGCTATTTTCACCATAAAAATATTCCGTGGAATGATGTGATGATTTCTGGATGGGCGCTTGACCCTCACGGAAAGAAAATGAGCAAGAGCAAGGGAAATGTAGTTGACCCGCGAGAAGTTATCGGAAAGCACTCTGCTGACTCGCTTAGGTACTGGGCATCTGGCTCAAGGCTCGGAGATGACTTGCCATTTATGGAAAAAGACCTTGTTACAGGAAACAAGTTCATAACCAAGATTTGGAACGCATCAAAGTTTACATTCATGCACCTTGAAGATTACACTCCTGAGAAACCTGCAAAACTTGAAATGATGGACCGCTGGATTCTCTCAAAATTAAGCAAAGTTGTCAGTTCATCGACTGAAAACATGAAAAATTATGAATACTCACACACAAAGCTTGAGACAGATTCATTTTTTTGGCACATATTCTGCGACAATTACCTTGAGATTGTGAAAGACAGGCTTTATAATCCTGACAGGCGCGGAAAGGATGCAAGAGTCTCAGGACAATACGGGCTTTATACAACACTTCTTACAATAATCAAGCTCATGGCGCCGATAATGCCATTTATTACCGAGGAACTTTACCAGATTTATTTCAAAAGCCACGAAAAATCGAAAAGCGTGCATTTGACAAAATGGCCTGACCTGGCAATGGCTGACGAGCACGCTGAGCACATCGGTGATTTTGTTGTGTCAGTTGTTGAGTTTGTAAGGAAGCAAAAGACAATGAAACAGATGTCGTTAAAAACTCCCGTCAAAAAGCTCATTATAAAATCAAAAGTCGAGGAAAAAGACTTTGACGAAGTTGAAGCAGAAATAAAGGCAGCGACTTCAAGCGACGAGATAGTGTTTGAGCCGACAAGGGGAAAATCAACTGAAACTGACCTTGAGATTGAGGTTTTGTTTTGAAAAGATTTAAAAACACAAGTCAAAACTATACTGGTTGATACCATGTATCAGGAAATGAATGCTTACTCCGGACGACTGAAGCCTCAATTTGGGGCAACAAGGGAAGATGTGTACGCTGCAGCTCTGGCATTTTATTTGGGCAAAGGACAAACTAGGAATGCAGAAGTATTTTTTGATGATTTAATGAGGACCCACCAAATCGACCCAACTTTAAATTTGGAGTCTGTAACGGTATCTATGTTGAAATTATTGGAAGATTCAAAATCACCTAAAGCTATGGTATTATCACGAGACTATGGTTCTAGAATGATTCAGCCAAATATTGGACAGCCTGCCAATGGTCATCAATTATATCATTAAATGATGCAGATTTAGAGGTTGAAGTTCTGTTTTGAAAAGATTTAAGAAGAATCAGGTTTTTCTTAATATTGGTGGTAAAATGGTAAGGTCAAGTTATTTGGGTAGGTCAGATGTAACTTATGGTGAATCCGGACATAGGACAAGCCGAACCTCAGACATGTTCTTGTATGAACCTCAACCAAGAGCGAGCGAATTAGGTACAAATGCAATTCTCGAAGATATTGGACTTCAGTCCAGTGAAATAAATGCACTGTTTGAAACTTATGACAAAGGCACCATAAAATCTGCAAGCAGAATTGCCCATAAAACCCTGACTTACGGCCAACAGTCTGAATTTTATAATTTGCTTGAGGCAGTTTACAGATTTGGAGCGGAAGACACTCACAATCTTGTATTGAACCTGGGCATCCAGCCAGCCGACTTATTACACAGATTTGATGTGTCTGATGCAAATGGATTTAATATTTTGACTCCTACAAGAGCAAAAGTCCCGCTGGAATTAATTGTGTCAAACTCCGGATTATCGGCGGACTTGGAGTTGTATGGATTGTCCCATAGGTATTCAGGACAGAAAACAATGTTGTTTGATTACAAGCATCAAAAATAATTTATTTTTTATTTAAATTATTTTATTTTTTTCCACCTGACTCCATCTTTTTTGTCTTCAAGAATTATTCCTTTTTTTCTTAATTCTTCCCTCAATTCATCTGCTTTTTTGAAATCCTTGTCTTTTCTTGCTTTTTCACGTACATCAATGAGGTTTTGCAGTTCAGAAGACAATTTTTCTTCATCATTAAAATCAATAACTCCCAAGACTGAGTCAATTTCTTTCATAAAATCGTAAATTTCTTGAGCATCTTCTTTGTCAATTTCTTCCGGCGCCATCTTTACATTAATCTTTCTGACAAACTCAAAAATAACTGATAAAGATTCTGATATATTCAAATCGTCATCCATATTCTTAACAAAATTTTTCCTAGATTCCACAATTAACTCTTTTATTTCGGAATCTCTATGGCTTTTTTTCAAAATTTTTTTGAATACCAAGATTTTTTTAATGAATGTGTCTAATCTTTGCACAGCATTTTCCGAAGCTTTTACAGCCTCATCTGTGAAATTCAATTGAACTCGATAATTTGCAGAAAGCAGCAGATACCTTATTCCTTTTGGATTGTATCCTTTTGCAAGCAAATCGCGGAGAGTGAAAAAATTTCCAAGCGATTTTGACATTTTTTTGCCTTCGACAAGAAGGTGCTCGTTATGAAACCAGTAATTCGCAAACTTTTCATGGGAAAATCCCTCGCTTTGGGCAATTTCATTTTCGTGATGCGGAAAAACCAAATCAATCCCTCCCGCGTGAATGTCAAAATGATTTCCCAAGTGCTTCATTGACATCGCACTGCATTCAATATGCCATCCGGGTCTCCCTTTTCCAATTTCAGTTTCCCAGAAAACAGGCCCGTCTTCTTTGTCGAAAGCTTTCCAGAGGGCAAAGTCCTTTGCCTCTTCCTTTTCATAAGAATCCTGCTTTACCCTTGCGCCTTCCTTTAGCTGCGCGATTTTTGTCTTTGAGAGTTTTCCATAATCCTTGAATTTTGAGATGTCGTAATAGACAGAGCCGTCCTCGCTTTTGTACGCAATGCCCTCTTTAATCAGTTTTTTGATGATATCCACCATCTCTTTGATGTGCTCGGTTGCTTTTGGATAGATATCTGCTTTTTCTATGTTCAGAGTTTCAAGATCCTCAAAAAATGCTTTTGAATATCTTTCTGTGAATTCGCTTAGTGAAATTTTTTCAGAATTTGCGCCTTTTATTGTCTTGTCGTCCACATCTGTTAAATTCATTACGTGATTTACCTTGTAGCCTTTGTATTTCAGGTAGCGCTTCAATATGTCTGAGCACATGTAAGCCCTGAAGTTTCCGATGTGGGCAAAATTATAAACTGTTGGGCCGCAGGTGTACATTTTCACTTCCTTATCCTTAATCGGCTTGAAGCTTTCAGTTTTCCTGCTTAATGTATTGAATAATCTTAATGCCATTTTCTTGTTATTTTTAGTAAATAAAATAAAAAATAAACCACTTTTTAATGGTTTTGATTGGGCTAATGGGCCTTGCCGTGATATTTTATGCTTGTAAGCACCCCATAATCAGAAGTTCCAAGCCTTATGCTGCCGTTTATCCTCACTGCATAAACCAATCCATCATCACTTATTACTCTATAATCTCCGTTTCTTCCCCTTGTAGCGCCTGCCAAATCAAGCGCAGCCTCAGCGCTGATTCCAAGTCCACTCCGGCTTATGTTTTCTTCAAGCAGGTCAGCCCTCGCTACAACTCCGTTTGGATGCACAAGATACGATTTCGGCTCCCTAGTATTGATTTTAACTCCTGTCAGGCTTATGTCAGACATTCTTGCCTGCCTCTCAAGCCCTGAATCAGCCTCTATAAATAAAGGCGCAGCCTGCTGCATAACTTTTCTGTAATCCGCAAATCCTGTTCCATACATATCGCACATTATAATCATTCCTCCATTAGCTTTATTTTTAGATTTTAAACGATAAACTTAACTTTAACAATAAAATTTGATTTAGTAAATAACTGAATCAGAACTAGCAACAGCAACATTCAGAATTAGCACTAACTTTAACACTCAAAACTTTGGTTTTATTCTCTATATTTCCTTTTGTTTTTTCCATTTCTTATTTTTCCTCCGTTGTTTTAATTAAAGAGCGAAGGGGCGGATTCGAACCGCCGATGAAGCGGGCCCAGCGCAACATGTCATCGCCAATCGCTTGGCTCATAATGCTGCTTTGCAGCATCGAGTATTGTTGCAGACGCAACAAAAACGCTCGCCTTAGGCCGCTTGGCTACCTTCGCATCAGTTTTATTATTTTTTTAATTGGTTTTTTTAAACCTGCTCCGCGAATGTTAGGCGCGCCACAATGGCGCGCATTTATCTTACAACCCGCCGCAATGCGGGTTTCAATTGTTTACTTGGTACTTTTTATCAACTTTCGCCCAAAATGGGGCGAATGTGCGAATTTTGTGTTCAATGAATGCAGCCGCAGTTATTGGCGGCTGCCTAACATCCTTCGTCTTTTTTATTTTTATGCGAACTTGATATTGTTAAATTTGATTATTTGTGATTTTGAATGAATAAAACCTGCAATTTAAAAGTTTAACTAACAAGATGAGAACTAACAGCAACAACAATTTCCAAAATAACTTGACCTAATCATAAGCCAAAGGTTATTCCACATAATATATAAATGTTTACCTTTGTTCATACTTTCACTTAAATTTCGATTCTTCGCCGCGGTTGTTTAAGTCTACAACTAACAAATCCCGAAGGAATTCATCATCAGCCGCAGAGCTTAGTTTTGTTTTTTGTTCCATTTTATGCACCTCCTGTGTTATTAGAAAAAAAAGTTGATGTTAAAATGGCCTAACACATCAGATAGTGGACCCTATTAAAAATCAGAATACATTTTCCAGTCCACACTGTGTTATATGCCATTATCTCGTATCTGTAGAGGAGCTTATATTTAAATGTTTTGAATTTTTTACCACTGGAGCAAAATAACGACGACAATCAATAACTTATTAAACTATTATTCTTTTTGTCATTGGATGAAGCACACATATAAAGTCACTGCAATTCTCATCGCTTTTTTTCTTCTGGCGCAGTTCCTTGGACTATTGATAATAAACCAGTACATCGACCACAAAAAAAGCATTGAAATAAAAGAGACTGTGATGAAGCCGCTTCCACTTGGAATTGAGAGGCCAGAAGTTGAAAATAAATCCACTTCTTACATTCTGATAATTATCTCAATTCTCGTAGGTACAGGATTTGCGCTTTTGATTGTAAAGTACAATAAGCCGCTTATCTGGAAAATAATGTTTTTCTTCTCGGTAACTACGACACTGACAATTGCTTTCGGGGCTTTCATTAATTATTATGCTGCCGCAGTTATTGCATTAATTTTGGCTGGATGGAGATTGTACCGCCCGAATGTTTACATCCAAAACTTATCTGAGATTTTTATTTACGGCGGTCTTGCGGCGTTTTTTGTCAACATTTTCAACTTGTTTTCTGCTTTTATGATGCTTATTGTAATTTCAATTTATGATTTTATTGCAGTCTATAAAACCAAACACATGGTAAAACTTGCAACGTTCCAATCAAGCTCAAAAGTTTTTGCAGGGCTTATGATTCCTTACGAAGCTCCAAAAACCCACGGCAAAAAACATGAAAGCGGGCGGCATGAAAAGATTGAAATAATTTCTTCTCCAAACTCTTCTGAAAAGACTGCCAAAAGCTCAAGGACGCGCGTGGCAATTTTAGGAGGAGGCGACGTTGGATTTACATTGATTTTTGCAGGAGTTGTGATGAAAGATTTAATGCTGACAGAAACTGTTTTGACTGGCTTTCTTAAAACCCTTATTATCCCGCTTTTTGCCTCAATTGCACTTCTTTACCTTTTGATGAAGGGAGAAAAAAATAAGTTTTATCCTGCAATGCCAATACTTAGTTTTGGATGTTTGGTTGGGTATTTGGTTGTATGGATTATATAATTTGTTTTTGATTATAGAATTCTAATTAATTTTTTTACTTAAATCGGTTGTTTGACAACAATATTTACACTCGGCAAATTTTGAATGGCACTAAAATTTGCCTCGAATATTTCAATAACTTTACGTAAAGTGGATGAACACCGAATGCAGAGGGAAACTCCATGCGCAGTGTGGATTTTACCTTTGTGAGTAGGGTTTTCACAAAGAAAACCCGTGTGTGAATCCTTCTGGTTTCACTCAATAAAAAATAGACTTATGGCAAGCTTTTAAAACTGCATTATCTTCCTAACCTACGGAGGACTTTGCCGGGAGGTCAGCACTCTCCTGTCAGCGCAGATGTGCTTTAGGCGCGGTGAAGCTCAAAAAGCGGCAATTGTGATTGTTGCCAGCCTTATTCCGACGTTGAGACTCTGCCTCAAGGGGCTAAAGCTCTTGAAAATCCGTCAGGTCTGGAAGGAAGCAGCGGTAATCTTGAACTTCGGTGTCTTTGGGTCACAGAGTTGAGGAAGAATAAGGGTTAACTTGCAATAGTCTCAATTTGTTCATTTTTGGGCACGTCCTCTACTTAATATTTTAGAGGTTCTTACTTTTATTTTTTACTTCAATCCGTCGCTTTGGGCGACCATAATTACACTCGGCAAAATTTCTTCTGCCATTAAAATTTTGCCTCAGTTTATTACATTAATTTAAACTAGTAACACCTTTAATTGCCAGCAGCAAAATGATCAAACCCTTTTTTTATCTTGATTTCTTTGCCGCCTTTAACAACTTTGACTCCATATTTTTTATCAATAATTTCTCCTATAACTGAAACATCGAGATTTTTGAGCTTTGAAAGCCTGCTTTTATCTGCTGTAAAAATCAGCTCAAAATCTTCTCCTCCGTAAAGCGCAAAATCAACAGGATTTTTTCTGGATTTTTTTGCATCTTCAATTGTCGATTCTGATATTGGCAATTTATCTGCATAAATTACTGCGCCTACTTTTGATTCTTGACAGATGTGACTTATTTCTGGCGCAACTCCGTCGCTGACGTCAATCATTGAATTTATTCCAATCCTTACAAGCTTTTGGGACAAGGCAAGCCTTGATTTTGGCTCAATGTGGGATTTTACTGATTCCCCTGTTTTTTTTGATTTCAAAAGCTCAAGGCCTGCAGCGGATTTCCCTACATTGCCTGTGCAGAAAACCAAGTCCCCTTTTTTTGCAGCACTTCTTAAACAAATTTTCTTTTTTTCAACAAAACCCGCAAGGAAAATTGTTATGAAATTATCTTTTGAGCTTGTTATGTTGCCTCCAATAGCTTCAATTTTATATTTTGAAGCAGCTTTCAGTATTCCGTCGTAAAGCGATTCCACAAATTTTTTATTTGTGCTTTTTTTCAGGCCGAGCGAAACAAGCGCAAATTTTGGAATGCCTCCCATCGCAGCTATGTCGCTCACATTCTGCTCAACTGCTTTCATACCAACCTGCTTCGGGCTGAAATAATTTAGCGAGAAATGAACATTTTCAACAAGCGAGTCTGTTGTGAAGAGCATGTAATTTTTCTTATCATAATTTATTACAGCGGCATCATCCCCAATTCCCCTGACAGCAGAACTTTTTGAGATTTTTGCCTTTTTCCTGATTAAATCTATCAATTCAAATTCCGAGAAATAATCTTTATTTTTCATTTATCAGTCTTCAAAGTACACCTGCTTTACAGGATTTTTTGACAATTTTATTTTTGCCCTGCTTTTGTCCTTAAAATCGTATTCTTTTCCTACAGAGTCGGCTATTATTACGCCGTCAAGCATTTCAGACTTTATTTTCAGGACTTCTTTGTGATTTAAGACCCCGCTTTTCAGCCTGTAGCCCCTAAATACCTTGCCTTCAAAAGGCTCCCTTACGACATACTGGAAATTGCCGGAGCCCAAATCAAGAACTTTTCCTCTACATGCCTTTGCCCAGGCGTGGCTTCCTGTTGCCGTTGCCACAATGACTCCACTGCTTTTGTGCACTTCAGTCCGGCCTTTGACTGTTAGTTCATACTTTGCTGCGTGGTAAGCTTTTTTCGGTCCTATGAAAAATTCATTGAGGGCATAAACAGGCAGCTTCTTGCCTTTTATGTATGCTTTTAGCCTTGCAAGCTTTCTTATTTTGAAATCCCCTTTGGAAATTCTTTTGAGCTTTGCTTCAAAGTCGGTTTTACTTGAGCGCATCAGAAATCCTTCCTTGTTTTTCACGTCAGCATTGACCCCGAGAACCGGAACAGATGTCACAAACTGCGCAGCTCTCAGGAAAGTTCCGTCTCCCCCTACTGCAATAATCAGGCTTTTATTCTCAAACCTTGATTTTAATTTATTAAGCTCGTCCCTGTTTGCAAGCTCAAAACCGATTTCGTGCTTTTTCAGTATTTTTTTAACGTGCTCAAGCGAGACTTTCTGCTCTTTTGTTCTTGGAATCGTGTAGACTATCAAAACTTCTTTTAGTTTCATATCAACACAGTATCAAATTAGTTATTTAAAGGTTTGTTTGAATCAGGCTTTAGGCAGTCTTTCCATCTCCTTGATTATAGAAACAATTGCACTGTTTACTGGGCATTTAATCCCGAATTTTTTTCCAAGGTTTACAACAGCGCCATTCAGATAATCTATTTCAGTCTTTTTACCTTTTAACAAATCCTGCTGCATTGACGAGCGGTTTTTTGAATTTTTGAACTCCTTGTTGAGGAATTCCAGGAAATCGAAATCAAAATTTATTCCGTCTTTTTTTGCAACTCTGATACATTCATCTATTATCAGCTTTTTCAGGGGGTCGAGCCTTTGGTCTATAATCCCGCCATTCGTGATTTTGAGAATTGCAGTAACTGGATTTAGTGCGCAGTTTAGAACAAGTTTTTTCCACATGTCATGTTTTATGTTTTTTGAAACATGTGCATTCAATCCGCACTTTGTAAAATTTTGCGCAATTTTTTCACTGAATTTGCTTTTTTCTATTGAAGTGTAGCTGTCTGTTTTGTATGAGACTTTCCCGGGCTCTAGAAAGATTGCGCCAAAGTTTGTAATTGCACGAAGAACCAAGCACCTTTTTCCAACAATTTTTTTTATAATATCCTCGCTGTAAAGGCCGTTTTGGAGGCACAATATTATTGTGTCTTTTCTTATTAGGTTTTTTACCGGAAGAAATGCCTTTTTACTGTCCTGGGCTTTTGTTGTAACAATCAAAAGCGTGGTCTTTTCTATATTTTTTATTTTAGTAACTGCCCTTACATCATATGTCCGGTTTATTATCCCCTCAACCTTAAGGCCGCTTTTGTTTATTGCACCTGCGTGTTTTTCCCTGCAGACAAGCGTTACATCATTATGCTCTGACAGCTTTGCCCCGTAAAGGCTTCCGATTGCACCCGCACCCAAAATTATTATTTTCATTTTAGAATTAATGAACTGAAGGTAAGACTCATTTATATGATTTTTGATTTAATATTGAAAAATTATTTATACTCAGCAATTCCGAGCCATATTATGGTTTTATCGACTGAGCTTGGACTTATATTGTTATTTTCAATTCTCGGAGGGGTTCTTGCTGTAAGATTTAGGCAGCCTTCCGTGCTTGGGCTTATTATTGTTGGCGCGCTTGTAGGTCCAAATGTATTTGGATTTGTGCAGGACAAAGAGCTTATCAACATTTCAATAGAGATAGGGGCTATACTGCTTTTATTTACAGTGGGGATAGAGTTTAGCCTTCAAAACCTCATAAAAGTCGGGATTAAAGGAATCCTTCTTGCAATATTCAAGCTGGGATTAGTGTTTATTTTGTCATATTATACGTCAATATTCTTCGGGATAGATTTCATACTTGCGCTCTATATTGCAGTAATTCTTTCAATTACGAGCACAGTAATATTTATGAAAATCCTTGAGCAAAAGGGCATGGCTAAACGGGGGGAAATTCCGCTTCTGATAGCTGTTTTGATAATTGAAGACATCTATGGAGTTTTTGCGCTTACATTTTTTTCAGGCCTTAACACCCAGGGAGACTTGCAGCCATTAAATTTAGTTACTGAACTTTTGTTCTCAATGGCTGTCCTGATTGTTGCTTACATGATACTTAAACGGGCGATAAAGCCAATAATAGACTGGCTTATCAAGTATAAGACTGACGAGACAATCACTTTTGTTTCTCTTGGACTTTGCGGCGCAATGAGCTATCTTGCATACATAATCAATCTCTCGCCTTCAGTTGGAGCATTCCTTGCAGGAAACATGGTAGCTTCCCTTCCTCAGTCAAAATCATTTGACAAGTCAATACACCCGTTCATACTTACATTCACTTCATTGTTTTTCTTTTCGGTAGGGACTATTGTTAATTTCTCTGTTCTAAAGACAAGCCTTTTTCTCATAATTGTGCTTATCCTTGTAAACATAATCTCAAAATTTCTCGCAATAGGGTATGGGAGTTACATACTTTCAAATTTCAGCGGGAAGCAGGCAGTGTTTAGCGGCATTGCAATGGTTTCAGTGGGTGAGTTTTCACTTCTCATTGCAAAGGAGGCGTCGGGCCTTGGATTTAACATAGACTTAGTCAGCATCACTTCCATAATCATACTGGTATCTTCAATTGCAATGTCATTTTTGCTCAATAAAAATGACCAGATTTATAACTCCTTTTTGAGGCATTCTCCTCAGGGATTGATAGAAAAATCAAGAGCTACTGCATCATACATCAACAATCTTTCATGGAAGATGCTTGCAAGCAGGATAAATACTGCAACACTTTTGCCAGACTCAAAGAGGATACTCAAAAGCGTGCTTGTCCTTTTGGCGTTTTTCATCACAGGATTTTTCGTCTGGAGGCTTTTTACAATTTTTTACCCGCAGAACTACAGGCAAAATATTTTCTTTATATTTGCAATAGGCGCACTCCTTATCGGTTCAATATTCCCTATAATAACAATTTTCAGGAACATTTCTGATATTTTTGCAAAATTCCCTGCGCTTCTCAGGAACCTTTACCCTTCAAATGCCAAGGACACCAGAACAATTATCAGGAATTTTTTCATAATAATGCTGCTTTTTATCGTCGTCTTTTCATATCCCGGCGTTTCACTCATATTCGGCCTTCATCCAATATTTAACGTAGTCTGGGTAGCAGCAGGGGCAGTGATAGTATATTTCGGCCTTAAATCCGCAAAAATTATTATTTCAGTTGTAAAAAGCAACAGGCTTGAAATCCCCAAATTAAGGAAAGTTATTAAACCCCTTGTCAAAAATACAAAAAGGTTGAAATGATGGACGAAGACCACACAGAATACCACAAAAAGCTTTTTTATGTGATTTTAGTGCTACTCCTTACGCTTTTTCTGGGTGCTTCGTTTTATCATTATGCCGAGAACTGGCGCTATCTTGATGCGCTTTACTTTACGACCGCAACAATGACTACTATTGGATATGGTGACATAACTCCAAGAACTGACGGTGGAAAAATATTCACTATATTCTTTGCATTTGTAGGCGTTGGCCTTGCGCTATACTGCCTTTCGGTGCTTGCGACCCATTTTGTCGAGGAGAGAGAGGAGTTTTGGTTTAAAAGGATGGGAAATCCCAACGTAAAGCAAAGGACCGGAAATTTATTGAGAAATCTTAAGGATGTATTCCATTATGACAAAACAAAATTGGTCGGAGATGAAGAGCTTCCGGTTATGACAATCCCCAAGAAAAAGCCAAAAAATAAAAATTAGCTTATCAGGATTGCAGCCTTTGACGGAAACGCCTGCCTTGCCTTTTGCTCTTTTGAATCTTCCGCTGATTCTACAACAATTTTGCACTTAAACTCTTTTTCGAGCAGGCTCATTGAATCCTTTATTGCGCCTGCCTCTGTTTCCTGGTTCAACAAAAATGAGGGGACTCTGCTTTCATCAGAAATCAGCCTTGGCACTAATTTGCTGATTTCGCTTCCGTGCTGCTTTAATTCTGTTGACATCAAGGACTTAATTATCTGGCCAGCATTCCTTGTATTCCTCATTTCGCTTTTCAGCTTTTCAAAGAACTTGTACTTCCACTTTTCAGCTATGAAGATGCTTATTGACTTTGGATTTTGTATTTTTGAGAGCCTCAAAATCTCTATAATGTCCCTTCTTGTGTTTTCAGTGTATTCAGCTATCGCCTCAGCCTCTTCATCTATCCTGCTTTCGTCATATTTTGGCCATTCAGATATGGATGCAAAACCGTTTTTTCCTATTTCACTCCAGATCTCCTCTGAGATGAACGGGCAAAACGGGCTTATGGCTTTTGTCTGAAGCTCTATAAACTCATTAATTACTTTTTGGCTGACTTCTGCTTTTCTTTCATAATCCCTCAGGGCTTTTTGCATTTGGAAAAACAATTTTTCAAAAGCGGTCCTAAAAAGCATTTTTTCCATTGATTCAGTGCCTTCTTTCAAAAGGCGGCTGACGCTTGACAGAAATACCCTGTCGTGCAGGCTTAACTCTCCTGATTTTCCTGGCCTTGATTTTTTGTAATTCTCTTTTGCAAAAGCGTGCCACTGCATTAACTTTTCATCAAGCGCTTTTGCATTGTTCATGTCAAAATTGGGGTCGTTCATTCCTTCGCCGCCAAGCATTAAGCAAGTTCTTGCGATGTCGGCTGAGTATTTGTCAAGAATCTCCCTTATTGTGAAGAAATTTCCCTTGCTCTTGCTCATTTTTTCCCCGTCAACCAAAAGCCAGCCGTTTACGCTAAATGACTTTGGCCAGTATTTTTCTGGAAAAATTGCCGTATGGTTAAAAAGGCAGAAAGCCATGTGGTTCTGGATTAAGTCCTTGCCAGAGCTTCTCACGTCAAAGGGATACCAGTACTCAAACTCTTTTTTTATTTTTTCAAGCGATTTGTCTCCTTTGCCAATTCCTAAAAACACGAAATCAAAAAGGGCGTCGTCTATTTTTTCAGGCGGCAGCTCATTAAGCAGATGCGCAATTGTGTAAAATGCCATGTAAATTGTTGAGTCTGAAAGTGATTCAATTACCCAATCTTCATCCCACGGCAGCTTGGTTCCTGTTCCGTGATGGTGGGTGCATGCCCAGTCATTTAGCCAGCCAAGCACATATTCAAACTGCGTCCTTGCAAGTTCCGGGTATAGGTCCATGTTTTTGAGCGCTTTCCTTGTCTTTTCCTTCCAAACAGGTGAGCTGTATTTCAAAAACCACTGGTCTGAAACTGTTTTTATCGTGCATTCAGTTAGGCACCTGCATACTACTTTTGCGCTTGGCTCGTAAAACATTACTGCATCGCTTGATTCAACAAGCTCTTTTTTCAGGATTTCCTGTGTTTGAGGAACAGTTTTTCCTGCAAACCTGCCGCAGCTTTTCCTCATAATCCCTTTTCTGAAAACCCTCCTGTTCAATTCCCCTTTTGCCTCTTCAAGCAGTTCCTTGTCCAAAGCCGATTTAACCTTGAATTCTTTTCCAATGTCTTCTCCAAGGTTGCCGCCCATCCCCTCAACTTCTATTATCTCAAAGGGCTTTAGCTTCTTTACATATTCCTTGTCAAGGCCGTATTTATCTATGATTTCATCTGACGACTGTATTTTTTTCAGCTCAAACAAGTCTACAGGGTCTTCGAGCGCCGAATAGACAATTCCTGAGCCAACAGAAGAATCAATAAAATCTGCAGGAAGGACAAGAAGATCCCGGTCAACTACAGGGCCTTTTACCCATTTTCCCATTAATTCACCTGGGCTTATTTTTCCAATAACTTCTGCTTTTTTGTATTGGTTCTCAATTTTGTAAAATACTTCTTTTCCGACAACCCATTTTTCGTCTCCAACTTTCGCAATGACATAATGGCCTTTTGGGTCAACCCACATGTTAGCCTGGCCTAAAAGAGCGTCAGGCCTCGTTGTCCCTGCAATTAATATGAGGTTAGAATCTTTGGCCCTGAATTTAACCCATATGAAATCCTGGGGCGTTTCACCTTCCCCTTCAACCCTGTCGTGGTCGCCGACAGGCATATTGTCTTTTGGGCACCAAACAACAGGATGAGTTCCTTTTGCTACATGCCCCTTTTCCTTTAGCTTCCTAAACTGCCATCTTATGAACTTGTCGTATCTTGGATTAAGGTCTGTAGTGATAAAGCTCCTTCTCCAGTCAACACTTGCTCCAAGTCTTTTGAGGTCTTCTTTTGCTGCAGGGACAAAGACATCAATCCAGTGCTTAACATCAGAAAACTTCTCAATTTCTTTTCCCTTGAATCCAAGCGACTCAAGAATTTTCAGCTGCTTTGGCTCTTTTTCCTTTACTCTTTGGGCTGCAGCCCATACAGGCGTTCCTGTACAGTGCCACGACTGCGGAAACAACACATTAAATCCCTGCATCCTTTTGTATCTTGCAAAGACATCAACTCTCGTGACTGAAAATGCATGGCCTAAGTGAAGGTAAGAATTGATGTAAGGATATGGGAAATTTATGAAGAATTTTTTTCTCTTGTCAGGATTTGCCTCAAATACTTTTGAGTCCTCCCACTTTTTCTGCCATTTGGCTGATATTTCCTTAAAATCTGACATATTTCTGAGTTATTTAATTTTGTTTTTAAAGATTATGCAAAAAATAAGTCCAACTCAAGCTCTAAAAATTGGTCTGAATTTTTTCTATATCGGCGGTGCGACGGTTTTCTTTGGGAAAACCTGCTCGCCACTCCGGAGGAGCCGTCCCTCGGCTCGCCGCACGCCACTTTGGCAACGATGATACATAGACTATAAACTTAATTTTGTAATAGTCTTAAAAAGAAATATTTAAATTGTGGGATAATGTCCAGTTCTTATGGCAACCTGGGACAATGAGTCTGTGCTGATACAGGATTTTATTAGGGGATTTAAGGAGCTTATAGACCCAATTATATCCGAAATTTCAGAACCCGAGAACAAGAAGATAAAGATTTCAGTAAAAAGCAACATTATCTATGTTACACTTAAAGAAGGAATTTTCAAACCGAAGGAAAATTTTCTGGAAGTAAGCCTTGAATGCCTGATGACTGGCAATGACGAATATGAGCTAAAAGTAAGATTCACAATGGACGAAACCAAGATTAATGACGAAAACTTCTTTGAAAACTTCCTGAAGGATGTCAAGGGAAAAATGATTCCTTGGATGAATGATTTTCTAAAAGACAAGGGCGCATACAGGTGCGAGCTTTTTTTCTATGATTCCGGGAATTCTGAGGTAAAGGAAGCTTTTAACATAAACTAAATCTGAAAGAGGCAAAACATGAAACCAACTAAATCTGAGTATATGATTATAAAAAAGTCCAGGATCCATAATAACGGGGCTTTTGCAAAAAAAGACATTCCAAAAAGCACAAGGATAATCGAATATGTCGGCGAAATAGTGGCTGCCGGCGAAGGAACAAAGAGGTCAGAGGCGCAGTTTGAAAAGGCAGCCAAAAACCACCTTATTGGGCAGGAATATGTGTTTGAGCTCGATAAAAAACAGGACATAGACGGCAGCCCGCTGTGGAATACTGCAAGGTACATCAACCATTCCTGCACTCCAAACTGCCGAATTGAAATAAAAAATGACCATATCTGGATTATCTCAAAAAGGAAAATTCTGAAAGGGGAGGAGCTTTATTATGATTACGGCTACGACCATGAAGAATATTACGAGCACCCGTGCAAATGCGGCACGAAGAACTGCACAGGGTACATTGTGGGGGCTGACTATAAGAAGCGCTTCTTTAAGCTGCTTGCAAAAGACAGGAAATCCAAGTCAAAAAAGAAAAAATAGGAATTTATGAACAAGAAACTAATCGGCGTTTTTTTGATACTCGGCTCCGCCTTTTTGTGGTCAATTGAGCCCATACTTGTCAAGCTTTCCTACAGTACTTCGGATTTTATCCACACAACGGCAATAAGGACTTTTGTTGCAGCATTAATTGCACTTGCTTATGTCCTATTTTCCAAGGCAAGCTTCAAAATAACCAAAAAAGAATTCTCTGCAATTGCATACATCTCACTCACTGCAACATTAATTGCAGAGCTTTTGTATGTATATGCGCTTTCAAGAGTTCCTGTCATAAATGCAGTTTTGATTGCGCATACACAGCCTGTTTTCATAGCGGTAATGGCATATTTTACACTCAAGGAAGAAAAACTCACAAAGTATGATTATCTTGGAATGTTTTTCATGATAATTGCGGGACTTTTTGTAACAACAAAAAATTTTCAGAACTTATTGCACCTTAAAATCGGGACATTTGGAGATTTGCTTGTATTAACCACAGCAGTACTTTGGGCAATCACTTCAATTGTAATGAAGAAATATCTCAGCAAACTTGACCCCGGCACAATAGTATTTTACAGATATTCCTTTGCCTCGGTTGCTTTTTTTGCTTATTTGGTTTTGACAGGCTCCCTTGTTGTATCAAACATCTATCAGATTTTGGTTGGTGCTGTTATCGGCGTCGGGATGATTCTTTATTATGAAAGCATGAAAAGAATCAAGGCCGCGCAGGCAGGAGCGCTTGAGCTTGCAAGCCCGTTTTTTGCAGTTGTAACTGGATATTTATTTTTGCAGGAGACAATAACACTGATGCAGTTTTTTGGTATAATGATTTTGCTTGTTGGAGTTTATTTCTTAAGCAGGAAAGAGAAGTGATTTTTTATTTTTAATTTCTGGCTTTTTTATTTCAAAGTTTAATTGGACTAATTCAATGTTACTCGTTATTGCCGTTTTTTATTGCCTGTTTTGTATTTTTGCAATTTAAACGGAAAATTCTCCGAATTTTCAAGAATTTCACTTGGCAAATTTTGATTAGCACTAAAATTTGCCTCGAAATATTGCAATGATTTCTTAGGTTTGAACTGGTACTACCTATCCTAATTCAATATAATTTCAGAATTCTTCCCTGTTTTTTAAGTATTCAACCAGTTGTTCGCTTATTATCAATTTATGATTATCAACGATGTACCTAAACGGCAAATCAATGCATTCATTGTCATTTATGTCAATCTCGACTTTGTCGATAAATTTCAATTCGCTGAACTTTGCGCCTTCAAGAATCTTTTTTGCGACGTAAACTGCAACATCTGTGGGCATCTGGACATTTCCAAGGTTTCTTTCTTCAAATTTTATATTTTTTGCCTTCAGGCTGTTTATTATATCTTCAGTCCTTTTCTTTGCAGGGTTGTCTCCAAGAATGCCTCCGAAGATGAAAAAATCAAAATGGCTTTTGTCTTTTGTCTCAAGAATTTTTTCTGCGTACTGGCTTAGAACACAGACTTTATGCGGAATTAAATTTGAAATCTTTTCTTTTTTTACAGTTCCGTATTTTTCCAGCTTTTTTGAATCTGCTTGGTTTTCTATATTTGTAAAAATAAGGCTTTCTTTCCCTACAAATTCTGAGATATGCCTGTATTCCAGAAAGGACCACTCATAAAGTTCATTATCCATATGCTCAATTACGAATTTCATTTTAATTTTTCTTTGTCAAAAGGTAGTAGCTTCTTGGAATACCTTCTTTTGTCGTTATGAATCCCGTTACAATATAACCCGTATTAAATACTTGTGCGAATGCCTGCCTAAGGTATGTTTGCCAGTCTTTTGCAATGAACGTTACGTCTTTTGCAATTTTTCCTATGTCGTAAGGCACTTCAATCGCAATTTTTCCTGTATCGGAAAAGTCCAAATCACCGTGAGGTATGACATAATTAAATTTTTCTTTTAAATCCCCATACATAAAAAAGCTTGCCACCTCTTTTGTCTTTAGCAATTTATGATACTCCTGCAGGTTATGCTCCTTATTTTCCCTATTTACACTTGAAACTAACCTTTCTGAATTTAAGCCAACTACTGCAACAACCCTGTCGGCGTCAAGGCCATTGTTTAACCCTCCCCCTGCATTTCTGTAATATTTCGGAGTGTAGTTTGAAATTGTTGCACCAAGCTTTTCAATGTTGAAGTATGCGTTTCTGCTTTGAAGGGGGTCAAAAGTCCAGTCAATAAATCGTGCGCCGCTTGAAAGCGCAAGCTCCATCTGGAATAATTTTAGCTGATAGCCCACATCCATATTTTGATAATTTGGATCTACACCCGCTATTATTGAATACCTTCCAAGATTTCCGCCTGCGATTGAAGGCGTGTCCATGCAGAATCCTATCAAATTTCCGGTATCTTTCAACCTGGCCCCGATTATGTGGCCTCCTGAACCATTTATGGACTTAAGCTGGCTTATTGACCTCATTTGAAGGGGCTTATAACTCCAAATATTTTCCTGAAACCCCTCAATCAATGGATAATCACACTCACAAAGAATTTCGAGTGAATAAGGCGTAACCCCTCTAATTCCCACCCTGCTGCTTGCACTGGAAAAACTTCCTTTGCTTAAGTTTCTGACTGCCTCATCTCCAAAAACGGCAACTGAATAATTCAGCCAGCCCTCAACCCCATTCCTATTTTCATATTTGGGATTTACGCCAAATGCGACTTTATTTACAGAAACAAGATTACCTGAAACTGAAGGAGTATACGCAGCAAATCCTAAAATCTCAGGATCGATGTCTTCATTTAGCCTGGCGACAATAACATTGCCTCCCGCGTGTTTTATTGCAACTAAATGGTCTTCTGTAATAGTCTCTAAATCAGAAAGCCCTAAAACTTCCCGCTGAAATTTTTCTATTAAATGCAAATCTGTTTTGGAAACCTCCGCTACCCTGCAAAAACCTTTCTCGCCAGGCACTTGTAACATTTGTCTTTAATAAAAAAAGAATTCAAAATTTCTTAAACTGCGCTGCTGTGTCAATCAAGTCGACGTGACCCAGGAACATTGATCTGCAACAGTATCTCTGCAATCCAATCTCGTCCATTATTTTCTTCCTTTCTTCTCCTTTTGCAACTCTTTCCAGATATTGCTCCCATAAGTGCCCTATTGGCTTTCCGCAGCTCCAGCATCGAATTGGTATTATCATTTTGACCTCATCTGTATGATTTTTGAACTTTGCTTCTTGCCTTTCCGTGCCTGTTTGGCTTTGAAGGCTCTTTTCGTCTTACATCAGCAACAAGCATATTCCTGTCGTAAGCTAAAAATATTTCCTTTAATTTATCGCTTTTAGAGTGATTTGTAAGCACTTTTGCAATTGCCAGTCTCGCTGCCTCTGCCTGGCTTGAGATTCCTCCGCCTGCAACTTCAATATCGATATTGACTTTTGAAGCAGCATCGCCTGCAAGAATCAAAGGTTCCATTAATTTGAGCCTGAACATTCTCTGGCTGACGAATTCAACTGGCACTTTGTTTATTCTTACAATGCCTGTTCCCTGCCTTAAAACTGCTCTGGCTATTGACCTTTTTCTTTTTCCTGAAGCCTGAACGTTTTTCATTTTATCTTGCACCTATTCGCCCGCAGATTTCTTTTAATTTTAATGTGTCAGCTGTCTTTAGTTTTTCCATCTTTGTGTCTTCGAAAACAACTGCCTTGCTATCTTTAAGCTCTGGAGGAACTCCGACGTGGCATATTACATTTTTGTATGCCTCTCTTCCTCTTGACCTTTTGAATGGGAGCATTCCTCTTATTGTCCTTCTTACAAACATGTCAGGCCTTCTGTAAAGATAAGGCCCTTTATTTGGGGCTTTTCTGTCTATTCTCCTTGTGTAATTCTCAATTATCGGGTTTTTCTTGCCGGAAACTACCATTTCCTCGCAGTTTATTACTTGTACGTTTTGCCCTAGCAATGCCTGCTTTGCAGCATAAGTGCAGACTCTCCCCAAGATTGCATCTTTTCCGTCAATTATTATTCTGTTATCCATGAAAATCAACCGATTATCCTTATTCCCTTTCCGCTTGGGTTTTCCTTGCTTAATTCAAGCAAAGGAACTATCTTTGAGCCAGTTTTTTCTATCTTTTCCTTAGCTCCATCTGAAAACTGGAATGCTGAAATTGTTAATTTGTGGTCAAGAGAACCTGCGCCAAGAACTTTTCCTGGAACAATGATTATCTCGTTAGCTTTTGTGTATCTTGAGATGCTTGACAGATTTACAACTCTTCTTCGCCTTGTTGACCTTTCAAGGTCATAGGCTACCCTTCTCCAAAGGTTGATTTCCTCCTCGCTGCCTTTTTTCTTTAGCTCTACAATCAAGCTTGCAAGGATTGGGTTTGTTGGTCCTGTTCTTTGTGATGCCATTTTCTACAACCTTTTTCTTAACAAGATCCTAAAAAATCGCAAGCGATTTTTGGGAACTTGAAAATCTTTGATTTTCAAGTAAAAGCTTGACCAAAAAGAACTCGTCAAGCTTGAAGGGGCATAAAGCCTCTGCCTTGTTTTTGATAATTTGATTATTGCCATTTTATTTTTTGATTTTGGTTTGTGATTTTAATGCGGGGGACGTGATTCGAACACGCGCACCCACTAAGGGACTAGCCCCTCAAGCTAGCACGTTTGACCAGGCTCCGCCACCCCCGCAAAACGCAGGAGGCATAATGGTCCTAACTCCGTGGGCTTATTTTATCTTCTTTACTTCGTCGCTGAACTTGTCCAGCTGCTCGTCAAATACATCGAGCGCCTGATTGAGCATTTCCTTGCAGCTTAACTGTCCGAATGATTCTACATTTACTACAAAATCGCTTGTACTTGCAGTAACTACTACATTTTTATCAATCTCTGAAAAGTCAAGAGACAAATCGCAGTCAAGCACCTTGTCCTTGTTGACAACAAGCTTGCGGTCTTTTATTTCGAAAATATTATTGTGATCCATTTCTATGATTGTCTCAGGGTTCTTCACGTCGCCTTTTATCTCAACAATAGGCTTGCACTTGAAGTAAAAGTGTCCAGGCGACCACTTTGAATGCTGCTTTCCTGTTCCAAGCATTGCTGTTGCCTCAAGCTCGAGAGACTGGCCCTTAAGCAATTTTACAATTGGCATTTCAGGATGGACTGGCTTTACAGCAGGGTCCTTGCTTTTGATTTCTGAGGCATAAACCATTCCGTTTTTTCCTGTCTTTAATACCATCTTAAGCTGGCATCGGTTGCATCCCTTGCCTTCGCACTTGCAGTTTTCAATAAGGTTGTATGATTTCAAGTCGGTCTTTAATGGAATAAGGCCAAGCCTGTGTGATATCATCTCATCATAAAGGATCGAGTTGTTTTTGCTAAACTCAACTTCTTCGATAGCCATTGAAGGAACGCTGTCTAAGATTAACCTTCTCAGAGTATTTACAAATATATGGTTTGTGTCCTTGAAAAGAAATGTAAGCTTTCCCTCGTCCTTCTTGTTTTCCAAAACCTTGATTTCCATGTTCTTCAACCTTTTATTTTTCCTTTTTTAATTAATTAGTTTAAACCCTTCTTCCTCGTTTTCCGCCTTTCTTTCGGCAGCCGTCGTGTGGAAGTGGTGTGACCTCTTCGATTGTGCCAATCCTTAATCCCATTCTTGATAATGCCCTTATAGCAGCCTGTGCTCCAGGTCCTGGGCTTGTAGGGCCGTTATGGCCTCCTGGCGCTTTAATCCTGACGTGAATTCCTGTGATTCCTTTATCTCTTGCAATCTCTGCTGCTTTTTTTGCTGCAATCATTGCTGCTGTCGGAGAACCTTCCATTCGGTCGCTTTTGACAACCATTCCACCAGAGCCTACAGCAAGTGTTTCAGTTCCTGTTATGTCTGTGATATGGATTATTGTATTATTGTATGAAGCGTAAATGTGCGCTATTCCCCATCTTTGCTGTCTTTGTTCCATTTTATTTAGCCTCTGCTTTTACTTCAACCGCCTTTTCCTTTTCAGGCGCTGCCGGCGGAGGCGTTTCCAAATTTATCGGGTCTATTAATTTAATGTGAGATTCTTCGCTTGTGCTTACAAGATATGACGGTGAAGTTATTTTTCTTGCGCCAACTGCAATGTGCTCGTGAGTTATCAATTGTCTTGCCTGAAGCATTGACTTTGAGATGTGTTTTCTTACTACAATTGTCTGAAGCCTTCTTTCAAGCATGTCTTTCATTGTAAGATTTAATACATCCTCGACTTTTGCATTCGGCTTGATTAATCCAAGCTTGATTAGCCTTGTCAAAAGCTGCTTTTGCTCGATTTCTGACTGGACAGTTCTTTGCGCGATGATTGTTTTTGCCCTGTTTAAGAACGTCTGAAGCAATGAGCTCATTTTCCAGATTTCCTGCTTTCTCCTCAGGCCGTAATCTTTCATGATTATTTTCTCTGCCTCAATCCTTTCCTTTTGCCAGGGATGGCTCGGCTTTGAAAATTTCCTTCTGTGTTTTTTTGGATCTCCCATTTTGTCAGTGTTAAATTAGTTTTTATTTTGATTTACTTTGACTTTGCGCCTTCTTTTCTCTTGACGCCCATTACTTTTCCTTTGTTCTTTCTGAAGTTTGACCTGGTTCTTTGTCCCCTGACTGGAAGACCGAATGAGTGCCTTATTCCCTTGTAGGACTTTATCTTTTTCATCATCTTTATGTCGTTGTCCTGAGTGAATGTCAAGTTTGAGCCGATTAAATGCTTGTCTTGGCTGTCTTCTGGGTCTCTTTTCCTGTTAAACATCCACACAGGAATCTTGAATTTTGAAGGCTCTTTTATTACTTCGTCAACTTTTGCAACTTCAGCGTCAGTCATGAAGCCTGCCTTTTTTATTGGGTCAATTTTGGCTGTCTTTAAAATTGCATTCGAGAACATGAAACCTATTCCCTTGATTTTTAGAAGGGCATTTCCTATCTGCTTGTTTCCGTCAAGGTCAGTGTTTGCAATCCTGACGAAATATTTTAATTCCTGTTTTGGCTGTTCTGGTGGCATTTTTTAATTTGACTCTTGTTTTTAAGTATTACCGCGAGAGAAATAGCGAAATTTAACTTTCGTTAAACCCTAAAGCGCTCTCTCGAACTCGGGCTTGTTATCTTATCTGGGATGGCTGGTTTATTTATAAAGGTTACGGAAATTATGGCTCTGTCCGGAATCTCGCATTCGCTCGGGTTATTGGCAAGCTCGGCTCATTCATCTCAAATCGTGGGCTGACATTTCCCGCAACTGGTTACGCTCAGTTGACACGCATTTAGGGTTTCGCTTCGCTCAAGCCCTCGAATATTCTTGTTTTTCGTGAGGCTTTAGGCCTCACTTGATTCCGCCGTCAACTCGCGGAAGGGTTGTGGAGTATCCCCTTTGTCAGCTATTCAGCCGGAAAATCACGGCCTCGCAAAAAGGCAATAACCATATTCCGGACAGAGCCGGAAATTATTTTTTAAGGTTTCTTTTACTAATTTTAAATCCGCTCCGCAAAGATAGGCGGCCTGCATTAGGCCGCGTACATAATACGGTTGATTCGTTGCATTGCGAAGGTGACTCCTTGAATTTGTTTGTAAAAATAAAAACAAACGATTTTCGCCCAAATGGGGCGAATTGTGCGGATTGGATGAGCAATGTACGCCGCACTAATGGTGCGGCCTAAATATAATTCAGCGTCTTTTTTATCTTAGTCTGAAAATTTATCTTCAAAATAGGTCAAATGACGAGGCCTAGATTTTTCTCGCAGTCTTTTAATAATCTAAAATAAGGTAAATATTTCAACGACCAAAAGACTTTCTGTATTCTTCAATATTTTTAATTTTATATATTTTAACAAGTTTTTCAAATCCATTACTTTGCTTAAGGATTGACTTTACAAAATTCCTGTGCTTTTCAAATTGAGCATTTATGAATTTAGTGTGCTGTTTTTTCCACTGAGTTGGGTTGTTTTTTACGTAGTCAGCCCATCTTTCAACTTGGGATATATGTTCATTTCTCATAATCTCTGCTCCTTTATCATAGATTTAACTTTATCTATCTCGTTATTGTTAATCATCTCAGAATAGACAATTCTCAGATGCCTTGCATCCTCTAAATCCTTATCCGATTTCAAAAGCTCTTCTTTAAATGCAATGTTTACGTTGACTGAGCTAAACCACAAATCCAATCCAGTTAATTTGAGCTTAACTCTTGTTTTAAGCTGGTAATCATCAAGAGAGTCTTTGGAGAATTTTAGTTCCATTTCGGGAAGCAACAACTTTTTGTAAGTATACCTTATACTAATATTGTCTTTAAGGTAGTCATTATACAAATTATTAGAGTTGCTGCCTTGAATACAAATAAACTCATTTTTTATAAGGCTTTTATGAAGTTTGGCAAACTTTGATTGGCTTAGTTTCTCAATTATGATGTCAATATCTTCAGTTCCCCTTGTTCTGCCTGAAGCAATAGCCACAAATCCAGACACAATTATGTATTTGCAGTGTTTTTCGACAACTTTGCAAAAATCCAGACAAAACTTATCGAGAATGTTCCTGTCCTTTACTCTTCGCTCCATAAAGGACGTATGTTTAGAATATATTTAAGTTTAGTGCTTTTATTTACTTCCTTTTCTTGCACCAGGTGTAAGAACGCATCCTTGCGCTTTTTCCAAAGCCGCATGAGGCGCATACTCTTCCTGAAAGATTAAGCGTCCTTTGGCCGCATCGCCTGCAATGTATCATATTCTTCTTGCCAGACTTTACTCCCATTGACGGTGTTCCCTTCATTTTAGCACCAGAATTTATTCAGTTGAGATTACAGTTATTGTGTCTCCTCTTACAAAGACAACTCCAAGCTTTCTTGTCATTGTGCCGTTTACCATTTCTTCGGCATCTTCAAGAACTACATTAACGTGAATGTCAAATGATTTTAACTTTCCTATGTATGTCCTGCTGTTCTTTAGTTCTACTATTACTCTTTTGTCTCTTGCTTTGTTTAAAGCGTCCAGTGGCCTAGATTGTTCCATCAAATTTATCACCTAAAATCAAGCTTGAGAAGAGTTGCTTTGTTTATAAATGTTTCTTCAAATGATATTTTGGCTATTGAAGGAACGTGCTGTCTGCAACTATGACTCTATCCATTCTTTGTTTGTATTCTATAACTTTATTTGCGGCCTGAATTGCGGCATTGTGGTTTGCCTCATAGGTCTGTGCCCCTATCTTGTTTGTGATAAAAAGCCTGCTTTTGAATTCTGCAAGCCCGTTGTTTTCTGCAAATTCCCTAAATTCGTCCTTGCTTACATCTGCTGCGTATTTGAATTTAGGATTTTCTTCCATAATTCTTGCCAAATCTCCGTAATTTACTATTTCCGGCCTTGCAGTGTTTATGAGAATTCCATTTGACCTCATAAGTGAAATTAATTCGTAGTTTACTTTGCCTTCTGTCTCATCTGTCAAAGGAACATGAATTGATACAAACTGCGAATTTCTATACACATCTTCAATATTTCTTGCGCCAGTTACGGAATCAAATCCAAATGATTTTTCCATCCCGGGCGGATTATAATCAATTTCCGGATTTGTGTCATAAGCAAATATATTCAATCCAAAAGCCTTTGCTCTCCTTGCAACCTGCACTCCAACTGCACCAAATCCATGCAAACCTATTTTCTTGCCAAACATCTCAAAATGACCGTTTTGTTTGGCAGGATTGCCTGCCTGGTAATTTTGCATGTGCAAATCCCTTGCAAGAGTAACCATCATTCCGACTGCAAGCTCAGCGACAGAGACTGCATTTGCCCCGTTTGTGTTTTGAACTTCGATCCCTTTTAGTTGGGCATAATCTACATCGATTGTGTTGATTCCAGAGCCTGCCCTGACAATCAATTCCAGATTTGAAGCACGGTCAATCAGTTGTCTGTCGATTTTGTCGCTTCTTACAATCAGATAGTTGGCAGACGATATTTCTTCCTCAAGCTGCCAGCCCTGATAATTTTCCAGAACTGCAACATCAAGCCCGTTTGCCATCAGGGTGTTTGCCATCCTGACTCTTACATCCAAATCAAACGGAGTTCCAGTTGCTATCAGCACTTTCTTTTTGTCATTTTCCATAACATTTTGGAAACAAAATACCTTTAAAACGATTGTGACATATATGCCAAAATTCTGATAAAAATGTCATATTTAGCAAAAAAATTTAAAAACAGACCCATATTTATGCCATCCTATGGCAAAAAATATCGCAGAATTTGTCTGGAAATTTGTTGATACTGACATTGCGCTCAAAAAAGACATTTCAAGAGGAATAATAAACATAAGGAGCCTTGCAAAATATATTATCCAGACCCAAAAGCTTGATGCAAGCCCTGATTCAGTAATAAGCGCATTAAGAAGATACAAAACCAGCATCAAAAAAAGTGAGGAGTCAAATTCAGTACACGCAATACTAAAGCAGGCTCGAATATCAATCAAGACCAAAATGTCTTCTTTATTATTGAAGAGGACTGATTCTGTAAAAACCAAGCTTGGCAGGCCTGACCGGATGCTTGATTTTCAGGACCATGACATAATAAGGGTGCTTGAAGGCTCGGAAGCGCTTACTATAGTCATAGACCAGAAAAACCTTGACAAAGTCAAATCATCATTCCCAAAGGAACTGATACTTGAGGAAAACAAAAAAGTTGGGATGATTGAAATCAATTACCCAAGAATACTAAAGAAAACACCAGGTGTATTTTCAATAATATACAACGAGCTTGCAGAGAACGGGATAAGCATAATTGACGCGCTTATTTCCTCGAACGAGCACATATTGATTATTGAGGAAGACAAGCTCCAGAAATCATTTGACTTATTGTATAAACTTTGCAGCTCTTAAAACCAGTTGATATTTGGGCCCCGTCCTAAATGCAGGTTATTGCCTTTTTGCGAGGCCATGATTTGTACGGATGAAAAGCTGACAAAGGGGACGCGCCATCCGGGCAATGTCAGCCTGCGATTTGAGATGAAGGAGCCAAGCTTGGCAATAACCCGAGCGGAGCGAGATTTAGGACGGGTCCCGGTATTACCTTAAATCCGTTGCCTTTGAGACAACTTTAGATACACTCGGCAAAATTTGACTGCCACTAAATTTTGCCTCGGAATATTGCAATATTTTAGAAACGAGATGAATAAATACGGCATTATTACGTTTTAGCTGTAAATCTTCAATGCTTCCTCTTCCATAAAGTGCATTTTGCCAGGAACTATGAGGCAATGAACAGGCTTTCCGAAATCATGTTTTACAAGCTCCTTTGCAGTTCCTGCCTTAATCAACTGGCTTTCACTTCCAACCCTTGCAAGGCCAATACACAAAGTTTTTTCTGTAAATATTTTATTATTTCTTTTAAGCTCAACTTTGAGTAAATACCTTATTGCGTCATTTATTGTCATGAACTTGTTTTCATCGGGCTTTAAGTCAAGCAGGAATAATGTGTGCATTCCAAGGCTTAAGTTGTCTTTTAGCGCATCATATGGGCTTTCAACATTCTCGTTTTCCATCGGAATGCTTGTTGTTTTTCCGAATTTGTATAACTGGAGTCCAGTAATTCCTACTGCATTTATAATTGAGGCATTATGGATAACATGGCACCTGATTTTTTCTTTTTTTGCCCTTAGCATTAAATCAATGTGGGTTGTTGCTGCCATTGCGTCTCCTGCAACCAAAAAAGCAACATTTTTTGTTTTTGCGTTGTCTATAATTTCATTATTATCAGACTCTACTTTTTGCCTTGGCGCCAGAATTATTTTTTTTCCGTAGAATTCTTCGAGTTTTTCCTTTGTTGTGTTTAAAACGGAAGTGTAGTATTCTAGATAGACAATATCACATTTTTTTACAGCTTCAAGACCATTGACTGTGATGTCTTTTTCGTTGCTTAATCCAAGACCGATGAAATATAGTGGCATTTTACTTAGATTAAACTTCATTTATAAAAATTTATAGATACTTATTTAGTAATTTATTAGTAGTAACAATAGTAAGGCTTATAAACTATATTAATATATTAAGAAAAATGCCTGAAATAAAACTTGAATACCGAATTGCTGAAGCCCACACTGAAAAAGGGCTGATTGAAGCTCCGGGCTTGGTTACCCATGATCACAATGATTATTGGAGTTACGCAAGACACCTGCCGGATGACTGGGATTTTTCTAAAAGAGAAAAAAGAAGAAGTGTTGCATCTAGATTATTACACTCTATTGAGGCCGATAGTGAAAACCAAGAATTGGATTTATTTCCCCTAAAAGATGACCAGAGGGCCTCAGGAATTATTTACGGCGAAAACCCGCTTCAAAATATGTTTGACATAACAGAAAGATACGCCCAGATATTTCCGGAACACGAATTTTATGTTAAATGGGGCGGCGGAAGATATGAAATGCCCGGCAAGGGATTTGCTTTTTATACAGAAGATGAAGCAGATACTTTGATTTTAATGTCGAGGGTTAACGTTATTGCAGCTCAAAATGATATTCCGATTGAAATTTATCATAGATACGGCATTCTTGAATATCAAGACCACGTAAATATCGATGCGCGGTTTAAGAGCACCGTGAAGGACAGGCAAGGCCTTGTAAATTTATTAAACTCCATAAAAAGATATCCTCATTTTTTCCACGAACTTTTTGTTGATGTGCCTTAAATAATTTGTTGGATTTTATTAAATATATATTTTAATATATTAATCGCTACTAAGTAATATGAAAGATGACATGACTGGCAGGGGGAAAGTGCAGATTTACCATTATGAAGAAGCTGTTGCTAAACTATTCAAAAAATTTCTTGATGATGCAATGTATGTTGCAAATTACGAAATAGTTAAACCAAGCACTTCAATTGAGTATATTGCTGAAGATATAAATGAAAAAAGCCCTGATCTGGTTTTTCTTGCGCTTGAATTTGGCTGGCCTCATGAAAGAAACCAGGGTCTTGAAGTTCTTGTAAAAGTCAGGCAGAAAAGCGAAGTGCCTGTTGTAATGGTAACGAGCAATAGTAATTATCGGACTGACATGGTTAACTTGGTAGAATCAAAAATAAGCGGCTGTAATGGTTATTTGGTCCTTCCTTCCGGAATTGGAAAATCAGTAAACTTTGCGGATGCACTCATCGAAGGGTTGCCTTTTTCTGAGTCTGATATAGTACAATAGATCACTATTCCAATTTTCATTTAAAAACTATATAAGTTAAACTATATGTTAAATATCAGAAATGTTTATAAATGAGTTTACTCATGTTATGTTTATAAAAGAAAAGATATATTTGAGTTTTTTTGGCGAAAAACTCAGCTAAGGCATCTTTTTTGGCGAAAAGAAGCTTTAAATCGTCTGTTTTCGTGAAATCCAGTTTTTTTGTACGATAAAAACTATAAAACGGTTCTAAACAAGTTCATTGGCGTGAACTAATTCTAAAGGTAGTACAATGATGGGGCAATATAAACATTTCGGTAAATTGACCGCTATATTGCAAAATATATTTTGAAAACCGCAAGGGCTAGGGAGAAAGGGGGATTAAAATGGATTTTTTGGTGGAGAGTGCGATAAAGCAGGCAGTAAGCGTAGATGCAACGATGGATGTAGGGCATGCAAACATCAAAGTGATTGGTGTGGGCGGTTCAGGCAACAATATGGTTGGCTGGCTTTACAAAAAAGGAGTTAAGGGCGCTGAAATCATCGCGTGCAATACGGATAAACAGCACCTTGGAATAATTGATGCTGATAAGAAATTTCTCATAGGGCGGGATGTTACAAGAGGACTTGGGTGCGGCGGCTTTCCTGAAAAAGGAGCAGCATCTGCAAAAGAATCCCTGCCTCAATTAAAAGAATCGTTGAGAGGCGCTGACATGATTTTTGTGTGCGCCGGAATGGGCGGCGGAACAGGCACAGGAGCTGCGCCTGTAGTCGCAGAAGTCGCAAAAGAAAATAGCGGCATAGTAATTGGAACTGTCACAATGCCTTTCAAAATTGAAAGGGCGAGAGTTGACAAGGCTGAATTTGGGCTGCAGCAATTAAGAAAAGTCTGTGATACTGTAATTGTAATCGACAACAACAGGCTTGTGCAGATTGCAGGAAATCTTCCGATACAGCAGGCTTTTGCAGTAGCAAACGAACTTGTTGCAACAATGATAAAGGGAATTGTCGAGACTATTGCAATACCTTCACTTGTCAATCTGGATTTTGCAGATGTGAAGGCGATAATGCAAAACGGCGGGGTTGCAGTCATTGGAGTCGGAACAAGCGACACAAACAGCCGAGTTGAGGAAGCTGTCAAGGGAGCGCTTGGAAATCCTTTGCTTGATGTTGATTATACCGGCGCTACAGGCGCATTGATTCAGGTTGTCGGCGGGCCTGACATGACTTTGGATGACATAAACAAGGTCGGCGAGCTTGTCACAGAACACCTTGACCAGGACGCAAACGTCATCTGGGGCGCAAGAGTCTCTGATGACATGGCAGGAAAGATAATGGTAATGACTATAATCACGGGTGTCAAAAGCCCGTGGGTTTTAGGCAAGCAGGATCATTCAAGGCCTTCAGTTGAGGCAGTTGAAGTATCACACGAGCTTGGAATTGAGCTTGTAAATTAGGCAAATATCACTATCACCCCTTTAGTCTTTGTGGTGAGATTGTTTCTTTGCCTTCGTTTTGAAAAACCACCCCCAACGTTTTAAGAGCGAGGGCAAGCAGTGGCTCGGTGACGGGCCACATTTTTTCTTATTTTTTAGTGGTAAAATTTATATATTCTCGGCTTTTACAACAAACCTTAGGTGAACTAACAAATGGTAGGTGGGTGGACTAGAGGTGACGAGCCTTGGAACGATCCTAAATACTTTGATATGAAACTTCCAGAAGGCGAGAGAGAAAGAATATGGGACAGAGCCCGCTCTTCTTTTCGGCTAGAAAGTGGAACAGACACAACTCTAAACGATGAGCTTTTTCCCAGAAGGGCTCTTGAATTAGAAATAAGTCGTCAATCCAGCCAAGCGACAACATCTTATTTTGATGACGATGACGACTCTTTATGTTTTGTCGCAACATCAGCTTATGAAGGCAATGGAAATCACCCAACTGTAAAATCATTAAGAAGGTATAGGGATGAAGTTCTTGTTAACCATCCTCTTGGCCAATTATTCATTGAAATGTATTATGGCGGTGTTGGAGATAAGGCAGCAAAAGTTCTGGATAAATTTTCTTTCATGAAGCCACAAGTCCGAAGAGGACTTGAAAAACTAGTAGCTATTGTAATAGAACCGGCGTTGGCGAGAAGAACTTCAGAAAATGGATACAGAGATTTTAACAGCCAACTTTTAGCAGCAAGCACATTATACACGAAATAAACTTCTAGAATTCAGAAAGTTATAAAATACAAATTTCATTAATTTTATTTTCCATCTTTCTTCTTTCCTTTCCCTTTTACCTTATCAACGGCCCTCTTTATGCCTTTCTTTGTGTTTTTTACCATCTTGTCGACATACGGGCTCCAGTAGCTTAAGCCTGATTTTGGGCTTTCAATCCTGCCCCACCATTTTTCAAAGAACATTGTGTGCTCAATCCTGTATTTTGGCGGCGGTTCAGGAGTTTCGGCAGCGTGCCCTATAGTGATTATTCCCTGCACGTTGACATGCTCAGGCAGGTTGCACAGCCTTCTTATTTCTTCCTCGTCAAAAGCGCCGACCCAGCATGCGCCAAGGCCTAAGGAATGGGCTGTCAGGAGCATGTTTTGGATTACTGCTGCCGCGCCCTGTATCGTATATAATCTTGAGCCCCTTGTCCCGTAATATCTTTCTGATTTTTCAGGCTCTGCGACAATTACAATGTGGATTGGCGCGTCCTGCATCCAATACTGCTTTGAGCATGCCTCTGCAATTGCAACTCTTTTGTCTTCGTTCTTGCAGACTATGAACTTGCAGTTTTGTATGTTTCCTGCAAACGGCGCGTGCCTTCCTGACTCGAGAATCTGGACAACATTATCCCATGGAATGTCAACTGGCTTGTACTTTCTTACAGACCTTCTTGACCTAATGCACGCTGCAACATCCATACCTTGATTTTTGGCATTGTTATATTTATAATTATCTAAAAAGCTGTTAGTTTGAATCTGTCACTGGACTTCCTTGCGTATATTATTTAAAGCAACTATTCATAATTTAATTAATAATATTAGTACTTGAGAGAACTACAAAAATACAGCCATCGTTAACTTTAACTACCAAAACTGCTTATTTATCAGGAGTAATAATAGGAGACGGCAATATTTCTAATTATGTAAAATCTAAGAAAAATGATTTGTCAAAAGACTATGCAATAACTATTGATATGTCTGACAGGTTGTACTTAAATTACCTTTCTGAACTTATTAAAACTCTTATATTCACTAGAACTAACCCTAAGGAACCTCTCAAAAGAGGAAACAGGATACCTCGCTTATACTTAAGGATAAGAAATAAAGAATTATTCAAATTTTTTAATGAACGAATGGAAATACCAAAAGGTGCAAAAAGTAATAGGGTTTTTGTACCAACTTCAATTGAAAAATCATCACAAGAGATAAAGAAGCACTTCTTAGCAGGATATTTTGACACAGATGGAGGTTTTAGATCAAATACTTTAGGCTTCACAACAGCTAGCAAAAGACTTTGTGATGGTGTAAGCAATTTACTAACGGAATTTAACATAACTCACTCAAAAGAATCCTGGATTAACAAAAAATACAAAAAAGAATTTTATGGCATAAGGATTAATAAGAATCAAATAGATAAATTTTTAAGCACTTTCCCTTTGCAGAATAAAGAAAAGCTTGGAAGAATCTATCTAAAACTCAAATGCGGAGGTGCCGGAGTGGCCAAACGGGATAGAGGAAATATTTCCGTCCAAGCTTAGGCCAGCATTGATTGGTGTTACGAGCAGCAATGCAATGACTAGAAGACACCTATTAGCTTAGTGCTTACGCAGGTTCGAATCCTGTCCTCCGCATTTATATTAATCATAAAATACTAAGGGGGTGAGTTAAATTGGCAGAAAAAGATACTTCAACAAACACAAAAAAACCTACAAATACGCGAATATCCTTGAACACTATCAAAAAGCTACTTATTATATTATTGATTATAATTACTCTATGGAATTCATTTTTTGTGGTTGGCGCGGGCTACAAAGGAGTCATATTCAATTCTTTTTACGGAGTCAAAGAAAAGACATTTGAAGAAGGCATGCACCTGAAAATACCTTTCTTTGAAAAGCCATACAGGTTTGAAGTAAGGACCAGAGTTTTTCATGCGCAGGCAGCAGCTGCTTCAAAAGATTTGCAGATAGTTTCGGCAGAAATTGCATTAAATTACCATATTAACAAGGATAAAGTCAATGATTTATTTAAAAATATCGGGCCTGAATATGAGGATAGGATTATCAGCCCGTCGATTCAAGAAGTTGTAAAATCGATAACTGCAAAATACATTGCTGAAGAGCTGATTACAAAAAGAGAACTTGTAAAGGAACAAATAAAAAACACCCTGAGGGACAGGCTCTCCACATCATTCATAGCATTGGATGATTTATCAGTAACTAATTTTGATTTCAGCAAGGAATTCAACTTAGCAATAGAACAAAAAGTAACTGCTGAGCAAAACGCCTTAAAGGAACAAAACAATTTGAAAGTAATAGAATTCCAGGCGCAGCAGAAAATTGTCCAATCCAAAGGAGAGGCAGAGGCAATAAGGATAGTTAACGAAGAACTGTCAAAAAGCCCAAGATATATTGATTATTTAACAATCCAGAAATGGGACGGAAAGATGCCTCTTGCACTCGGAAGCGGAAGCCTGCTTTCAATAACCGGAACTGAAAAATAAAATTTATAGTTTTCAGATTGGTTAGGGAATTTTATTTTTTTATAACCTTAATGGAATTTCTTATTTCCATTCATAGGGCATTAGTGCAGCGATAGAATAATTAAATTCTTAAAATTGGACTAGAATTATACCATTAATCTTTAAATTTTATTTGTTTAACTAAGTAGATTCCTATAATCAACGATAAATAATGGTTTATGAAATTAAGAATGTGCCAAATATTTGTATAATAGCCCCCCATTATGTACCTTATTTCCAAAAGAACTACGACTATCAATGTTATTAAATTGTACTGAACATGCTTGTTTATTTTTGTCTTTGAAAAAACATAGAATAGGATGAATAAGATTATGGTTGAAGAAACCAGTTTGGACATGGCATAATTAGTCAATGCCGACTGTATTCCGAAAAAATGAAATGGATAATAATAAATTTCTAAACCCTCATAGAAATAATGGACCAGTGAATCCAAAATCGTAAATGCGCAGGAAATCAAAAATGATGACAGCAAAATCCATCTTTTTTTCATTTGGACTTCTTTCATAGCCTAATTTAAGACATCTTAGTATATAAGATTAACATTCCATAGTGGCATTGCATAGCTTATTCAACGATGTGCGCAACTAGAAATCTACTTCTTATGCTCTTCGTGGTGCGTTGCGTGTTTATGCTTTCGCTTCTTTATTTTTCGCCAGATTAGCCATCCTATTCCTCCAAGAACTACCAAAAGAATAATCCAGTCCCACGGAACAGGATGCCTGACAAGAAATGAAACCCTTTTTGGAGGCACTGGCTCTTTTTCCCAAGGAGCCTCGACAACTTGAGGAGTGCCTGCAAAGCTAAATGTCTTGTAGACTGCCTGAATTGCTGTTTTGCCTTCACTCATCTTGGCTTTTGGCCCGGTCATTGTTATAAGGTATGAATGGTCTTTGTAAGGAAGTGTTGCAAATATATAGAAATCATTGCTGTTTGAAATGATTGATTCTTTGACGTCAGAATAAGCTTGAGTGCTTTCAACTTTGCCTCCTATTTCTCTTGCAAATTTCTCATTTTCAATCAATGAACCCTGACTTGCCCTGATTTCGAGAAATAAATCTCCTTTTGTAAATGCCTGCCTCCAGCTTACCTGCTCAAACACTTCCCAGCCTTTTGTGTCAAAAACCAGATAGCCCTGCTGGTATGCAAAGATGCCCGGAAGCATCAAAAGTGCAATTATGAAGACATAAATTTTGAAAGCCATGATCCTGCCCATATTAGTAAATTTTCTTTTAATCCGCCACTGACGTCAAGATTTCCACTGTCCCATGCCTGTTTTAGCGAAATAGTTCCACTTGTTACTCCCTGGAAAGTTTCTTTATTCATTGTGATTGTATATGTTGAAGGCTGCACTATTCCTACGCCTGAATCAACTATTGTATAGCTGTCAAGCGCAATCCATGCATGAAAGTCCTTGTGCTTGTCGTCATATTGCCCCATCTCTGGAACTATTATCTGGATTTTGTTTTGTTTTCCTTCAATCATTCTCTGGAAAAATACATACTTGCCCCTTCCCTTTATATCTCCTGTGAGTTTTTTTATGAAGTTTTCGTCTTTTTCTTTTTTCTCCTTTTCTGCCTTAATTGCCTCTGCATATTCCTTGGATTTTTCTGCCAGGGCTGACTCACTCATTTGAGCAAGCTTTCCAAGATTATCGCCTGCAATTCTTTTGACTGAATCAATCCACTGCTTGTCTCTTTTGTCGTGGTTAACTTCTTCAATAATTGCCACTACTTTATCAAGAGTTTCCGGAATTGCTGCCATTGTCATGTGGCCTGAGTTTACAGTCTGGGTTCTTACAGCGCTGCCCCATGGGAATCCTTTTCTATGAACTGTCTCGTCTCCTTCTGCTTTGTCAACTTTATCAAGCCTCCTGATATTGAACTTGAATGGGGCTGCTAATTCAGTAGATCCTTCTTCTGTTGTTATGAATTCTCCTGTGCCATAAGTGTGAATAGATGTATATAATTCATTTCTTACAGTAAATTCCTGAGTTGTCATCTGGTTGTCGCCGTGAATAATCTCAACTCTTACTGAAGGGTCTGCTTTTAATGCATTGAATTTTGCCCTGAACTCTTTTGTATTTTTGTATACTTCTGGAGAAAGCCCGCTGTATTTTTCTTCAAGTTTTTTTGTAACTTCATCAGGATTTGTAATTTTGGCTACTTGAAGCTCGCTAAATGCTTCTCTTGGAAGGTGACCTGCCTGCTGGAAACTTATTCCTTTGCCGAATGTTTCGTCGAGTGAAATAAGATTTCCATTTGCCTTTACAAACTGGTGGTCAGGAGAAAGATGAAAGACACCTTCCCAGTTGTGTCCTATTTCCCAGACGTGAGCTTCTGAAATCAAAAGGCCTGCTCCAAAATTGTATCCTTCTGTTAATGATTGGAATCCCCGTGGCGCTCCATTAAGCGGGCTTGATAATAAGATGACTGCCCTGACTTTGTCTGGATTTTGTGAGGCATACATTTTTGCCTGAAGCCCCCCCATGCTGTGGGCAATAAGAATAATTTTGTCTGACTTTGTTTCCTTTAGAATTCTTTTTACATCATCACCAATGCTGTTCTTTCCGCTGAGGTGAAACTCTGTAGGACGCCTGAAATCATAAGGCCTGTCAAAATAAGCAGGACCCATATAATCCCCATTGCCAGTCTTTCCGTCAAATTTGTAAGGGGTGTTGGCATCCATGTATACATAGAACCCATTATAGATTGGAGATTTCCATGCTGTTCTTAAGACGTATGTTGCTTTAATGTCAGAGCCGTCTACCAAAACTGTTTTTCCGTCTTCTTTGAATGCAAGCTCCATCCTGTCTTCATGCGGATTTCCTGGCCAGAGATTGTCTGACATTGTCCATCTGTTATTGTCGTCAAGCGCTGAACCCATAATTCCTGGAATAAAAAGAATTGGAGAATGCTCACTGGCTATTGCTTCATAGCCTTCACCCTGAGTATACATAGCGCTAGCGGTCTGAATAACAAGCAAGAATAAAATTATTAATGAAAGCCCCCTCATCATTGCATTGAGAAAATCTTATCTATTTAAATTTTGTTTTTTATTTCTTAGAAATTAACATTTACCAACAGCAGCATAAACTATATTTTCTGTCCTGCATGCCTCGCACCTGTTTTTGAATTCTTTTTTACAAGGCTCGCTTCCGCACATTTTTGATTTTGGGTCAATTATTCCGCAGATTGTTTCTTCATCTTCAGGACAGCGTTCATAATACCTGTCGCCTTCCTGGCACATTGTCCCGCCTGTCATCCATTCTGGTTTTTGGCATCCGCAGCCGCATTCGTTTGAAAACATTGTTTCATATCCGTAGCAAGTGAACTTCATTCTTTTGCACTCTTCAGGATTTCTTGAGCTGTAGTCTTTCCTGAAATCAGAATATCCGCAGGGGTCGTTCATTTCAGGGCACGCTTCAAACTCGCAGTCAGGACCAATTCTCATCACAATGCTTCCGTCAGGGCAAATTTTATTGTCCCGTTCGCAGTTTTTAAGGCTGTACTGGACTTTTTCCTGCTCAGTCATGCCTGCATTTGATTTGCATCCTGGAACAAATATTAAAATTATCAATGCAATTGGTAAAAATCTTTTCATTTTCAATTCCAATATTTTGAAGTTTATAAAAATTCCTATAGCAATTAATTTAAATAATGCATAATTTTCCAGAAAGCTAAAGCCCCGTAGTCTAGCGGTCAAGGATACGGCCCTTTGGTTATGAGAGAATCATAAGAGAAAGGCTGTGACGGCAGTTCGAATAAAAAGAATCAAAATCTTTTGCGAAAGTCTGCCCGGGGCTATTTTTCTTTAATCACAGCATAAATTTATATACTTTTCAGACAAAGTTTTACTATGCCATCCGGCAAACCAATTATTATAGAAGAGGAGGGATACATAGAGTACAATTCCAAGGAACCTGGAAACATAAAAATAACAATTGCGCCCGGGTTATTTGATAAATTTCATTTTGAAGTCACAATATCTGAAGACGAACTCAAAAAACTGATGAAGTACCTGGGAGATCACGGAAGGTTAAAATAAATGCCACAAACACAAAAAGCAGCGTTCGGCGCAGGATGCTTCTGGGGAGTTGAATTTAAGTTCAGCGAGGTAAAAGGAGTGCTTAAAACAGAAGTAGGCTACATGGGCGGGAAAATGGAAAACCCGACTTATGAAGATGTCTGTTCTGATGAAACTGGCCACGCTGAAGCTGTTTATGTTGAATATGATTCTTCAATTGTTACTTACGAAAAACTGCTTGATTTGTTCTTTAGCATCCATGACCCTACAACTCCGAACAGGCAGGGGCCTGATGTGGGCTCGCAGTACCGCTCTGCAATCTTTTATTACAGTGACGAGCAGAAAAATACTGCATTGAAATCAAAAGAGAAACTTGAAAAATCCGGAAAATACAAAAAGCCGATTGTTACTGAAATTGTCAAGGCGCCTAAATTTTATCCCGCAGAAGAATACCACCAGAAATACTTTCAGAAGAATGGATATTCGTGCCATATATGACGAATTTTGTAAATTATTTCTCTTATTAGTATTTTCTGGTAAACAAATCATACATAAATCCTGGCAGTTTGTCCTTCCAGGAACCCTTAAACTCATTAGTCATTTTGCTAAGGATGTTATAGCTGCCAATTTTATGAATTAAATCTGACCCTTCCAGAGCTTTTGCGGCTTCTGAATAGCTTCCAACTAAAGCATAATAACTTCCTATCTTGTCTTTCATATTTTGTTCTTTTGCAATCCTTTCTGCTTCACCAGGTTTGCCTAGTTTCATCCATAACTCTATTGCAGTATCGTAAAGTTTTGCCTTTTCAGCAAGATGTGCCCTTTCCGAAAGAGTTGCTCTGCTTGATGTTGAATCAGCTGTTTTGCTTGAAGGTGAATCTGCGAGTTTAAATGCCTGAGTATAGAAGTCCTTTGCCTGTGGCCCATAACCAGCCTTCTCCATTATTAAGGCAGCAGTGCCAACTTCTTTTTTACTGGCATAAGTTCCGGCGGCTTCTTTAGCATATTGCTCCGATACTTCGTTTCCGGAAACAAGAATATCGAGAACAATCTTAGCCCTCAATTCTTTTGTTTCTTCATTTGTTACTGATAACAACAAAGTATCCAGGTTTTGAGGTTTTCTTGCCATAATGCTGGTACAGGATTCAAATTTATAAACTTTTCTATTGTAACTACTATTGAATAGATAATAAAATCGATGCAGGCTTTTTATTAACAACATTTATAAATCTGCAAATAACAAGTTGCTAAACATAACTTAATGCGGGGGCGGTAAAAATGATATGGCAAATCGGACTTTTGGTTTTTGCGGTGATTGTAGTTCTTTCAGGCTTAAGGGTAATTAATCAGTATGAAAAAGGAGTAATTTTCACTCTGGGAAAATATGGCGGAATGAGAGACCCCGGCCTGACATTTATTTTTCCAATAATTCAAAGAATGGTAATTGTCGACTTAAGAATCAGGACAATTGACATAGAGAAGCAGCAGGTAATGACAAGAGACAACGTTCCAGTCCACGTCAATGGAGTTGTGTTTTTCAAGGTTGCAAAAGTAAATGATGCTGTCATAAAGATTCAGGATTATGAATATTCACTTGCACAATACGCGCAGACTGCTTTAAGGGATGTGATTGGCGGAATGAGTTTAGATACTGTTTTGACTGAAAGGCAGAAGATTGGAGAAGAGATAAGAAAAATTGTTGACAAGGAAACTGACCAGTGGGGTTTGGATATTCAAACTATTAAATTACAGGATGTTGAAGTTCCTGATGATTTGAAAAGAATAATGTCAAGACAGGCAGCAGCAGAAAGAGAAAAACGGGCTGTCATAATCAAGAGCGAAGGAGACAGGGATGCTGCAAAGAACCTTGCAGCGGCAGCATCAACAATGGGAAAGGCAAAAGGCGCAATGCAATTAAGGACTTTGCAAACCCTTGACGGGCTTGGCCCAACTGCTTCGAATACTGTAATAATGGCCTTGCCAGTAGAAGTTATGGAGTTTTTTGAAAGGCTTGGAAAAAAGAAAGAGTGAGTTGACGACCAGAAATCTGTGGGGGGTAAGTTGATTCTCGGTAATTGGGGCTAGGATGAAAACCAAAGAAAATGCAATTTTAGTTTTAGGTCACATCTATGATATAGATATAGAACAAGGTGATGAAGTTAGACAATCAAAACTATTAGAAGTCACAAAGTTGAATGAAAAAGAACTAACAAACGCTTTAAATTATTTGATAAGGATGTACATGATTGAGGGTGAAAAACTTCTTGATGGCGAGTTTATCACAATAAATATTACTGAATTAGGAGTATCTATAGTTGAAAATAAAGATCAATTTAAAAGAAATTTTGGAATCGAAATAGGGATTCCAGGAGTAATCTCTACTCATTGGGGTGTTGAGCAAAAATAATTCTAAGCTTTATACAAAAACTCAACAATAACCTTTATAAACCATCAATTCATCCTATAGGTAAAGGTAGCTCGGTTACGGCTTGGCTATACTGGATGAAAATACAATTTCTCCAGAGAAATAAAATACGCTAGAGTTAATGCAATAAATCGAGGCGAATTTTAGTGTAAGTCAAAATTCGCCGAGTGAAAATATTGAAAATTCGAAGAATTTTCCGATTGAAAGTCATTAAACATTAAAACTACAATAAATAACAACGACAATGACGAACTGGCATTGACGGACGAACAATAACGATTAACATTAAACTTACGGCATTAAGGTTTTACAATAACGAAATTTAAAAAAAACGAAGGACGAAATAATAAAATATAAAAAACTAAAAAAATAAAAACTAAGAATATATCAAAATAAAAACTAAAACATAAATCGGAGGAATAAAATGGCAAGAATGCATTCGGGAAAACGCGGAAAATCAGGCTCAAAGAGGCCGGCAAAAAAGACATCTCCTTCATGGATTTTGCATGACTCAAAGAAAGTCGAGCTCTTGATAGGGAAGCTTGCAAAGGAGGGAAAGGCAGCGTCGCAGATTGGGCTGATGCTAAGGGATTCATACGGCATTCCAAGCGTCCAGGTGCTTTGCGGAAAATCAATAACAGAGATACTCACAGAGAAAAAGCTTGCAGGAGAGATGCCTGAAGACCTTATTGCACTGTTCAAGAAATATGCTGCTGTCAAAAAGCACATGGAAACAAACAAGAAGGACGAGACTGCAATCAGGGGGCTTCACTTGGCAGAATCAAAGATAAACAGGCTTGCAAAATACTATAAAAGAACGGGAAAACTACCGGAAGCATGGAAGTTTGACTCAGAAAGGATGGGATTTTTTGCTGAATAAGCAATTTTTTATTTTTCTTATTTTCTATTTTTAACCTAAAAAACAAGTTCCTTAATCCTATCAACAACTTCATCAATCAGGTAATCCGGAGTTGATGCGCCCGCTGTCACTCCTATCTTTTCCATTGAATCAAACCACTCTTTTTTCAATTGCTCTGCTGACTGGATGAAGTAAGACCTGACTCCGAGCTCCTCGCATTTATGGTAAAGCTCTTTTGAGTTGCTTGAATTTAACCCGCCAATCACAATGACGACATCGGATTCTTTTGCAATCTCTTCAGTGTCAGACTGGCGCTGCTTTGTCGGGTTGCAGATTGTGTCGACATAGCCGTGCTTTATCGACAGGTCGCGCAGGTTTAACGGAATCTCGACAAAAGCATTCCGTATTTTTGAGTTTATTTTATCGATAAGGTCTTTGTAACCATAAACAGACATTGTTGTCTGCGAAATTATTACAACTTTTTCAAAATTGTTTTTATTGATGTAGTCAACCACTATCTGATAATCATCTTGGTGCTCTACAATGAAGGTGTCCTTTCCTTTGAGATGGAAGCTCGTGCCTATTGACTCAGGATGGTCGTGCTTTCCGAAAATTATTACTTCATACCCTGAGTTCTTTAGCTTGATTGCCACATTGTGAACAAGAGTGACAAGGGGGCAGGTTGCGTCATTGAGGTTTTTTCCTTTTTCTATTGACTTTTGCCCAAGCGAGACATAAGTAGTTCCCGGCTCGCCGTGCGCCCTTAGGACAGTCACAGCATTCTGCGGTATTTTATTTATCCCGTCCACAAAAACAATTCCCTTGTCTTCGAGGTTCTTTATAACGCGCTCGTTATGAACAAGCTGGCCAAGGACATATGTCGGCCCTGAGTTTTTCGATGCAACCTCTTCAGCTATCTCAATTGCCTTTTTTACCCCGAAGCAGAATCCTGCGTGCTTTGCTACCTTTATAATTGGCATTTTGTTATTTGGTTTTTCCTCATTTTTCACTTTTTATTGTGATTTAGTTTATTGTCGTGAAATTTTCAATGTTATTAGTTTAATGTTGTCAGTTATTGCCGTCGTTAGTTATTATTGTTTTAATGCATAATGACGTTCAACTGGAAAATTCTGCGAATTTTCAATATTTTCACTCGGCGAAAATTGAATAGCACTAATTTTCGCCTCGATTTATGGCATTGACACTTACTGTGCGCCCTATTAACTGCTTAAGAATCAGGTTATTCTGCCCTTAATTATATAGTTTTTGTCAGGAAAACGAAAGGATAATCGTACTGGATTTTGAAAAAAGCTTCGCGTGCCTCGTAAATGCTCTTAAAAATTCCAAATACTGTGGGGCCTGAGCCTGAAATTGAGGCAGAGAGCGCGTCATTTCTGACAAGGTTTGTCTTAATCTGCTCGAGGACTTTGTATTTTTTTGTGATGACTGAATCAAAATCATTATGCACATTGTCAGCAATTTTTGATATGTCCTTTCTTTCCATTGCCTTGATTAGTTCCTTGATGTTGGCATCTGTCTTGATTTTTGGCTTCATTTTGTCATAGGTTGCATAAGCCCATTTTGTTGATACCCTAAAGCCGGGGTTTATCAAAACGACGTTGACGCTAAAAGACTTGTTTATTTTTTTTATCTTGTCACCTATTCCCTCGACAAGCGCAGGAGCGTCCCCTATAAGAAATGGGACATCTGAGCCTATCTGGGCAGCGAGGTTCATCAGCTGCTTTTCGCTAAGCCTTAAAGTCCAGAGCTTGTTCAGGTTTGAAAGAACTGTTGCTGCATTGCTTGAGCCTCCGCCAAGGCCTGCCTCAAAAGGGATGTTTTTCTCGATGTGGATTCTTACCCCGTGCTTTACCCTGAATTTCTTTTTAAGCAGCGAAGCTGCCTTATAGGCAAGGTTCTCTTCATTTTCAAGGTCAGCATTTGTGCATTCAATCACTATCTTGTCTTCGGTAAGAGGTTCTATCGTGATGTTGTCGCTTAGTTCAATTTTCTGCATGACTGACTGTATGTTATGGTAGCCTGATTTCTGCCTCTTTCCTATCTTTAAGAACAGGTTTATCTTTGCATTTGATGGTATGGCCATAGCGAATGAGTATAACAGAAGGTATATTAATATTGCTGATTTTAAGGCATTTATATGTTTTTAAAAGGATTAAGATGACTCATCAAGGCTTACATAAGCAAGGCACTGCATCCCAAGCCCTTTTCCAAAATCAGTAAGGCCTTCGCCTGAAGTATAACTTATTCCTATTTTGGATTTTTCAAGGCTTAATATTTTTGACAACGAGTCCTTTATGCTTTTTGTGTGCTTTTCAAGCCTTGGCTTTGAGGCTTCAATTGCAATGCTTACATTATTTAATTCAAATCCGGAATTTCTCATTTTTTCCAAAATCACTTTAAGATATTCTTTGCTGTCAGTAATTCCTTTTTTGCACATTTCATCAGCGTAAAAGCCAAGCGAGCGCTCGCCAATTGTGGAACTTACTGCATTAAACAGTGCGTGGAGAATTACATCCCCGTCAGAATTTGCATCAAATCCGGTTTCATCAATTGTAAAACCGCCCAAAACAAGTTTTTTATTTTTGTCTTTTGAAAACCTGTGGCTGTCCTGCCCCATTCCTGTCCTGAACACACTTGATTTGCTTTTATTCAATATTCCATGTGCAATTTCCAGATCCTCTTTTGCGGTTATCTTGATGTTTTCATATGAGCAGGGCACGATTTTGACTTTTTTGCCAAGCGCTTCAACCATTGAAGAATCGTCGGTTACTTTGAGCTTTTTGGCTTTTAAGTTTTTAAATGCATTTAGAAACAGGCCGTATCTTACACACTGCGGCGTCTGGACCTGGAAAATATTTTCCCTGTTTAAAGTAGACTGAACAAATTCATTTTTTGCCTTTTTTATTGTGTCTTTTAATGGAAATCCGACAATTGCCGCGCCGTTTTCTTCTGCTGCTTTTATGCAGGAAACAATTTCAGATTCCCTGACCAAAGGATTGCAGCCGTTATGCACCAGAATTATGTTGTCTTCTTTTGCGCTTTTGATCGACATTAAGCCATTGTAAACAGAATCCTGCCTTTCTTTCCCGCCTTCAACAATTGAACTGATTTTTTTAAAACTGAATCTTTTTTTTATTTCCTCTATTTTTTTTTTGTCTTCTTTTCTCGTGACTACTATAATTTCATCTATTATTTTACAATTCTGGAATTTTTTTATTGTGTGGTAAATTATGGGTTTGTCCTGTAATGAAAGAAATACTTTATTTTCTTTTTTCCCCATCCTTTTGCCGCTTCCTGCTGCGACGATGATTGCGTAATTCATTTTTTGGTTTAGTTTATCATTTCTTCCGTCTTTTATTTTTTAAATTTCCTTATTGTAAAATCTCAATGCCGTCGGTTTAATGCTATTAATTAATGTTCGTTCGTTATTGCTGTAGTTTATTTTTAATCCACATCGGTTTAAAACCGGAAAATTCTTCGAATTTTCAATAGTTTCGCTCGGTAAAATTTTTCCTGCCAATAAAATTTTGCCTCGGAACATTGCATTAACTTTTTTGACGATTAAATTCCCCATTTTCAATTACTTTTTTTGTTTCTTCCTTCACTTTTCTGTCCACTTCAAGAATCTCCTGCAAATTTGGATTTTTTATCAGGTTATGGTCATCCATCATTTTTTTTATTATAATTGCAATGTCAAGATAGCTGATTTTATCATTTAGGAAAGCGTGAACCGCAATTTCATTTGCTGCATTCATAACGCAAGGCATTGTTCCCCCTGTTTTTCCTGCTTCAAACGCATATTTTAGGCAAGGAAATTTTTCAAAATCAGGCTCCTTGAATTCGAGCGATTTTATTTTTGAAAGGCTCAGGGATTCAGAACTGCTTTCAAGCCTTTCTGGATAAGAGAGGGCGTATTGTATTGGTATTCTCATGTCCGGAATTCCAAGCTGGGCAATTACTGACTTGTCCCTGAACTCTACAAGCGAGTGTATTATGCTTTGCGGATGAATTACAACTTCAATTTTGTCATAATTTGTTCCATAAAGCCAGTGGGCTTCAATCACTTCAAATCCTTTGTTCATCAAAGTGGACGAATCAATTGTTATTTTTGCGCCCATATTCCAGGTGGGATGCTTTAATGCATCTTTTGCAGTAACATTTTTTAGCTCTTCACCTGAAAAATTCTTAAAAGGGCCGCCTGAGCATGTTATTATAATTTTTTCAACTTCTTTCTTGTTTTCGCCGTTAAGGCACTGGAATATTGCGCTGTGTTCAGAATCAATCGGCATTACCGTTACATTGTTTTTTTCTGCCTCTTCCATTATTACCGAGCCTGCAGCAACCAAAGTTTCCTTGTTTGCCAAAGCAATATTTTTCTTGGCTTTTATTGCACTGTAAGTGGGCTCTACTCCTGACGAGCCGACAAGAGAATTAATCACAGTGTCTGCTTCGCTTAATGACGCAATTTTGTTAAGCCCTTCTGTTCCTGAAAAAACCTGGCATGAGGAGAAATTGAGCAAATCTGCAACCTTGCTTTTGTCCATTATTGCAACTGCTTTTGGCTTAAATTCCTTTATCTGCTTAATCAATAATTCAGAATTATTTCCTGCAGTCAGCCCTACAACTTTGAACTTTTCAGGGTATTTTCTTATTACATCAAGGGACTGTGTCCCTATTGAGCCTGTCGAGCCTAAAATTGAGATTCGTTTCATTTTTTGTAAGCCAAAATCATGTATTTTGATATTCTTAAAGAATCTTTCTGAGTGTATTTTTTAAGGAACTCCTCGCTTGTTTTCGGGTACTTTTCAAGTTTTTTGCTAAATCCAAGAGAATTGAACATTTTATCATAATCTTTTGAACTCCTGATATAAATGTCAACTTCCTTGTCTTCAAGCTTTAGTTTATTTGTTATTTTTCTTTCCCTCATCTTTTTTGGATTGTGCACAGCAAAAATAATATGGCCATTTTTTTCAAGGCAATTTGACAAATCCTCAATGCAGCTTCTTATATCTTCAATAAACTGAAAAACCATTATTGCAACTACAAACCCAAATTTCTCTCTTTTTCCAGAAAGTTTTACAGCTTTTTTTGAATCACCCACAAAAAAATGAATACTTTTATTGTGTTTTTTTGCAATAGAAATCATTTTTGGCGAGATGTCTATTCCTATGGGTTCAAACCCCGATGAGGGAAGCTTTCTGCAAAATGTTCCTGTCCCGCAGCCGTATTCCAGCACTTTTTTTGAAACGCCTTTTTTGTTCTTTTTTATATAATCAAGAATTATGGGATATGCAGTGTACATGTTATCTGCAACGCCGTAAAATAGATTTTTCCTATAGCCGTCGAACTGCATGCTTAATTCATCCCAGATATTTACTTTATTCATTTTTATTGTTTTTATAAAAATACAGTTGTTATTTATTTATAACAGTATTAACAAAGTTATATAAATATTACTCGTTTAGTCATTAATATGGCAACAGCTTTTACAAAATTTATTAACACTCCCAAAATCAAGGTGCTGGAATTTTTAATAGAAGGGAGAGAGATTGACTACTCAATTTCAGACATAGCAGAAGGCTCAGGCATAGGCAGAACAACTTTATTTAGGCTTTGGGATGATTTTGTGGAACTTGGAATTGTAAAAAACACAAGAAACATTGGCAATGCAAAATTGTACAAATTAAATGTTGCAAATCCATTCGTTAAAAAAATTGTTGACTTATTCGATACTTTGGTTATTGAGCCGTTGAATAAAAAGAAGAAAGTTGTCGTGAGGAATTAGGTTTATTTTTTATTTGAATTCTCAATTATTTTGTATAAAAATCCCAGAATAGCTGCAAACATTATACCAATAACCCAACCAAATTTGAATCCAACAATAAGCACTACGATTAATACTATTATAAAATATCTATTAATACTTATAGTTTTATATTGCTTTTTCATATTTTATTTATTTGCAATCTCGTTAATCTCATTCAGAAGAACCTGCTCAATCTCATTGTCATTAATTCTTTTGACAATCTTCCCTTCCCTGTAAAGCAAGTGATTTCCGGGCGCGCCTACAATCCCTATATCGGCTTTTTTTGACTCGCCAGGACCGTTGACAGCACATCCCATTATTGCAACGTGAATAGGCTTCTTGATTTTGTCAGTTGCATTTTCTATTTTTTCAACAAGCTTTATTACATCAATCTGGGTCCTTGCGCAGGTCGGGCAGCTTGTTATCTGCACGCCGTCATTTCTTAATCCAAGCGACCTTAAAATGTTTTTTCCGACTTTTACTTCCTCTTTTGGGTCCTCACTCAATGAAACTCTTATTGTGTCGCCGATTCCCTGTGAGAGGAGCATTCCCATACCCATTGATGATTTTATTGCGCCTGGCAATTTTGAGCCTGCTTCTGTTACGCCAAGATGCAATGGGTAATCTGTTTTTTCTGCAAATAATTTGTATGCCAAAACCATCCTTGGAACGTCTGATGCCTTTAACGAAACTATTGTGTCATAAAAATCAAGGTCTTCAAGAATCTTTACGTGGCGCATCGCCGATTCAACCATTGCATCCGGAGAATATCCATATTTTTCAAACAAATCGCGCTCAAGCGAGCCGAGATTTACACCAATCCTTATAGGAACTTTGTATTCCTTGCACGCATTCACAACCTGCTGGACCTTGTCGGGGTTTCCGATGTTGCCTGGATTAATCCTGACTTTGTCGACATATTTTACTGCTTCAAGCGCAATCCTGTAGTCAAAATGAATGTCCACAACAAGAGGAATATTGATGTTTGCCCTTATTTCCTTTAATGCCTTTGCCGCCTCCATTGTAGGCGCAGAAACCCTGATTATTTCGCAGCCTACTTCTTCAAGCTCCTGAATCTGCTTAATCGTTGCTTTTGCATCTGTTGTGTCAGTTGTAGTCATCGACTGGATTGGAATCGGCGCATCGCCTCCTATGAAAATCTTTCCGACTTTTACTTTCCTTGATTTTCTTCTTTGAATTTGCGGTGATTTGTATTCGAGCATTTTATTTGTTGTAATTTTTATTTATTTTTTAAATTTTATTTTTCTAATAATTATTGTGAAAGGTTTAATGAGTTTAGTTTAATGTTTTCCGTTATTGCCGCAGTTTAAATGTTATTTTTCAATGATAGATGAAATTAAACCGGAAAATTCTTTGAATTTTCAATAATTTCGCTCGGCAAATTTTGACTGGCACTAAAATTTGCCTCGGAACATTCAGTGAATTTACGTTTAATGCATTTCGCGCCAATGCGGGCGCGAGTAACTAGTGGCGAAGCCCGATTTTATTTTTAGCAATTGCTGTGAATGCAATGTCTATTTTTTATTTATTACTTCGCTTATAACTTTCTTGATGCTGTCCTTGTCGATCCCTGCAATCTTTTTCTGGATGTCCTGCTTGCCGTGCTCGATGAATGTATCAGGAATTCCAATCATCCTGATTTTTTTGTTCATGCCTTTTTCGTTCAAAAGCTCAAGTATTGCCGAGCCAAATCCGCCTTTGACTGAAGATTCTTCAAGTGTTATTATAGTATCAAAATCTTTTGCATATTCCAAAATCAGGCTTTCATCAAGGGGCTTTGCAAACCTTGCGTTTATTATTGTAGCATCGCACTTAAGCTCTTCAACTGCATTTATAGCATCATATAAAATCGGGCCTATCCCTATAATCAGGACATCTTTTCCTTTTCTGATGATTTCTCCTTTTCCGATTTCAAGTTTTTTTAAATCAGGACTTAGGCCGACTCCTATTGCATTACCTCTTGGGAATCTTAATGATGAGGGGCCGTTGTGCAATGTTGCTGTGTAGAGCATGTGCTGAAGCTCATTTTCATCTTTTGGAACCATCACAGTCATGTTTGGGATTATCCTTAAGTATGCAACATCAAAAGGGCCGTTGTGTGTTGGCCCGTCATCGCCGACTAGCCCCGCCCTGTCGAGTGCAAAAATCACCGGAAGCTTTTGAAGGCAGATGTCGTGGATTATCATGTCAAAAGACCTTTGGAGAAATGTTGAATAAATTGCGCAGACCGGCTTCATGCCGTTTATTGCAAGGCCTGCGGCAAAAGTTGCAGCGTGCTGCTCTGCAATTCCGACATCAATTGTCCTTTCCGGAAAGTGCTTTTCAAACTTGTGAAGTCCAGTTCCAGATTTCATTGCGGCAGTTATTGCAATTATTTTTTCATCATCTTTTGCAATCCTGATTAGCGCATTTGCAAATGCATCGGTATATGCCATTTTTGTAGTTGTCACATATTTCTGGCCGTTGATTGGGTCAAACGGGGACATTCCGTGGAACTTGTCAAGGTCAGTTTCCGCAAGCGAGTAGCCTTTTCCTTTTTCAGTCTTGACGTGCAAAAGAATAGGGCCTTTTAGGTCTTTTACATTTTTTAGTGCAGAAATCAGCTCTTCAAGATTGTGGCCGTCAATCGGGCCAAAGTACTGGAATCCGAGGCTTTCAAAGAAATTGCCTTCGCTTGACAAAACCCTTAATTTTTCCTGCGCCTTGAATATTTTTTCAAGCTCTTCTTCACCAATGCCGGGAATCATGCTTAAGATTTCCTTTGTGCCTTTTCTTAGCTTGAAGTATCCCTGCTTTAGCACAATCCTGTTTAAGTAATTTGAAAGTGCGCCTACGTTTGGCGAAATGCTCATCCGGTTGTCGTTTAATATTACAAGAATGTCTGACTTAAGGTACCCTGCATTGTTTAATGCCTCATATGCTAGCCCAGCAGTCATTGCGCCGTCGCCAATAATTGCCACGACTTTGTTACTTTCTTTTTTGTAATCGCGCGCTTTTGCCATTCCAAGCGCTGCAGAAATTGCAGTTGATGCGTGGCCTGCGCCAAAAGCGTCATATTCCGACTCAAAAATATTGCAGAATCCGCAGATTCCCTGATACTGCCTTAAAGTGTGGAAGCGGCCTTTTCTTCCAGTAATGAGCTTGTGAGGGTAGCTTTGGTGGCCTGTGTCAATCACAATCTTGTCAGTTGGCGAATCAAAAACATAATGGGTTGCAAGAGTAAGCTCAACAGCGCCAAGAGGGCCTCCTAAATGGCCGCCGTTTTTAGAAACAACCTCCAAAATCTTCTCCCTGATGTCTTTTGAAAGGATTTTGAGCTGTTCAATGCTTAAATTCTTTAAATCCCTTGGAGAATTTACTCTGTCAAGAATGCTGTTCTCCACATTTGATTGCTCCATTTACACCCCTGTCTTGGAATGTCTATGACTATTTATAAAGTTTTTCAATTATAATTATGGAACATAAAGTTTATTAAGCGGTTTATAGTCATTCCGGAAATGAATCGACTGCTAATCTCAAGAAAATTTGGTGAATTCTATCAAAATTTTTATAGTGAGGGGCTGCCTGCTTATACTGCCAATATAGATACAAAAGTGCAGATTGTCAGGATAATAGAAAAGATTTTGAAAGGGAGAAAAGGCGTATCTATTTTAGAGGTTGGCTCCGGATTTGGAGAGCTGGCAAAAGTTATCTTGGAAATGTTTGATGGCAAAATACAAAATTATGTCTGCACAGAGATTAGCAAGACCTGCCTGCAAATACACAAAAAAACACTCAGGAATTACGGAAAAATCGTGAATTCTGTATACTATGACCTGATTTATCCGGAGAAGAGCCTGGGAAAATTTGATATCGTCATTTGTTCCGAAGTCATGGAACACCTGACTGATTTTGAAAAAGAAATTGCTTTCTTGAATATTGCTTTACAGCTAAATAACGGCGGCTATTTTATCTACAGCAGCCCAATACAGGAGTATATCCCAAAGAGGATTTATCTTTCTCCATCATCCAAGGACATTGAAAAAAGAGTTAATTCGGATTTTGGAAATGCCCGGGACCACATAGGCGTGCCTTCAATAAACGAGATTGTGAGCCTGTTCTACAGGAAGGGATTTGCCAATGTCAGGTATTTTCCGCTGCACATGCTCATCCCAAAATCACCAAAAAATTATCTCCTAAAAGCCATTCACCGGATTGCAGTCTGGATGTCACTCCTTGTCCCAAAATGGTTCAGGGTTTATATCACGCCCGGCATAGTATTGGTTGGAATAAAAAAACACAATCCTGATTATAACCATTGGTATAACGATAAAAAATACTTGTACAAATTTATGAAGGCTAAGGGCACTAACATCTCTCTCATTGAAAAACAATATATACCATCAAAGAAAAAACTACATCTTTCCTGAACCAATCGGCTTAACTGAAAGAAACTACATTAAATATTGATATTGGCGCTATTTCACCTGCTTTGGTTATTACATTTCTTGTCAGAATCTCAGCAAAATAAAACGTGTTCAAGTTACTGCCCGTAAATTAAATCATCCTATCAGCAAAGGCTTGAAACTTATAATTGAGTTTTCCCCAAATGTTATTTCAGTGTATGCAAAACTGGCAGGGTAATTCTCCATGTCTGTGTAAATCGGGCCGTAGAAGTAATTTCCTTCACCTTCAAAAGTTGTGCTGAAATAGTGATGGCTTGACTCTTCATTCCGGTAATCAATGCTAAAAATCCTGCTTGAGGTATCAAATGAGAATGGATGAGTGTTCCCGGCAATTCTGAGGCTGCCTGTCCACAATTCCGGATTATTAACTTCCGGGACAATTCTTTCTTCAATTGAATAAAATTTAGGGTTAATTGCCCCGCACTTGAAATAAGGTGAAGGCATCTTAAGCTGGTCATTCATTGTGATGTCCACCTTGTAAGTGTTCTCCTCAAAACATACGCAATTTACGTATGTATGGTATTTCTCACAATCCTTCTCAATTGCACCGGGGCCTTTGCTTACTGGTTTTTTCACAAGCGCCTGCCCTACAGAATCAGCCTCATTATTTAACCCATATCCTGAACCCTGTATTTTTTGATTTTGAGATGAAAAGGAGACAAATGCAATAGCCACAACTGCCACAGCAGCTACAATAAGCAGAATCCAGATATTGTTTTTTTCTTCCATGGCCTTCTAAAAATGCAGCCTTACGTATATTTAAGTTTTGTCTTTTTAAGCCTAAGCTTATGCGCGCATATAAGCCTAATTAAAATTTATATAATGCGGATTATTTAACAACTTCGGTGGTATAAATGAGAACAGGATTATTAAGCTTAGGGGTCGTATTATTGGTTCTTGGCGCAGTATTCTATTATTTTCCAATAGCAAGTGCATCAGCATCAGGAAGCCAGCTTGAAGCGGGCAAGACAAGAACTGTCATTGGGTATGCTAGTCTTCCAATGCAGGTTTCAATTGCATCAATGATAATAGGGGCTATTTTAATAGTCCTTGGATTGGCTCTTCCTGGATCGCAGCCAAATGTTTATGTTGAAACACCTGAACGAAGAGTTGAGCATCACACAGAAAAGATAGTTGAAAGAAGAAGGGCGAGGACATAATCCCGATAAATATCTTTATTCAAATGAAGAATACAGAGAATCTAAATGGAAATGGCTCTCCGGAGAGAAAAAAGTCTTTAGGCAAAAAGCCCGGAGATGATTATGCTGATGAGCTTTCGGGAAGATACAACCCTTTAGGCTCAATGGGGCAAGGAGACAGGCAGTAGTAACTGCACGGAAAATTAATATATCCCGACTGCGGGCTACAAATATGAAAAATGAATATAATCTTTTGCTTATCGGATTTTTTATAATTGGAGTTGTTTTTGCTGCGTGCACTAAGCAGACAGGTAAAATTGAAGAAAAAGGCTTTCTTGAGGGAAAAATTGACATCGGGCCACTTTGCCCTGTAGCGAGAGATCCGCCTGACCCGGGATGCGAGCCTACAGAAGAAACTTACAAGAACTGGCCTATGGCAGTTTTTTCCCCTGGCAAGAAAATAGTTGCGAAGATTACTCCTGACAAGGATGGAAACTTTAATCTGGAGCTTCCTGTTGGAAATTATGTTGTTGACCTTGAAAACAAAGAATCATCCAGAATTGGAGGAAATAACCTTCCGGCAGCTGTTGAAATAGAAGCCGGCCAGACTGCAAACCTTGAAATTAATATTGATATAGGAATGAGATAGTTCCAAAAATATTTTAACAAGTATTTGACATTCAATTCTTTTCTCATTTTTGCAAACACTCGCTGGGCTATTTCCCTTCAGAGGATTGAGTGTATATTAAATTTGCAGCCAATATCTTAATTCATTAATTTGCAGACGAAATAATTGCATACCTATTTAAAAGACGCTGCCTTAATATGAAATATACCTGATAATTACCAGATACACAATAAAACCGAGGCAATAATGGCAAAGAAACCTATTTACAAGATGAAATGCACACGGTGCGGAAAATACTGCTTTATCAAGCCTTCATGGAAGCAGTGCATGCCCTGCTGGGAAAAGGAAAATGGAAAATTCAAGGGCCCTGACAGGGAATTGTATGTTTAAGAATTAGATTTTTGATTTCTTACTTATTATTTTAATCGGTCGTTTTACGACAATGGTTTCGCTCGGCAAATTTTGATTTACACTAAAATTTGCCTCGATTTATTGCAATAATTGACGAGTGGATGAACACTGAGTGCTTTTTTAAACGGCATTGAAAAGTTGAAGGCTGCCGTCAATTTGCGAGTACCTTTTTAGAATTGGTTTATGCGAAAAGGAAATTGCCGTGACCTGTGAGCGAGTTCGCTAACGAGCTCACTCGCAAGTCCCCGAATTTTTCCCTTAAAGGAATAACAGAAAAGTGCGAGCTGATGGCAGACCGAACGAAGTGAGAGCTTTTCAATGCCGTCCTTTTTTAAGAACATTTAAGAATATAATAGTCTCTTTCTGTAAAATGAAAGGTGATATTGTGAAACTTGCTGTAATTTTAGCAATTCTCTTTTTATTTATCGGAGGATGCACAAAAGTGCAAGATAAGAAACCTTCTTTGAAAATATCTGGAGTCCAGGAGCTTTTGCTTAATGAACAAGACCTAGAGCAGCTTGAAATGTCAGGCGATTTTGATAATAAGGACCTTGAGCAGCTCGGGATAGTTTTTAATGGAACTCCTTGCAAGACAGAGGAATACCCAACTGATGAATCTTCATCACTTTTGCAATATAGCATCTGCAGCTATGTAATTGACAGATTGAATGATACTGGAGTAATACTTGAATTCAAGAAATTTACAAATCTGCACGACCTAAACGGCTCATACCAGTATGAATCTTCACACCTTCGCAGTTCAGAAGGGCTGATAAGCGAGAATGATTACGGGGACCAGAGCAGGTTTTATGTCAACAATGAGAATGATTATGGCGCAGAGTTCAATCCACCCGGCATTTACTATTATACTCTTTATTTTAGCAAGGATGATTACCTCATTCACGTTACTTCTAAGGGAAGCAGCGAGGAAGCTAAAGATTCTATTGCAAAAATAGGGAGAAAGATATTGTCAAAATTTGAGTAATTTAGACCAGAAATCTCTTTATTATTTCAACGATGAGGGCAACCGGGCCAACAACAAGGCCTTCGCATTCCCCCTTTAAGCTCCGTGCGCGTTCTATCGATGCGGCAATGGCAATGCACAAAGTTTAAATATGATAAGTTATTTTAGTGGCTTATGAAAAAAGATGTTAATTATAAGAATGAGAGTTTTACCTTGCCGGTTCCTTTTGTTGTTAGAAAAACTAAGAACGGGTATACTGCAGAATGTTTGGACTTGAATATAATCACTCAGGGAAAAACTTTAAACAAGACAAGAAAGAACATTACAGAAGCTATTAATCTGCATTTAAAGAGCGCAGCTGAATTAGGAATTCTTGACAATGAACTGGAAAAGCTTGGAATTACTAGGAAAAATAACAAACTTGAAATTCCAAATAGTGAACTTCTCAAAGCCCCAATAAAAATTCCTACATATTCTTAACTTATAAATTCTTCAGAAAATCTTCTTTTTCGATATTTGCCTTTCTCAAAATAGCAAGGAATGTTCCCACGTCGAGCTGAGAATGAAGCGGAACTGTTAGTATTTCCATTTCTGATTTTTTCTTTAAAGTGACATGACTCCCCTGCCTTCTGTAAACTTCCCAGTCATAATGCTTTTTCAAAACTTTTATTACATCAATTCCTGAAAGGTTTCTTGGTATTTTCATTTTTTAACTAACTTATATTTTCTTCGAAATCGTTGTCTTTTTGCCTCGCAAATTCAAACCCTAATTCGTTTAATGCCTTATAAACTGCTTTTACTGATTTTGGTTTCATTTAATCACTTCTTTGGACGTATACAAACTTTTTTACTCTGAATCACCGGCTTTTATAATGTCAGGTGTAAACTAATAAATCTTTTGCTTGGCTACCACTATGGTGCAACTATGCGGATTATTCTTGAAATTTTTACAATATCTGGTGAGATTTAGTAAGTATAAATACCTATTTTACCCAAAAATCAACTCTATTTCAATAGGTCACTTTGAGCGACCATATTTACACTCGGCAAATTTTTGACTGGCACTAAAATTTGCCTCGATTTATTGCAATAACTAACGACGTGGATGAACACTGATAACCCTTCCGCGAGTTAACGACGGAATCAAGTGGAACCTAAAGTTCCCACGGAAAAATTTTCGCCCGAAATGTGGCGAATGTGCTGGATTGAGAAACGATGTATGCCGAGCGAAATGGCGAGGCGTAACTGCCCCTTAAAATATTATAAAACTACAATTTTTAAGTTATTAACAAACCTATATGTGAATCCTGCTTGAGAAAAATAGTAAAAATATGGGGTAAATTGGACAGATTAAAAAATCAACCTTGCTTATCTAAAATTGGGATATAGTAAAATTGTAATAAGTAGTCGTGTAATCGAAGACCAGAACCACCAATGAAAGTAGGTACACTGACAAATGAATTAGCTGTAATTCCACCTTCTTCAATAACTGGAAACTCCTTATCTGCAAATCTTGTTACTTCATCAATGCGTGCTAGATAACTTTCTGGAGAATCACTAACCTCAATTCTTGAAACCAAACCCGACATTATTTTTGGATGCCCAACTGGTATCACATCTTCAAGTCTAATATCCACTTCTTCGCCAAAAGGTGTTCCTGCTTGCCGTGCGCGATAGTCCAGTCCCTCGCTTAATCTCCCAACCAATTTGCGCCCTCCAGGCATATACCCCACTTGATAATAATTGGCCTGTCCTACCATAACTATTGTGACTACTATGAAGTTTATAAATCTTTCGTGAATTTAGTTGACGACATAAAAAAGTTTATCCAAAACTCAACAACTCAAATAAGAATAAATCCGAAAGTTTTATATCTTAACTGTCCTCTGTTCTTAGTATGTCATCTAAAACTAAATTAAAAATGATGAAATTCAAAGTTCTTGTGGAGAAAGATGAATCTGGATATTATGTTGCGGATGTGCCGGAATTACAGGGCTGCCACACACAAGCTAAAAACAAGAAAGAGCTTATGAAAAGAGTCAGAGAAGTTATAGAATTGTGTTTGGAAGATAATAATCCTATTTTAAAGAAAGTGGATATTCAAGAGATTAAAGTGCCCCTTAGCCCTAAACTAGTATTTGCTTAATATTTTTTCAAATTCTTTATTATCAATTCCAATGTCTTTGGCAATCTTATTCAAAAGCTTTGGGCCCATATCTTCCCCGGAATGTGACGGAACTGTTGTCTTTCTGCCATCAGGATGGGCGAAACGAATATGGCTGCCTTTCTGCCTTGCAAATTCAAAGCCTAATTTATTTAACGCTTTGCAGACCGCTTTTACTGATTTTGGTTTCATAATTTTTCTTTTTTTTAGAGAAACTGAGCTAGGGATAATGTAGACTCCGTCTCTTTTTCTTTTATAACAAACTTTTGACGCTGTTCATTAATAAGCTGCATTTCGACCATTTTTTGAAAAACGGTCAATGATTTTTCAATTAGGTGAGTCCTATTAAGTGCGTACCCCCTTTCAATTAAAAAATCCATTTGTTGTAATACTCTTTCATCCAACCTCATCGACGTTAAAACTTTCATGAAACTAATGTAAGTATTACACTATATATACATTTCTATTATATAAAATATATATTAGATAATATAAGTTTTTATAATAAAAACATTTAAAAACCCCGTAATCTTCCACCATTTTATCACCCATTGTACTACATCGGTCTAACCGCGCTGTAGGAGGGAGCAAATGAACAAAGAACAATTACAGGCAGCATTAATAAAGGCAAAGGAGACTTCTAATAAAAGAAATTTCAAGCAGACATTTGACTTAATCATAAACCTAAGGGGCCTAGACAAGAAAAAGCAGGACCACCAGATAGAGACTTTCATCACACTCCCATTCTCAAGAGGAAGAAAAGTAAAGGCTTGCGCGTTAATCGGCGCAGAGCTTGAGCCGCAGGCAAAGGGAACCTTTGACACAGTCATCCTTTTTGACCACTTTGAGAAATACAAGGACAAAAAAGACATAAAGAAGCTTGCAGCTGCTCACGATTTTTTCATTGCACAGGCAAACATAATGCCAAAGGTAGCTACTGTATTTGGTAAGGTGCTGGGTCCAAGAGGAAAGATGCCAAACCCAAAAGCAGGAGGAGTAGTTGCTCCAAACGCAAACTTAAAAGTTGTTTATGAAAGATTCCAAAAGACAATCAGGGCGTCAAACAAGCTAAACCCTGCAATCCAGTGCCCAATCGGCAATGAGGATATGGAAATGGCAAAGCTGATTGACAACGGAATGACAGTTTACAATTCAATTCTTCAGGTTCTGCCAAATGAAAAGCACAACGTAAAAGACGTCATGGTAAAGCTTACAATGAGTAAGCCAGTTAGGATTGGAGAAGAAACCGAAGAAGCTATAGCAAAGAAATCAAAAAAACACAAGTAAACTAAAATGGAAAACGTGGTATATTATTCGAAAATAGAAAAGGATGTTCCCATTGACCAACGAGTTCGTGAATTAATGGGTACACACAATAAAAAATTTTCAAAAATTGTAGAAATAGGCTCAAATAATCATGTTTGGTCTTTCGTCACCAACCCAGGAGGTAGATTGAGCGGAGCCGAAGGTCCTGGCCTATTTCCTTTAGCTGAAACAGATTTGTTGCTATATGTTGAAACACAAGGTTTAGAACACGCACTGAAATATATGTATAAGAATTGCACAATGGAACTATTAGAATAAAATGACTCAAATGACAGAATTAAAACACGAAGCTCACGTCGCGCAATACAAGAAAGATGTTGTAAGTAATCTTGTCAAGCTAATCCACGAATACCCGATAATCGGAGTAGTCAATATGGAAAACCTTGGAGCTTCTGCTCTACAGGGAATGAGGGCGCAGTTAAGAAAAGACTGCGTTCTTACAATGACAAAGAGGAGGCTAATCAAGCTTGCAATTGAACAGACAAAATCCTCAAAAAAAGGAATTGAGAAGATTGAAGCTCACCTTGGCGGCATGCCTGCATTAATATTCACAAAGGGAAATCCTTTCAAATTAAGCAGGACTTTACAAAAGAGCAAGTCACCTGCATTTGCAAAAGCAGGACAAACTGCAATAAGCGACATCATGGTAAACAAAGGCGCAACATCGTTTGCTCCCGGCCCAATAATCGGAGAGCTTGCAATGGTCGGAATAAAAGCCGGCGTTGAAGGCGGGAAAATAGCAATCAAGGAAGATGTTGTTGTTGTAAAGGCAGGCGAGAAAATCAAGCCAAAGGTTGCAGAGATTTTGACAAGGCTTGGAATACAGCCTATGGAAGTTGGCCTTGGGCTTGTTGCAGTTTATGAAAACGGCATAATCTATGGCAGAGAAGTCTTGTCAGTTGATGAAAAGCAGTTCATGCAGAACTTGTCAAACGCTTCAAGATGGGCATTTAACTTGGCAAACTTCATTGCTTACCCAACAAAAGACAACATCAGCTTGCTTGTAGGAAAAGCTCATAACGACGCAAAATCACTTGGAGTTTCACAAAATATCTTTGATACAGGGATAATGGAATTGCTTTTAGCAAAAGCTCATAATCAGATGTCAGGCGTGAAATCAGCAGGAAACTTATAATAAAATGGCAGAAACAATATATTATTCAAAAATCCCAAAGGACGAAACATGTCTTTCCGATAGATTAAGACAAATTAGTAAAACTTTCGGCATGCTTGAAGCTGTGGTAATTAAACCAAGTGGCCAGTGTTGGGTTTTAAGAGTGGATTCAATTGGAGAAGGACACGGCGGTTACGCGTTAAATGTTGATCAAAAAACCTTTAGAGGGTATAGTAGTGTGCCATTATCTCCCGAATCAGATGAAGTAATGGAATACATTTCAAGGACAAAATTAATTTTTTATATTGATGAATCACAATTTAGTGGGTTTAAAGATACGTATAAAGCTAAAGGGTTAACGCTTAAAGAATTAAATTAAAACTTAAAATAAACTTAGGAGGTTAAAATGGAATACGTATACGCAGCAATGTTGCTCCACAAAGCAGGGCAGAAAGTAGATGAAGCTTCAGTGAAAAAAGTGCTTGAGGCAGCTCACGTTAAAGTTGACGAGGCAAGGGCTAAGGCGCTTGTAGCAGCTTTGGAAGGAGTAAATATAGATGAGGCAATTGAAAAGGCATCAGTAGCTCAGGTTGTAGCAGCTGCTCCGGCAGCAGGCGGACACGAGCATAAACATGATGCAAAAGCAGACCACGCTAAGAAAGCAGCTGATGAGAAGAAGTCAGAAGAATCTGCAGCAGCAGGCCTTGGCGCACTGTTTGGTTAATTGCTGGGAATGAATTTTATTTCATTTAATTTTTATGACATCGCAAGAACGAAAGAAGGAGGTAGTTGAAGGCCTCAAAAAGAGCAGGGACGAGGTTTCCAAATTAAAGGAGAACCTTAACCAGCTTGACAATGAGAAGGAATCCTGGTACTCCAAGAAGCAGGAGATTTCTACTAAGATTAAATCAGACATCCATAAAATAAAGGAGCTTAAGACTCAAAGGGATGCAATAACTCAGGAAGTCAAAGACCTTAAAGTCAAAAGAGATGCGTTTAATGCGCAGCTTTCTGAAAAATCAAAGGAACTAAAGGCCAAGCAGCCTGAAAAAGAAGTAATAGCTCCTCAGAGGCCTATGGAATTCAGGGAATCTCCTGGAAAACTCAAGGCGCAAATGGAACAGCTTGAGTTTAAAATGGAGACTGAGCCTATGTCTTTTGACAAGGAGCAGGCATTGATGAAAAAAATCAAGCAGCTTAGAAAGGCTTATGACAGTATAAGGGATTCGATGGCATCAAGCCGAAAATCAAGGCAGGAAAGGGGCGAGCTTGACAAAATCAGGAAAGATGCAAATGACATTCACAGGCAGATTCAGGAAAAAGCAAAAGCAGGACAATTGCTTCACGAGCAGATTCTAAAGCTTTCAGCCGAAATTGACAGTGTAAAGCCGCAGGAAGAAGAAGCACTGAAAAAATTTGTGGAATACAAAAGCAAGTTTTCAGAAGCAAATTCAACTCTAAAAGGCAATCTTAAAAACATGAACCAGGCACGAGATGAACTTGACAAGATGGATTATGAAAGAAGGGAACAGAGAAAGATGGATGAAGAGTCTATTCTAAGGTCAAAGGAAGAAATAGTCAATGAAAAAATAAGGAAAGGACAGAAGTTGACTAACGAGGATTTGCTTGTGTTCCAGAAATTTGGGAAATAATTTTTCTTTCGTTTGGCTAACAAAAAATTTTAATAGTCGGCAGACTTACCTGGCTATAGGAGGGTGGTTTTTATGGCTATGGACGCAAGGTCTTTATTGGGTAGGTTAGAAATTGGGAATACGGACTTTTACAAAAATCTCGCTTTTTCAAGAGTCTATGGGGATAACAGGTTTACTGAAAATTTAATTCCAGTAAACGTAGTTATAGGGGAAAAGGATTTCAGTGTTTTTGATATAGGCCACAGAAATGAAGTCAGCATAGACAATCTTTTAAGTGATATGGTTTTTGTGCCATCTGGAATAATATTTGAGGGAGGGACACAGAACAGGGCAGCGAATTATGCGGAAATTTTACCAGCCCGCACCCAAGGAATTGTAATTTCTGTTAATTGTGCAGAACAAATGCATCCAATAGAGAGTGGCAAAATCTTTACAAAATCAGGCACAATAATGACGGCATCTGCAAGGTCAGGAGTAATATCCCAGGACAGAACCTGGAAATCAGTTTCCCATGCGAGCTCCGCTTTTGGAACCCATAGCCAGACAAATGACTATGCATCTATTGTTAGAGAAACCGATCTTAGTGATTACATCCGATTTTTGGCAGAAAAAGGCAAACCAGAAAGTGACCAAATAGGCTACATAGCTGCAGTCCAAAATGGTGACTTGTTTATTTATTCTGATATATTAGGAAACGGAAGAATTTTTTCATATATTAGTGAGATGTTGTACCAAAGCGTTGCTGCAGTAGCCAAATCAAAATTTACAGGAGATAAAGAACTAAAACTAAAAGAGGACGACCTTGTAAACTTTCTAATGTCAGCAAAACAATCTCATTTAAGTGAAGTGGAAAGAAAAAACAGGACAGGAACTGTTTATTTGATTGGAAACCCTATCGAAGGCTCTGCCTTGGTTTATAAGAACATGCCAGTACAGATTTCTTTGAGAAAAGATGTTTGGGATGGCAGCTCCATGGGAGGGGGAGACCAGATGACTAGTGTCATTTTTCGCCCTTAATTTATATTTTATGAATTATTAAGAAATTTAATTTTAGACAAAATAGTTTTTTAATTTGGTATTTGAAACACCTATTTAATAATCTCCGCAACAGGATTCTCTTTGTTTATCAAATAAAACTTGCATTCTGCATTGAAAAACTTTTTTAGAAGACTAATCAATTCTTGAGCAGAAGCTTCAATGTCTTCTTTTGTTACAGGAAAAACTCCTTCAAGCTGGAGATTGATGTTTTTTGATTCTTTTGTTATTCTGGTCTTGTTGCTTTGGCGCCAGTTCCATCTTCTTCCAAGGACTGATTTGTCATCTATGAATATTGCCTCGCCCGGGTTTGGATTTTTAGGCTCTTCCTGCCCAATCTCTGTAAAAATTTCATCTCCTTTTGCCAATGTTAATGTAATATCTCCTTCTATTTTGTCTGAGTCATCGCCGCCTGCTGAAATTAAATTCTTTAGAGAAATGTAGTTGTAAAGGTTTACAATGTCGCTTATGTCAGGAATTTGCTCGTTTTCTAAAATCCGCTTTGACATCGCCTCAATTGAGCAGTTGTATTTTTTTGGCTTTGCGCCGAATGCAGAATAAACCTCTCGCCAGCATTTTATTCTTTCGTGCTCTGAAGGATTTATTTCTTTGAAAACTTCTTTTATTGATTCTTCTGCGCTTTTTAAAAGTGCCAAAATCTCAGAATTGTTTTTTGAATTATCTATATTTCTTAATGTAATTATCCCTAACTGGGTTGTTGGAAACTTTTCAAGTATTTCTTGACTTAAAACATATTTCATGTCGGCAGTGCAATCTTAGTTTTGTTTAGTTGAGAATTCTGTATATTTGCAAGTCCCGCAGTGAAACCTGTCTTTATGCTTTGCCATGAAAGTGCCTGCGCCGCATTTTGGGCATGACTTTGTCCTTCTTTCAAGCTTGTCGCCTTTCTTTTCGTAAATATTCCACCTGCCTTTCTTTGCTTTGCCTGGCTTTCCTGCCGGCTTTGCTCCTGCCTTTGCCTGTGGTTTTGCTGGTGCTGCCATTTTTTAGATTAAAATTTTAGTTTTGACTATTTCTTTTCAGGAGCTGCTTCTGCTCCAGTGCCTTTTTTGACTTTAACTTTAGGCTCCATGAATGTTTTTTTTGCTTCATCTTTGTAAAGATAAGCGCTTATGTCTGCCTTTTTTGAGCCAAATGAAGTGTAAACGTGCCTGATAACTACAAGCTTTTCGTCTGCTTTAAGATTGTGAGCAATTGCAGTGCTTAAATCCTTGTACGAAGGAGTTGATGCGTCGAATTCGACAGTTGCCTTGACATATGTCCTTCCCATTAATGCTTCGTCTGTTTTTGATGTTACATTTAGCTGCATGATATTCACCTTACCTTTATTGCGTACTCGCCCTTTGTCTTTATTTCAAGCTTTTCTGCAATAAGTGATTTTGATGCGTCAAGCACGTTAAGCCTTCCCTGAAAGCTTGATGAGAACTGGTTTGTCTTGCAGGCAGGGCATTCACTGCCTTCAACAATCAACTTGCATCGTTTACAGACTTTCTTTTTCATTTTGAGTTACCTTATTTTGTGATTTTAATTTATTTTTTTCCTTTTCTTTCTTTGTCTTTTTCCTTGCCTTCTTTTGCTTCAGGCTTCTCATCCTTTTCTTTCTTGGTCTCGGCATCTTCTTTTGCCCAGTCAAGCCTGCCAAGACCCTGCTGCCTCATTGTAAGGCCTATTTTTGGGTTTAGCATATCCTTGAATGAAACTGCGATTATTCTTGCCCTGCAAAGGTCGCCTACTTTTAATGCCCTCTTCGAGTCTTTTCCACCAAGGGTTTTGTCCTTGCTGAAACTGACAAAGTCATCCATTGTCTGCGAAATGTGAATCATGCCGTCAATCGGGCCGATGTTCATGAATGCGCCGAATTCTGCGATGTCTTTTATCTTGCCTAAAACAATTTCCTGCATTTCAGGCCGAAAAGTCAACAGTTCAAATGTAGCGTTGTAGTATGATGCTCCGTCTCCCGGAATTATTACACCTTCTCCTATTTCCTTGATGCCGGCAACTTCCACAACTATGCCCAAGTCCTTTGAGATGAATCCCGAATACTTGGATTTAATTCTCTTGATTACAGCCTCTTCCAGCTTCAAGCTGAATAGATTAGGAGGCACCCTGATGTGGTCCTTTACTTCTACTTTATAGAACATTTAAACCTCGATATAAGGCGATTTCAACTAATCGCTATACTGCTGAGGATACAGACTTCATTTATAAAGCTTTCTCTGAAGATATTGGAGGTATTTCTTCTGCCTTAGGAATATTACCGACACGCCTTTATCAAGCAGTTTTTTCTTTAATGCAATGTCGAGTGTTGCAACAATAGTGTTTTCGTCCGCATTTTCAAGAATTGATGAATCGACATAGGAAGTTTCTGACTTTAATTTCTTAAAATCTTTTGCCTCAACCATTTTTAATGCAAACTTTGCGGCATTCTTGTCTTTTCCTGAGCCCTTTTCCAGAATACTCTTGAGCTCGTCCATTGTGCTTTCATAAATGCAAAGCTCGTAATTGAAGGCGCAGATTCTTTTTATTTCTGATAAGATGTCCACTTTGAACTGTATCGGTATCAGAAGGAAGTTAGTGTCAAGTATTATTTTTTTCATGTACTTGTATTCTTTTTAGATGTTATAAATATTTTTGTAATTTAAAGAAGTAATTCTAATATGCCTTGGGGTATAATTCATTCAATCTCTCAAATACTGCCTCCACTTGCTCTTGTTTCGCACCCAAATCAAAAACAACACGATAATAATTTCCAGAAGCTCCATATTTGGATGAAATATATTTATATTCGGACGCAGGCCTAGGCACTCCATACTCGGGACTTAAACTCCCTAATTTTTGAATTATGGTTGCCTCTTCTATACCCTTAAAATTATAATGATTAATCCTTTCGTAATTTCCTGAACCTATTACTCCTTCACTTTCAGGTCCTGTATGGCCACTTATAGATAATTCCACGCCAGCAGAGGATACAAAAGCCTCCAAACCAGAAGTATCATTATTTTTTACTAAATGGGCGTGCGTTACTGGAATAGTTCTTGTCCTTGTAGTTGTGTAAACTAATGCCATGATAACGGAATGGGGTAAGAGTTTATAAATTTTACTAAAATAGTAACTATAAAGTGGCAATAAATTGGACGCTCTGACGGCGTAAGATTCTTGTATCTTTTTAGCTAAAATTACTTAATATAATCTGCTGCCCAAACCTATCAAATGAATTTTTTCTTCGAGCCTGCCCATGCTTGCCTCCAAACGATCCTGCCTTTTTATTCCCCATAAATATTTCTTGAAATTTCCCATAAATGAGCCTGTAAAAAGGGCGAAATAATATCCATTAGTCCCGTAATGATCTTCAATATAATCATCCAAAAACCAGATGTCGTCTGCATCGTCCAGGAGATAATTATAGGCTCCCTGGGTAAAATCCTTCTTTTTTCTAAAGACAGAATATTTGTCTACAAAGCTCTCTACAGTCAATTGCGCATTTTCAACTGAATAAAATTCCATTTTAGCTTGTGATATTGTAGATTAATTTAAAATATTATCTCTGATAAAATACCGCTTAGATAGCTTTTTATTTAAAGCTAAATAATAAACTCCATGAAAGCAATAGCAATAACGTCAAAAGGCATTGAAGAAACGGCAGCGCTTGAAATAAAGGAGATGATTGGCTCAAAATGCAAAATTGAGGAGAAGTGTGTTTCTTTTGACTTTAAGAAGTTTGAAGATTTGTGCCTTCTTTGCTACAAAGCACAATCAGTTGACAGAATAGTCTACCTTATCGGCAGCTTTGAGTTCAAGGACTTTTTTGGTGAAATAAACTCATTTATTGACAAGGCAAAGCTTGAAAAATGGATTTTGAAATCAAAGAGCTTCAGGGTTGAATGCACAAGGGAAGGGACGCATGATTTTAACAGCGCTGATGTCGAGTCCAAAGTTTCAGAAATTGTCGCAAAGAAAGTTGGCATAAAGCTTGACACCAAAAACTGCGAGACAATCTTCTTTGTTTACGTTGTTGATAAAAAATGCTACTTTGGAGTTGACTTTGCGGGCTTTGAGCTTAACAAAAGGGGGTACAAGATATTTTTGCACCCAGCATCAATCCGCGGAACAATAGCTTACACAGTTATCCGCGAAAGCGGCTATAAAAAAAATGAAACCATCTTGGACTGCTTTTCACGCGACGGCATAATCCCTATCGAGGCTGCGTTTTATTCAAGCGGTTTTGCGGTTAATCACTTTAAAAAAGACAAGTTTGCATTTACAAAGCTTGAGCTCGGAATTGATTATGAAAAGTTCTTCAATGCAATTGACAAAAAGACTTCTGACAAATGCGAGATATATGCGCATGACAATTTATTCAAGTTCGTTGATTACTCAAGAAAAAACGCAAAAATTGCAGGAGTTGACAAGCAGATTAACTTTTCAAGGACAGAGCTTGAGTGGCTTGACATAAAATTCAAGGAAAACACAGTTGACAGGATTGTGACAAGCATTCCTTCGTCAAAAAATCCAAACCTTGAAAAGATTTACAAGGAATTCTTTTACCAGGCAGAATATATTTTGAAAAAAGGCGGAACAATATCTCTTGTTACTTCAATTCCTGACATTTTAAAGAAGTTTGCCCTTGAAAACAAGTTCAAGATACTAAAGGAAAATAAAATTAATTCAGGGGAACAGGTTCTGGCTGTTTTGGTTTTTGGGAAAGAGAAATAAACTTTCTTTTTTTGGATTTTTTTATATTTTATTTTTAAATCGGAAAATTCTTCGAATTTTCAATATTTACACTCGGCGAAATTTGACTGGCACTAAATTTCGCCTCGATTTATTTCAGTAAACAACGAAACGTGGATGAACACCGATAACCCTTTAGCGGGTTAACGGCCGAATCAAGTGGAACATAAAGTTCCCGGACAAGTTTTCGCCCGAAATGGGGCGAATGTGCAGTTTGATGAGGAATAAACGCCGAGCGAAATGGCGAGGCGTAACTATTCCTAAAATTTTATAAAACTGCAATTTTTTAATTATTGACAAAACCCGTGTGTGAATCCTGCTTTGGAGAAAACAATAGAACTTTATTTCCGAAATCTTTAAATACACTCATTTTATAGTCTTTACAGGGGTTTGAGTATATAAAAAAAGAGGTTGGTGACCATGGCTGATGATGACTATTCGTTTCTTCCTTACAAGGATCTTGCAGAATTAAAAAAAGAAATGGATGCCCTAAAGGGCAGAAAGGAGATTTCTACAAAAGAGCTTTATGATTCTGTTGAAAAGCTTTCGCAGACTTTGGCTGACATGCTTGAAGTTTTTGGGGCAGCAGCCGAGCAGATGAAGCTTGAGGAGAAAGAGCGTGATGCAGAATTAAAAAAGCAGGAGTCAATGGTTTCAAAACTTGACAAGCTGCTTGACCAGAACAAGACGATAGCAGAAGGAATGCTTGCAATTGTGGACATGGTCAAAAAGAACATTATCTCTGCGAGGGTTGAGAAAGAAAAAGAGGCTGACGAGCCAAAATCGCTTTTGAATGAAGATGATTCCCTGAAAATGCTTGAACCGGAACCTGAAGTTCAAGAACAGCCGGCTCAGGTTGTGCAAAACCCAATGCCGAGGGCAAAGCCCCAGCAGCCCGTACAATCACAATGGCAGCAGCCTGCAGTTCAAAAGCCACAATCCCCCCAGCAAAATCCCTGGGCATCTGCCCAGGCCGCCCAGCAGCAGCCCCAGCAAAATCCCTGGACCCCATCGCAGCAAGCTCCTCGACAATCTCAGCCTCAATGGCCTGCACAGCCGCAGCAGTCATCATCGCCACCACAGCAAAATCCGTGGCAACTGACGCCACAGCCTGAGATACAGGCAAACCCTTCATTCACTGAGCCGCCCAAGATGGATTCGTTCGGGCCAATGTTTGACCAGATGCCTCAGATGCCAGAGCCTACCCAGCCGGAATTTGCGCCGCCTGATTTTGAGATGAAAATGGAAACCGGGATGCCATCAATGAAGCCTGAGCCCGCTCCTGACCTTGATTTTCCGGATGACAACTTCGGGATTGAAGAGCCAAAGAAGAGGGGCATAATGGGGCTTTTCAAGAAGTGAGGACGCTTTAAAATGAATTCTCTGGAGCAGACTGTAGTGTTTAGGAACTTTGCAAAGAAGCTTTTCATTGTCGGCAATGTATATTCAAAGACGATAAAGGCAAGAGAGGATGTGCATAAGCAAATGCAAAAGATGAAAAAATCCATAATAAGGCTGAACCTTAGCTACAGCGATGTTGACAGGCTTAATCACAAGGTTGAAAAACTGATTGAGCTTGAAAGAAGGTATTCCCGCTTTTTCAAAACTCCAGACACTGAAGTGAAGGAATTAAAGGACCACATAGAATACCTTGAAAACCAGCTGTCTCTTGAACGAAAGGAGAAAAGACAGCTTTTGGAAGAAGAGGAAGTAAAAATCAACCAGATGAAAGAGCATATGAATGCAGTAAAGAATCATGCAAAGCAGCTTTTGCTTGACCGCGAGAGAAGAAATGACAGGATGAAAGACCTTGAAAAGAAAATAAGCAAAAGGGTTGACATAAAGAGCTATTATACTTTTTGAACAGGATTCTTTGATTTTAAATATCATTTTTATTCATACACCTGTACCTAAAAGGCTGCCGTCAATTTGCGAGCACCTTTTAAGAATTGGTTTATGGAAAAAGAGGATTGCAAAGTGAATTTTTCCCTTCAAGGAATAATAGAAGAGTGCGAGCGATGGCAGCCTGTTGAAGTTAATATCTATAGAAAAACAAAATTCTTTAATAAAACTTTAAAAAATTAACGTCATATTTACGCCTCGCCATTGCGCTCGGCATACATTTTATCATCAAATCCGCACACTCGCCCCATTTGGGCGAAGGTTGTTTCTTTTTTATAAATCCCTTGCCATTACTGTGCTTCTTGAATTTGCTTTTGCCCTTTTGCAGGCGTCTTCAACAAGCTTCTTTGTTTTTTCCTCAAGCGAAGTATAGAACTCTTCTGCCACGTTTAACGGCTTGCCTTCAATCTTTGCAAAATCTTTTACTTGGGATTTGTTGATTATTGTTGACATTTTAGTCGTGGGTGAACCAAAATTTTAATTTATCATTCTCAATTTCATCAAGCCTGCAGAATCCGAATCGTGCAAACTGGACTATGTCGCCTGCTTTTAGGCCATTTACAGTTTTTTCTGCAAGGCCTTTGCTGATTTTCTTGTCAGGCATGAGGACTTCAACATTGACTAAACCACTTTCGACAGGCAGCCAGTGGATTATTTTGTCGCCTTTATCCTTGTAATGCTCATAATCAAGCGAATCAAAGGCAAAATTACCCGATTCTTTCCTGAAATTTATGCAGTCCATCAGCCTGTAAAGCTTTCCGTCATTAAACTCCTGAAAATCTTTCTCTGAAACATAAAACTTTTCGTGGGTTTCGAATTTCCTCATGCCCCTTTCCTTAGACTCCGGATGAAGTTTTAATTCAACTTCCTGCTTTGGAGCACTTTTTACAAAAATTTCTTTTGGATTTTCAACAAAAAAATACCTGCTGCAGCCTGAATCAAGAAGCCGTCTGTTCTGCACGATAAGGTCATCCCAAGTCAACACTGATTCTGCCTTGCTTAATCCGGTTGAAAATACAAAATTTTTTATTGCATTTGGCAAAAACCCCCTTCTTTTCAGGGCAACAAGAGTTGTAAGCGAAGGGTCATCCCATCCGATCAGTTCATTATTTTGGACTTTTTCTCTTATTATCCTTCCAGAGCTTTCAACTCCTTCCATGTTGAAGCGAGCAAACTCAAAAATTTTTGTCTCAGGAAATCCTGCCATTTTCTGGATTATTCTCTGAAGCTCGTTTCTTAATTCAAACTCCTTGCTCCTCAGCCTGTGAGTGACTCCTTCAAGCCCGTCCATTATTGAGTTTTCAAAATCATAATTTGGCCAGACCCTGTATTTTTTTCCTGTCCTTGGATGCTCTTCGTCAATAACCCTGAAAATCACAGGGTCCCGCAAAGTTGTATTATCACTTTGCATATCTCCTTTCAGCCTTAATACAAAACTTCCTGATTTTGACTCAAACATCTCTTCCCATTTTTTCAGGCTTGAAGCTGAATCATTGCCCCTGCAATCACACTCTTCCCCTTTTCGCCTTTTCTCGCTTATCAATTCGCTTGGGCATTCGCAGATGTAGGCATTCCCTGCTTTTATGAACTTTTCAGCGTATTCATACAGCATTTTGATATGGTCAGAAACATAATCAACTACATCAGGCTTGATTCCAAGCCATTCATAATTGTCAAGGTGGATTTTATAGAATTCTTCCTTTGCAAGAGTCGGATTTGTGTCTTCAAACCTTAAGACAAATTTCCCGTTATAATATTTTGCAAGCTCATAGTTCATTATTATTGCCTTCGCGTGGCCGATGTGGGGATACTTGCTTGGCTCAGGAGGAAATGCAGTGACTACATTTTCACCCTCTTTGATTCCTATAAACTCAAAAATGTTTTTTTCCTTTTTTTCGTGCTTTTTTTCAAGCAGCTCAGGCGCAATTTCCTCAAGCTTCTTGTGCTGCAAATCCGGCTTCATTTCGTTTACTTCTTTTAGGATTATTGCAATCTCCCTGTTAATGTCTTTGGCCTGCCCCTTAAGCTCAGGGCTTTCTGCAAAGAGTTTTCCAATTATAGCGCCTTGAGTGGCCTTCCCATTAAACTTTACTGCATTTTGCAGGGCATATTTCAGAATTTTGCCTTTGATTTCATTGTCCATACCCTGTGTTTTATCCCTGCAATATTTAAAATCTGCGGTAATTCCGGCTCAGTAGAAAATCTCACTTCGTTCGGATTAGCAGCTTCAAAGTTCACGCTTCTGTGATTTAATGGCTGACATATTCCCCGCAACTGGTTATGCTCAGTTGACACGCATGAGGGTTTGGTCACTATCGTTTCCAAAACCTGAAGGTTTTCGCTTCGCTCAAGCCCTCTTTATTATTGAATTTTTCCGTGAGGCTTAGCCTCACTTGATTCCGCCGTCAACTCGCGGAAGGGTTGAGGGACGCCCCCCTTGTCAGCTTTGATGTTTTTCCTTTTTGGAACTTTGACTGATGCCGCTAATCTCCATTTTCTACTGAGCCAATAATTATTTAAACATCCTTTCCAGAATTGTTTTATGATAGACAACATAGCAGGGATTGCAGCCCTTCCAGTTGGCATTCTTTTGTTCCTAAATGAGTATGGGCTGACAAACATACAGTCAATATTCGGCGTAGACCTGCTCCTGATAGCTGCAATTTCAATAATCCTTATCCAGGTTGCAAACATACTCGGCGCACACGTAAGCGGTGAAAACATCTATCTGTCATACATAATCCATTTTTTCCTGATTTTCCCGTCAGTAATATTCTTTCTTTCAAAATTTGTTTCAATGCCTTCAAACATAATATCCTCACTTCCAATGGTCTTTGCGGCATTCATCCTTGTTGAAGGCCTTTACAGCTTTTTCTTTTAGAAATTGGAGTTTTATCTGTGCCTTTTGTACCAGATATAAACATAAATAAGAAACCCCACCACTATCAGCGCATTAAGGATGTGCATGCCAATTACAAGCCTTTCAATGAATTTTCTTTTCTTTTTGGCGTCCATAGTCACAATAAATAGGTTAGGTTAATAAATATTGTTTTAGTCCTAAGTCAGACTGCCGAGGTTATGCATGTTTAAACGCACAATAGGATATTATAGAGATTGCCCAATTGAAAGAAATGGAAGTTTGATACACATTAAATACACTGGAATCTTTGAAAGAGATTCTCGTGCGCTGGGGTATTCTGTCATCAGAGTTGTGAATCACTACATTTCATCGAGCAGATATGAAATAGAATGCGAGTGGAGCAACTACTCAAGGCTTAATAGAAATGCCTACAGAAAAAGCCTTAATGATAAGCGCACAATTGCCATAATTGTCAACAGCTATATTTCGGAACATCACGCTATTTGCGATGTTTTGTCAAAATCAGATACGGGCAGGATAACGGATTTTAGACAGCACCTCGACGACGCTATAAAAAGTGTTAAGAAAGAAAATTGGTAAAATCAGGCTTTTGCCTTTGCCTTAATCCTCTTCATCCTAAAAGTATTTTCACGCTCCATTTCCTCAAGCCTCAGCTGGATGAAGCCCTTGACCTTGTCAAGCCTTGGAATTACTACAAACTCAAGGCCGTTTACCCTTCTCTTTGTCCTTTCAATTTCATTAAGCAGCTTTCTCATTGAAGTTTCGACTTCTGCTGCCAAAATTATTTTTTCGACAACTTTTTCATATGCTCCTGCAGCCTCGTCAATTGATGATGAGCTGTAAATACCAAACCCCCTTTTCATGAAAGCTTTTTTTATGTCTTTTGACTCAATTTTTGGAACTTTTACTCCCATTATATTTTTTGTAGAGAGCTTGATGTC
>DATDOM010000045.1:0-3628 GCA_035293285.1 Candidatus Nanoarchaeia archaeon | reverse complement strand
ATAAAATCATCGTCTATGCTCGTTTTCAATTCAACGCTCTTTACTCCAAAATCCTTTACCAAGCTTTCCAATTTTCTATTCTTCAAACTCTTAGAGATACTCAATTCAAGCACGCTTATTTTTGGGGCGTGTATTCTGCCCTCATGGAAGTAAAACGGGCTTTCCAGATAGAACATTTTTTCATTGACTGGATAAAATTCTATATTTATCTTTGGAGAAGGGACTTCATCAAAGGAATACCCTCCGTTTAAGCCTGAATGGGTTAAGACATCATCAATACTTTCCTGTAAATGCTTTGTTATCCTTTCCTCAAATACCTCGGCTTTTGCTAATCTTTCAGCAATATAAGAATTATGCGGAATTTGAGTTGTTGAATTAGAGCATGATACAGAAGTTAAGCCAAAAAGTGCTGCTAATGCAATGTCTATAGCTTTAGCCATTCTTAATAATTATTTTTATTGTTAAACCTTAACTTCCGCCTCTTTTATTATCTCATCGTATCCTTTTGCTTCCAGTTCATGAGCCAATTCTTTTCCGCCGCTCTTTACAATCCTGCCTTTAACCATTATATGAACCCTGTCGGGAGTTATATAGTTCAAAATCCTCTGGTAATGGGTGATTATCAAAATTCCTGTGTTTGGCCCTATTAGCGTATTGACACCTTCTGCAACAACCTTTAACGAGTCGATGTCCAAGCCCGAGTCAGTCTCGTCAAGCACAGCCATGTCAGGCTGCAGGACTGCCAACTGCAAAATCTCAGCCCTTTTCTTCTCCCCTCCTGAAAATCCCTCGTTCAAGTATCTTCTGCTAAAAGAGTCATCTATTTTCAAAAGCTTCATCTTTTCCTTCAGTAGTTTGACAAAATCAGGCACGCTGATTTGGTTCGGCTTTACTGCGTTGTAAGCTGTCCTCAAGAAGTTTGAAACTGAAACACCGGGAATCTCCTGAGGGTACTGGAACGACAAAAACAATCCGAGCTTTGCCCTCTCATCAGGCTTTAATTCAAAAATATTTTTGCCTTTGTACCATGCTTCGCCCTTGTCAACTGCGTACTTAGGATGCCCCATTAAAGTGTATGCCAACGTTGATTTTCCGCTTCCATTTGGTCCCATCAAGGCGCAAACCTCGCCTTTTTTTACAACTAAGTTTACCCCATTCAGTATTCTCTGCCCTTCAACGCTTACGTGCAAGTCCTTAATTATCAGTTCGTCTGTCATTTTTGTGTTCCTTTAGCCATTAAAGCCTATTGGGAGTTTATATTCATGTCCAGTTCTTAAGTATTCTATAGCTTTTGATAAAGGTTCTCTAGACTTTTCTGTCACATTTATTCTATGAGAGTTCCTATCTCCATTATACCAAACATCCATCATCAAATTATTATTTCCATTTTTTGATGGGTTAAAATATACCATAATAAATTCTGGAGTATTCCCATTAATAAAATATTTAAAAATTGCTTGTAATCCCTTAAGTATATTAGGACCACCATCCTCTATTGTTTCCATATTTAATAAGTCTGCCTGAGTTGCACCAATAGCTTCAAGAAACCGAATTTCTGCTAATAGGTTAGCTTCTATATGCCTGCCTTCTCTTCTAAGTGTACCCATATTACTATCAAAATCCAAAATTCCTCTACCTACTCTAAACAATCTATAAACAATATCCTCAATCATTTTTTATTTCCCCACATACTTCTCAAATATCAATATGCTGTTTTTTAATGTATCTAATGACAATAATGCGCATTTAAGCCTTACAGGGCTTAAGGAAATTCCCAGCAGTTCTAAAATGTTTTCTTTTGCCATATTCTTCAAATCGTCAATGTTTTTTCCTTTTATTTCATCTGTCAGCAGAGACGCGCTTGCCTGCGATATTGCGCAGCCTCTTCCATGGAATTTGACATCAGCAACCTTTTTGTCCTTGATAACCAAAAACATCTCAATCTCGTCGCCGCACAACGGATTGTATTCATGATGATGAACAGATGCTTTGTCTATTTTTCCTGCATTCCTTGGGTTCTTGTAATGGTCCAAAATATTTTCTTGGTACATTGCCTCTATTGAGTCCATTTTATCCAAACACCTTTTTCACTTTTTTTATTGCATTTATAAAAACATCAACTTCTTTTTCTGTATTGTACAGGTAAAAGCTTGCCCTTGCTGTTGCAGGCACTCCAAGCACGCTCATCAACGGCATGCAGCAGTGGTGTCCTGCACGTATTGCAACTCCCTCGCTGTCCAAAACCTGAGCGACGTCATGGGCATGAATATTGCCGACGTTAAAGGATATAACAGCGTCCCTCTCATCGGGACCATAAATTTTTATTCCTCCAATTCCATTTAATTTTTCCATTGCATATCCAACAAGCTCCCTATCGTGCTTTTGCACATTGTCCATTCCGATTTTATTCAAATAGTCAATTGCAGCCCCTAGTCCAATCCCTTCTGCAATGTTCATTGTGCCAGCCTCAAACTTCCAGGGCAAATCATTGAATTTTGTGTCGTCAAATTTGACCTCCCTTATCATTTCCCCCCCATAAAGAAATGGCTGCATTTCCTCAAGCAGCTCTTTTTTGCCGTACAAAACCCCGATTCCTGTAGGTCCAAGCATCTTATGCCCGCTGAAAGCGTAAAAATCAGCGTCAAGCTTTTTGACGTCAACTGGCATATGCGGGGCAGCCTGCGCGCCGTCAACAACCATCAAGGCATTATTTTCATGAGCAATATTTATTATTTTTTCGATTGGATTTATTGTCCCCAAAACATTTGAAACATGTGTTAGTGAAACTATTCTTGTTTTTTTTGTTATGTTTTGATTTATGCTGTCATTGTCAAGTTCGCCATTTTTGTTTATTTTTATAAACTTCAATTTCAAGCCCCTTTGCTTTGCCAATTGCTGCCATGGCACAAAGTTGCTGTGGTGCTCCATCTGTGAAATTACAATTTCATCATCTTTCTTCAACCCTGCAGTCAATGAGTAAGCAACAAGATTTAATGACTCTGTTGTGTTTTTCGTGAAGACAATGTTTTGATATGAATCTGCATTTATGAAATCAGCAGTTTTCTGGTGCGCTTCCTCAAATTTTGCAGTTGCTTCCTCGCCCAATTGATGAATGCTCCTGTGGATGTTTGCATTGTAGTTTTTGTAATAAAAGTCAATCGCCTCAATCACCTGCCTTGGCTTTTGCGATGTTGCTGCGTTGTCAAAATAAACCAATGGCTTTCCATGTATTTTCCTCTGCAAAATAGGAAAATCTTTTCTTATGGTTTCAATGTCCATGATTGTTTTTGTGGAGAGCATTCTTAACTATAATAATTACCATTAAAAAATAATGGAATATCACTTAAGCCATTTCTAAAAGTAACTCCAAAATCTTTAGCTTCTGGATATTGGTGGATTTCCCTAAGCAATTCTATTAGGGTAGTTCTATATTTTTTTCCTATTTTTAATACTCTATCGGCTAATTTTACTAACTTTTGCTGATTGTTACTAATATTCTCTTTGAACACTTCATCCATTAATTTTCTCAATTCTGGCAACAATGGTTTAATTTTCACTAATGGGGAAAACTCCTCCTTTGTTTTTAACTCATCAATTGGCAGTTTTTCATAAAAATCAATGACAAACT
>DATDOM010000044.1:0-3661 GCA_035293285.1 Candidatus Nanoarchaeia archaeon | reverse complement strand
AGTCATTTGCAGCTTTTAACAGGACATTTCCTATAAACATCGGTGCAGGGAGTTACGAAAACATTTTCATAAATGCATCAACGCCGCTGACAGAAGCAGAGTACACAATATTATTCACAATTGATGCGGAGAATTCAAGCGCATCTCCGGATTCGCTCCAGACAAACTCAACTCTTGTTTCCATAGCTTCAGGCCCTTACCTGATTGTCGAGATAATCCAGTATAACACATCATTAAACGATGGGGATTTCTCGGATCTTGTTGCAAGAATAACAAACGTGGGAAACGAGACTGCATTTAACATAACATCAAACTGGAGCGTTCCAAGCGACTGGGCAACGATTCCGGATTACCTGAATTTCTCAATTTCCAACATAACAGTAAACCATTTTAGCTATCATAACATCACGGCCGTGTTAAACTCAAGCGTTTCAAGCGGCTCAAAGACAATATCGGTTTATGCCGAGGCATCTGGAGGCATAAGCAACCAAGCCTCAAAAACTGTGGTAGTGATAACCAATTCCTCAGAGGATAGCGACTCTGGAGGTTCAGGAAGCTCGGGCGGTGGCGGTGGAAGCGGAGGCTCGGGCGGTGGAGGGGGCGGAAGCCTTGTAATTGTTGAAAATGCAAATCCTGACTTGTCCATAGAGTTTTCAAAAAACATAAAACTGATTGCAGGCCTGAACAACACAATAGAAATAAATATCACAAGCAAATTGCCGGACTGGAAAATAAGCGGCTTAAAGCCGAAAGTTGATGGGTTTCTCTTAAGCAGGACTGCAATCAAGCCAAAATCAATAGGCGAGATTTTGCCGAATGAAAAAGGCAGGTTCCTTTTTACTTTTGATGTTCCTGTTTACATGAGGTATCAAAACATCACTTTAACCCTGACTTTTAGCGGAATTGCAGCGCCTTCTTCGAATGTTTCAGGCATCGGAAAGTCAATTGGCCCTGTTGAAAAAAGCGTTTCTGTGAATGCCGTGATTATTGACGCAACTCCGGAAGTTGCAAAAAGCGCGATGCTTGAGGCTGACTCCCGAATCAAGAATCTCAATGCTCTCGGATTTAACACTGAAATTCTCAGCGGGATAATGGAAAAAGCTCTTGAAAGATTTAACTCAGGAGATTATCTTGAATCAAAAAAGCTTTCTGACAAGGTAATATCGCTCTCTGATTCTGCAATAAAAGTAAATGAGTTCCTCAAAGTCTACAAAAGCAGGATTGAACTGGGGGAATTTTCAGAAGACCACGCAAAAGAGGCGCAAAATCTCCTGAAGCTTTCCCTCGATGCAGTTGCCAGGGGGGATTTTGAGCAGGCAGTGTCCATGGCAGAAAAAATCAGGATCCTTGAAGGAATCAAATCTATCGAGCAGGAATCCTCATTTCAAAAAATAATTAAGGATTTTCTTTTGGAAAATTGGATTTTTTTGGCAGTCTCCCTGGCCTTGATTTCGCTTGGAGTTGTGGTTGCAAAAAGGGCCTCATCAATATCAGAAATAAACAAGCAGGTTGAGTATCTTGGCAAGCAGGAGAATTCAGTTTTTGAGCTCTTGAAAAAAGTGCAGGAAGAATATTTCAAGAAGAATATGATGAGCGAGCGGGTTTATAATCAGGCGGTTGGAAGATATGCAAAGAGGATGGCAGACATCCAGATGAAGCGGATTAATCTTTTGTCAAAAAAAATCAGGATTTTAAAAAATACGAAAGGCTCGGAAATGCTGGAAAGTGAAAAAGTGTCAATTAACCACCTGATTGTTGAGGTCCAGTCAAAATATTTCACTAAAAAGATAATAACAAGGGAAACTTATGAGCGCTCCCTTGAGTTATACCGTGAGCGCGAAGCTGAAATAGATACTTATCTTGAGTCCATCAGGAAAAAACAGGGGCCTCAAGAAAATTTGAAGCCCAAAATGGCCAAAGAACCAGGGAAAAATGCAATCGCCAGGGAGCAGAGTCCAAAGCAGGAAGTCCAAAGTCAAGTGAAAAGCTCAAATGAAAAAGTAACTTTGAGGCTGCAGAGAAAAATGCTGAGAAATGCAATTTCGGCATTGAGAAAGCCGATTAAATCGCTTTCAGATGAAAAAAAGGAGGAGTTAAAAGAGGCAATATCGGAATACAGGGCCATTGCCAAAAAGCACAGGGTTTTTCTTGGATTTGGTTTTGGGCCCCGCGCAAAAAAAGAATATCCAAATCCGGATTATGATAATGTAAAAGCAGTCATGTTGCGGGGAATGAAAGAGGTGTACAAGCATGGTAAATAGCCGTTCAATTGGAGTCATATCAATTAAAGGGGGTGTTGGAAAGACAAGCTGCTCGCTGAATCTCGGAGCTTCGCTTGCAAAAGAGTTTGGCGCAAGGACTCTGGTTGTTGACGCAAATTACAGCGCTCCAAACATAGGCCTGCATCTTGGCTTGATAAATCCCGAGCTCACGCTCCACGACGCATTTGGAAAAAACGTGCACATGTCAAAGATTGTGCACAAGTTTGATGACAACCTGCACATAATTCCTGGTTCTGTAGTCGGAAGAAAAGTCAACGTGTTTAACCTCAAAGAAAAGCTGAAGGAAATAAAAGATGATTATGAGTATGTCATACTTGACTCTTCTCCAAACCTCAATGACGAGATGCTCTCGACAATCATAGCGTCTGACGAGCTTTTTGTCGTGACAACACCGGATTTCCCGACATTAAGCTCAAGCATTCGTGCAATAAAAGTTGCAAGAAGGAAAAACACTCCGATTAATGGGATAATCCTGAACAAAGTCAGGAACAAGAAATACGAGCTTAGCGTAAAGGAAATAGAAGATGCCTGTGATGTTCCTGTCCTTGCCGTATTGCCTGACGACCAGACCATGCTTGAAGCGCTCGCGCTTTCAAAGCCGATTGCATTCCACAAGCCCTTTTCAAATGCAGCAATAGAGTACAACAAGCTTGCAGCATGCATAAGCAACAATGATTATCAGGACCCGAGGTTTTACTCGAGGATAAAATCTTTTATTTCAGGAAAGCTCGAAAAGCCGGAAATAAACAGGCAGGCATTCAAAAATGAAAAAAGATAAAAAAGAAATTTTAAGGCAGGACATTGAGTCCTATCTCGAAAAAAGGGCAGAGCCTCGTGCTCGAAAAAAGGGTTTTTCATTTTCGGGGTTTTTTAAAAAAAGCAGCAAAATCAAAGGGCATGCTGAAAAATCATTGGCTGATTCGCTAGGCAAAGATTTTGAATCTTTAAAGCAGGGCAAAGAATATCTGCAAGGCAGTGATTCGCAAAACCCCATAATGGCCGAAGAGGCAGGGCAGGGGCCAATGATTGCTGAATCTGCAAATCCCGGGGAAGAAAATGCTGCCCAAATGAATGATGGAGTTGCAAAAGAAAGTGATGATGGCTATGAGCAAATAAAAAAAGATTCCATGAGGCTTATCGAAATTGAGAAGTTGTTGGTGGAAAATCTTGATGAGCGGCAGAAATCAAGGCTTGAAGGTTCTAAAGAGTTTAAAAATCTAAAGGAGGCATGCCAGAATTAAAATGGTTGAATCAGGGGCATTGCGGAATTCATTTGTTCTGTTTGCAGTTTTATTGCTGACGGCAGTTTTCGCTTTTGGAGCTGAAATAACATATATTGATGCCCAAAATGCACTAAAAACAGCAGGAGATTCAGTCAG
>DATDOM010000043.1:0-15346 GCA_035293285.1 Candidatus Nanoarchaeia archaeon | reverse complement strand
TGATAGAGCACAACCTTGATGTTGTCAAGACTGCTGATTACATAATGGATTTAGGCCCTGAAGGAGGCAATGCAGGCGGGACATTGATTGCTTACGGCACTCCTGAAGAAATAATAAAGAATGAGAAAAGCTATACAGGAAAATTTTTGAAACCTTTGCTCAAAAATACCAGATTAGGTTTATAAATTTAGATTTTTTACTTAAATCCGTCGTCTTTGAGACGACTTTTAGTTACGCCTCGCCATTAGCTCGGCATACATGGATTATCCAATTCACAAATTCGCCTGCATTTGGGCGAAAGTTAATATCTTGATTCGCAATATTTCAAATCAAGGAAGCATTTACCCGCAATGCGACGGGTTGTGATAAAATAAATGCGCGCCAATGCGGGCGCGCCTAGAATATGTCGAAGACCGATTTAGAGTGAATCAATGTAAACAATTATCCTAAAATTCGCGGAGTGGATTTAAATTAGAAAAAATTAAACAAAAAAGGAAAAAAAGTATAAACCAAAACAACTAAGATGATTGATTTTAACGAAATACCAGACGACCCCGGATGTTACCTGTACCACAATAATAAAAAAGAAATAATCTATGTAGGAAAAGCCAAATCGTTAAACAAAAGAGTCAGGCAGTATTTCTCGACTTCTCCAAAAGACGACAAGACGACTCTATTAGTAAAGGAGATTGATTCTGTAAAATATTTTGTGACAAGCAATGAAGTTGAGGCATTACTGCTTGAAAATAACCTCATAAAAAAGCACCAGCCGAAATATAACATTGACTTAAAAGAATCTCAAAGATATGCCTATATTGCGGTCACAAACGAGAAATTTCCAAGGATAATGGTAGCGCGCGACAAAAAAATGGATGCTAAATTTTTTGGGCCGTTTGTATCGGGCAAAGACAGGGAGATTGTAATAAAGACTTTAAGGGAAAAATTCAGGATAAGGACTTGCAACAAGCTGCCAAAAAAAGAATGCCTAAGGTATCACATGAACCTTTGCTCTGCACCGTGCATTAACAATATTTCAGAACAGGATTATATTAAGGATGTAAAAACTGTTGAAAGATTTCTAAAAGGAGATACTAAAGAAGTTTTGAATGAACTTAAGTCAAAAATGAAGGAAGACTCAAAAAACCAAAAGTTTGAAGGAGCAAAAATCGCAAGAGACCAGATTTATGCAATTGAGTATCTTGATGAAAAGCAGAAAGTTGAAAAAGACATAAGATACGACCAGGATATAATCAATTTCATTGTAGACTCTGGAAAAGTTTACCTGATTCTTTTCAACATTTCAAGAGGAGTCCTTGCAACAAAGAAGGAATTCAGCTTTGATTTTCACGAAGGGTTTTTTGAGGAGTTTATTACCCAGTATTATGCGGAAAATGACATTCCAAAAGAGATTATTTTGCCAGTTGAACTTAAAGATGAATCAATAAGCAGTTATCTTGATAATCTAAGAAAGTCAAAAGTAATCATAACTGTTCCAAAAATAGGCACGAAGCTTGAATTATTGGACTTGGTAAAAAGAAACATAGAAATCCAATTCATAAAACAAGACAAGATGTTAAAAGACTTGTCAGTAAAGTTAAAATTAAACGCAGTGCCGAATATAATCGAATGCTTCGATATTGCACACATTTCAGGAACTTCAACTACTGCCTCAATGGTGCAATTCAGGCATGGAAAGCCGGATAAAAAGAATTATAGGCACTTTAAGATAAGAACAGTTCAAGGAGTAAATGACTTTGAGTCAATTGCTGAAGTTGTAAGCAGGAGATACAAAAGATTAAAGGAAGAGAATGCGGAAATGCCGGATTTAATCGTGATTGACGGCGGAAAATGGCAGTTGAGTTCAGCGCTTGAATCATTAAAATCATTGGAAATCAAAATACCGATAATTGCGCTTGCAAAGCAGTTTGAGGAAGTTTTTGTTCCAGGTTTGTCATTCCCGCTTCCAATTTCAAAACAATCCTTAGGGTTAAACTTATTAATCCAGATAAGAAACGAGGCACATAGGTTTGCGCAAAGGCTTCATAAAAACATACGCTCAAAGGTAATGCTCAATGAAGAATAAAAAACTGGAAGGCAATTTCAAGCTCGTATCAAAATTCAGCCCAAAGGGGGATCAGCCAAAGGCGATAAAGGAATTAACTCTAGGGCTTTTGGATAAAGACAAGAATAAAAAACAGGTTTTACTTGGAGTAACTGGTTCAGGAAAAACTTTTACTGTGGCAAATGTGATTGAAAAAATAAACAAGCCAACATTAGTGATTGCGCATAACAAGACGCTTGCAAAGCAGTTGTATCAGGAATTCAGGGAATTGTTTCCAAACAACAGAGTTGAATATTTTGTTTCTTATTATGATTATTACCAGCCTGAGGCTTATGTTGCGGCAACTGACACTTACATTGAAAAGGACATGGCAGTGAATGCAAAAATTGAGCAGATGAGGATGTCTGCAACTGAGGCAGTGCTGTCAAGAAACGACACAATAATTGTTGCATCAGTCTCTTGTATATTTGCGTTAGGAAATCCTGATGAATTCTGGAACATGTCTCAAAGGCTTTCTGTCAAGCAAAAAATATCCCGCGAAGAATTAATCAAAAAACTTCTTGAAGAGCAGTATGAAAGGCAGGAGATTTTGATTCCAGGGACTTTTAGGGTTAAAGGTGACATAATTGATGTAATTCCAGGTTATTCTGAGGATATCTTAAGAATCGAATTACTTGGAAATGAAATAGAAAGGATGGGTTTTTTGGATAAATACAACATGAACTTAAAAGAAAAACTGAATTATTATCACTTATTTCCTGCAAGGCATTTCGTTGCTGATTCTGACATCACAAAAAAGGCAATTGCACTAATCAAGCGAGAGCTTGAAGAAGAACTGCCAAAAATAAGCGACCCTTTAATTGCCCACAGGCTAAAGACAAGAGTGAAGTTTGACCTTGAAATGATTGAAGAGCTTGGCTACTGCAAGGGAATTGAGAATTATTCAAGGCATTTTGACGGCAGGAAAAAGGGCGAGCCGCCTTATACACTGATTGATTATTTTCCTGATGATTTTCTCCTTGTAATTGATGAAAGCCACCAGACAATTCCTCAAACACATGGGATGTATAAAGGAGACAGGTCAAGAAAACAGGCATTGATAGACTTTGGATTTAGATTGCCAAGCGCATTTGATAACAGGCCCTTGAAATTTGAGGAATTTGAAAAATACCTTGACAACACTATTTTTGTTTCGGCGACGCCAGCTGAATACGAGAAAAAAGTTTCAAAGAAAATTGTTGAGCAGATTATAAGGCCTACTGGACTAATTGACCCGGTTATTGAAATTCATTCAATAAAAGGGCAGATGGACCATCTTATTGGAGAAATAGGTAACGTTGTAAAGAGAAAGCAAAGAGCGCTTGTTACAACCTTGACAAAAAGGATGGCAGAGGAATTATCTGAATTCCTGGGAGCAAAAGGCATTAAGGTAAGATATCTTCATTCAGAGATTGAGACTCTTGAAAGAGATGAACTTCTAAGGCAGTTAAGGCTTGGAAAGTTTGACGTTCTTGTAGGAATCAACCTTTTGAGGGAAGGAATTGACCTTCCTGAGGTTTCGCTTGTAGCAATTTTGGATGCTGACAAAGAAGGATTTTTGCGAAATGAAACTTCATTAATCCAAATTGTTGGACGGGCTGCAAGGAACCTTGATTCAAAAGTCGTATTTTATCTTGACAAAGAAACTGACTCAATAAAGAAGGCAATAAAGGAAACAAAAAGGAGAAGGGAAATACAGTCAGAGTATAACAGGGTAAACAAGATAACTCCAACTACAATCATAAAGCCAATTTCTGAGGCGCAGGTTGAGATGACTGACGTCAAGAGCATTCCTAAAAGCCACATTCCAAAAGAAATCAGCACTTTAACAAAAGCAATGGAGAAGGCTGCAAATGATCTTAATTTCGAGGCAGCGATTTATTATAGAGACAGGGTTGAGGAGCTTAAGAAAAGGATTAACTAAATACCCATTTCTATGTCGCGCAATTTTTGGATGGATTCTTCAAACGTGTTTTTTAAGAATTTTATTTTTGTGTAATTGGCTGCATACCCTACAAGCTCCATGAATCCCAATCCCATGGTTTTCTTGCCGTTAATTTCGGCTTTTATTTCTATAGGGCCTTCCCAGTAATTAATCATTCCAAAGTTTACTTCCTGGTTTTTTACCGGAGACTTTATTTTTAGCGATATTTTTGCCTCTGGTATTTTTATTTCCCACGCCAATGGGTAAACTGCATTTGTTCTGTCACTTGTCCAGGTATAATCCAGCGGTGTCATTTCTACTTTTGTAAAATGCTTTTGGCTGCTGTCTTTGTGTGAAACGCTTGCAAGGTACTGCTTTTTTTTAACTGCAGCGTATTCAAAGCAGACAATATCCATGTCATTTTCAAGCTGGATTGAAAACCACGACCATTTATTGGATTTGTACTGAACATCAGCCCATTGATGGTCCATCCAGGATTTTCCACTTAATTCAATCCATTCTCCGCCCACGTTAATTCTTCCATTTGTCTTAAGATTTGTAAGAGAGTAATAATAAGTTGAATCACTTCCCAATTCTAAAAATCCTTTGCCGCCTTCTAAAAGCGGTTTTTTTAGAGACACAAAATTAAGATTAAGCTCCTTTGTCTTTAGAACATACTCATTTTTATTGGTATTTTCAATTGAATTGTTAAGGTACCCTTTAATTGAAGGGTTGGCGTAATTTATGAAAAGGGTTGGGTGAGAAAAACTGTCGAGCGAAATAATTGAAATTGGATTAACAAACTGATAGAATTTTTGGTTTTTTATGTCTGTAATGAGTGAATGGGCAAAATAAACTGTTTTAAACGGAGTTGTAAGGAGCGGGATATTTGCCCTTGACGAGTCAGCCTTAAAAAAACAGTGCATAAATGCATATTTGTTTCCTTTTTTGTCTTCTAAGTTTCCGTTAAAATACCACCATTCTATGATGCAATCGTGAGCAGATTCATCTTGCGGGAACTTTATTTTTTTGTATTCCATTGTTTGTTATTTCTTTTTATTGTATTTAAACTATTTGGTATTAAATGAACCAGAATATATTTATACTATTAAAATTTTGAAATTTTATGAATAAACAAGTTTTGTTTGATTTTGTTAGTTTAATACTCTTAATTAATTCCTGCTCCAATACAGGGTCTTCAGTAAACAAGGAAATTGAAAAAGCGAATTTCTGCAACACAAAAGAAGATTGCATTGACACAGGGTCAAAATGCCCATTTGGCTGCTACAGCTATGTAAACAAGAACGAAGCCAGCAGGATAAAATCATTGATTGATAATTATGAATCAAACTGTGTCTACAGCTGCATTGCATGCTTTGATGTTAAATGTGAGAATAATAAGTGCGTTCCTGTATGCGATATGCCACTAGCCTGAAAGGAAAACTATTTATTCTAAAACTGCTATTCTTTTTTCATGCAAATCAATTCATTCAATGAAAAAATATATTCCCTTTTAAGAAAAGTCCCTAAAGGAAAAGTAACAACATACAAGATTCTTGCAAATAGGCTTGGGACTAGAGCGTATCGCGCAGTCGGAAGCGCAATGAGGTGCAATCCTTATGCCCCAGCGGTTCCATGCCATAGAGTTGTTTCATCAGGCGGAAAAATCGGCGGCTTTATGGGAACGACTAACACAAAAAGTGATGCAATAAAGAAGAAAATTATGATGCTCAAAAAAGAAGGTGTCAAGGTAAAGAATAATAAGATTGTGAATTTTGAGAAAACTGTCTTCTATTTCAAGTGATTTAGAGGATGCCATTTAACACTACTAAAAAGTAGTTAAAATGATAAGATTTATAAACCTCAGTTTAATCTTGTTCTCTGTATGACTTCAGTAATAATAACTCCGGTTTATGCAACCAAAGCAAACAACAGGCTTGATTTGCTTTACCAGACAGCCAAAAGCGTAAGGAGGCAAACCTATTCTGAATTAGTGCATCTCATTGTGGATGACGGCTCTCCTGAGGATGTTTCTTCTTTTGTAAATGATTTAAACGACCCAAGAGCAAGATATGTAAGGCGAGAAAAACAATCAGGCGAAATCAATACGGCTTCCAATCCGTTAAACACTGGAATAGGATACATTTTGGATAAAAAACATGAAATAATGACCAGAAAGGAAGCTGATGAAATGGAATCAGTTACTTTTCTTCATTCTGATGACTTGCTGACATATAACAGCATAATGCTCAGGATGGCACAGCTTGGAAATGGATTTATCTACACTGATAAAATGGATTTTAGTGAAAAAGGAAAGATGAGAAAACTTGAAAAAGGCGCTGAGCTTAAAGGGCATGTTTTAATCCCGGAAAATTTTTACTATTTTAATCACCATACTGTAATGTGGGATATTGATTTCTTGAGGTACTTAAGGGGGCATGTGGGAGAAAAATATGGCCAGGAAGGCGTTTTTGACCCAAGACTTTCGCTTGGTGAAGACAGAGACATGTCAATTTCTTCAGTTGAGGCTGCGCTTAAAGGCAACTTCAGAATCAGCTATTCTCCTTTTGTTTCGATGTTCTACAGAGAACACAAGAAGTCAATTACATGGGAACACAAGGAAGAGGGCTATGTAGAATCTCAGCATCTTATTAACCATAACAAACACTTCCCGGAAGTATCAACTGAAAAAAAAGACGCCGGCAGGGTGGACCGTATAATGTCAGATTTCCCATTTTCTTTGTTTACATTAATGCCCAAATCAATAAAACGACCTCTTAGGCCTACCAGAAACTTTGTTCAGGGGATCCAAACCAGAAGAAAATATCCTGAACTTAATGCAGAACTCGAAGATTTGCTAAGGGAAGGCAAATAAAAACAGCTAAAAAATTAGAAAAAAATAAAACAAAAAAGAAGCTTACCTTTTCTTCTTTTTCTTGGTCTTCTTTATCTCGCTTTCAAGGTCAAGCTCGTCCAAAAGTTCCTTGTACCTGTTCCTGATTGTAACTTCAGTAACTCCGGCAACGTCAGCAACTTCCCTTTGAGTTCTTTTCTCGCCATGAATCAAAGCTGAGACATATAAAGCTGCAGCTGCAATTCCTGTCGGGCCTCTGCCTGAAGTCAATTCAGCTTTCTGGGCCTGTTCCAAAATCTCGATTGATTTACTTTGGGTTTCTGCTGAAAGTTTCAAAGCTGAAGCGAATCTTGCGATGTAATCAGCAGGGTTTGAAGGCAAAATTGTGATGCCAAGTTCCCTTGTCACGAACCTGTAAGTTCTTCCAACTTCCTTCTTTTCAATTCCGGAAGCTTCGCTTAATTCGTCAAGTGTTCTTGGGACATCATGCCTTCTGCAGGCTGCATATAATGCGCCTGCTACAACTGATTCCATTGAACGGCCACGTACCAGGCCTCTTTGAACTGCTAAAGTGTAAATCCTTGCTGATTCTTCTTCAACTGACTTAGGCAATTTCAGGTATGAGCTTACTCTTTTTAGTTCTGCAAGAGCCAGTTTTAGGTTCCTTTCAATTGCAGTTGAAATCCTGTACTGCCATTTTCTTAATCTAAAGAACTTGTTTCTGTCCTTTCCGCCTAGTTTTAGTAAATCTGCTTTCTGGCCTACTTCAGTTCCAAGTCCCTGGTCATACTGAGTGTAAGTCATAGGAGCTCCGCTTCTCCTTCTCTTCTCGCCTTCTTCAGAATCAAATTCACGCCACTCCTGCGAAAAGTCCACCATCTTTTCTTCGATGACCAGACCGCAGTCTCTGCAAATGATTTCTCCCCTGTCCCTGTTCCAGGATAAGTTTATTCCGCTGCATTCAGGACATTTCTTGACTAAATCTGCCATTGTTGTTCACCCGCCTAAGTTTATAATCATCCAACTTTTGAAAAAGGTTAGAGCTAGTATTTCTCGTAACCTAAACCCCTTTTTCCCCCGAAAATTTTATATAATGAAAGTGAATTGTTTTTTTAGCGTGTGCTCGACACGTTTAACAAGATTTATAAAGAAGTAGTAATATGTTATATATAAAGCTTTCTATTATAGACGACAAAATATTTGATTTTTACTTTCTTAGTCGTTTGTTTATATAGGGCTTTTAAAGAGGTTTTTTGAAAAAGGGTTAAATGAAGGCATAATAAATCGCAATCTTTATAAAAACGTAACTCCGTATTTTTTGGATGCTTGTCGAAATCTTCAAGGCTTACGATGTCAGGGGAGTCTATAAAGAGACTATTGATGAAGATACTTGTTATAAAATCGGACGCGCATTTGTCCAGTTTCTAAAGTGCAAAGATGTAGTTGTGGGGACAGACATGAGAATTTCTTCGCCAAAATTAAGCAATGCTTTCATGAAAGGAGTAGCTTTTCAGGGTGCAAATGTAACCTATATAGGGCAGGTCTGCACTGATGCAGTATATTTTGCCTCTGGATTTCTAAATAAGCCTGCCGTAATGTTTACAGCGTCGCATAACCCTCCTAAGTATAACGGATTAAAGTTTTGCAAAGCAGGCGCTGTGCCAATTAATGAAGATACGGGGTTAAAACAGATAAAAACCATAATTGAAGAAAACAAGTTCAAAAAGCCATCAAAAAAAGGCAAAATAGCAAATAAAGACATACTTAAGGAATATGTCAAACACGTTCATAAATTCATAAACGCAAAAAAGCTGAGCAAGCTGAAAATTGCAGTTGACGCCGGCAACGGGATGGCAGGAAAGATAATTCCGCTTGTCTACAAAAACACGCCTGTGAAGATAGTCCCATTATATTTCAGGCTTGACGGCACTTTTCCAAACCACCTTGCAGACCCTTCAAAGTATGAAAACCTTGTGAAGCTTCAGGAAACTGTAAAGAAAGAAAAATGCGACTTTGGAATGGCTTTTGACGGTGATGCTGACAGGATTTTCTTTGTTGATGAAAAAGCAAATGTCGTGAACAGCTCTTTGACATCAGCGCTGATTATCAAGACGCTTCTTTCAAAAAAGAAAAAGCAGAAAGTAATTCGTAATGTTGTCTGCAGCCGCATTGTTTTAGATACTATCAAGAAATTTGGAGGGACTCCTATTCTTGAACGGGTCGGGCACTCTTTTATCAAAAACACAATGCGAAAGACAAAATCGATTTTTGCATGCGAGCATTCAGCGCATTACTATTTCAAGGAAAACTACTGCGCGGATTCAGGGATTATTGCAAGCCTCATAGTCTCAGAAATTATTTCACAGGCAAAGGAGCCAATGTCCTCTCTTTTGGACGAATTTCGGGTTTATCACACAATTGAGGAGACAAATGCAGAAGTCCATGACAAGCAGGCCAAGATTGACGAGATTGAGGCAATTTACAAAAAACAGAATCCTGTAAAGATTTCAAAGCTTGACGGGATTTCAATCGAATTCAGGGACTTTTGGTTTAATGTAAGGATGAGCAACACAGAACCACTTTTAAGGCTCAATCTTGAAGCGACTACTTCTGAACTTATGGAGCAAAAAAAGAATGAAGTTCTTGGATTGATGAAACGATAGCCGAAGAATCAGCCATATTTCATAAAATTCAGATTAATTTCTTCCGAAAATCAAAAATAATTAATATTACCAGCAACTGGTGGTTATTTTATGGATGTTTTGACTATAATCCTGATTGTAGCAGGGCTTTCTCTGTTTGAAATTATAAACAGCGTGGACAACGCAATAATCAATGCCGAAGTTTTGTCCACAATGCAGAAAAAATCAAGAAGATGGTTTTTGATTGTGGGGATTTTCTTTGCGGTGTTTGTGGTAAGGGGACTCCTTCCCTGGCTGATTTTGTGGATCAGCTCCTCCTCAATCGGGCCCTGGGACGCATTCACTTCCATATTCAGCAATGACTCGGTTGCAATAAACTCCATAAAGGACACTTCGCACGTGCTTCTTGCAGGAGCAGGCACATTTCTTTTCCTATTGTTTCTTCACTGGGCTTTTTTGGAGTCAGGGGCGCCTTCGCAAAAAAGAAGATTTGACGGCATCAGCACGTCAGTATTCCATTTATCCTCGTTTTTGTTTATCGGGGCCATGGTTTACTTTTCAATGCTGACAAGCGACGCCATGGCTTTTAGCGTTCTCGTGGGCTCATTTGTATTTTATGTCATAATTGAAATAAGGAAGCGTACAGAAATGCACGGGAGGGCAGTATCAAAAAGGCTTTCTGATTCAGGAAAAATAACTTATCTTGAAATTGTTGATGCCATTTTCTCAATAGAAGGGATTGCAGGAGCATTCGCATTCACTTTCTCAATTCCGCTCATCCTTGTTGGAAACGGGCTTGGAGCCCTTGTTGTAAGGCATCTTACGGTAAAAAACATGAAGCTGATTCCAAAGATAAGGAGCCTCAAGAGCCACGCGATGTATTCTATTTTCCTTGTTGCAGTGATAATGCTGCTCGACAGCTTTGGATTTGAAATCCACCCTTGGGTTGCTCCAATTGCAATATTTTCTGTTGTAGGATATTTTTTCTTTATCTCAGAAAAAGAGATTAAATGATTGGAGTTTAATGGAACTCAATACCCTATAATCTTCACTAAACTATTAGGTATATTGGAAATTCTAAATCCTTGGCATAGATAGGCCTCGCCATTAGCTCGGCATACATGGATTATCCAATCAGCATATTCGCCTGCATTTGGGCGAAAATTGTTGTTTTATTTTCAAAATCAAATCAAAGGCAATCACCCGCAATGCAACGGGTTGTGTTATAATAAAAGCGGCCCAATGCAGGCCGCCAATCTATGCGGAGCGGATTTAATAAGTTTAGAATCAAAAGAAATTAATCTTTTCCACAAACTTTAAATAGTATGGAAGAATACATCAGCTTAACAGAGAGAAGAGAAGGAAGATAAAAAAGATAAAGATTTTACTTCTCAATTTTAGATATGGTTAAGACAAAACTAAAGCCACTATTACCAAGCTTACGGGAGAAAAAGCGTTATTTGGCATTTGAGATCATTTCAAAAAGCAAAATCGACGATTTTAAACTTGTGGAAAATGCAATTTTTTCAAGCTTGCATAACCTGACTGGCGTTATCGGCCTGGCAAAAGCTGGAATAATCCCAATGGAAGACAAGTGGAATCCAAATTTGCAGATGGGAATAATAAAAGTGAGCCACCTTTGTGTGGATGAATTAAAATCCGCCTTGGCATTATGCAAAAGCATAAACGGCAGTGAAGTAATTTTCAAAAGCCTTAAAGTGACTGGCGTCCTAAACGAAGCCGTGCGAAGGCTGAATGCTTAAAAAATAAAAAGAATAATAAAAATAGACGATTTGAGGTGTAAAATATGCAACCAATGCAGCATCAGATGATGGGGTATGACAGGGCAATAACAATGTTTAGCCCCGACGGAAGATTATTACAAGTTGAATACGCAAAGAAGACAGTAAGGCAGGGCTCAACAGCAATAGGAATTGTTTGCACAGACGGAGTTTTGCTTGTTGCCGATAAAAGAGTGGTTGATTCACTGGTTGTTCCTGAATCTGTTGAAAAAATCTGGAAAGTTGACGAGCATATTGGAGCTTCAGCATCAGGGATTTTGAGCGACGCAAGAGTTTTGATAGACAGGGCACAGGTAAAAGCCCAGCAAAACAGGGTAACTTATGATTCAGAAGTTGACACATTGACAATTGTAAAAGACATCTGCGACATGAAGCAGATATGCACCCAAAGCGGCGGCTTAAGGCCGTTTGGAGTTTCAATACTTGTAGCAGGAATTGATGACACTACACCAAAACTTTTTGAGACAGACCCGATTGGAATTTACTTCCAGTACCTTGCAACGGCAATAGGCGAAGGTGAAGTTGAAGTTGAGGAAATCTTGCACAGTGAATACAAGCAGACTATGGCAATTGAAGACGGCCTGAAGCTTTCACTTAAGGCTCTTAAAAGAATACTTGGAGAAAACTTCAATGTTGACAGGATTGACGCAGCCTACATAAAAACCGTTGAAAAAAAGTTCACAAGGATTCCAAAGGCAAAAATCGAGAAGGTCTCGTCCGAAATAAAAGATGACAAAAAACCGGTGAAAAAATAAATTGATTTTTTTTGTTTAATTTAAAATGGTAAATGTAGATAATGCGATAATTGCAAGGATGCATAAGGAGGGAAGGCATTTTGAAATTCTGGTTGACCTCAATAGTGCCCTTGCTGTAAGGGAAGGCAAAACTGTTGACAAGCACGACTTGCTTGCAGCAATGGAAATATTTTCTGACGCAAGAAAAGGCCTTAAGGCATCTGAACACGAGATGCAAAGCCTTTTTGGGACAAGCGACGTTGAAGAAGTTGCAAAAATAATAATCCAGAAAGGAGAAATCCAGCTGACGCAGGAATACCGCGAAAACTTAAAGAAAGAAAAAAGAAGGCAGATAATTTCAATCATACACAGAAACGGCGTTGACCCAAGAACTCATTTGCCTCATCCGCCGCAAAGGATTGAGAATGCAATTGATGAGGCAAAATATCATGTGGACGAGTTTATGCCTGTTCAGGAGCAGGTTCAGGAGGCGCTCAAAAAAATAAGAAGCGTGCTTCCTATAAAGTTTGAAATCAAGGAAATTGCGCTAAAAATAACGCCTGAATACGCGCCAAAATGCTACGCCACAGTAAAAAGCTTTGGCACAATTTTGCGCGAGGACTGGCAGGACAATGGAATTTGGGCATGTGTTGTTGAAATTCCAGGCGGGATGGAAAACGACATGTACGACAAGCTTAACAAGATCTGCCACGGCAATCTTGAAAGCAAGATACTCAAAGTAAAATGATAAAAATTGAATTTTATAATTAAAATATCAAAAGTGAAACAAATGTTAGAAATAATATTAGAACCCGATGTATTGATTACTCAAATTGGGGATATGCTTGATAGAGATACTGTAGGGGATGATGTCCTAGGGTTAGATGTAAGAATGAGGGCTATTGAATGTCTTTTTGCTGAACAAGGCAACTTTTCTTCAAGTGGTGTTCCTTACGACAGAAAAAGAGAACATTATATAAAAACCCAAGGTGAAATTCTGGCACTAGCTCAAGTTGGTTATGAGCAGGAAGCATTAGGTTTTGCGGCTAGGTTCATTCAAATGTATGCTGATTTAATACCTTTGGATAAGAGAGTGATAGAATATCAATTGAGGATAAATACAAATAGTTAACATTACAATAAAAAATAAACTGTTGACAGATATTTGTGCCATCGAAGATGGTACATTTTTGATGAAACTTTTTAGAAAAAAGTTTCTCGGTGTCAACGGACGAAACCGTTGAGGTGAAAAACAAAATGTCAAAAATAGAAATTAAGGATAAAGAAGTTGCAGTCCCGGGAGAAGTGCTTGCAGTAGGAATGGAAGTGTTGCCTGGAATGGGAACATACAGAAACGGTGACAAGATACTGGCAAACAGGCTAGGACTTGCATCAGTTGATGGAAGGACAATAAAATTAATTCCACTATCTGGAAGGTATATTCCAAAAACAGGTGACACGATAATATGCAAGGTAATTGATGTCGGCTTTAGCGGATGGCGACTTGATACAAATTCGGCATATTCAGCAATGCTTTCATTAAAAGATGCAACTTCTGATTTTATCCAGAGGGGAGCAAACCTGACCCAATATTTTGATTTAGGCGATAGCATGGTGTGTAAGATTGTAAACGTTACAAGCCAAAAGCTAGTGGACGTGACAATGAAAGGACCTGGATTAAGAAAACTAAAAGGCGGAAGAATAATTGAGGCAGACTCTCATAAAGTGCCAAGAATAATCGGCAAGCAGGGCTCAATGGTTTCAATGATAAAGGACGCTACAGGCTGCAACATAACTGTCGGCCAAAACGGGCTTATCTGGATACAAGGAGGGCCGCAAAGCGAACTGCTTGCAATCAAGACAATCAGAAAGATTGAGAAGGAAAGCCACATAAGCGGGCTTACAGATAAAATAAATGATTATCTGGTAATTGAATCCAAAAACCTTCCAAGCTTTAGCAGTAATAATAATGATAACAATTCGGAAGAATCAAGGTGAAAAATAAAATGACATACAAAGAAAGACTGGACAAAAGGGCCTTTGACGAAGCAAGGCCGATTGAAGCAAAAGTAGGAATCATCAAAAGGGCAGACGGTAGCGCAATGTTCAAGATAGGAAACACATGGGCATATGCTGCTGTATACGGGCCAAGAAACTTACATCCAAAGTTCTTGCAGGACCCATCAAAAGGAATCTTGAGATGCAGTTACAACATGATGCCTTTTTCAAGCTCGGGCGAAAGAGTAAGGCCCGGAGGCTCAAGAAGGTCAAAAGAAATTTCATACGTTACTGAAAAAGCTCTTTTGCCTGTATTGAATCTTGATGAATACCCAAATTCAGTTGTGGATGTTTTTATCGAGCTCCCCCAGACTGAAGCGGGCTCAAGATGCGCAGGAATTTGCGCAGCATCAATGGCGCTAGCTGACGCTGGCCTTGAAATGAGAGACCTTGTCTGCGCAATATCTGTTGGAAAAGTAACTGACAAGATACTTGTTGACTTGGATTATTCTGAAGAGAGTTATCCAGAAGGGCCTGTTGCAGACATTCCAATTGCGTTAATGCCTAACTCAGGCAAGCTATCGCTTTTGCAAATGGACGGCGAAGTCACAAAAGAGGAATTGATGAGGGCAATGGAAATGGGAAAGAAGGTATGCATGGATATTTATGAAGTGCAGAAAAAGGCGCTTAAGGAAAAATATCACGAGGCTGATGAGTAATGGACCGAGAACTAAGAAACCACATAGTAGGACTGCTTAACGCTGGCACAAGGCTTGACGGAAGAGCTCTTACTGAATACAGAAGCCCAATCAAGGTAGAAACTGGTGTAGTAAAGACTGCCGAAGGCTCAGCACGGGTCACAATAGGCGAGACTGAAGTTTTAGTCGGCGTAAAGCTTGAAGTTGGAAACCCGTATCCAGACACGCCTGATGAAGGAACGATAATTGTTGGAGCAGAACTCCTGCCATTATCAAGCCCTGAGTTTGAATCGGGGCCGCCTCAAATACAGGCAATAGAACTTGCAAGAGTTGTCGACCGTGGAATAAGGGAAAGCAAGGCGCTTGATTTTAAAAAGCTCTGCATAAGCCCAAAGGAAAAAATCTGGATGGTTGTTATAGACATCTGCACAATTAATGATGCGGGAAACTTGTTTGACGCAGCAGCTTTGGGCGCGCTTGCGGCTATAATGAACACAAGATTTCCAAAATATGAAGACGGAAAGGTGGACTACAAAAACAAGACAGACAAGAAGCTTACACTTGAAAAAGTTCCGGTTTCAGTAACTGTCTGC
>DATDOM010000042.1:0-11579 GCA_035293285.1 Candidatus Nanoarchaeia archaeon | reverse complement strand
GTAATTGTAATAGATGACAAGGCGCGCGAAAATGAAGGCGATCTGGTCATTGCAGCAGAAAAGATAACTCCGCAAAAAGTCAATTTCATGATAAAGCAGGCAGGAGGCCTTATCTGCGTGCCGATGACGCCAAAAAGGCTTGAGGAGCTAAATCTCCCATTAATGACTGAATACAATACTGAATTTACAAAATGCGCTTTTACAATCCCGGTTGATTACAGGCACGAAACGACAACTGGAATCTCTGCATTTGACCGTTCAAAAACAATTCTTGCGCTTTCAAATCCAAAATCCGGTTCCCGGGATTTTCTAAAGCCGGGGCATGTTTTTCCCCTAAAATGCGACGACAAAGGTTTAAAAGGAAGAAAAGGCCATACCGAAGCCTCGCTTGAGCTTTGCAGGCTTTCCGGCTTAAAGCCGGTTGCAGCAATATGCGAGATTATCGGAAAAAACGGCAAGATGGCCAAGCTGCCTGAGCTGAAAAAGATGGCAAAAAAATTCAATTTGAAAATTCTAAAGATAAAAGACCTGATTGGATGATTTTCAATAATTAACTTTTTCGTATTGGGGGGCCTTATTCCAAAGGTTTCTTGCTAAACTATCTAAGTCTTGTTTTGGGATTATGATTTCTCTATAAATTCCGTTCATTCTTTCATAAAGGCCAGGTTCCTCATCTCCTTTTTTGAATCTTACTTTGCAAAGACAAGGATCTTCGTATAACATAGAGACAAGTTCTATTTTTTTTGAAATACGACTAAATCTTTCGGACTCGTGAGCATTTTGACCATAAGTAATTTCAAAAATTATTGGAGTTATTAATTCAGAAATGTGAAATTCCCACAAAGCATCCAATTCTCCTTCTATTTTAGTAAATTCTTCGCTATAAAATGTTATGTTACCCCATTTATTTGTAAATAATTCGAAGCCATTTTCAAATTTCATAAACTGATGGGGAAAAGGAACAAAGGATTCATCAATCTCGGAGTATTGACCCAAAAGCGATTTTATGTAAAACTCCAAAACAAAAGCTCTATAATTATGAAGTTGTGCGTATCTTTGTAGTCTAGATCTCCTGACCCTCCTCTCTGGAACTCCTAATTCAAGAATTGATTCTTCCAGTCTGTTAAGGTCTGGAGTTTGATTTATCAAAAAACCACTTAATGGCCTGAAAAGTTTCTCATCTATTATACCATTCATTTTAAAAATGGTTCTCAATTAAATATAATAAATTTATCTATTTACAAGTACAGACCAAAACCTTTAAATCATTCTGTTTTTCATCAAAGCAAATGGAAGAATTCAGGGAAAGGATTATAGAATTTTTGAAAAAAGAAACCAAGCTTGAAAACATACAATTAGAAGTTCCTCCAAATTCTGAAATGGGCGATTTTGCATTTCCGTGCTTTACCCTCTCAAAAGAATGGAAAAAGCCCCCAAACCAGATTGCAGAAGAATTAAGCAAAAAATTTTCTCCCGACAAGTTCATAAGCGGCATAAAAGTCGCAGGGCCGTACCTGAATTTTTTTGTAAGCAGGGAAAAGGCTGCAAAAGAAGTTTTGCTAATGGTGATTGATGAAAAAGAAAAATATGGCTCCTCATCTTCCGGAAAAAATAAAAAAATAATACTAGAGCACACAAGCATAAATCCAAACGCATCACCTCACGTCGGACGCGCAAGAAATGCGCTGATAGGCGATTCTCTTGCAAGAATTTTGAGATTTCAGGATTATGAAGTGGAAGTCCACTATTTTGTAAATGACGTCGGAAAACAGATTGCAATGCTTGTCCTTGGCTCAGAAGGAATGAAAAAAATAACTTTTGGCGACTTACTAAATATCTACATCGGCATAAACAGGAAAATCGAGGAAAATCCCGAGCTTGAAAAAAAAGTGCTTGAGCTTTTGAACTTACTCGAAAACGGCGACAAGAAAATAAGAAAAAAATTCGAGAATATAGTCGATGTTTGCATAAAAGGCCAGCAAAAAATACTTTCTGAGCTGAAAATAAAATATGATGTGTTTGACTATGAATCAAAGTATCTTTGGAGTGACAAGACAAAAGAGTCTCTAAAGCTGCTTGAAAAAACAGGAAAACTTTTTGTCGACGGATTTAATAGGTGGGTGTTGGACCAGAAAGGGTACGGAATTGGAGTAAAAGTTCCTGTTCTTGTTTTGACGAGGGCAGACGGCACATCAATGTATCCTTTAAGGGACATTTCATACAACATAGAAAAAGCGTCAAGAGGGGAAAATATTGTAGTTCTTGGCGAGGATCACAAGGCATACCAGGAGCAGATTGCCGCCGCATTAAAGGAGCTGAAGATAAAATCTCCAAGGGCTATCCACTACTCTTTTATTTTGCTTGACGACGGAAAAATGTCGACAAGAAAAGGCAACCTTGTTCTGCTGGAAGATTTCATGAAAGAAGCAGTGTCAAAAGCCTCGGAAGAAATTAAAAAAAGGTATGGCAAGGCGGATGAAAAATCTGCAAAAAAAATTGCATACGGTGCAGTCAAGTTCAGCATCCTAAGGGTAAGCCCTGAAAAAAATGTTGTGTTCAACTGGCAGCAGTCATTATCATTTGACGGCGAGACGTCACCATACATACAATATGCGTATGCAAGAATCTCGAGCATTTTAAAAAAATTCAAAAATAAAATTGATGTAAAAAAAATTGACCTGAGTTTATTAAATGAAAAAGATGAGCACGAGATAATAAGCAAAATCGCCTCTTTTCCAGGTGTTATCCAAAAAGCGTCTGATGAGTTAAGGCCGCATTTAATTGCGTCATACACTTATTCGCTTGCCCAGAAATTCAACGAGTATTATCATCAGCATAATATTCTAAAGTCTGAAAAAGGATTGATGGAAGCAAGGATAATATTGATAACTGCGGTGAGGCATGTTATTAAAAACGGGCTCGATTTGCTCGGAATAGATGTTCTTGAGAAGATGTGATTTAAGTTATTTTATAGAGTCCAGGCAGCATGAAAACTTTTTCTGTCACAACTGCAATTCCGCGCTCAAGCATCATTTCCCGGGAGGTCATTTTGGATGTGCCGATTGCAACAAGCTCATTTTTCAATGTCATTATCGCAACAGCCTGCTCTTTCTCAATTTTATCATGAAGCTTGCTTATTCCGGGGACTTTCAAGTCGCTTCCGTGGCAAAGGCTTTCAACAGTAGTGTCAAAAACCCAGACCTTATGCAGGTGTGAAGCTCCATTTTCAACTGGCTGGATTACCTGCCTTATGAACTTGTCATTCTGCTCTTCTTTCCAGTAATAGTACGCGTCAATAAGCTCGTGCAGCGTAAAAGACGTTGACTCATCAAACGGCCCTGCTTTTGTGCGCCTGAGCTCTGCCATATGAGCGCCGGTTCCAAGTTTTTGCCCGATGTCATGTATTAATTTTCTGATGTAAGTTCCCGCTTCAGTCCCGACTTTAAACAAAACATCCTGATCTTCAATTTCCAGAATGTCAAAATAATATATGGAGCGTGTCCTCATCTGCCTTTTTACCGAGCTTTTTATCGGGGGCAACTGCCTTATTTTTCCCAAAAAATTCTTGCTTATACAGTCGCGCAGTTTATCCTCTTCAACTTTCTTGTGAAGGTGCATTATTGCAACATATTCCTTTCCTGCAGTCAATAATCCCTGCACAATCCTGGTGCCCCTCCCAAGTGCTACAGGCAAAATTCCAGTGACTGCGGGGTCTAAAGTGCCAGAGTGCCCGCTTTTGCTGATATGGAGTATGTCCTGCACAAATGCCGAAACCTGATGTGACGTCGGCCCTTTTGGCTTGTCGACATTTACAATTCCGTAGTTTACTATCTCATCAGTTTTTCTGTCAAGAGGATTTAGCCCAAGATTAGGGTCTGTTTCTTCTTCATCCCTGATAAGTATTTCTTTTTTTGTTCTTTCAAAAGGCAAAAGGTTTTCCATAGGTTTTGGAGAAATAATTTCGTTTAATAAACTTATTTAATTTATGCACTGTTTAAGTTAGCTTAATATGGAATAAATAAATTAAAGCCAATCATTTGCTATTGACATTAATGAAACGAATCCCACGCTTGCGGCTAGTAGAATAAGTAAAGCCGTTACTGATACAATAAATAACCAATACCTTCTAAACTTAAAGGTCAAAAATATAGAATAAGCTAAATCTAAATAAATCAACCCATATAAAATCTTTACTACAAAATCATTATCAGTATTATAGTACCAACTACCTAAAAAAGCATAAATAAATGGCAAAATAAAAGGGAATATAAGCCAAAACCACAGATGTTTCGGAAATTTAAGTTTTTCTTGTTTATATCGATGAATAGAATAACAAATTAATACTATTAATAGCAAAGAAATAAGCCATACCAATTTCAAAACATCAACCCCCTGAAAAAATATCCATAGAGCATACAAGGATAACTCAAAGCCAGACAGCATATTTAGTCCTCATTTTCAACGGATTTTCCATACTCTTAATTTACATATAAATATTCTTTGCAAACAATGGGGAAAGGTGGCCGACAACATCATGGTTTGCGTGGTTGTCCAAAACAACAATTGACGTTGAACATTTAAGCGCGCCGATTTCAAGCATGAGGTTTGTCATCATGGATTTAACCGGCAAGTTCGAATGATTGTCAATTAAAACCGAAAGTGAGTCAAAAATCACGTGATTTATCCCTTCAGTCTTTATCAAATCCCTAAAAAACAGGTAAACGTTGAACAGGCCCTCAATCGGGAGCACGTAAGTCCTTGAATTGATATTTTCTATTTCGCTCGCCTCGTCATTGGCCTCGACAACAACAAACTTTTCCTCTTCAATTTCTGCCCGCTCAAGCATTTCAATGACGATGTTGTAAGGGTCCTTTAAAGAAATATAGCATGATTTTTCATTCGCTTGAGCAGTGTCAACTGCAAGCTTTCTTATGTTTGTCCTGTACCCGGATTTATTCATTATTATGCAGGTGTGCATATTGCTGCTAAGCGTGAATTGATATATAATATTTGTGATTGCATTTAATAAAAATAAAACAAAACACTTATATACAACTTAAACAGGGTTATTTTTGGTGGTTTGTATGGTAAAAAAGAGCCTTGTTATTGGATTGTCAGTTGCAGCATTGTTCATAATTGCAGCGTCTTTTGTTCTTGCGTCAGGAAAAATTCTCATTTCAAAAAATCAGTCAGCACTTTATTTTGAGGCAGGAAAATATTATTTTAACACTGGAGATTTTGAAAGTGCAGTAAAATATTTTGAAAAAGGTGTTGATATCGACGATAATTTTGCAGAAGGGTATTACAATTTAGGCGTATCTTATCATTCGATGGGCAGAACTGAAGATTCACTGTCAAGCTTCAATAAGGCAATTGAAATAAACGGAGACTATTCAAAGGCATATTACAGTGCAGCGCTTGTTTATTTTGAAAAAAAGGATTACGGCAATGCAATAAGATATTTTTCAAAGCTTGTCGAGCTTGATCCGAATAATGCAAATGCCAATTTTGATTATGCAGTTGCCCTGGTTGAGAGATTCAGGGGAAAAGAATCAGAAAATAAAGTTATGGAAAACGACTTGGCTGATTTGGAGAATGCTTACAATAATTATCAAAAGGCTGACGAATTAAAAAATGGATTTCCGCATGCGCTTGAAAATGCAGAGATTGTAAAAAATGTGTTAAGTGAATATGAACGGGAGTTTTCCTAAGGCAATAAAAGGAAATATCAGCCTAAGGCATATTTCCCTGATTTTTCTATTTTCGCTGTTCTTTTCAATTCTTTTAATTCCGAAAGTTTCAGACACTAGCCGCGCGTTAAAAAACATGAATTCTTTGCAGGACAGCAATGCAAAATCGGATGTTTCAGAGCGCGAGGCTAAAAGCCAAAAAGGCGGAATACAGGAGATTGTCAATGAAGTTTACACTGCAAACAGGGAATTTTTCCTTGGAGTCAAAAACATATATGTGTCAAAAGAGGACCTGAATTTCCTCGCGTCTCCCAATATTTCAGGGTGCTCTGCAAATGTGCTTGGAGCATATTACAATGGCACAATAATAATAAAAGACAGCGGCGATAATACAAACAGGCACACGCTCCTTCACGAGCTTGCGCACAACGCCTGGAAAATTTTAAGCGAAGAAAGGAAAAGCGAATGGGAAAATATTTTTCTGAAAAGCTCGTCTTTTGTGACACCTTATGCCAAATACAGCAAGGAAGAGGATTTTGCAGAGAGCTTTGCCTGTTATTTTGAGGATTATGAAGGGTGCATTAATCCAATTGAAAAAGAAAAGCTGGATTTCATTTCTGATATAGGTTCAAATGAAATGAAAAAATCATAAGTTCTTGATCCTGTTGCCAAGCTCCTGTTTTTTCGTGTAATGGTCAAAAAGGTCTATCATCAGGTTGTATACTGATGCAAAGTCCTGCTCTGACCTGATTATTTCAAGCAGCAATGCCTTCTTGACAAATACATCGAACTTTTCTGTAAACAGGCGCTCGGATTTTGCAACAAGCTCGTCAGTTTCTTTTAGTTCGCTGTGCTTGTTTTTGAAGTAATGGTGAATGTCAACAAGCCTGTTGTACAGCCCTGTAAGCTCGCTTGACGAGCCCATTACTGTTTTCATGTGCGGCTTTGAAATCTCAGTTATGTCATAAATCAGGCTTTCCTCATAATCAGAGGTGCTGTAGTTTATTTTGTCCTTTATTGTTTTAAGCGTCTTGATTATTGAAGTGAACTCGCCATAGTCCCTGGACAGCTTGTGCATGAGCCTGTCATCTATGAGTGCGCAGATTTTTTTATAGTATTCCGAGCTGATTGCCGACAGTTCAACTCTTTTGTTTCTTTGTTTTTGAACCTGCGAGATTACGGAATACAGCTGGTTTATTTCATTGTAAAGCTGTGGATATTTGTCAAATCTCCGGTTTAATGCAAGAGAGTAAAGCTTGCTTTTTATTGTAGTTTCAGTTTCAACCAAAAGCTTGTTTTCAACGCTTATGAGCTGGAGTATCTCTCTTTTATGCGTGAGTTTTAGCATTTCCTCCTTTTTCTTCTTTTTGTACTCATAGTATGAATAATGCTCAATCACCATTCCTACTCCGATTGGCACAAGCAGTATGACTGCAATGGGCGCCCACGCAAACCTCAGCATGTTTGGCACATTGTCGCTAAAATAGTAAATGTAAAAAGAGGCTATGGTGGTTATTAGCGCTGTGTCAAAGACAAGCCTGTAAATCTTTTTTCTTTTTGGCGCATACTTTGTGTATTTTTCCTTGAACTCGTCAAACTTCTTTTTCTTCAGCTTCCTTACATAAGCCTGGTCTCCGGTAACTGTTGATATTATCAAAATTGCCATAAGCAAAACAAGTATCCAGGGAAACTGCTTTGGTATCCTGAAAACCGCAGGAAGCTCAATGAAAGGAGGCCTGGCAGCTTTCTCTATCTCGCACGCCCTGCATATTCCTCCGCAGTCTATGCCAGTTTCATCCTGGTTCTGTATTTTGTCATAGCAGTTTGCAATTATGCAAGGCTCGCAGATTCCTCCGCAGTCTACGTATTCCTCGTTTCCGTTTTGTATTCCGTCAAAGCACGTAGGCTGGTATTCGCATGCTTCAATCTCAAAAGGCTTTTTTGTTTTTGTGTTGCATTTGTTGACATCCTTGCATTTTCTTGCATGGCTGCTTTCAACAGTGCAGACTGACCAGTCGCTGCATTCCCATTTCTCATCGCACCTGTAAAAAGGCGCCCTGGCCTGCGGCGATGCAACACTGGAAGTAGTGCCGCCTCCGCCGCCTCCGCCGCTTGAACTTTCTTCCTGCGGCGGCCCTGAACCGGGAGGACACGAGCCGCAGTCGGCCTGGCATGAATCACAGGCCTCGCCGCTCCCACAGGAGCCGTCGCCGCAAAATGCCCCCCTTACTATGATAAAAGATATTACTTCATGATCATAAAACTCGCCGTCAAATACAGTTATGTTGATTGTGTAGTTTCCGATTTGGGCAAAGCTTGGAGTAAAATTAATCAGCCCGGTACTTGTGTCTATTGAGAAAAGTGCAGTGTTCGCCCCGTATACCAGTGTATCGTTGTCGGTGTCAAACGCTTCAACATCGAGGGAGAATAAAACTCCCTCAATTGCAATCTGGGGCCCTATTGCAGAAAGCACAGGCGGCATGTTGGCGTCAAGAATTGTCAGCACAAATGTCTGGTTTGTTGAAAGTGTTCCGTCGCTGCACGTAACCTGGATTGTATTGTTGTTGACAAACTCCTGGTTAAACCCAGTCTGGTTTATCCGTCCTGTGCTTGAATTTATTGAAAATCCGGAGAAGTTTGTTGAATAGGTTATTGTATCAAAAGGCTCTACGTCGGAACAGTTTATGTCAATCTCAAAGTTGCCGCTCTGGTTTATTGTGAAATTTGAAATGTTGTGGTCAAAAGTCGGAGCCACTGCTCCGCCTACAATCCTAACCTGCGCAAGGACATTTCCGGTTATGCCTGCTTTTTCATAAAATTCTTTTGGAATTGCCAATAAGACTGCCATTACCAATAGAATTGCATAGGCAATGATTATTGCATTTCTTCTTGGTATTTTGTTGCTCATTTTATTGATTGAAGTGTTTGCTTGTGGTTTATGCACTCTGTCTGGTTTAGTCCGCAGTCAATGAAGTTTCCATCAATGCAGATTCTGGATTGGTTGACTGATAATTCGCCTGAATAATGGCAGATTCCTTTTTCATCAACGCAGTCAGTCCCGGACTTGCAGCAGCCACTTTTCCTGAATTTCGGGTTTGACAGGTAGTATTCAGAGTCTTCATCTCCGCAGCAAAATGTTTCCTTCGATTTTGATTTTTCTGTGAAAAAAGTTCCGAAAGAGACTGTCCTGGAATAGCCAGACGGCAGATTGTCATTTGTGCAAAACAGGCATATCTCGGCAGACTCGTCTTTTTTTGTGCACTTGCCGCTTAAGTCGCAGTACTGGCCTTTTTTGCATTCTGAATTGTCGCAAAGGTTTCTTTCGAGGTAGTCGCACTTGTTGTTTATGCAGTTTTCAAGTATGCAGTTGTCCTGTCTGCAGTCTTTTGAGGACTGGCAGCATTCAAGTATTCCTTTGCAATCGGAATCCTGACAGTCTTTTAGGTTGTCGCAGTCGTTGTCAATGCCGTCCGAGCAGTTTCCTTCCGTGAAATTTTGAGGTGTAAAAAGAGCCTGCTCATTTGGGCAGGCATCGCAGGTGTTTCCATTGCCATCTCTGTCATCGTCTTCCTGCCCGGCATTATAAATATCAGGGCAATTGTCACCCAAGTCGCATATTTTGTCCGAGTCTGAATCAGTGCAGCAGGCTGTTCCGTTATAGCTGCATTTTCCGAGCCCGCACGGGTCCGAGTTGCAGGTTTTCAAGTCTTTTCCATACTCGCTGCAAAAGCTTACTCCGCCGCATGTGTTGCATCTTCCAGTTTCATATCCGGGCTTGCTGAAAATTTTTGTGGAGTATTCTGAAAAAAAGCAGCCTTGCGTGAATTTTGCGCATTCAGTCCTTGTGCAAAAATTGAAAAAGCCGTAGCCGCATTGCGAGCATGAATACCACTGGCACTTGCCTTCGTCCACAAATCCATTGTCATTGTCGTCTATCCCGTTTGCGCAAAGCTCTTCTTCGCACTTGTCCTCAGTCCCGTCATTGTCAGTGTCTTTTGTGTAAGTGTCAGCGCAGCTGCACTCATTGCACTCGCCCTCAGTGCATCCTGAATAATAATCAGAATTGAATTCAAGGTAATTCCCATTGACGCAGCTGCCGCTTTGCTCTTGGTTGCAATCGCATTTGCAGTCATCTACAATCTCGTCTGAAAAAGGCCCGTCATCCTCCCATGCGCATGCTGAGCATACATCAACCCTGTCATAAACCCTCCCAAACCTGCATATATTGCCAAAAGACTTTGTGCCGTTTTCACATTCTTCATTGCAGTTTAATTCTCCGTCCCCGCAGGTTTTGCAGCTCTGGCAGTAGCTAAAGCCGTTTTTTTCAGATTTTGTGTCCTGTGGGCACGAGCATCCGTTGCACAGTTCCGGCGTGTCAAAAACTCTGTTTTCGTAATCGCACCCGTAAGATGAGCGGCATACTCCATATCCCTCACATGCTTCTCCGTAAGTGACTGAATTGTCGCCGCACACAGCGCCCTGTGCCCTGTCATAGGTAACATTAAAGTCTGGTGTAAGGAATTCAAAGCGGCTGAGGTTAAACTGGTTCGGAGGTATTGTGTAGGGGTTTTTTACATAAACATTGATGATTTTGCTGTCAACTACGACACTGCAGGAAGGCACTCTTGTCTTCGCAATATAAGTATGAGAGCCGCTTGGGGCTGAATTTGTTATTTTCCTATCAATTGCAAATTCCCCGTCCATTGTGGAATATGAGCTTGAGCCGATGAAAATGTTGTTTATGAGAATATCAAGGTCAAACTTTACGTCAGCCATAAGATTATTATTTATGCCAAATGCCCTTACAGTTATCTTCTCGCTGTCATTTAAAACATATGAATTTTTGTCAAAATCAAGAGTTATCCTATAAGGGCATTCATACTTATTGCAGTCCTCAGGGCATGATTTTTCTTCATCCCCTTCGCAGATTCCGTTGCCGCATATGTCTGATTCTTTGCAAAGGCAGGAGTTAATGTCGCAGGAAAGGCCGTTTTCGCACCCTGAGCCGTCATCATTGCATTCTGACCCGCATACATTCTTTTGGCATTTGTATTCGACAGAATAATCGCACGTGCAGTCGCCTTTGCACGGTGCATAGCTGTAATCTCCAGCATTGATTCCAGGCGATTGTTCTATTGATTTTTTGTCCTTGCACGCTTCAACTTTGCAGTACCTGTTTTCGTCGCTGCCTGACGGCTCGCACTCCTCCTTTTGGCCAAAGTCGTTTTTTTGCTGAAGTATCCCGTCTCCGCAGAATTTCTTTGATGTGCAGCTGCAGCTTTGAGGGTCGCACCTTGTGCCTTTTTCACAGTCAAGATCGTTTGCACAGCCTGCGCCGCATTTTCCCTTTACGCATGAATATTCAAGCTCGGTTTTCTCGCACCTGCATTTTGAGTTGCAGTATCCTTTGTCGCTCCTTATCCCAAGCTTTGGGCCCTCGCAGCTTTCAGAGGACTGAACGCAATAATTATTGTTGTCGCTTTCAGGAGGCTCGCACTGCTCGCCGTTGTCAAGGACTTCATTGCCGCATTGCCTTAGTGCAACGCATTTGCCGTTTTCTGAAGTATAATCCAAGGACTGGCAGCAGGCAAAAGTCTTGTCAGCGCCCTGGATGTAGTTCTCATTTTCAGCATCACCGCAGCAGGTTTTTGTCCGCTTGTCCCATTCAAATCCTGCTTTTTTGCAGTATTTTTTGCTGTCAAATATACCATACCATACTGCCCCGTCGCAGTAATATGAGCCGTTAAGGTAAAATGAATCACGGAAAAGGTAGATTCCCTCTTCAAACGGATTCTCTATTCCGGAATGTACGCACTGGGATTTTGTTTCGGCGCATCCTTTGTATGGAAATCTTGTCGTGCCGTTTTGGTTTACTGCTGTGAAAGGAGT
>DATDOM010000041.1:0-21777 GCA_035293285.1 Candidatus Nanoarchaeia archaeon | reverse complement strand
CTTCCTGTTGCGCAGTCTACTCCTGCAGCAGCTCCCAGCTCTTCTTTGCTAGGGACCTGAACACAGGGAATTCCCTTTTCTTCAGATAATAGCGGGATGTGCATTGTGATTTCCGGAGGATTGACGTCCTTTGCAATTACTACAAGCTTTGCCTGGCCTTTTTCAATGACTTTTGTAGTCTCGTTAGTGCCTTTCCTTATCTTTCCTGTTGTCCTTGCAACTTCTACTGCTTCGTAAACCCTGTCTGCAAGTTCCTTTGATGCTTCATAAACCATTTTAATCTTCTCCTAAAAATTAACCAAAAGTTAACTTTTTACTTGTTTTATCAATATCCAAAGGTGAGAACGCTTTTACCTCACTCAGCCACAATTGCTCATGGCATCATCAATCATTGGTAATGAATTGGAATGCTGCTTCATTTATATATATTTTGGTTGATTGTTCTTGATTAAGATATATAGGTAATCTTCTTAGTCTAACTTTTCATTTGAATTGAACATTTGTTTGTAAAATCAGCTTTACATCGGTCGCTTCAGCGACCATAGTTTCGCTCGGCAAAATTTTTCTTGCCAATAAAATTTTGCCTCGATACATTGCAATAATTTTACGTAATGGATGGATTTTCGCCCAAATGGGGCGAATGTGCGGGCTTGATGAACAATGTATGCCGAGCGAAATGGCGAGGTGTAACTATTTTCAAACTTTTCTAAATTCTCAGATTCAAATTATTAAAAAACCCGTGTGTGAATCCTGTATTTTCTAAATATTCCTAAATCAACATTACCTAAAACTCCCAATAGAAAACTTTATATACATTAAATCTGCGTTTTAACAGATGGACAATAAACAGCACAAGATATTCACAACAGTCATTGTTGTTGTCATTATGTTTCTTGGAGTTGCGCTTGCATTAAGGCTTCAGGAGGCAACTCTTCCTTACCTTACAATAAGCCTGCTTTTGGCAAACTCGATAATGATGCTAATACTAATCAGCCTTCTTCACCAGTTTAATTCTGAGATAAAGGCAAAGATTGAAGAGCAGAACACAAAGAAGAAGAAATAATTTTTAAAATGACTTATAATAAAAAAAGAGGGCAGGCAGCGCTTGAATTTCTTACTACATACGGCTGGGCTTTTCTTGTCATACTTATAATGATTGCAGCTTTGGCATATTTTGGAATACTGAACCCAAGCAAGCTTTTGCCAAACAGGTGCACGTTCGGAGTTGAATTCCAGTGCCTTGACCACCAGATATCGTCAACTGACGGCACTTTTAAGCTGAGGATGAAAAACAATATAGGCGAACCAATTGACATTACTTCTGTGGCATTGTCTGCCGAGGCATCGACGCCTTACACCTGTACCAGCCTGGAAGTCGGCGGAGTTCCAACAGTTTTGCCTTACGCCAACTGGAAATCAGGCGAGGTTCTAAATTTTGAATGGGGCGGCTGCTCTGGAGGAGCCCTTGTTTCAGGAGAAAAGGGAAAAGTGCTGATAACAGTGAGATACAACACAGTTTCAAGCGGCGCTGGCTACATAAAGGAATCCAAAGGGGAAGTTTTCTCTTCAGTAATTTAACTCAATAGCAAATTTTATATTATAGTTCTTTGCTTGAATGCAAAAAAGAGGCAAGATGAGGAAAACAAATAGAAATATCGTTGCACACAGGAAAACCGGCCAGGCAGCCCTTGAATTTCTAAGCACTTACGCCTGGGCTTTTATCGTCATTACAATAACGCTTGGCGCGCTTTACTATTTTGGAGTTTTTGACTTTGGCAAGTTTGTGCCGCAAAAATGCATCTTCCCGTCCCAATTCAGGTGCCTTGACTTTAGCCTTTTGTCAACTCCTACAGGCACTATCAAGCTCAGGATGCTGAACAATATCGGCGAGGATGTGCAGGTTACTTCATTTACAATTACAAACGACGCTGCAACTCCAGTAAGCTGCACTCCTCCATCTGTACCTTTTGCCTGGACTCACGACACTGAGCAAAATATTGAATTTACATCCTGCACCGGAGGAGGCTACCTTGGGGGCGAAAGAGTTGAACTTCGGGCAACAATGCAGTACTATGCAGTCAATACCCCAAGCCAGCCACGTCACATAATAAGCGGTAAGATAAATGGCCAAGTTACAAGCTAAATCACAGTCATCACTTGAATACCTTCTTGTTGTAGCAATATCCCTTGCGATTTTTGTCCCAACGACATACCTGTTCTTCAATTATTCCAAGGACTCAAGCCAGGACTTGTCTGACGCGCAGCTTACCGAGATAGGAAGGACCATAATTGACACTGCAGAGTCAATTTATTACACTGGCGAAGGCTCAAAAACCGTGCTTGAATTGAGCCTGCCTGACAATGTAAGGAGCGCAGTCATAATTGACTCAAAAGAGCTTGTTTTCAACATATCCTCAAATTTTGGAATCTCTGAGCTTGTTTTTATTTCAAAAGTGAACATTACAACCCTTCCTGCGAACTGCAATGGAAATGTATGCAACCTGCCTGAGCTTGGAAGCGGAGGAGTCAAGCGGATAAAAATCACGGCAACGACTTCGGACTACACCACAATTGAAACAGTCTAAAATGAAATCCGGGCTTGATAAGAAAAATGCGCAGTCATCGCTGGAATTCATAGTGCTTGCTTCATTTTTGTTTTTGGTTGTGGTTCTTTTCCTTGCGCTGATGAGCACAAGCCTTTCTGATTCCAATGATTTGCAAAAAGAGCAGAGCGCAATTGAGCTCTCAGACCTCATCATGGGCGAGATTACAACTGCAAGGTCTGTAAATGACGGCTATTCGAGGACATTTGAGATTCCAAAGAGCATTAACGGCATAAATTACACCGTAAAAATAATCGACTCGAGGGAGCTTGTCGTAAACTTTCTTGACTATGAATATGTAAGGTTCATGCCTTCAAACTTTTCAGGCAACATTTCACGGGGACAAAACCGGATAAGCAAAACAAGCGGAATAGTTTACATCCAGAATCTTTCGCTGATGGATTAAAAACTCTTTATCGATACATTTAAAAACAAAGAATTATCCCTAAAAATAAAGCTACCTGCCAATGGGGCTGTGGGGTAGCTTGGCAACATCCTTTCCGCTTTGGGTCAGCATTTTTTAGCAAATTAAAATTGTTGCATAACAGCGGAAGACCCTGGTTCGAAGTGAAGCATAACTTCATCGAAAGTCCGGGCAGCCCCATTTCGGAGTCAAAATGAAATCAGAAGACAAATTAAAATCGGTAAAGAGATTCGGCGCAAGATACGGAAGAAAGCCAAAAATCAAGTTCTCCAAAATCGAGACCGAACAGCGAAGGCTTCACAAATGCCCTTATTGCCATAAAATTGCCGTAAAAAGGCTTGCAATGGGAATCTGGGAGTGCAGGAAATGCGAGGCTAAATTTACAGGAAAAGCTTATTCAGTCTCTGAAGTCATAATTCCAAAAGAATCAGAAGTGCCTGCACAGGAGCCAGAAATTAGGCTAACGACAAAAGAATCGGAAGAAAATTATGAAGAGGCGCCTGAAGTTTCAGAGTCGCAAGAGGCACAATAATGGCAGAATACAAATGCTTTGACTGCAACAAAAAAGTTGCTACAGACTATCTTAGGAAAAGAATAAGGTGCCCTTACTGCGGCAGCAAAATTCTTTTCAAGCCAAGAAGCGTTGCTACAAAAGTAAAGTCGCGTTAGTTCTAAAATGGAAATTCCAAAGGATACTGAGGAGAAAATAGGCCAGCTTCAGATGATGGAACAAAGTCTTCAGAGCTTTCTTTCGCAAAAGCAGCAGTTCTCGATGCAGCTTGTCGAGATTGAATCTGCACTTTCCGAGCTTGAAAACACCAATAAATCATACAAAATCATCGGCAATATAATGGTTGAAGCTGAAAAGACTGAACTGAAAACCGACCTTACATCAAAAAAAGAAATGATTGAGCTAAGAATAAAAACTATAGAAAGGCAGGAAAATCAGATTCGGGAAAAAACATCTAAATTACAGTCAGAGATTATGTCCAAAATAAAAAAGGAAGATTGAATATGAATAAAATGGCTGAGCAACTTACAGAACTTGAAGGAATTATTGCGTCCCTTAATGAAATTCTTGATGACCAGGGCGTTCCAAAAAATGTCAGGTCAAAAATACAAAGCACTATTCTAAGCCTCAAAGAAGAAGTTGAGCGGCCGATAAGGATTAACCGGGCGCTTAACATTCTTGACGAGCTTTCAAACGATTCCAACCTCCAGTCATACACAAGAGCCCAGATTTGGAACGTAATGAGCGTGCTTGAAAAAATTTAATTTTCATGAAGATTGCGCATTTTGTCAAACTCAGTGTTTTTTCTTATGAAGGCGAAGACAGCGAAACAATACTCGGTTCTCTTCTCAAGCTTATACCATTTGATTTGGAAAAAAACAACATTCCAGTGTCAAAATCCGCCGCAACAGGATTTAATGAGAAAAAAATCCATATTTTTGAGATAATGCTGCAAAAGAATTCCCTGATAAAGGAGTTTCTCGATTTTTTGAAAAATTCACTTGGAAGCGAACAAAGAAACATAATAAGTTGTCAGGCAGCGTCGCGGCTCGATGAACTGCTTGATTTTTTCATAAGGCTTGACAAAAAAGAGTGGATTGAAAACTCGAAAATGATTCTGACAGATTCGGGAAAATGCTTTCACATAAAGATTTCAATTGCAGCGTTTCCGAAAAAGAGGGAAGTTGGCCTTAAGATGATAAAAGAATTGTTCGAGTAATCTATATATTTGATTATTTTAATTATATCCAATTTGATTTATTTTTTCTAAAATCCGCTCCGCGATAGATAGGTGGCCTTCATTTGGGCCGCGTACATAATCTGCTGATTCGTTGCATTGCGAAGGTTGCTTCTTGGATTTGATTATAAAACCAAAAACAAGCTGTTTTTGCCCAAATGGGGCGAATTGTGCGGGTTTGAGAATCCATTCATGCCGAGCAAATGGCGAGGCCTAAATATTGTGCAGCGTCTTTTTAATTTAATGCAAACACAAACTTGTAGAACAAGAAATGACGAGGCGTAAATATCCCGAACGGTCTTTAGAAAATAACCCTACAAAAAGCAAGAAATTATCCATTGACTAATTAATTAAAGAATTTTGATATTTTGAACTTAATGCCCGCCGGCTCCACCCATCTTGCCGCCGGCTAGAAGCGCAACTGTGAATATTGCAACGGCAAACAAAAGGACTGCGCCCATGAATTTGGGGTGCATCACGAGATTAATTGTCTGGGAAAGGTCGCTTGGATTGTCAGATTCTTTCACATTTTCCCTTACCTGGACTCCGACACCAATAGCTATTGCAATCACTACACCTATTATGAGCAGCGTTTTTAGTGCAGGAAATGCCTCCCCCCCTGAGTGCGCTCCGAGCATCCCTGTTGCAACACTGACAAGCATTATGAGCACAAAAAGGACCGCGAGAAACGGGGCGACTCCGGCAACAACCCCTGTTGCAAAGTCAGACATTATCACAAAAATTGCAAGAACAAATCCAACAAGAACTATAATCATCTTATTGCTGCCAAAAACGTGCGTGTATGACAGTATAGCAAAAACCGTAAGCCACACAAAAATAAATACAAAAATGCTGGAAAAATACTGAAGGCCCGTTACATCAAGAAAAGTTGCCATTAGGTGAAGGTTTTAATGACCCCCTCCACCACCACCGCCTTTGCCGAATAGCTTGCTGAAGTCGACTCCGAAATTTCCCTGGCCATGGGCCTTTTCCTTGCCTTCACTTGTTACCCAGGCTATTATTATTCCAAAGACCAAAAGCATTATGCCTACAGCTATAGCTTCTGTCCCAAAGAAATCTTCAAGAGTGTTTCCAAAGGAGCCTGACCACCATCCGGCAGCGCCTCCAAAAATTATAACGATTACTGCAAATGAAAAGAATGCAATCCATCCCGGCATTGAAATCCCGAGCATTACTGAATCCTGCCCAAAAACTCCAATCATCACAAGAAGGAATATTATTGCGATAAGCACAAGTGAAACCTGCGGAAGGGCATTGTTTATGATTATTACCGGATCCGCGTTTGCCGGAAACCTTCCTGTAACGTGCGGGATTACTACCAAAAGCGCAACAACAAGCGACACTACAGTGTTTAGATTCTTCTTTCCCTCTCCTAGAATCTTAGTCTTTTGGAATATCGCATAAATAATGACGAAAATGAGCATAAAAGGCAGCAAAACATCAGTAAGCCCCCAGTTTTCAAGAATCCGCACGAAATTTTGAAGCCCTTGCGATGCCATATTTGTACCTCTTTGTTTTTATTTAACGTTTTTATTTTGATATTACTATTTAAATTTTGTGTTAATGGTGGTCCCCGCCCTGCCCACTGCCATGCGAGCCTGATTTTGAAGGGTCCTTAACAACGAATACGATGAATCCTACAATGATTACCAAAAGTACGATTGCGCCAACTGCATCTCCTGTATTTCCGCCGCCCAAATGGTCTCCGACCACTTCAAGCCATGAAGTGCCGTCCTTAGTCTTTATTGCATCAAGGAAAATTCCCATTATGGATACGAACACTATTATCATGAATGTTACTTTCCAGGCGCCTTCGAGATAGACAGTTTCGCCTTCTTTAAAAAACGAGCCGACAAGCAAAAGGAAAAATACTGAAAGGAACAGCACAATTACCACATTTGCAGAAACTGTTGTTATTATCTCCACAAGTTCTGATGATGCAATTACAAGAAACGCTATCACAAAGGCTGCAACTGCATTGAGGTTCTTCTTGCTATACTTGTGGCCGCCTACTTCTTCAGTCCCAAGCACTTTTGTCTTTTCAAAAATCGCAAACACTATTGTAAATACGAGCAAAAACGGCAGCACAACATCAAAGAGCCCGATTTTATCAAAGAAATTTATCGTCCCTCTTAACGGGCTAACTGTTTGAACTGGATCCACCATTGTTTTTTCATTGAAATCTGTTTATTTAAAGCTTTCGGAAAATTGAAAATAAAAAAGAAATAAAATAAAAAAAAACTGCCTAGATTACGCAGTCAATGTAAACAGGGCCGCCAAAATTGTTTGTTTCGTCTGATTCAGTGACCATATTTCCAAAGCCGTCTGCTGTTACGTTGAAATTATGCGCTGATGAACAAACATAGTTTGCAGTGACTATAGTCGATTGCCCTGTATTTAGGGAGCTTATGAATGCGTACTCTGTAAAAAAGTGCTCTGACCTAACGTAAAAGCTTCCGGCATTTGCCGTTCCCTGATTTTTGACGGTAACTGTAACATTTGCACGAATACTTCCGTTGCCTGCATCATCATACTCAGCAAACTCAATATCTTCAATTATCAAGTCTGGTGCAGTCACAGTAACTGTGTATAATCCACTTCTTTCCTTTCCGTCACCAGCTCCTGTTAAATTTACAACATACACTCCTGGAGGAGTTGATGTTGTAGTTGCAACCTTGAAAACTGATGTTGCTGTAGGAGTCACACTTCCTGGAGTAAATGAGCAAGTTGCGCTTGTTGGGCATCCAGTGTAGCTTAAGGAAACACTTTGCGAAACTCCACTAACCAAAGTTACTGTGAAGTTTGTTGAAATGTTTTTTCCAAACAAAACAGTTCCTGAGCTTGGGCTCGCGGCAACTGAAAAGTCAAACGGGTCGTTTACTGTTATTAACACATAATCAGTTGATATGTCTCCGTCATTGTCAGTTACTTTGAAAGAAACGTTGTAGATTCCTGCTGAAGTAAATGTATGCTGCGGGTTTTGGGAAGTTGAGTTTGTCCCGTCCTGGAAATTCCAAAAGTATGTTAATGGAGAATCTCCTCCTGTAACGCTGCCTGTGAAGTTTACAGCCAAAGGCACAACTCCTGAAGTTGGTACTGCATTTGCGTCAGCAACAGGTTGGCTATCATAATCTACAACTGCATAAACCTGTGAAACCCTTCCGCCACCGTTTGGATTAAGTCCAGCCATTCCTGCCTCAAGCGCATCTACTGAAGATACATTCCAGGCATTGCCTGTTGCAGGGTTTGTTGTGTAAGCGTGGCTTAAAGTGCTCCAGTTTGCACCAGCGCATAATTGGACTCCTGGCAGAAAATCAACCCCTCCTGACCGGGTCATTGCCTGAAAGCAGGAATTTGCTGAAGAGGTCTGCCACATTGCGTAATAATACAATGTGACACTGTTAATTGTCTGGCTTGAAAGGCCTGAGTTTGAGAAAGTAAATGTCTCTTTTGAAGTGCCAGTATCCGAAAGATAGTCTGATGTATTTACCAAAACTTCATCAACACACTTGTATTCGTTTGAACCGGAGGAGCAGCCTGTGTTTGCCCATCCTGTTCTTGCGCCCTGCGCATCAGGCCTGATTGTTAAAGTTGCTGCATTTGCAATTGCAACAGAAAAAGACATTAACAGAAATAACACCATAAAACTTCGCATTGACGACTTCATTTTTACACCCCTTTTTTAGATTTTCCGACAAGTATTAAACTATTTTTTGATGGTTATTTAAATAGTTTATGAAAAATTTGTGACACAAAGAATCTGCTTTCACTTAGGATTATTTTTATTTTCCCTTAATTCCCGCTCAAGCTCTGCTATCTTATTTTTGAGCTCAATCATCTTAAGCTCCCGGTCTACGGTTATCTTGCTGAATTTTTCCAGCTCTTCTATCTTTTCCTCGTATATCTTTCTTTCAACTGTCTCTGAAACTTTCCAGGTGCCTTTTTCCTTGAACACTATCTTTGTGTGGGACTGGATTATCTTTATGATTTGCTCAACAGTCAGCTGGCTTGAAAAATAAGCGCACATAAGAACCAGATTATTGGAGTTATACCTTTCGCTCAGGCCAGTTTCATATCTGTCCAAATCATTGAAATTCGAGCTGTCAAACCATGTCATGTCGCCGCAGGTCCTTATCCTTCTTGATGGATTTTTCCTTATGAGTTCGTCTATTTTTTTGTAAACCCTTCCTGCATCAAATTTTCCGCCATTAAAATACAAATCTTTGTAATCCAGAAAAACCATGTTGTCCTGAAATCTCTGCGCGCTTATCCCAACTCTTTCGGCATTTTGCCTTATCTCTTTTACTATCTGTTCAGTGGCATTGACCATGAAGCAAAGGTCATTTTTTTTAAGCCCTTCAACATAATAGTTTAGAAGAAATTCCAACAGCTCAGACTTGTCCTGATACAATAGTATGATATGAGAACCATTTTCAACTCTTAGGTCATGCTGTCCCAAAAGAACCTGGCTTTGCTGAGGCATTTTATCCTTTCTGGAAAGTTTAAGTATTTAAATTCTTTTAATTAGTGTTCTTTAATCAAAAATTATAAATATAACCCACAACGGGTTGAAATCTGGTGATATTATGGCAAAAGCAAAAACAGCAAAGAAGACAGCAAAGAAATCGACAATGAAGCCTTCAAAGGCAGCAAAGAAAAAGAATGTCTGTGAATTCTGCTGATTATTTTTTTATTTCTTGAATTAAATTTTCTCAATGAATAAATATGCTCCGCGGATGCTAGGCGCCGCGCATTTGCGGCGCATTTATACCCACTTCGCCGTCTCATTGCGGCAGTTTCTGAACTGGATCGCACTTACTCAGGACTATTAATTCTCGCCCTGATGGGGCGAGTGTGCGGATTTGGTGCACAATGTATGCCGAGCTAATGGCGAGGCCTAAATTCGACAGTCTTTTTTAATAGGCCTCTCTTTTCATTAACAACAAACAACCCAATAAATTTAAATAAGTGCCAAAAATACTTTTCCTGATGAAAAGGACACACACATGCGGGGAGCTTAACGACAAAGATGTCAACAAGAAAGTAGTTCTCTCGGGCTGGTGCGGGACAAGGCGAGACCACGGCGGAGTAATTTTTATTGACTTAAGAGACCGCTATGGAATAACCCAGATAGTTTTTGATCCAAGCAGTTTTCCTGAAAGCCACAAGATGGCAGAGTCATTAAGGCGTGAAGATGTTGTCGTTGCTGAAGGGAGTGTCAGAAAAAGGCCTGAGGGAATGACGAATGAAAAACTGCCTACGGGCAAAATTGAAGTCATAATCAGCAAGATAATCAGCATAAACCGGTCAATGACTCCTCCGATTGAAATTGATGACAGGATAGAAGCTTCTGAAGAAATCAGGCTAAAATACAGGTATCTTGACCTAAGGCGTCCAAAGATGCAGAAGCAATTGATTTTCAGGCATCACGTTGCAACTGCAATACGAGAGCATCTTAATTCTCTTGAATTTATTGAAATCGAAACGCCGATGCTGATAAAGACAACACCAGAAGGCGCAAGAGATTATCTTGTCCCAAGCAGGATACACCCTGGAAATTTTTATTCACTTCCCCAATCTCCTCAAATTTACAAGCAGATTCTGATGGTTGCAGGCTATGACAGGTATTACCAGTTTGCAAGGTGCCTGCGTGACGAAGACTTAAGGTCAGACAGGCAGCCTGAGCACACTCAATTGGATTTGGAAATGTCATTTGCAGAAGTTGATGATATTCTTCATTTGACTGAAGGGCTGATGAAGCACGTTTTTAGAAAAGTGCTGAATAAGGACATAAAAACTCCGTTTAAGCGCCTGACTTATCACGACTCAATGGAAAACTACTGCATTGACAAGCCCGACATAAGGTTTGGAATGGAATGCGCGACAGTAACTAACATTGTGAAAAAATCAGACTTCAAGGTGTTTTTGGATGTTGCAAAAAACAAGGGAATTGTAAAAGTTTTAAATGCTGAAACATGCGGGGAGAAACTAAGCAGAAACCAGATTGATGAATTGATTGAGTTTGCAAAGGAAAACGGCGCAAAGGGGCTTGCGTGGATGAAAGTAATTTCGGGTCAAAAACTAGAGAGCAACATTGCAAAATTCTTTTCTCCAGAAGTTCAAAAAGAGCTGATTGAAAAAACCAATGCAAAGCCTGGCGACCTTTTATTGTTTGCAGCAGACACTGAAAAAGTTGCAAACGATGTTTTGTCAAAATTGAGATTAAAGCTTGGAAAATCACTTGACATGATTAAAGGAGATTTCGGATTCTGTTTTATTACGGACTTTCCATTGTTTGATTGGAATGAAGACGAGCAGAAGTGGGACTTTTGCCACAATCCATTCACGATGCCAAAGGAAGAGTGCATAAAGTATCTTGAATCAGACCCGTCAAAAGTCGTTTCTTACCAGTATGATTTTGTGATTAACGGGACAGAAATGTTTTCTGGCTCAGTGCGAAATACGATTCCAGAAATGCAGGAAAAAACATTCAAGGTGACTGGAATGTCAAAGGAGCAGGTTGAGGAAAAATTCGGTTTTTTACTTGAAGCGTATAAATACGGCGCTCCAAGCCACGCAGGATTTGGGATGGGCCTAGACAGATTGTCTGCAATAATGCAGGGTTTAACTGACATAAGGGAAGTAATTGCTTTTCCAAAAAACAAGGCAGCGCAGTCGCTTATGGATTCTGCGCCAAGCGAAATCACCGACAAGCAGCTTGAAGAGCTTCACATAAAGCTTGATTTTGTAAAAGACCAGAAAAATGCCGTGTTTGACAAAATAAAAGATGCGCTTAACAAGGAGAAAATAGAATTTGAAGTTTTGGAGCATAAGGCGGTATTTACAAGCCTTGAAGCTGCACAGGCAAGGGGAACAGAATTAAAGCAGGGATGCAAGGCCTTAATCTGCAAAACAGAATCAGGATTTATACAGGCTGTCGTATCCGGTGCAAAAGAGCTCGATGTTGAGAAGCTTCAAAAAATCACGCTGTTTAAGCAGATTGAACTTGCTGATGCAAAAGATGTAAAGAAAGTTACAGGATGCAACATTGGGAGCGTGCCTCCGTTTGGAAACCTTTTTGGAATCAAAGTTTATTTTGACAAGTCAGTTTTGGAAAATGATGTCATTGGATTTAATGCAGGTTCTCACACAAAAAGCGTCAAGATGAAAGCAAAGGATTTGCAGAAAATTGTTAATCCTGTTGTTGGGGAATTTTCTAAGTGAATTCTAATTAAAAGTTAAATTAAAAACCACAACATTTATATATTAAGTAAGATTAATCTTACTTGGTGAGAATATGATTGATGTAAGCATTACCAAAATGAGCTCAAAAGGGCAGATTGTGATACCTGCGGAAATGAGAGGGGACATTAAAGAAGGAGAAAAAATGGTCCTGATAAAGAACGGAAAGCAGATTATCATGAAAAAAGCCAGTGATATGGACAAAAACCTTGAGGAAGATTTAGAATTCGCAAGAAGAACAGAAGAAGCGTTCAGGCGCATCGAAAAGGGCGAAGGAACCAAGATGGATTTTGACGATTTTATAGGTGAAATGAAAAAGTGGTAGAAGTTATATTTGACCCTTATTTCAAAAAAGAGTTCAAAAAAATAAAAGACAACCTTACAAAAGAGAAGGTCATAAAACAAATTTCTAAAATCAAAAATAATCCTGAGATAGGCAAGCCAATGATGCACGGGAGAAAAGGAACTAGGGAGTTGTATATTCCCCCTCATAGGCTGTCTTATATTTTTGAAGGTGAAATAGTTTATATCTTGAGTTTATACCACAAAGATGAGCAATGATTTAGAAATAAACCACAAAAAGATAGTTCTTTCCAACAATGGCAATTCTAAATTTTTGGAATTGGAGCTTTAAGCAACATTTATAAGGTATAAAATCCGAATGCAACTTATGCAAGTCCTTGAACTTGAAAAAAAGAGGCTGTTTGAATTTCTTTCAAAACTTAAGCAGAGCTATGAGCTAATAGCCCCAGTGAAAAAAGACCTGGTGAGGTTTGAAAAAATCGAGGATGTAAATGAAATTTATTTTGACAAAAACTCGTATTTCCCCCTCAAGGAATATTTTTTCAGGAAAAACGAAACCCTTTTCCAGTTTAGCGGCACCAAAATAACAGTCCCGCAAATGCAAAACCCAAAAAGAGTTTTCTTTGGGATAAGGAGGTGCGATTTGAATGCAGTAAGGCACCAGGACATGGTTTTTGAAAAAGCAAACGACCCCTATTACATGGCTGCACGAAAAGACAGTTTTCTTCTCGGGTATCACTGCAACACCGCGCCAAGCCCGTTCTGCTTTTGCGGCTCACTCGACCTTGTTGATTATTACGATTTGATGTTTTATGACAGAAATGAAAAAATGCTTGTCGAAGTCGGCTCTGAAAAAGGAAAAATGCTAATCGACAAATTCAGGGAATTTTTTGCGGAGACAGACAAAACAATCACAAAGGAGGAAAAAGTAATCCCTGGCGCTGACAGGCTTGAGAATAAAGACATCTCGAAATTATACGACCATCCTGACTGGAAAAAAGGAGTTGACATATGCCTTAGCTGCGCTGCCTGCACAAATGTCTGCCCGACTTGCTACTGCTTTGAGATTCATGATGAAGTGACCGCAAAAGACCAGACTAAAGGTTCAAGAAAAAGGGACTGGAGCTCTTGCCAGCTTCCGGATTTCACAAGAGTTGCCGGAGAGCACGTTTTCAGGAAAGACAGGGGGGAAAGGTTCAAACACCGCATTTACCACCAGCTTGAATATTTCAAGGAAAAAAACGGAATTAACTTATGCGTCGGCTGCGGAAGATGCATTGAGGGCTGCCCCACAAGAATTGATTTTGTAGAGATAATAAACGGGATGAAATGAAATGCTTTGTAAAAAATGTAGATTAGCGGCACAAGGTCAAATCAAAAAATCGAAATTTTCAAGTCGAAGGCTGTCATCAATGTGCGAGCACCATTAAGAAAATGGTTTATGGAAAAAGGAAATTGCCGTGACCTGTGAGCGAGTTCGCAACGAGCTCACTCGAAAGCCCCAGGAATTTTTCCCTTAAAAGAAAAACAGAAAAGTGCGAGCGATGGCAGCCAGAGTACAACGAGGACTTGAAAATTCCGTTTAGGTTATTTTAACTTGACAACATAAAAAAATACAAACAATAAAATGCAAATACAAAAAACAAAGCTTTCACAAAAAAAAGAAAATCCGTTTGTGCCAAAAGAGTACAAGGTCCTGGATTTTTTCAGGGAGACTTCTGACATTTTCACGCTGACTGTCAACATGAAGCTCAATCATCAGCCTGGCCAGTTTGTGCAGGTTTCAATGCCAGGATTTGGAGAGGCTCCTATTTCAATCTGCTCAGATTCAAAAGATTTCATCAAATTAAACATAAGAGAAGTAGGGAATGTGACAAAAGCGCTTTCAAAATTGAGAAAAAATGGCACGATTCTGATACGCGGCCCTTATGGAAAAGGATATCCAATGGAAAAACTCAAAGATAATAACCTGATAATTATAGGCGGAGGATGCGGAGTTGCGCCGCTAAAAGGAATCATTGACTATGTTGAGAATCACCGGAAAGATTATGAAGATGTCCATATGTTTCTCGGCTACAGAAGCCCTGATGACATAATATTCAAAAGAGAGCTTGAGACCTGGAAAAAAGTTTATAACATCCATGTCACGGTCGACAAAAATGCGCACGGGCAGTTCTGCTATGATGCAAAAGAAGGGTTCATCACAGACGTCTTAAAGCAGTCCAATTTAACAAACCAAAACAAAGTTGCATTCATCTGCGGCCCGCCAGTCATGATGAAGGGAGTCATTGAAATTCTGAAGCAAAAAGACTTTCACGACGACCAGATATTCATCAGCGCTGAGAGGCTGATGTACTGCGCAATCGGCATATGCTGCCACTGCATGATACGCGGAAAATTTACCTGCATTGACGGGCCTGTGTTCAGGTATGATGAAGTCAAGGATTTCAAAAACGACTGAGGGGAAAACTTAGAAGAGCAAAAATTAATGTAATGTTCCGAGGCGAAAATTTAATGGCAGAGGAATTTTCGCCGAGCGAAACTGTTGAAAATTCGAAAGGATTTTCCTGTTTAAATTATCAAAACGAAAACAAAATCAAGAAAAACTCAATTAACGACGGCAATAACTGACAACATTAAACTTGCCCCATTAGAAAAATAATAAAAAAAAGTTTTCAAAATAATAGATAACTCAAAATAAAAAATAACATTCAACGACGGCAATAACGGAAAACATTAACAACGCCCATTGGACGAATAAGAAATAAACGGAAAAAACAAAACTGAAAAAAGAAAAAATAGGCTAAAATAACAATTTCAAAATAAAAAATGCCAAACCAAAAACTAAAAGTCGGATTTTACGGGATAACAGGATGCGCAGGCTGCCTTCTCTCTGTGATTTTCAATGAAGATGAGATTCTTGATTTGGTGAAAGCTATTGACCTCAAGGCGTTTCCGTTCATCAAGGAAATGAATAATGACGAATCCGGATTTGATTATATTTTTATGGAAGGGCTTGTTGCAGACAAGGGGGATTTGGAGACATTGCAAAAGCTGAGGAACAACTGCAAATTTTTGGTGGCGCTCGGGGCCTGCGCGTGCACCGGGTGCGTTCCTGCTTACAGGAACTTTACATTGAAAGAAAATTATGAGCATCTGCTTTACAGAAAACAAAAAGAGCTTGCAGATATTGAGCCAACGCCGATAGATGCGCATGTCAAAGTCGACCATTACATTCCAGGATGCCCGCCTGACAAAAGAGAAATTGTGACTTTCATCAAAAATGTAGCAATGGGCAAGCAGCCAAAGCCGTATGAAAGCCCTGTATGCGTCGAGTGCAGAAAAAACGGCAATCAATGCCTGCTTGATTTAGGCAAGCCGTGCCTAGGCCCAATCACAGCCGGAGGATGCAATTCTGTCTGCATTAATGGGGGATTTGAATGCTGGGGCTGCAGAGGACCTACAAAGGACATGAACCTTCCCCTGATGGTGGACATACTAAAACAAAAAGGATTTGATGAAAAATTCATACAGGACAGAATGAGGACTTTTGTCGGCTTAAAGATGCCGATGCTGGAAAAAATATTTAATGTAACGCTGAAGCTTTAGTATAAGCTCAACAAAGCTTATTAATTATTAGGACTATATTACAAAAATGGGTAAAATATTGTACGGATTGGATCTGTCTAAAAAAATCACACCGATTATGGTCAGGGATGCCATAATTGAATGTTTTACTCAAGCCCATAAAGAAATTCTCGATACAATGGACGAATTTGCAGAATGGAAATCTGAAGAAGAAAGGGAAGATTTTAAGAAAATGGAAGCAGAATATGTAGTAAAATATGCTTTTGATAATGCCAGTGCCAATTTTGAAAATCCGACTAAAGAAGACTTGCTTAAAGCTACAAAAGAGCTTGCAAAATACTCTTGTAATTTCAGAAAGCGAGACATTATCGATAAGCACTTTAATGAAATTAAGTCAATTCTGGAGAAATGCGAATGAAGCTTTTTCAAAAATAATTCAAATATCTAAATTATGAAATCAATAACCTTAAACCACATAACCAAGATTGAAGGTCATGCAAAGCTTTCACTTGGAATTGAAAGAAACAAAGTCACAAAGTGCGAGCTTTCCGCTGTTGAGGGTTCAAGGTATTTTGAAGGCCTTGTGAGGGGAAGGAGATTTAATGAGGCGCATGAAATCACGTCCAGAATTTGCGGAATCTGCAGCTCTGCTCACGTGATTGCTGCAATATCTGCTGTTGAAGACGCCCTTGAATACAAACCGACAAAGCAGACAATTGATTTAAGGCTTTTGATGACACTTGGCGAGCGAATCAGAAGCCACGCGACGCATCTTTATTTTCTCGCATTGCCTGATTATCTCGGATACGAGTCAGCGCTTGCAATGGCAAACAAGTACAAGCCGCAACTGCAAAACGCATTAAACCTTATGAAGGCGGGCAACACAATAATCAAGACAATCGGAGCAAGAGACTTGCATCCAGTGTCAGCTACTGTCGGAGGATGGCTAAAGCTTCCGAAAAAAGACGAATTAAAAATTTTAAAGAACCAGCTAGTCTCAGCAAAAAAAGATGCGATCAAGACGTGCAAATTATTTTTTTCCCTTAAATATCCAGACTTTGAAAGCAAGACAGAATACTTTTCTTTGGTCGACAAAAATGAATATGCTGTCCTGTCAGGAAAATTCTCGTCGCAGTACACTTCATTTGAAAAATGGCAGTATAAAGAATTTGTAAACGAATATCACGAGCCAAGGTCAACTGCAAATTTTGTTGTAAAGGGCGACCATCGCTATGTTGTCGGGGCATTGGCTAGAATCAACAACAACCATTCAAAATTAAGCGATGATGCAAAAAAAATGCTGAAATTATCTAAACTGAAACTGCCTTCAACAAACCCTTTTCAAAACAATCTCGCGCAGGCAATCGAACTTGTGCACTGCATTGATGAATCAATCAGAGTAATAGACTCACTCGACATAAAAAACGAGCCTGTTGACGAGATTCAATTAAAGGAAGGCAATGGCATCGGATGCATCGAAGTGCCAAGAGGTACTTTATGGCATGAATACACACTCGACAGCAAAGGAGTAATAACCAACGCAAACATAATAACTCCGACTGCGCAAAACCTTTTTAGCATGCAAGAAGACATAAGAAATTTTGTTCCGACATTCATCAAAAAAAGCAAGAGTGAAATAACTTTGAGCGTGGAAAAGCTAATCAGGAGCTATGACCCGTGCTTTTCATGCTCCGCGCATTTTCTTGAGGTAAAATGGCTGTGAAAAATCTTTATGTTTTTGGAAATGAGTACCTGCCGATTGATAATCTTGCATTCAAAGTTGCGGACTTGCTGAAAAATGTGAATATCAAGAAATGTTTTTCTCCTGAAGTCATTTTGGAATCTGATGACAAGGAGATATTGATACTTGATGCAGTCAAAAACATTGAATCTACGAGAATTATAGATGATGTTTCAAAACTGAAGTCAAACAAAATGATGAGCCTGCATGATTTTGACCTCGGGTTTTTTCTCAAGCTTATGAGCACTATGGGGCCTAAAAGAAAGATTAAAATAATCGGCATACCAATGAATGGAAATCCGGGAAAAATTGCAAAAGAGGTGCAACCATGGCTCTAATGGAAAACAAAAAAGGACTTATGCTAGTATTTTTCACCGCGATAATTTCCGGCTTCTCGATTTTTGTGAATAGTTTTGGAGTCAAGGAATTTGATTCATCTCTTTTTACATTCCTGAAGAACAGTGTCGTTGCGTTATTGCTTTTCGCAATAATAATCGGATTTGGGAGCTTCCATGAACTAAAGAAACTAAAAAGAAAACAATGGCTGCAATTGGTTTTGATAGGCCTTATTGGCGGCTCGATACCATTCCTCCTATTTTTCAAGGGATTACAGATGACAACAGGAACGACATCAGCATTCATGCACAAGACTCTTTTTGTTTTTGCGGCTGTATTTGCGGTGATTTTCTTGCGCGAGAAACTGACAAAAGGATTTTTCATTGGCGCTATGCTTTTAATGATTGGCAATTATTTGCTGATAAAGCCAGATTTTAATTTTGGGATTGCGCATTTACTTGTTGTGATTGCAGTGGTATTCTGGGCTGCGGAGAACGTAATTGCAAAACATGTTTTGAAAGAGCTGTCAGGCACAGTTGTTGCATTTGGCAGGATGTTTTTTGGCAGCATTTTCATGCTGGTTTTTCTGGCTGCGACAAACAAGTTGCAGCTTGCAAGTTCGCTGAATTCAAGTCATTTTATGTGGATAGGAATAACTGCCGTATTTCTTTTGCTTTATAACCTTACATTTTACAGCGGCCTCAAGGAAATAAAGGCCACGACGGCAGCGTGCATACTCTCCATCGGGTCTCCGATCACAACGCTGCTTGGATTTATCTTCAGCGGCAAAACAATTTCACTAAGCCAGGCATTTGGAATGCTGCTTATTGCCACAGGAATTATATCAATAATTTGGCTGCACTCGATATTAAAATATTTTGCAAACATTCTCAAAGTGAGAACTTATGGACGGAATTGAGCTTGCTGCCAGGTTTTCTTACATCACAAACCACCTGAGATTTTGCGGCCCAAAAGAAGCATCAAACCAGTTTATTGACTACATCAACAGCAAGTCAAGCTCCGAATCAGTCAAGGAATCTTTGATGAAGTTTGAGGGCCTTTATCCATACCTCTCCATAATTGCCAAAAAAACAAAAAAGAATTTTTATGATTATGACGTTGTCGAATCATACTGGATAGGAAACGAGCTTCTTGAGCAATTGGACAAAGAAGACATCATTGAAATAATACAAAAGCTGATGCAAAGAGGGCTTCCAAAATCAATAGGAAATGATTTGATAAAAAATCTTCCAGACGGAATGGTGCCCCATCACAATTTCAATGTTTTCTATGTTGGAGTCGGAAGGACAAGCGGAACAGTTGAAACAACGCTCCAAAACATGGACAACTGCAGGATTTCTTATGGAAAAGTTATAGATATTATACAGGACAAGCTGATTGTGAAAACAAGCATACTGAAAAAAGAAAATGATGAATTGTTTTTAGCTGAAGACGAGATAAAGACAGTTGTGTTTTTGAAAGACATGCTTCCTGAAGTAAAAAAAGGCGACATTGTGGCATTGCACTGGGGCTTTGCTTGTTTTGTTTTATCTGAAGAGCAGATTGGGAATTTGAAAAAATATACTGGAAGGATTTTGGATATTATTAACAGACCGCGGCATTGAAAAGTCCTCGCTTTGCTCGGGCTGCCATCAGCTCGCACTTTTCTGTTGTTCTTTTAAGGGAAAAATTCGGGGACTTGCGAGTGAGCTCGTTAGCGAACTCGCTCACAGGTCACGGCAATTTCCTTTTTCCGTAAACTATTCCTCAAAAGGTGCTCACAAATTGATGGCAGCCTTCGACTTTTCAATGCCGCCTAAACAAAATTATTAATTAGAAACTGACTGCTTGTAAAGTTTTAACGCTTCTTTTGCTTCTTTTTGCCCTACTTTCTGCACGACAAAGCCGCCCTGGATTATTACGTAATCGCCTTTCTTGAAACTGTTTTCCAGAATCTTGCCTTTTCTTTTCTCGATTTCATAGTCCACTGTTGCAAACCCGTCTTTTATTTCAATGATTTTTCCAGGGACTGCAAGGCACATTTTAATCAACAATGACTTTTGTTATTTTTATATCTTTCCCGCTGACAAGCTCAGGAACCTTTTTGCATCTTGGGCATTCGATGAAAAATGAATCGTGGCCGCGCTCAAGAATTTTCGGATGGCCTTTGAATCCGCATTTGCATTTTACTTCTGCTTTTATTATTCTCGAATTTATCTCCCATTTCACAAGTTCCCTTAGGCATTCAATCAGCTCGTGAGGCGGGACAGGCCCAAGCTCCCCAATCTCCAAAAAAATGTTCCTGACATTCCCGTGCTTTTCGGCTTCCTGGATGATGTTTCTTGCTATGACTGTCTCGTGCATATAAATAAATTATTTTTGGAGTTTAAATATCTATAGAATTATTTTGTTGGCTGATGATTAAACTTATGATCAATCATCTTCCATTATGCAAAGGCCAAATTGAAAAATTGTTTATTGACGCCCTTCCGTTTTGGTAATACATATTGGTACATGCCTCGATGTATCTGCGCACTTCACTAAACAATATGACTTCATCAACATGTATTCTTTTGACCATCTGGTCTATGATGCTTTCTTTTGCAATTTGCTCGGCAAGTAAATTAATTTTTGTTAATGTAAATTACTATAATTCATGTCGCTGACTATTTTTATCCCCAAAAAATTAATAAAGACATCAATATCTTATTTTATAAATGATAAAAACAAGATATTTTCTAATTCTAATGTCGGTGATTATTTTAATTATTGTGGCTGGCTGCAATCAAACAGCTTCTGTGTCTAGTGAAACGACCGAGACTGGGGGGACATTTGAAGAATGGAAAGAAAAAATACACGATGATCCTGAAGCGCTACGAAATGCAGACAAATGCAAGGCACTGATTGAGAATAGTGCAATATCATGTAAGCAGCACGAAGGATTTAGTGTCAGCAACATAATGGAAATCACTGATTTCATAGCAGACGAACCTTACAGCTTCCAAGAAACTATAAATGGAGGCTGTAACTCTGCCTCTGCAGTCGGTAAAACGCACGAGCCTGAAGTAACAAACCTCCAGTATGGAACTGATGGCAGTTTATCATATCAAGTTGTGTGCAGCTCTGTATGCGTGTGGTGGCAATGCAAAGGTGAGAAAGAATCTAACCGTGTTGGTGTTGCTACTGATGGGGCTATCGAAGTTTGGGAAGGTACACTTGCAGGCGAGGGCGGCAACGCCTATTGCAATGGGCGATTTATTGAAGACTTCGGCTTTACTGTGACTATGGATTCATCAATGACCTCAGCAATTGATAGAAGTCTTGCCGATTTAAGTTCTCATACAGTTTATGGTAATGGGAAATTCTCAGGAAGTGAACTCGTTGATGTTCAGAGCGCCTACCCTGGAGCCTGCGCTCTAAAAGACACAACTGTCAGAGATGTGCCCTTTCGCATGGAAGCCTATTACACGGCTGGTTCCGGCAGTCCCATTTTTCAAATTTGGGTGCGTGCCAATACTACTCTTATTGGAGGTCGCGTTTTCATGCCTTCGCAAAATTCTTATTCCAACATTCCAGCAGAAAAACTTAGTCTCATGGGAACAGACTTCGGCACGCCGGGGCGCATTCAGGGAAGTTGGGGAGCTGTGGGGAGTGATAACAACGCACATGGAACTTTTGTTATGGCTCTCGTCACTAAATAAAAAAAATTAGTTCAAGTATTTATATTATATTTTTTCTCAGCCCTACGATGTAAGCCCTGTACGCTATTTT
>DATDOM010000040.1:0-45897 GCA_035293285.1 Candidatus Nanoarchaeia archaeon | reverse complement strand
GCATACCAAAAAGCTTGCATTGAAGAAGCAAGCCGATGGAGTATAAATCCTACACCTGAGAATATGGAATAATACTACTACAATAGGCCTCGCCATTTCGCTCGGCATTTATGGTGGACCTATGATGACTACCTCGCCCCAATGCGGGCGAGTGTGCGGACTTGATGATCCATGTACGCGCGCCAAATGCGGCGCGCCTAGAATCTGCGGAGCGTATTTAGGTAAGGGCAAATAATTTCCATGCTGATACTTAAAATCTTAAACAAAACATCTCTAAGTTCATTACATGAGACATTAATCAAAATATTTATAAATAACACACTTTCTCTAGATATCAGGATTTATGAGTATTGATATCTAAATCTAAGCTTCAAATTCAAAGGTGACCAAATGGATACAAAGATGATTTCAGCCAACCAGATTCAGAAGGGCAGCTTTGTCATTTTGGAAGGCGTGCCGTCAAAAGTTACTGACGTTGAAATTTCAAGGCCGGGAAAGCACGGCCATTCAAAAGTAAGATTATCAGCTGTTGGCCTGATGGATGACAGGAAAAGGATAGTTGTAATGCCGGGGCACGACAACGTTGACGTTCCAATCATAGAAAAAAAGACCGCGCAGGTCCTGACTGTGCAGGGTAACAAGGCGAATGTAATGGACGCAGAGACTTATGAGACATTTGACATGGCAATTCCTGATGAATTAAAGGACAGCGTTGCTGAGGGCGTGTCTGTGTTATACTGGACAATAATGGATACAAAAGTAATGAAACAAATCAAGGGAAGTGATTAGTCATGGTTAAATTTCCGGAAGCAGATGTCAGAAAATTTCGAAACGTATTTGTATGCAGAAAGTGCAAGGCAAAAATCAAAAGCCCTAACATGAAGATAATTCAGGGAAAAGTAAGCTGCCGAAACTGCGGAAGCCGCGCGTTTAAGGCAGTTAGAAAGAAGTGATTAAGTAACAAGATGGATTTTCAATCTATAGCTGCAATCATTTTTATAGTTCTTTTGACGATTTATGTTTATGCAAAAAGGAGCAAGCTTGAGACAAAAAGCCTGATTCCGTATGTTCTTTATTTTTCAATGTACAGGGCCAGGTGGGGCCTTAAGTTAATGGATTCGTGGGCAAAAAAATTTCCAAAAACAACAAGGGCGCTTGGATATATTGGAATTGTCGTGGGATTTATTGGCATGGCTTTTATCTGTTTTACACTGGTTCAAAATCTCTATCATATTTTCACAAAGCCGGCAGCAACTGCAGGCGTTGGCATAGTCCTTCCTGTAAAAGCAAAAGGAGTTTTCTATGTGCCGTTCTTTTACTGGATAATCTCAATATTTGTAATAGCAGTAGTACATGAGTTTGCGCACGGATTAATTGCAAGGGCGCACAACATGAAAGTCAAGTCAAGCGGATTTGCATTTTTGGGCCTGATTGTCCCGATAATCCCCGCTGCATTTGTCGAGCCGGATGAAAAGCAGCTGAGGAAGAGGCCGCATAAAGAGCAGCTTAGCGTCTTTGCAGCAGGGCCGTTTTCAAATGTCATAACTGCATTTGCTGTTTTTGCAATCGCTGCTTTTCTTTTAACCCCGGTGATTGACGGATTTGTAAAGGCTGACGGAATAAAAATTACTGATTACACCAAAGGAGATGAAAAATTCCCGACAGAGCTTTCAGGCATAAGCATCGGCGAGATTATAAAAGAAGTTGACGGAAAGCCAGTTCTTTATGTTGACAATCTTTCAACAACATTCAAGGCAAAAAAGCCGGGAGATTCTGTAATAATCACAACAGACAAGCAGTCTTATGAGCTAAAGCTTGCTGCAAACCCTGAAAACAAAAGCGCAGCTTACATGGGCGCGTATCTTGAGCAAAGCACAAGAATAGACGATGGCGTCAAGGCAAAATACGGCACTTTTTTGCCGAATTCACTTTTATGGTTTTACGGACTTTTGATAATCCTTTTCATACTTAACCTTGGAATCGGCCTGTTCAACCTTGTTCCAATAGGGCCTCTTGACGGCGGCAGAATGATGCAGCTTGCTGCAATTAAAATTTTTGGAGTAAAAACCGGAAACAAAGTATGGGCTTATGTGGGATTTTTCTTCCTTGGGCTTATTTTAATCAATGTAGTTGCCGGGTTTGTTTTGTGATTTAACAATAAAATTCAGAAATCTTCACATATTTCTTTGTTCTATCTTCGTTGAAAAATGCAGTGTTATGCCTTTCTTCGTTTAAAATTGTTGAAATTGTACTAACTGCATCAATTATCCTTCCATCACCTACTCTGTGTATTCTTAGCATAGACATAGGAATAAACCCGCATTCCTGTCTTTGTTTTAAAGATTCCCTTATTGGCATCTCGATACAATCCACTATAGTTCCTGATTTATTGTGCACTATTGCACCTTGGGATGCTGCATAGACCTCATCACCCCACTCATTCAAAAAGAATTCGCGCAACGGAACTGCTCCATTTGTATATTCATATAACCCCAGGAACCCGTTTGTGTTCCCTTCTGGCATAATATATTCAAGAAACTCGTATGGCTCTGTGGTAAAATAGCAGTCAATGTACTTCCAGCCCGGACTTAAAAGCTCTTCAACAGATTTTACAGTTTCTGCCATAGTCGTGGTAACACTAAATCATTTAAAAGTTTAGCGGTCTTAATTATTGAATGGAAGCCCTAGATTTTTTCAATACCTTAATAAACAAAGAATTTAATAATCACTTCATGACTTTAGCGTATATAACCTGCAAAGACCTAAGGGAAGCAAGGAAAATTTCAAATCACCTGCTTTCCAAAAAGATAATAGCGTGCGCCAACATTTTTCCTGTAAAAAGCATGTATCTTTGGAAAGGCAGGATTGCAAATGACAATGAAACTGTAATCATTGCAAAAACCCTGGAAAAAAACTTCAGGAAGCTTGAATCTGAAGTGAAGAAAATTCACTCTTATAAAATTCCGTGCATTTTGAAAATAAAATCAGATGCAAACGGGGAATATGAACACTGGCTGAAAAAAGAGCTAAGATAGATTGCAAACATGCAGTTTCACATAATAAAAGAGGTTAGGGACATAAGGCGGTTCAATCACATACTTTTAGTCCTGTTTGAAGAGGGATTTGGGTTTCTTTTAAACAAGCTTGACTTAAAGCACCACATCCCTGTAATTAAAAGGCTGAAGAAAAACTCAAAAGAGACTGAAAAGCCGGAAGTGATGCTTAGAAAAACACTTGAAAGGCTTGGGCCTGCATTCATCAAGTTTGGCCAGCTTTTGAGCGTCCGGCCTGACCTTATTCCGAAGGAGTACTGCAAGGAGCTTGAAAAACTGCAGGACAAAGTCCCTCCTTTTTCTTATGAAGAGGCAAAAGCAGTCATAGAAGGAGAACTGAAGAAAAACATCAATGAGGTGTTTTCCCATTTTGAAAAAAAGCCGGTTGCATCAGCGTCAATCAGCCAGGTTTACAGGGCAGTGCTTAAAAGCGGGGAAATTGTTGCGATAAAAGTGCAGAGGCCTGATGCCAGAAAGACAGTCGAAACAGACATAGAGATAATGGAATACTTTGCTAGGGTATTAAGCGACAAGATTGAAAACGTGAGAAGGTTCAATCCTATAAGGATAGTGAGCGAGTTCAAGGAGTGGACTGAAAAAGAGCTTGACTTTAAAATTGAGGCAAGAAACGCGCAGAGATTTTACAAGAACTTCTTTAACTCAAAGACTGTAAAAATACCAAAGATTTACGAGCAGCACTCAACAGAAAAGGTTCTTGTGATGGAATTCATTGACGGAATCGAGCTTCACGACATCAAGAGGATAAGGCAGCAGAAAATTGACTTCATAAAGATAATAAATTACGGGTTTGATGCCGTGATGACGCAAATCCTTGTGCACGGGATATTCCACGCAGACCCTCACCCGGGCAACATACTTGTAACAAAGGACAACAAGGTTGCATTCATTGATTTTGGGATTGTGGGGTATTTTGATGAAAGGCTCAAGAACAAAAGCATTGATTTTCTCTACGGGATAATGACCTCTGATGAGGATTTGATTATTGACACGCTTGTAAGCATGGGAATGGATAATAAGGACTTTAATTATGAAGAGCTCAGGGCAGACATAAGCTATGCAATCTCGCCGCTCCAGTCATCCTCTGTAGAAGATGTCAAGATAAGCAGGGTTTTTGAGGATATTTTTTCCTTGGCAGTCAGGCACAAGTTCAAAGTGCCCCAGCCGCTGGTATTATTTGGAAAAACACTTGTGACTCTTGAGGGAATAGCGCTTGAATACGACCCAAAATTCAGACTGATTGAGTCAACAGAGCCAATGATGAAAAAAATCATGCTTAAGCGGATGAATCCCCTTAACCGGTTCAAAAGCCTGATGCACACATCAAGCAGGTATCGGCGGATGATTGAGGAGCTGCCGGAAAGGGCAGAAAGTGTAATGGACAGGATAGAAAAAGGCAGCATAAAAGTCGACATTGAAGACACTGACATAAAAAAGCTGTCAGTTGAGCTTGACAGAAGCTCTAACAGGATTTCATACGGCATGCTGATTGCAGCGCTTCTGGTAACTTCAGCAATTCTTATCCAGGTCGAGCGCGGCCCGCACATACTGGGAGTGCCGTGGCTTTCATTTGTAAGCTTTGCATTCGCATCATTTTTCTTGGTTGTTTTATTTGTATCAATAATAAGGGAGAAATTCAGGCACTGAGCAATGAGATTTTATATTAATTGAGAACTATAAAAAAATATATTTGAAAATTGAAAAGACGATGATGGTATATTGGCCTCGCCATTTTGCTCGGCATTTATTTCACATCAAACTCACACATTCACCCCAGTTTGGGTGAAAGTTAACCGTTAGATTATTGTAATAAATCGAGGCAAAATTTAGTGGCAGTCAAAAAATGCCCGAGTGTAATTATTGTCGCCAAACGACCAATTGGAATAAAAATCCTATCAAAGTTTAAGGCAAGCAAAAAAATTATAAATAATTACAAAAAAATAAGTTGAGGAAAAATTAAATGCCAAAAGCAGTTGTCCACATTCTTTTTACAATCATAGCGCTTGACCTGTTCCGCGACCACGTGCTAAAGAACAAAAGAAGCCTTCCCCTGCATTATGTCTTTATCGGGGGAATTGCAGGGCTCTTGCCTGACATTGATGTGCCCTTGTTTTGGCTGCTTAATGGCTTTCTTGGGCTTGATGTGCCTTTTTTTCACCGGATGTTTACCCACACAATTTCATTCGGGCTGATTTTTGCAATTTTGTCCCTTGTCTTTTATGACCTCTCTAAAAATGCAAGCAAGATACTTGCAATTGTTTCATTTGGGGTATTTTTCCACATATTCCTTGACTGGTTTTTTATCGGGACAATAATGCCGTTTTACCCGTTCTCAACGGCGCAGCTTGGCCTTGACATTTTTGGAAGGCTTGAGCTGCCTCTTTTGATGGACGGGCTTGAGGCAGTTGTATTGCTCTGGTGGCTGTGGCACGAGGAGAAAACACATAAGATCAGCGATTTTATTTGAATTTTTAATTAAGTTATTTGCAAATTTTCTTAAATCCTTACGTCATAGTTACGCCTCGCCAATAGCTCTGCGAATATTGATCTTTCATCCTGGCACATTCGCCCCATCGGGGCGAAAGTTGATGTTTATCTTTGAAGAAATCAAGAATGACTAAATTAAGCTTGAACTTTTCAGAAACTTTATAACAATCGCAACAAGAAAAACAATTGCGGCTGCGGTAAAAATATTTGATTTTTTCTTGCTTATGAAATAAACAATCCACGCAGAAACGAGCGACCCGATAATAACGGACCAGAGCTTCAGTGTATCAGAAAGTGAAGAATAATTCAGGTATCCTACAATAATTGAAACAGGAACTGAGACTGAGAGAATGACCTTCCAATTGTAATCTTCTTCCAACTTTTTCATCCCCGAATTGTAGTTCCTTTGAACTCCCTGCCGTCAAGAAGATTTTTCAAATTTTTGAGGTCTTTTCCTATGATGTTAACTTCAATCTTGAGCTTTTGTGCAGACTTTGCCGCAATAGGGTCAAAAGGCACGTTCATTCCAGCGCTCCACTTTGAGCCCACCATTTTTCTAAATGAAACCCAGCTTATTTCTTCAATTTTTTCTGCGCTTTTATCAATTCTTGGGTCTTTTGTGTAAACATAATCAACGTTACTCATGTTGATTACCTTTTTTACATTCAGGTTTTTTGCCAAAAGTATTGCATCATAGTCAGTGCTGCAGCCAGGCTTCCAGCCGCCTGCAATTGCTATTTTTCTTAAACTGAGTTTTTTGTTTGGGTTGTCAATCACGACTTCTTCAACGTCTTTCTTAAACGCAGTCCAGACAAGGGCAGCATTTAGCTTTGTTGCATAAATTCCGAGCCAGTCGAGGTCTTCTGAATCGACTTTTGCGATTTTCTTTGCTGCGTTCTGTATTTTCCTTGCAGTCTTTCCCCCTCCGCAGATTATGACAAACTTGAATCCTTTTTTGAGGTACGATTCTATCAACTTTTTGAATTCGCTTAGAAATTTAGTGTCAAAGTCGTCGGGAACGATGAGCGAGCCGCCGAGCGAAATGATAATTTTTTTCTCCATCTAAAAACCTGCGGTAAAATGGTATAAAAATGTTTCTAAATGGGATTTTATAATACTTAGACTTATGCTCAATCCGTCGCTTCGCTCCCATAGATTCACTCGGCAAATTTTTGGGACCTGAGCGAGTGAGAGACGAGCTCTCACAAGTCCCAGCACTAAAATTTGCCTCGAAACATTCATTGACTTTGACGTTTGTTATAATGTATTCCGCGCCAATGCGGGCGCGCTATCTATTGGCGAAGCCCGATTTTAGTATACTCTCCTAGTTCTCATTTTAAAAATAATATTCTATAGAACTAACATTAGTCATTTATTCCTAAAAATAAGGCAGTAGCTGTGATTTTGGCCTTTTGAAGCAGAGTTTACGTTCTTTGCACAGTAGATTATTTCTTGTTCCAAGTAAAGAACTTTTGAAATTTCTTTTCCGACATCCCAGGCTAAAGGTGTCATCGGCTTTCTCTTGCCAAAAGTGTTTGAAATTTCCACAATAATTAATGCATTTTTCTTCATTACTTTTTTAACTTGAGAAAAAATTTGTTTTATATCTTTAAGATATTTTGAGTAACTTCCTTTTTTTGTGTAGTTTGAAAATGGGTCTTCAGAGTCAAAATTTCTCATGTAAGGAGGTGATGTCAGGCAGAAATCAAATTTTGGCAGATTATACTCATTGATTTTTAGCGCGTTTCCGTGGATAACCTTGTTTGGGAATTTGAGCTTTTTCCTTGCGTATTCGAATCTTTTCAAATCGTATTCTATTCCAATCCCTACTCTTTTGAGTTTTTGAGCTGTTATTAATGTCGTTCCAAACCCGCTGAATGGGTCAAATACTTTGTCGCCTTTCTTGGTGAATTCAAGCAACATCTTTTTTACAAAGATTTCAGGATACCTAATATCTGTCTTGCCATCAATCTTTATTTCGGGGTATTTGCATTCCATTACAAACCATGATTTTTGCATATTCTGTTTTGAATTGATTATGCTTAAAAATTCTGCGATTAAAATTCCAATACGTTTATAAATCGTCAAAATTTTCCAAGGGCAAGGAAATGTAGGCGTAGCTTGCCTGAATCCTTCCGGAGAAATCCGTAAATAAACAATGGAGGCAAATTAAGATGGGAATGTACAAATACGTTAGAGAGGCCTGGAAAAAGCCGATGGAAGGGCTTGGACCAGTCTGGAAAGAAAGATTAATTCTATGGAGAAGAGAGCCGGCCACAGTCAGGACAGAAAGGCCGACAAGAATTGACAGGGCGCGTTCTTTAGGATACAAGGCAAAGCCCGGATTTGTTGTTGTAAGGCAGAGAGTTGACAGGGGCGGAAGACTTACAGAAAATCCTCGCCATCCAAGAAGGCCAAAGGCAATGAGCCGAAGAAAAGACCTGACAATCAGCTACCAGGTTATTGCAGAAAACAGGGTTGCAAGAAAATATCCTAACTGCGAAGTTCTGAACAGTTACTTTGTATGCAGGGATGGAATGAATATCTGGTATGAAGTCATACTTGTTGATGTCATGAACCCTTCAATACTTGCTGACCCTAAGTTAAATTGGATGGTTTATCACAAAGGCAGGTCAGAAAGAGGATTGACAAGCGCTGGACGAAAAAGCAGGGGCTTGAGGCACAAAGGAAAAGGCGCCGAAAAAATCAGGCCAAGCCTAAGGGCGCACCACAGGGCAGGAAATTAATTTTATTTTTTTCCTTACTTATTTCTTTCTTTTTATTTATTTTTACCTGATTCTACTTAATCGGCTCGCTTCGCTCACAATAGTTTCGCTCGGCAAATTTTTTATTTCCAGTAAAAATTTGCCTCGGAATATTCATTGATTTTGACGTTCGTTATAATGTATTCCGCGCCAATGCGGGCGCGCTATCTATTGGCGAAGCCCGATTTTAGTATCTCAATGGAAACTATATTCAATGGACCATTTACTAATCTTTTTCAAAACCTTTATAAACGAAATTGATTTCTTTTTTCTGATGGATGTAGCAATTTTATACTCGGGCGGAAAGGATTCAACGTTTGCAATAGCACACGCTAAGCAAAAAAACTGGAACATAAAATACCTGATTTCTGTAAAACCTACAAGAAAGGACTGCTTTTTATTCCACTTTGCGACTGTAGAACACACAAAAGGCCTTGCAAAGATGATGAGAATTCCTCAATTTTATGTTTCGTGCAGCGTAGCTGACCCAGTGATGGAAGCTGACATTGTAAAAAAAGTTGTTGAAGAGAACCAGAAATCAATCAAGGTTGATGCAGTAGTTCTTGGCGGGACAGGCCTGCAGGAGACCCAGTTAAGGAGCATCCAGAATGCGCTAAAGCCGATGAACATTGACGTTTTTGCCGCTCATGCTGGAGAAGAACACGACTTGGTCGTTGAAAAAATGCTTGAAGCTGGATTTGAAATAATGGTAACCCAGATTGCATCAGACGGATTAAAGAACTGGCTTGGAAAGACAATCACAAAAGATAATTTCTCACAATTAAGAAAAGACTCTGTAAAGTATGGATTCCACATCGGCTTTGAAGGCGGCTATGCTGATACTTTGGTTCTTGACTGCCCGCTTTTCAAAAGCAGAATGGTTGTTGAAGAAATGAACACAGTCTTTGAAGACAACTACTGCGGCCACGTTGAAATCAAGAAGTTCAGGATGGAAGAAAAGAAGATTGACTCTTTAAATTTAATTTCCGGCTCTTTGAGAAACTGATTCCTGCCTCTTTAAATAATTGATAACTCCTCTTGATACTGCACCTGCATACAATTTTTGCTTTTCTTTTTTTGCCAACCCAAGCGTGTCTATTCCTCCAAGCTCCGCAAGCACAGAAGGAATTTTTTTAGATTCATATTTGTCGCCTGTTACTACAAACTCCCTAAACCCAATCCCCATTCTGTTAAGTCTCTTTGCTTCAGCTTTCAGCGGGCCTATTCCGCGGTCATTATAAACTGATTTTGATGGATATGATATCTTAGCCAATTCTTCTGCAATAAATTCTGCAAGCTCCCGGCCTTTTTCTGGATTTTGCGGGCTGACATAAACCTGGTAGCCCCTTGTTCCCGGCTGGTCAAAATGGATGCTTACAAATGCGCTGAAATCCCCTGAATCAGAATATAAAGATATTGCGTAGAGTTTTGCATTTCTTTCCCTGTCAAATTCAAAGTGTTTTTTCCTGGCGTCTTTTTCTTTTGAATCCAGTATTAAGTCGAGCTGCCCCGACTGCGAAGCTCTAAATGATTTTAGCTTTTCAGAGTAATCATTTCCTTCGCGCGTCAATTCAACATCAGCATCTTTAGTTTCACTTCTGACTAATTCCCCTACCTTTAGAGTAAGCCCGTGTTCGGCAAGCGAATTCTTGCCCCTAACATAAGAAGTCCCGTTATTTGGATAGTGTCCTGGGTCTATGAGCACCTTAGGTTTTTTCCTTTCCGAGGGCTTGTCTGAATAGATTGCCTGCTCCGGATTTTGGCCGTAGCCCAAAACCGGGCCAGAAGCTGACGCCGGAATAAAAGACAGAAGTGCCAAGGCAAGAAGTATTTTTTTCTCAAGGCCTCTCATGGGCTTAAAATGAAATGATTAGTATTTATTCTTTTCTAAAATGAAAATTAAAGAGAAATAAAAAAATCAATGAAAATGCTTGTTCTTTGTCATCATCTTGCCAAGCGCGTATTCTCCTGCATTGTTCATAACAATAACAAGAAGCGCAACAAACAGGACAAGCACGTACTCAAATCCAAATCTTGAAACATCAATTCCGTTTTTCATGTGCACATAAAAAAATGCCACAGCCATGTCAAACATCAAAACAAGCGAAGAGTAGAACGTCAAGACTCCTGCTAAGAGCAATATTCCGCCTGCAAGCTCAGCAACTGCCGTAACCAAAGCAGAATATCCTGCAAAAGGGATTCCAACTGACGCAAAAAATTTTACTGTGTTAGGAAATCCTCCCGGAACGAATAATTTAACGTATCCATGATAAATAAAAATGACTCCAAGAACCAATCTCAAATACAGTAATGACCATTCACTCATCTTGCTGACTTTTGCCATAGTTTTAACACCTTCTGAATTTTATATCTACTTGAAAATAGTGAAGAGAAGTTGTTTAAATATGTTTTGGTTTGGGATACTGTTGCGTATTCGGGAGTTTTCTATTGCTGTTGCGTTTAGGGATATTTTAGTCATTATGATGAAGCAGGCTCCTTTTATACAAAATTTTAAATAATATTAACTAAACTAGGTTATTTTGGGGTTGGTATAATGGGTTTTGCTGATTTTTTGAAGGATTTTAAAATTAGAAGCTATTACCAATATTTGCTCTATATTGGTGGTTTAGTCTTAATTTTAGCTTTATTTGTTGAGGTAAAAGGAATAGACAATCTTGCAGTTATAAAAGTAGCTTCTTTAGTAATTTTAACTTCAAGCTTTATTTGGATTTTTGAAAGTGGCGTTGGGCATATTGGAAACTACTGGTACGAGTCTAGCATCCATAGAGGGATTAATACAATGCCACCCCATAACATAAGGGAAGAATATAATAAAAAATCATTTTACTTAGCTGTAACCAATATTGTAGTTCAAACTATCCTTTGGGCTTCTTTTATTTATTTTGTGTTTAAATAGGAAAACCACCGATATGTTTAAATATCGGCTTTTCCCATCTCGTAAATTGTGAATTTAACGAGTAGGATAATTCTATTCGTTGGGGGACATTAAAATGAGAAAAACTTTAGCAATTGTTGCATTAATACTATTTTTATTAACAGCTTGCACTCAAAATAGCAACATTACTCTGCAGGTAAACAGTAGGATTGGGCAAAATAATCTTATAAGACAAGGTGAGACGTTCAGGATGGAATTTTTTGTTTATAATCCCACCGTCCTTACCTTCACAGGAAAAGTGGCTTATGTTTATAATCAAAATAATCAACATTGTTTAGTGTCTGACTTACAAAATGAGCAAATTAATGCTCAAGGGGGATATTTTGTCAACGAAAGCATTGAAATAATGCCAAAAGGACAACAAGGTGTGATTAGAAATTTCCAATATAATAACAATATTCGTTATCCATACGCCACACCAAACCAATGCATCAATGTACCAATACCCCTTACCATTTATGTGTTTGATAAAAGTGGATTAACTGTGGCGAGTTATCAAACACAAATTACCATACTTCCACAATAATAAAAGAGAAAAATGGTAGAGTGGTTTGATAAACTCGGCAGGAGCAGAAAGAAATGGAAGAAGATTTTATATTGGGTAATCCTTATTTTATATTTTGGAATGACTGGAGTTATTGGTATTTTTGTAGGTCTCTTTGTTAATGGTGGTCTAATCTATATAGAACACTGGGGATGGTTTGGGCAATCAAGTTTCAATTATTATAATCTTAACTCACAAGTATTTCCAACATCTTTATACCAGAATAATACATATTCTCCCCTCCTTAAAGTAGGGAATAATTGGAAAAACGAAATAGGGGCTATGACAATCATCAATATTACACCAAAAGATAGTGGGGTAACAATAAACTGTATGGTAGATGCTGAATATCAAACTTGCATGGATTATCAAATAACTACAGGATTATCACAAATATTACAACTTAATATCTCAATAGGTTTTCCAACACCTCAACCTTACAAGATTTGTTTTACAACAAATGAAGGTAATAATAAGGGCAATTCTATCTTTCAATGTATAGATGTTGTAATTCTTCCAGCCAAATAAATTAATAAAATCATATAGATTATTCCGCTAATTCCGGCTTTATAGTCCGCTTTCCAAAACCTTTAAATAAAAATATTTGTTTCCAAATATTATGTCCAAAGCTTACAACCCATCCAACATTGCTGTAGTCGGAATGGAATGGGGGGATGAGGGCAAGGGCAAGATTATTGACTTTCTTTCTGAAAAAGCTGACGTGATTGCAAGGTTTAACGGCGGCAACAACGCAGGGCACACAATAGAAATTGGCAGGGAAAAGACAGTTTTGCACCTGATTCCTTCAGGAATAATGCACAAGAACAAGCTTAACTTCATCGGAAACGGCGTTGTAATTGACCCAAAAATCATCATAAAGGAGATAAAAAACCTTGAGAAAAACAAGATAAAAGTAACCCCTGAAAACCTGGTGATAAGCGAGCATGCGCACGTCATTTTCCCGCACCACATTGAAGAGGACAAGAAAATCGGCGGAAAAATAGGAACAACAGCAAGGGGCATAGGACCCTGCTACACAGACAAGGCGGCAAGAGTCGGCTTGAGAATGTGTGATTTTGTGGACACTGATGTTTTAAAGCAAAGGTTTGGAGAAGAGGAATTCTTCAGGGAATACGAGGAATACGCGGAATTTTTAAGGCCTTATGTGGATGACTCAACTTATTTGTTAAACTCAGCGCTTGACAAAAACAAGAAAGTCCTTTTTGAAGGGGCGCAGGGCACACTTTTAGACATTGACCACGGCACTTACCCTTTTGTAAGCTCTTCAAATTCAACAACAGGCGGGATATGTACAGGTCTCGGAGTATCACCAAGAAAAGTCCAGAGTGTTCTTGGAGTGTGCAAATCATACAAGACCAGAGTCGGCAACGGGCCATTTCCGACAGAAGTAACCGGAGCAATAGGACAAAAAATCCAGAGCACAGGAAAAGAATTTGGCGCAACAACAGGAAGAGAAAGAAGAGTCGGATGGTTTGATGCACTAATCGGAAGATATGCCGTGATGATTAACGGAATCGACTCAATTGCGCTGACAAAGCTTGATGTGCTTACAACAGTGCAGAAAATCAAGATATGCGTCGGCTACAAATACAAGGGAAAATTAATTGACAGGTTCACCTCAAACCTGAAAATCCTTGAAAAATGCCAGCCCGTCTACGAAGAAGTTGACGGCTGGTGGGATGACCTGACAAAAGTCACTTCATACAACAAGCTTCCGGACAATGCAAAGAAATACGTTTCAAGGATAGAACAGCTTCTGAAAGTTCCTGTATCAATAATCTCAGTAGGGCCGAGAAGGGACCAGACAATAATCACAAGGCCTGAATTTTTATTTTAAGCCTTAAGCTAAGAATTTTCTAAATGCCCTTATTTTGATAACGGCTTTTCCTTAATTCTGAAACTGCAGAATATATGTTAAATGCAAGCAGGACTCCTGCGCCTATGTGCTCCCAGCCTAATTCCTTTGTATCTTTTGCATAGGCTGCATCCAAAGCGGAATAAACGATGAATGACAATGTCGAGATATGGCTTGAAATTAACGCAGATATCCTTCCTGCTTCTTCGACATCATATTTTTTGTTGGCCCTATCAGTCAGCTCTTTTCTTATGTCTGAAACTATCTCTCTTACAGAAGACGCAATCCTGAAGTCTTTGGTTATTGACTCCATCCCACCTTCAAAAACTCCCATACTATAATCGAATGGGTCTCTAATAGCGCTTGTGAAAAATGAAAATAACTTGTAGACTACTCTTGCGTGCTCTGACTTAATTTTCTCCTCTAATTTATCGCCTGCACTTTCAACTAATTCTTCTAAATCCAGACCCATTCTGCCCAGTATCAAGCTTTGATTAATAAACTTTTTTGACGATTTTTATTCAACTTCGGACATACTATTTTTAAACAATCTAATGGTCTCAATAGAACTAAAATAAATAAGATTTTTAAATAAATCCATTATTGCAATTTAGCTAAAATGAATAAAACATCCGTAATGATTTGCATTATTGCAGTTCTTGCAGTCGCTGCAATAAGCTGCGCCCAAAAAATAATCTTTGAAGATGCAGTTGCACGCGTAAATGAAATAGACTCAAGACACGGCGCAACGATGACTGAGTTTCCCTTTGACCTTGAGAGGCTTGAGCTGATGGAGGCTGACATAAATGGGCTGAAAAGCCTGAAATTAACTGAAGGAGGGGAAGCTTTTAACCTGATTATTAATTTTAAGCTCGCAGGGATTGAAGCTGAAAAACTTATCAACCAAAGCCAGAAATATGGACTTAAAGGCACTGTTGAACTGGGATTTGGATGCAAGTCAAGGCCTTTCATTATTGAAACAGGCAGTCTAAAACAGCAGTCGGCAGAAAAAGGGGCAGAATCCGTAGATGCTCTTTCAAGGCTGCTCTCCAATTATCCTGAAGAATCCAAAAAAGCTGGAATAACCCAAAAAGAAATACTTTTCAGGAATGCGACATTTTTCAGGCTTTTTACTGACGGGCAAAAAGCCATAAAGACCGCAAAAAGCTTCTGCACTGAAAACAGGACGCTTGAGCTTTATCAGGAAGCTTTCAGGAAATCAACTAACTTCAGCGAAGATTATATAAATAACCTTGATTACGAAAAAGCAGCAGAAATCTGGATAGAATTGCACGGATGATTTTAATGGCACTAAAAAGACCGCAAAGCATGGACGAATGTGTTTATTTTACCAACAGGACTACAGAAACAGGCCGCATAATGGCATGGGTTTTTAGAAAGGAATGCCCGAAGTGCAAAAATGGAATTATGGGCAAGCCTATCAAGAAGGGCGGAAAACCAGACAAGAAAGCAGACCATTATGTGTGCTACAAGTGTAGTTATGAAGAACCAAACAGCCAGGTTGAAGACAGCCTGACTGTCAATGTAGACTACAAATGCCAGCACTGCGGAAATACGGGAGAGGCTACGACTCCATATCAAAGGAAAACCTTTGAAGGAGTCCCGTCTTATGTTTTTGAATGCGGGAAGTGTCACAAAAAGATAGGCATAACAAAAAAGCTCAAGGAATCCAAGAAAAAAGGAAAGATTGCGGAAGATTCCCCTGATTCTGAAAAATAAAACTTATCAAATTTTTTTATTGTGATTTTTTCTGAAAATTACTTGTTGCTTTCTAAATCCGCTCTGTGAATGTTTTCTTTATCCTATCTTGTTATTCGACAATTCTAAAATACGCTCCGCGAAAGATAGGCGGCCCGCATTAGGGCCGCATTCATTTAGCAGATTCGTTGCATTGCGAAGGTTGATTCTTTGATTTGATTGAAACTATTAAGAAAAAAGAAGAAAAAAGTGACTTTCGCCCGAATTGGGGCGAATTGTGCGGATTTGGTGAACCATAAATGCCGAGCGAAATGGCGAGGCGTAACTATATTTCAAAAGGTTTTAAGGAAATCAATCTACATTTTAATAAAGTTGATTCAGTCGAGAAATCAAATGTCCAAACTAGCTACTTAAACAATTTAGAATTATTTCCTTACAGGATCTTTATATCCCTTTGTCATCCTTTCAAGCTTGTTGACATTTTCAGTCATTGATGGAAGGACTTTTTGGAACACTTTTTCCATTGCCTTTATTTCAGTGCCGACATCCACAATGTTCTGGTCATACTGTGTTATTTTGCCCATTATGCTTTTTGTAAGGCCGTCCATGCTTAATTTTAAGTCAAGTATCTGCTGCTCGATTTTTGACATCCGGTCTTCGCTTTTTTCCTTCCAGTCTATGACTTTCTGGATGTCCTTTGCAAGCTCGTTCCATTTCTCCTCAATGACTTGCTCCACAATCTCCTGCACCCGTTCATCGTCAATGCCGACCGGCGTCTGGATCTGGGCTGGCGGCTGGAATGTCTGGTAATTTGGCTGCTGCTGAGGCTGCGGCTCAAAGGCCTGGCCGAATTCTGGCATTCCGGATTCCATTGGCTGCTGCTGGTCAAAGCTGACATCGCCTGTAATTCCTGCCTGGTTTATTGCTTCAAATATAGAACTGTTATCATATCCCTGGCTTTGAAGCGCCTGGACTATCTGGTTATTGGTGTATCCCTGCTGCTTCATCATGAGAACCTGCTCAATGGGAGAACCGCCTGCGCCCTGCATTTGTGGCTGTGGAGTACTGGAAAAACCCTGCTCATTTTTACTTTTCTTTGCAGCCTTGAAGAAAGCCATCTATGCACCTCTCTTTTTCTAATTCAATTTCTATGAACATATTTAAAGTTTTGCATATTTAAAGGTTTATATCAAATAACTTTAAAAACCTTGTAAATTCACCAATTGAAATGCCACGTCCAAAAATCTCAATAATCGGCGCAGGAAATGTTGGAGCGACAACAGCCCACTGGATTGCGTCAAAGGAGCTTGGAGATATTGTAATTCTTGATATTTTGGATGGAATGCCTCAGGGCAAATCGCTAGATTTACTCGAATCAGCTCCTTTGGAAGGATTTGATGTCAATGTAAAAGGCACGACAAAGTACGAAGACACAAAGAATTCAGATATTGTGATTGTAACTTCAGGAATTGCAAGAAAGCCGGGAATGAGCAGAGACGACCTTATTTCAGTTAACGCAAAAATCATAAAAGACGTTTCGCACAATGTTGCCAAATTCTCACCTCACTGTATACTGATTATAGTTACAAACCCTCTTGATGCAATGGTCTATGTTGCTTCAAAAGTAACGGGTTTTCCAAAAAACAGGATTTTAGGAATGGCAGGAGTTTTAGACTCTGCAAGATTAAGGACTTTTATTGCTGAAGCACTTGATGTTTCAGTTGAAGATACAAACGCAATGGTACTTGGCGGACACGGCGATTCAATGGTTCCGCTTCCAAGGTATTCAACGGTTTCGGGAATCCCAATAACTGACTTAATGGATGAGGAAAAAATAAATGAACTAATGGACCGGACTAAAAACGGCGGCGCTGAAATTGTGAACCTCTTGAAAACCGGCTCTGCTTACTATGCTCCCGGAAAGGCAGTTGCGCAGATGGTTGAGTCAATCTTAAAGGACAAAAAAAGAATTCTGCCGTGCGCTGCATATTGCGATAAAGAATACGGCGTTGGCGGATACTTTGTAGGCGTTCCTGTAAAGCTTGGCAGAAACGGCGTTGAAAAAGTGATTGAGCTAAATCTTAACTCTCAGGAAAAAAAGCTTTTTGAAAAATCTGTGGGGCACGTTAAAGAGCTCGTTGCGGCTACAGAAAAGCACATTAATTAGAACTCTCCATTTCCTTTATTTTTACAACAATTTCGTTGTTTGCAGGACAGCTTATTCCGTTCTTTTGGCATATATCCACTATTGCCCCATTAAGATAATCAACTTCTGTTTTGTTCCCCTTAAGCAAGTCCTGCTGCATTGATGACTTGTTTCTTGATGTTTTTAGAAGGCCGTTCACATATTCCAAAAAATCAAAATCAAACTTCACTCCGTCTTTCTCTGCTGCTTTGAGGCACTCTTCGATGATAAGTTTTTTTACTGGATTAAACTTTTTGTTTGCAATCTTCCTGTTTTCAACTTTGTAAATTGCTGCAAGGGGATTTAATGTGCAGTTTAATATCAATTTTTTCCACATGTCTTCCTTTAGATTTTTTGAGACTGAAGCATTAAGACCGCATCTTGAGAAAATTTCTGCAATTTCTTCGCTAAACGGGCCGTCTTCGATTATCGTGTAGCCTTTGCTCATGTGCTTTACAAATCCCGGATCTTCAAAAATGACTCCATATTTCGTGACTGCCCTTATCACCCGGCACTTGTTCTTGACTGCCTTTTTGGCGATTTTTTCTATTCCAAAGCCGTTTTGAAGGCATAAAATTACTATATCTTTTCTTAGAAGTTTTCTTATAGCCATGAGTGATTTTTCAGTGTCATAGACTTTTGTTGAAAGGATTATGAGCGTGTTTTCCTTAATTTTTTTTATCTTCTCTGCTGCCTTTGGAAAATAAACATTGTCTTCAAAGCCGCCTACCTTAAGTCCATTTTTGTTTATTTCGTCAACGTGCTTTTTCCTGCCAATGAGCAGAACTTCGTTTAGCCTTGATAATCTTGCGCCGTAAAAGCTGCCTATTGCCCCTGCCCCCAACACTATTATGTTCATTGTAGCTCTTGGAACTGTCTAAAAATTACCCTTTATAAATCTTTCTATTTGTTACTATACAAAAGTAGTGACTTAATTAGTTTCCGAGGTCTATACCTTCGAATTGGTTTAGCCAATCTTTATCCCAATCCAAAAAATTAAAAGACGAAAAACTAAATTTGGCATAGCCACTTTCTATTTTTAACAGATTTATTTGAACTAAATTAAAAGACGCTACATAATCATTAGGCCGCACCAACAGTGCGGCGAACATTCATCTTCAAACTTGCACAATTCGCCTCATTTAGGGCGAGAATAGTTGATTAAAGTCAGCTTCAATCAAACCACAGAAGCAACCTTCGCAATGCAACGAATCTGCTAAATGAATGCGGCCCTAATGCGGGCCGCCTATCTGGTGCGGAGCGGGTTTTAGCCATCAGTCTAAGAATTAGAATCGAGCTAATCACTTAAGATACACTACTGAATTTACGAAATATTGGTGCACTTTTGCATTATAGGTCAATTCAGGGTGAAACGCTGACGCCAGAATATTGCCCTGCTGGACTAAAACCGGCTTTTTATCGAATTCTGCCAGAACTTCAATACTTTTTCCTACTTTTTCAATGACTGGGGCCCTGATAAAAACTCCATTTAATTTTCCCAATCTTTTTGAATTGATTTCTGCCTCAAAGCTGTCAATCTGCCTTCCATAATCATTTCTTTTTATGGAAACATCAAGCAAATTCAACTTTGGCTGGCTGCTTCCAATAATTTCCTTTGCAAGCAAAATTGCACCTGCGCAAGTGCCGTAAATCGCCATTCCTTTATTGTTTTTTTTGATTATCTCTTTGTCAAGGCCGCTTGACTGCATAAGATTGCCTATCGTTGTTGATTCTCCTCCTGGGATGATTAATCCGTTAACCCCTTTTAAGTCCTGAGGAAGCCGAACTTCTATAACATTAACTTCACACTTTTTGAGCATTTCAATATGCTCCCGAAAATCCCCCTGCAGTGCAAGAACACCTATTTTCATACTTCTTTAGAGAATTGTTTTAATTAAAAAACCTTTTTATAATTGAATATTGGCGGCATTGAAAAGTTGAAGGCTGACATCTCCTTTGCGAGCACCTTTTTAAACTTGGTTTATGGAAAAAGAGGATTGCAAAGTGAATTTTTCCCTGAAGGAAATCCAGAAAAGTGCGAGCTGATGGCAGCCCGAACGAAGTGAGGACTTTTCAATGCTGCCCCTTTATGGCAAAGTTAATATAGTAACATTTTCAAATATTGCCAATGGCATTTTTTTACCCGGTTTTTCTGTTTTTTGTCACTTCATTTACTCTTTGGTTTCGCAATATATTATTTACCCCTTTTTCAAATTTTGAAGTTTTGTGGATATTGATTCCTGTTTATCTTGGCCTAGTCACAGCTGAAATGTTTCAGGAAAAAAAGGGCACGTCCATTGGAAATGCAATTTCAAACTCGATAATCATCCTTTGGGGCGGCGTGGACTTTCTAAGAATAACCATAAACGGGATTGTCACGGGAAGCGGCTCAAACTTCCTTGGCAAGCTGGTCATTGCGGTTTTGATTGTTTCTTACGGATTGCTGATACTATACCTTGGGTTAAGGGCAAGCGGCTTAGTCAAGCACATAGGGAGGGTCAGGTGGGCATGTTACTCCATAATAGTTTTTGCCCCTCTATATTATACAAATACTTTGTTTTCATGGAAATATCTTGCGGGGGCAATTATTTTTTCACCTTTGTTTTATCTTGCAGTATACTTAATTGACAAATTTACCCCTGACCCAAAGGCATTTGTAGAGGATTTGAAGGAAGCAACCGGCTCAGACAAGAGCCAATCATACTCCCGGTACGGGAATTCCGGGAGGACCTGAAATGCAGATTACCTTTCAGCTTGGAACTACTTACCTGACAATTTTTATTGCGGCAGTTATCTCATACCTAAGCTTAAGAATTCTGCTTAACCTAAGGAAACTAAAAGACAATTCTGTTGAAAACTTCATCCTTATATTCTGCTCGGGAGCAATATTCTATGCTCTTGGGGAGGTATCATTCTTTTTTACATCAAATTACAGCTACATCTCAGTTGCCGATATATTTTTTGTAATTGGCTCTGTCTTGTTCATAGTTGCATTTTCGTACAAATATCTGGAACTTGAAAAAAAATCATTGTCTTTCAAGGAAATTTTTGCATTTAATTCATGCATTTTAGTTTCAGCTTTGATATTATTCTTCCTTTTTCACAAATTCGCTTTTCCCGAGATTGGAAAAATACCTTTTATTGAAATTTTTCTCAATTTTTTCTATCCGATTACAAGCGTAATAATATTCCTGTTTGCGTTAGCAAACAGAATTCACTCAAACGAAAAAGGAGGCTACTCATTTTACATTATGTCTTCATTTTTCTTCCTTTTTATCGGTGATATGCTGTATTCATACACTTCATGGACAAATACCTACGGGATTATTGGCAGAGCTCATGACCTGGTTTACATTCTTGGCTATCTTTTCATGTTGTTTGGAGTGTTGTTATTTTATAAAAAACTGAAGAACAGCACTGGCAAGTCAGGGAAATAAAACCCGGATTACTTAAACTTCTGTTTCTGAATTCCATATTTTATTTTCAGCGTATTAATATGTTCCCAGAAATATTCCTGAAGTGCGAGAACGCTGATTTTCATATTAATGGATAAGGAAATACAATTTAAAAAGTTATTGTAAAAAGAATTAACTATCATCCCCAACCATTTCTTCCCAAATACTATCTAAGAATGCTCTTCCATCCACCCCTTTAATTTCTATTTGTTTATTTTTTTTCTTTTTATTTTCAAATCTTTTTTCAGCTTGGGGCAGAGTAAAAAATTTTCTGTTGGTTGATTTCCCCCCAACTGTAAATTGATAAACCAATGCATCTTCTGATCTTGGCATTACAGGGCCAGATTTATAAATATCTCCTTTTCCGCCTGGTTTGACGTCTTCTTTCATCCACCCAGGTTTCGATGTTAGTTCCCTAATTTCGTCCCTGCGTTTTTCTGTTAATTCTACTAACTCTCTGTACTGGAGATATTCACGTTCAGTAGAAATTGGATGTCCAAAAATATCTGTATAGTATCCTCTCATATGCGGCCACAAATCATTTTCTCCGGACGCCAAATGAGATGGGCGCCAGCTTACTTGAGTTGTCGGTATAATTCCGCTTTCCAGAATTTCTCGCCTTCTCTTATTTGGTACATACATTGTTATGCCTTCCAAGAATTCTCTCATCTCCCTTCGTTGTTTATCGGTAAGTAATTTGCTTCTTTCCTCATTTTTCTTTGCAAGAATATTTCTAATATAAGCCATTGCCTGTCCATTAAGATATTCCCTGTCCATATTAGGTCCCACATCAATTCTTTTGAATCCATCTTTTCCATCAGGATGGGGTATTTCAAAATATTCCATGGTTGGTTCGTTCAGAGACTCTATTGGATTTTTAATTCCAAGTTGGTAAGATAATTTTGCATTTCCTGATTCAAGAGGATTTCCGTGCAGCCTGTAAGTTCTGGCAGCCCATTCTGCATCCATCATTATATGCAAATCCATGGGAATTTTTCCCGACTCTAAATACCAATTAATCAGCTGCTCTCCGGCCAGCATGTGCCTCCTTTCCTGTCTTAAAAAGAATAACATCATGCCTGCATACAAGGCGCTTGCACTTTCGACAGAGCACAACAATTGTGACAAGCCGTCCCTGTCTTGTTTATCAAGATAATGTGCAAATTCAGGCAATGTCGAAACCTCTGGGTTGAATTCAATTAAGGGCTGCTGTAAATTACGATCAGGACTGTTTGCAATTCTGGCCAAAAGATCTTCCCCTAAAGGGCCACCTAAATTTTTGGGCCCCTCTCCTAGCTCCCATCCCACCATTTGTATTCCATGTTCGCCTTCTTCTATGATTATATGCTTTCTGTAATGGGCCAAAATTGGTGGTGAATAACCATATCTATTCAATTTGTTTTGCTGCTGGCTTGAGCCAAATTCTGATGAGCCCTGGTAATAAGCAATTCTTGCAAACATTGCTGCTACCGAAGCGTTATTTGTCCAAGAAAAAGATTCGTCCGGAAATGGAACTTCTTTAATCCCCAATCTTTTTGCCAAATCTTTTGACACATATCTTGGCTTGCCGGCATAAATGCCGTTAGGTATAGGTTCTCTGGCCAGCTTGCCTACATTTGTCCCCACAACCCTCATGGTCTGCCCTTCCACTAAGTCAAACACATCAGAATTTCTGGCCCACTTTGTATAAGCACCTGCCATATCATCCAAAGTTCTCAAATTAGACCTGATATCTGAATTTATAGAGAAATTAGGATGTACCGGATTTAGATATGGTTGCTTTGACATTATATCAAAATAATCTACCTTAATTTATAAATATTACTTTGAAAAACTTAAACCCCCCTTTCAGACATCTTCACTTCCAAATCTTTCATGTCAAGGCCTTTCATTGCCTCGCCAAGGCCTTCTGAGATTTTTGATATCATTTCAGCATTGTTGAAGTGAGTTGTTGCCAAAACTATTGCATTTGCCATTTTCTCTGGATTTTTGCTTTTGAAAATTCCTGAGCCTACAAAAATCCCGTCGCAGCCAAGCAGCATCATCAGTGCAGCATCTGCAGGAGTTGCAACTCCGCCTGCTGCAAAGTTAACAACAGGCAATCTTTTCATCTTTTTTGCTGTTTCCAATAATCCAACAGGGACCTGGTATTCCAATGACTTTTTCTTCAATTTCGATGAATTCATTTTTTGCAGAGCTGCAATTTCTGAATTTATGATTCTTATGTGCCTTACTGCCTCAATTATGTTGCCTGTTCCCGGCTCGCCTTTTGTCCTTATCATTGCAGCGCCTTCGTTAATCCTCCTTAATGCCTCTCCTAGGTTTTTAGCGCCGCACACAAAAGGGACTTTAAATCCTGATTTGTCAATGTGCTTTTCGTCTGCAGGCGTCAATACCTCACTTTCGTCAATATAATCAACTTCAAGCGATTCCAAAACCCTTGCTTCTGCAATATGCCCAATCCTGCATTTTGCCATTACAGGAATCGAAACAGACTTCATTATTTCCTTTATTTTTTTAGGGTCTGCCATTCTGGCAACTCCTCCGGCTTGTCTAATGTCAAAAGGAACCCTTTCCAATGCCATGACTGAAACTGCTCCAGCTTTTTCAGCTATCTTTGCCTGCTCTGCATTAATGACATCCATGATGACGCCGCCTTTTAGCATTTCAGCAAGACCTTTTTTCAAGAGAATTGTACTTTTTTGCATTCTGACACCCAGAATTTGAAAGTTTTTAGTAAATTATAAAGGTTTCGAAATAACTGAACTTTGAAGTCCATTAATTCTTTAAATCGATGTTCCGCTAATGGAAATATTTTAAGGAAAGTTATTTAAAACTATTTTTTTGAAATTCTTTTAATGAATATCTTGAAACTCAAGACAAAAAAAGGAATTTTTTTTCTTTTCATCTTCAGCCTTGCAGTTTTTGCCGGTGGAAGGATAAATTTCTCAAGAGTGATAGGGACGGAAAACCAGTTTTTTACATTGTTTCAGTTCCTTGGCCCTTTGCCTGGCGCAATGCTTGGTCCGGCTGTGGGTGGCATCGGTGTGCTAATTGCCGAACTTTTTGATTATTTAATCGCGGGAAAAGCTTTTACATTAGTCAATGTCCTAAGGCTTGCACCAATGATTTTTGCGGCATGGTATTTTGGCACAAAAAAAGGCAAGCTAAGCATTCTGGTTCCATTAATTTCAATTATGGTATTTATAGCCCACCCTGTGGGAAGGCAAGTATGGTATTTTTCACTGTTTTGGACTATTCCGATAATTATAAATCTCCTGCCCAAAAAATACTCTGAAAAACTATTTTTGAAAAGTCTTGGCGCTACTTTTACTGCACATTCCGTCGGAGGGGCTCTATGGAATTATATTGTCCCAATGACACCTGAAATTTGGATATCTTTGGTTTCAATTGTAATATTTGAAAGATTGATTTTTGCAACCGGAATTTCTGTGTCATTTATACTATTTAATTTTATTTTGGATAAGGTTGATATAAAGTCAAAAAAAGAATACCTAACTATTGATAAACGGTATATTCCCTCAAAGACTGCTTCCTAATACTTTAAAGAAGTAAATTAAAAAATAAAAATCAAGCCCAAACTGCCAAGATTGCTCCGTTTATTAAAAACACTGCCAGGTAATGAGATACATTTAGCAAATACAATTTGAAAGGTTTTCCTTCCCAAAGAATTGAGCCAAGCATTATTGTTGCTATGAATCCGAGCCATATATGAAATCCGGTCTGCAGTCCTTCAATAACTGTAGCTGCCTGAGTGTAACCAACAAAAAGCGCAAGAAAATAATTCATAATCAGGGCAGATACGAATGCCACAACAAAAGTTTTTTCCATCCCTTTCTTTTTCGCCTCTTCAACTTTTTTCTTGTCAAATTTCATCAGGCCAATCCACATTTTTCCAAACAATGGGCCGTACCACATAAAGCCCAAAAACATAGAAATAATTCCACAAACCAAAACTGCCCAATAATTTACAACAGGCAAAGCCATAAAATTTCACCTCATAGTTTGATAAATCACTTTCCGGAAATTTAAAGTATTTAAATTTAGTGCTTGAAAAGCCTTATCCCTGAGAAAATCATTGCAATTTTGTGCTCATTAGCAGCTTTAATGACTTCTTCATCCCTTATCGAGCCGCCCGGCTGGATTATTGCAGTAACTCCTGCCTTTGCGGCCTCGTCAACTCCGTCCCTGAAAGGAAAAAATGCATCAGAACTCATCACGCTTCCTTTTATCTTGCCTTCTGACTTCATTATCGCAAGCTTTACAGCATCAACCCTTGACATCTGGCCGGCGCCTATTCCTACGGTCACGCAGTCTTTTGCAAACACGACAGAATTGGACTTTACGTGCTTATTGACCTTGCACGCAAAAATCATGTCCGCTATCTCCTGCTTTGTCGGCTTTTTTTTGGTGACAACTTTCAGGTTTTTTTCATTTACGTCCAATGCCTGCCTTGTCTGGATTAAAAGCCCGCCGATAACTCCCCTCATGTCAGGGCTTGAATAATCTTTTGTAATTGGCCCTGTCTCAATCAGCCTCAGGTTTTTCTTTTCCCTTAAAACATCCGTTGCGCCTTTCTCAAATTTTGGGCATATCACAACCTCGACAAAAAGCGGCTTCATTATTTTTGCCACAGCCTCGTTGCATGGCTTGTTGAGCGCAACAACACAGCCGAAAGCGGATTTTGGGTCCGTTTCATAAGCTTTTTTGAAGGCTTCTTCAATTGACTGGGCAGAAGCAACCCCGCTTGGGTTTGTATGCTTGATGACCGCTGCTGTCGGCTTTTCAAATTCTTTTATGAGCTCAAATGCATCGTTTGAATCCAGAATGTTGTTATATGAAAGCTCTTTTCCCTGAAGCTGTTTTGCTGTCGAGATGCACGATTCGCTGGCAAGATATGCCCGGTAGAATGCTGCTTTTTGGTGCGGGTTTTCACCGTATCTCAAGTCCTGGATTTTTTTGAATGTAAAATTGTAGGTGTCAGGAAAATCCTCGTGCAAAAGGCTTTTTGCAAAATACCTGCTTATTATTGTGTCATACCTTGCAGTATGCATGAATGCCTTTGCTGCAAGCTTTCCCCGGAAGTCCTCGTCCACACTTTTATTTTTTATTTTTTCAATTAATACTCCATAATCTTTCGGGTCAACGACAACCAAAACGTCCTTGTAATTTTTTGCAGCAGCCCTCACAAGAGAAGGCCCGCCTATGTCGATGTTCTCAATTATTTCATTAAGCCTGGCATCAAGCACAGAGATTTTTTCAAAGGGGTAAAAATTGACCACAACCAAGTCGATAAACCCTATCTTGGCCGATTTTACCTCTGAATTATGCTTTTTGTCAGAGCGGTCTGCAAGTATCCCACCGAAAACTTTTGGATGAAGGGTTTTTACGCGCCCGCTTAGCATTTCAGGAAAGCCAGTTACATCAGAAACCTGCGTGACTTTTACTTTTCCCTGCAAAATAACCTTTGCAGTATTGCCTGTAGAAATTATGTCAAACCCAAGCGAGCTTAGAGATTTTGCAAATTCAGCTATCCCTTCCTTGTCTGATACTGATATGAGCGCTGTTTTTGCCATTTTATTTCATAATCCTTATTCCCGGCTCATTGGGGTTTTTTCCAAGTTTTTTTAATCTATCGATTCCTTTCCTATGGAGGCCTCTTGTATAATCAAAACTTCTTCTTGGAATTCCCTTTGTGTAATGATATGTTTTTTTTGCCGTGTTTTTGACGTGATAATGGATTCTCTGCTGTATCAGCTTTATAGTTTCCCACCCCACAAGAAATGCGCCGACAAAAAGCAAAACCCAGCTAAATGCATAGATTGAGAGTCCAGTGATGACCTGCACAGGCTCATAAAACTTGAAGATGAAAAGGACTTTTCCGTAAGTGCCTAAAATCAGGCTTAAGAGCACAAAAATAATCCCTGTGAGGAGCTTCCTGTCTTTCCACCATACTATTATTGGCTTTTTGGAGAGTTGAATTTCGTTTGCCATTTTTTGCTTAACCTATTATTACCATATTTTCTTTTACTTTTATCCTGCCTTTTTCAAACAAATCAATTGCCTTTACTATTATTTCCTGCTCTGCTTTCTGGACTTTCTGCTTTAGGGAATCAACAGTTTCGTTTTCTGAAACCTGGATTTTTTTCTGAAGTATTATTGGCCCTCCGTCAACACTTTCATCAACAAAGTGCAAAGTGCACCCTGTTTCCCTGACTTTTGCCCTTAAGACTTCCTCGTGCACGTTTTTGTCCATTCCCCCTGAAAATGCAGGAAGGAGGCTTGGGTGGATGTTCATTACCCTGTTTTTGTATTTTTTGACAAACCAGGGGCTTAGAATTCTCATGTAGCCAATCAGCAGTATTAATTCTACTTTGTTTTCATCAAGAATCTTTGCAATTTCCTTATCAAATTGCTCTCTTTCTTTTCCCTTTGAATCAAGAAAAACAGATTTGATTTTGTTTTTTCTGGCTTTTTCAAGGGCGCCTGCATCTTTTTTGTTGCTTATGATGACAGAAACAGCAGCATTTAATTTTCCAGAGTTTATGGCATCAATTACGGCCCCTAAATCTGTTGCATTTGTTGAAGCCAGTACCCCTATTTTAATCATCAAAACACCCTAGATTATAGTTTAAGCGGCTTATTTAAAGGTTTTGTGATTTATGGCTCCGTCCTAAATGTAGGTTATTGCCTGTTTGCGAGGCCGTGATTTGTACGGATGAAAAGCTGACAAGGGGGAGGTCCCTTACGGGGAATGTCAGCCTGGGGTTTGAGATGAATGAGCCGAGCTCGGCAATAACCAGAGCAGAGCGAAATTTAGGACGGAGCCGTGATTTATCCTATTAAGCGGCAGTTTGATTCAAAATGAACAATCCTTTTAAAATAAACTTATTAGAAGTTTTAGGCCTCGCCAGTAGCTCGGCATACATGGATTATCCAATCGGCACATTCGCCTCCATTTGGGCGAAAGTCACTTTTTTCTTGATAGTTTCAATCAAATCAAGGAAGCAACCTTCGTAATGCAACGAATCTGCTAAATGAATGCGGCCCTAATGCAGGCCGCCTATCTAACGCGGAGCATTTTTAAGTTTTAATACGTGCCAAGCCGAATTTACTCACCCAACCCATTTTTTGGCAAAGCTTAAAAAGCTCAAAAGAAACAACACTTAGATGAAAAATCTTTTATGGTATTTGATTGCCGGGACAAAAGGCGGGGAAACGAGAGGCAGGATTATTAGCTTTATAATGACTGAGCCTTCAAACGCCAACAAGCTTTCTGAAGCGTTAAACCTCGACTACAAGACAATCCGCCACCATCTTGAAGTTCTTGAAAAAAACGACATTTTAAAGCCCGAGAACAAGGGAAATTACGGCGCGGTTTACTTTCTTTCAGAATCGCTTGAGAAAAACATAAAACTTTTTGAAGAGATTTGGGCTAAATTTGGGAAAAAGTAGATAAACAACTAAACCATCCCAAATAAAATGGCAATGATGTTTAATTTAACTGCAACTGTCTGCATCGTGCAGACGATAATCCTTTTAGCGCTTCTTTATGTTTATGGGAAAAACCTAAAAAAAGCAAGGTCGTCTTTTACAATCGGTCTTTTCGTATTTACTGTACTGTTCATAATCCAGAATATAATTTCATTGTACTTTTATTTTACAATGATGGAATACTATGCCCCTCAAGTTGAAATTCAAGCGCTTTTCGTTGAGCTTTTACAGACGGTGGCTTTTGCAGTCCTGCTTAAAATTACATACGAGTAATATAATTAAAGATTATGTAACAACAAAGGTGAACAAATGAAAACGACAAATTATTTTTTTGTAATATTGGCAATATTGAGTGTGGTCTTGATTTCATGCAACCAGGCTCAGACATCAAACATTGCAGATAATAATAAACTGGCACAAGCCCAGATAAGCACGGCAGAAAAATGCAGCTCTCTTGAAGAAAAGGAAAAATCCGGAGCTACTGAGTGGACTTTGGAAGAAAAAGAGCTTATGGAAAAATGCGAGGCGGCAGAAAAAGAAAAAAGTGAACAAGATGAACTGGTAGAGGAAGGATCCAAAGAACCCATGATGGCAGAAGAAGGCTTTGAAATGACGGGCGGAAAAATGATGATGGTCAACGAAAAAACCAAAACCCAAGTAGCGATGGAAAAAGAATATGTTCTTGAGGATGGGACCAGAGTCTCAAAAGACGGAAAAGTAACAAGAAAAGACGGAACAGAATTCATGCTAAAAGAAGGAGAATCAGTCTGGATGGACGGCACTTTCGCGAAAGCAGGGGAAATGATGGAAGACAATGAAATGACGGAAAAGGATGAAAAGTCCATGATGTCCGATTTCAAAGGAAAAGTCCTTGCAGGAAAAACATCGCCTTACATTGATTTCAACAAGGCAGATTACGACAAGGCATTGAAGGAAAACAAGAAAATAATGCTTTACTTTTACGCAAGCTGGTGCCCATTGTGCAAGGCAGAGGAGCCAAAGACTTTTGCCGCATTCAACGAGCTTAACGACCCAAACCTCGTGGGATTCAAGGTAAACTACCGTGACTCAGAAACTGATGCTGACGAAGAAGCATTGGCAGAAGAATTCGGAGTTGCGTACCAGCACACAAAAGTCACAATCAAGGACGGAAAAAAAGCCGGCAAGTTCCCGGATTCGTGGGACAAGCAGAGATATCTTGAAGAGCTTGGCAAGCTTTAGGCGGCAAAAATGGTACAAGTGAGCTTAATTGTGGCATTCTTGGCAGGTATAGTTTCTTTCATAAGCCCCTGCGTGCTTCCGATAATCCCTGGCTTTTTGGCGTATCTTTCAGGAACGTCGTCAGGACAAACCGGAACAAGGCTAAAGATGTTTCTTAACAGTGTTGCATTTGTACTTGGATTTTCAACGGTTTTCGCGCTTTTGGGTGTATTGCTCAACACAGCGCTTGAAAGCGTTTCATATTCTGTGCAAAACTGGCTTTCGAGAATCGGCGGGGCAATAATAATCCTTTTTGCATTTTATATTCTTGGGCTAATCAAGATTGGATTTTTGGAGCGAGAGCATAAATTTGCCGTAAGAAAAAAATTCAGCATAACTTACATTACCTCATTTGTGTTTGGCGCCGCTTTTGCCGTTGGCTGGACTCCATGCGTTAGCGCCATTCTTGGAAGCATACTCGCCCTAGCAGTAACTAACCCAAGCCTTAGCTTCTTTTTGCTTTTGTCTTATGCGCTTGGCCTTGGAATTCCGTTTTTGGTTGTCGGATTATTCAGCTCACAGGCAACAGCATTAATCAACAGGTCGGAAAAAGTCTTGAAATATTTCAACATAATTGTCGGAATCCTGCTTTTGATACTTGGAATATTGGTATTTACAAACAAGCTTAATGTTGTTGCAAACTTTTTTGCCCCCTCGTTTTTGCTTGGTTAGCTTCAAATAAAAACTCAAAAAATGAAACAAAAAAAAATTTTCAAAAAGCCCTTATTGGCATTTGTTGCCATTATCTTTGTAGTAGGCGCAATAGCATTAATTGAATACCAAAAACCCGGCATTAAAAACAACCAATCCCAGAAAGACGATAACTCCACATATCCCCTGGCGCCTGAATTTAGCGGCATAGAAAACTGGATTAATACAAAGCCGCTTACTATGAACGAGCTTAGGGGAAAAGTTGTTTTGGTGGACTTCTGGACTTACACCTGCATAAACTGCATAAGGACTTTGCCATACCTCAAGGAGTGGGACAAGAAATACTCTGACAAGGGCCTTGTGATTGTAGGCGTTCATACTCCTGAATTCGCTTTTGAGAAAAAATATGAGAATGTGCTTAAGGCTGTAAGCGAATACAACATAAAGTACCCAATAGCACAGGATAATGATTATGCAACCTGGAACGCTTACCAGAACAGGTACTGGCCGCATAAATTCCTGATTGACGCTGATGGAAGGATAAGATATGACCATATAGGGGAAGGAGGTTATGACGATACTGAAAAAATGATTCAGAAACTTCTTATGGAGCGGGCCCAAAAGCTCAAAATCAAGGACGGAATTTCTGATGAGCTGACAAAGATAGAAAATGACGGACAGATACAGCCAGGAGACATAGGCACGCCTGAAATATACCTTGGCTACCAGTTCACGCGGGGAAATTTTGGAAATCCTGAAGGGATACAGCAGGACAAGACAATTGACTATTCAATACCAAAAACTGCAGTAAAGGCAAACCAGGTCTATCTTGAAGGGAAATGGAAGGGAAACGCAGACAACATGGAGCTTGTCAGCGATGAAGGGAGGATAGTTCTCATATTCAAGGCAAAGAAAATCAATGTTGTCGCTGGCTCAGACCTGCATTCCAATATTTCAGTATCCCTTGACAGCAAGCACTTGAATGAAACTACAAAGGGAGACGAAGTGATTATTCAGAACGGAAAAGGAATTGCAAAAATAAGTGAATACAAGCTCTACAATCTTGCCACGGCTCCAAATTACGACATACATTTTGTGGACCTGACTGTCAGAGGGAAAGGGTTTAAGCTTTATACTTTTACTTTTGGATAAAATTATATTAAAATTTCTCAAATAATTTTTTCATCAAAAGCGCATCTTCTTCGATATTAGGGCTTTCAGAAACAGCAACTCCTTTTACTTTGAAGTCCTTCATTGCCTTTGCAAGCTCTTCATACTTCAAATCCGACTCTTTTAATGTAAGGTGGTGCTTTTCGCCTTTTTCGCCGTAAGCAATTCCTGTAATATGCATGTGCATGTTTTCAAGTCCTTTCTTTCCAAGCTTTTTTTCAACTGATTCAAGTATTTCGGAAAATTCCTTGTATGAGTTGTATTTTCCGTTTGTCCTTGCGTGGAAATGCGCAAAATCAATGCAGGGCATCACATTGTCAAGCTCCTCGCTTAACTGCAGGATTTCATTCAAGTCGCCAAACTGCGTTGCTTTTCCTGTTGTCTCAGGCCTGACCCAGATATTATTTCCTTCGTTTTTTAGTGCCTCTACAATTTCTTTCAGGTTTTTTTTGACTGTCTCATAGGATTTTTTTGCTTCCTGCCCCATGTAAAATCCCGGATGAAAGCAGACGCTGTATCCTCCGCAGAGGTTTGTTATTCTTGCAGAATTCAGAATTCTCTGAATGCTCGCAGCTACTTTTGGCTTTTCTAAAGAGTTAAGGTTGATGAAATAAGGGGCGTGGCAAGTAAGCACAATTTCATTCTCTTTTCCGATTTTCTTGATTTCGGGAGCTTTTTCCCTTGAAATGTTGACGCTGTGCACAAACTCAAGCTCCATTGCAGAAAGGCCTATTTTCTTTACGTGCTTTATTCCTTCTCCTGTTGTCCTCGGGGTTGCGCCAATTGGAATTCCTGCGGTGCCAAAATTAAGCTTGTCCATAAGGATTAAAATTTTGAGAAGGTTTAAATATTTGTTTATTGATTTTTAGAACTTTGGCCTTATGCTGCTAACCTCATTTTCTGAGCCCTTTTGAGTAGGAACATAATTTTAAATACCTATTTAATCTCTCATTATTATGGCAAAGAAACCGCTCAAATCAAAATCTCCGAAATCAAGCCCCAAGAAGGGAACCAGTAAAAAACCAGCGCATAAACACCTGTTTCCGGATTCTGTGCACGAGAACACAAGCGAAGTTTCAAATCCCATTGACCATACATTAAAGCAGCTTGAAATGCTTGCAGGCGACACAAGTTCTCCGGAGTCTCCAAAAGATGTGGGCTCATTTGAGCACCCTGTCGAATCAGAGGAAGACAATTCACATCTGCACTCACTTGACTCATTGCATGAACATTCAGGCAGTCATCATTCTCAATCTGCAGCTTTAGACAAGCAATATTCAAAACTTCAGCTTTCTGACCTCAAAATCGGGATAACCGGCGCATTTATCGGAGTCCTGATTTACTATGCTTTTTTCTTTGGAGGGCCAGTGATTGCTTCCTTTAGCATGGTAAGCTCAATCGGCTCATTGGTTTTATCTTACATTTTCCTGGTCATACTTTTGCACAAATCCAATGAAACCGGCTATAGCGAGAGAAAAGCACTTGGCTTTTTGCCCGCAAGGCAGACAGCAGTATTTTTTACGCTGATACTTTCAGTCCTGCTTATTTTCTTTTTGCTAAACCAGCTTGACTTCGCAAATCCAAGCGGCATACTCACACAGGTTTCATTTGCATTGCTGTTTGCATCGCTTGCGAGCGGCTCGGCTTATTTTTTCAAGGAAGATTAGATTTTTATATTCCCGATTATTCTATGCCCTTAGCCCGATTTATTTTTCTGCAAGATGAAAGAAGAAATAAGAAAACTGGTTTTGGACAAAAGAGACAGGCTTTCAAAGACGCAAGTTTCTGCTGCAAGCTTGGTTATCTCAAAAAATCTCAAGAAACTGGGCTCTTTTAAGGATGCAAAAACCATAATGTTCTATGTTTCATTTGGAAACGAGGTTTATACCCATGACCTGATTAAAGAATACTTATCTGTGAAATCTGCGGCAGTGCCAAAAATAGTCGAGCACGAGATTGAGCCTTCTTTGGTAATAGACTTTGACTCGCTTGCACCATCAGGCAAATTCGGGATTCCTGAGCCGATGGAATTGATGAAGGTTTCTTACAAGGGAATTGGTGCTGTTTTGGTGCCCGGAGTTGCATTTGACAAAAATGGGCATAGGATAGGATTTGGCTTTGGACATTACGACAAGTTCCTGAAAAAAGTTCCCCATGCCGTTAAAATAGGCCTTGCATTTGACTTTCAGGTTGTTGATTTGATTCCAAAAGAAGAGCATGATGTTGCGATGGATTTTATTGTTACTGAGAAAAGAGTTGTTGATTGTAACAAACATAACTAATTTTAGGGAAAATGGAATATTGTGATAAATGTAAAATAATCATTGAAAAGAAAGTATATGATTATTCTAAGGAGAAGTTGAAGAGGGCTCTTTGCTACAGATGCCAGCACGGAAAACGACAATCAACTCCTCAATGCATACGACTATTTAACGAACTAAAAACGCTTGGCTGTAAGGTGGCCATTGAGAAGTGGGACAAACATAAACACATAGATATTGCAATACCAAGTTCCAGACTTAATATAGAAGTTGACGGCAAGCAACATAATACTGACAGAAATCAGGCTATTAGTGATTTACAAAGAACTTTTTACTCACTAAAGGAGGGATATGTAACTATAAGGATACCTAATGTTTTAGTCAGCGAAGAAACTATCAAAGACACTGCGAAATGTCTAAGAGACCTTGTTGAAGAATATGATTCTATAAAGAGAAAAAATCATCTTCTTAAAAAATAACCCTAAAAAATAAAAGGTGCGCAAGCCGGGATTCGAACCCGGGTCACAGCCTGATTGCAAGATTTGGCAAGGCCGCATCTTAACCACTGGACGACTCGCGCATAGCTTGAAAAGAAAGACAAAGTGTTTTTAAATTTGTTGGTTGACTCTTACTTGGGCACGATTTTAGAATCAACTCTGACTCAATTAATGCTAATAATCAGAACTGGCTTTATCTATAAACAGATCTTCTCATAAACTCTTCAAAACCTTGAGGGTTGACGTTAGGCATTTGAGCTTTGGTTACACCTATTACATTGAGGTGGTAAACTACTGCAGGATGCGAAGATTCTTCAAATTTTACTGTTGATGTTTGAGTTCCTGTAGAAGAGCCGGTTTCAATCTCAGGCGTGTCAAACACAAATCCCATTTTCATTGATCTTTCGTTATCGTATCCTCCGCCTCCACCGCCATACGTTCTGGGTGGAACCCTTATCATTCTTTTTGGAGCTGTTATTTTAGAAATCATCCCAGGCTGGGCGATAACTATCATTTGATTTAAATTATTATCCGGCGAAGGTTTATTTGCGCTAAACACATGGTATACTGCTTCGTATAATTTAGGGTCTGATGAATCACTAAGATCTTCTAAATTCTGAGTATGGTTTTTTTCAACTGCCCAATTGTTTCCTATTAATGTTCTTGCCTTGATTGTAGCAAAGCGATAGTCACTGTTTGGGCACCAGGCTGCCGGAACAAACTCAGTTTTGTATGTTTGTCCCTCTCCTGCTATTGGCAAGAAAGCTGCAAACTCAACCACAAAAGCCTCCGGTACTTTCATATCCTGTAAAACCTGATCAAGGGATAATTTTCCTTCATCTGCTTCTACAACTCCCTTATCAGTGCTAATATTTTCAATTTTAAACCCTAATAGATTTGATTTTTCAATTGGTATTGGATTAGCAAATACAAGAAGCGGAACGTTGTCGTAAAAGGATGAAAATCCAAATCCCATACCACTATTATTCCATGGGTGGAATGTATCAAGTTTTATTCCAAGACCAGGCACAGGAAAATCTTTGGGATAAGCAAGATGACCTGGGGAAATATAGCGATACGATTGTCTAATTGCACCCTCACTTTTCTCATATTCCCCTATAGGAATAGTGCAATTTAAATTTGGATCAGAAGCCCAAATAAGGTCTCCTCCGACTTCACCCAAAACAAGCTGCCAAAGTGAGTTTAAATCAGAAACAATCTCTTGTCTATGTACAGGTTCTGTAGCAACTTTTGAACCTGGGTATCCAATCAATTTACTGGGCTCTAAGATAATTCCTTTACTCATAAACTCTAGAAGAGAAAAAGACTATATAAAAGTTTCTATTTATACTACTTAATAATAGTTATAATAGAAAGTATTTAGTCGAAAGAAGATTTAGTCCATATAAATCACAATGGGCCCAACCAGATTCGAACTGGTGACCTTCTGCTCACTTATTCCAAGAGGATTGTAAGGCAGACGTTCTAACCACTGAACTATGGGCCCAAAAGAAGCTTTTGTATTTGTAGAACGTATAAAAAGGTTTTGGATTAAATGGCTCCGTCCTAAATGTAGGTTATTGCCTTTTTGCGAGGCCGTGATTTGTACGGATGAAAAGCTGAAAAGGGGGAGGTCCCTTACGGGGAATGTCAGCCTGTGGTTTGAGATGAATGAGCCGAGCTCGGCAATAACCAGAGCAGAGCGAGATTTAGGACGGAGCCGGATTAAATGGTAACAAGAAGCTTTGAATTCCCGCAGTAGAAATAGCTTTTTGCGTTCTTCAGGTTTAGATACCTTCTAACTCTTGCAAGCTGCTTTTTTGCCTTTAAAATCCTATATGAGCATTTGACTTCGTACAAATGGAAACTATCTCCTTTTCTTGCGATAATATCCACTTCACCTAAAGACCTTTTCTGGATCTTTACAGGGACGTTCAGAGAAATTGAATCGTAATCGTTTTTGATTCTGTCGCTTAACTCAAGCACGTATTTGTCATGTTTTGATATCCTGAGTGGCTTCATCAAACAAGTATTTTCTGGAAATGCTGGTATAAATATATTTCGGTTTGAAGTTCAAAGTCACTAATTATTCAGGTACACTCCCAACCCATGTGAGATTATTTGGCCCGGATGCCACTTATTAAAACATATGACCATTTCGTAAGGGTGCTTTTTGCCCTTGGAGCTGTTGGGCCAATCAATGAAAAGTTTGCCCCCGTCAGGAGTTTTGTAAGCGGTCAACAATGGTTTTTTCTTTTTACTCTGTCCTTGGCCTTCATAAACTTCAACAACATTTATTTGCCCGTTTCTATCTGCCATAAGCGAGTTCAGCTGCTCCTCACTTCCTATCTTGGCTTTCCTTATTTTTTTTGTCTGGTTAGGGGCATAAAGCACGACCGTATATTCAAGGTAGTTGTCAGTTTCCTGCAGACTTGAAGTAAACTCTCCTTCTGCAACAGCACTTTCAAGACTGTGGATTGGGATCATGCCTTTTGCCTTTGTAACATCGGAACAGTTATCGGTACCGCTGTGATTTTGCTGAAATCCAGAATCTTCAGTTGCGTTGCCAATTCCCGGGCTCGCTGCAAGATATAATGATAAAATGAAGTTTGCTAATTTATTTTTCATTCATCCCACCACGCTTATATGGTCCTGCTTTTGTATCCTTATTATGTTTTCAACAAACCCTTCAATCTTGCTTTCGTGAGACACCAAAATTGTCTGCTTTGTGTTCAGCTGGTTTAGCACATCCCTCACCTTGTCAAGCTGCTCTGAGCTGAATCCGTCTGTGGGCTCGTCAAGTATTATTATATCTTTCGTGTTTATCCCTACGACAATGTCATTTATGACTTTGTTTAATGCAAGCCTGTAAGCAAGCGCAACTGATGTCTTTTCGCCGCCGCTAAGATTTTCAATTTGAGTTTCATACCCGTTTTGCTCTATTGTTGGCGTGAAATCCTCATCAATTCTTGAGTTTATGCTTTCATCCTCCAAAAGCACATCAAACCAGTTCTTGAAAAACTCGTTGAACTGGGAATGGATGTTTACCATTACGTGCTTTTCAATTGTCAGCATCAGGTTTGAAAATAATTCATTTATCCAGTTTATGAGTGATGAAACCTTTGCAAGCTCCTCCTTTGCATTTTCTTTTTTAAGTATTTCTTTTTCTGAATCAGAAACAAAATTGCCGATGGATTGTTTTTCCGCCTCATACTTGCCTTTCTCAATTTCGAGGAATTTTTCCTGCGGCAAAAGCACATCGATTTCTTTTTTCACTTTTTTGTAATCTTCCTCGTATTTTGAGTTTTCTGTTATTTTTTGCATAAGCTCGCCTTTTTTTGCGTTGAGCGAGCCTACCTCTTTCTTGATTTTCTCCTTAACCTGGGTTTTTTCATCCAACAGGACTTTTTTTTCATTGAGGTTTTCAAGCTTTACCAAAACTACTGCGGCATGGTTTTGTTCCCTTAGTAAAGAATCAACCTTTGACCTGAGCTCGATCCTGAGCTTTTCATACTTTGATTCTTCATCCTTGTATTCAGAAATTTTTGAAATAAATTCATCTTTTTTTGAGGATTCGCGCATGCTAATTCCGTGCTTGTGCTCAACGTCAACTTTCTGTTCGCAAAGCGGGCAGTTGTCTATTGAATTTATTTTTTTTATTGATTCATTGCACTGCTCTATCCTGACTTCGCATTCCTTAACTTTTTTTACGCACTCCCTGTAGTTCCTTTCAGCTTCTTTTATTTCAGATTCTGTTTTGGATATTTTGCCCCCAATCTCTTTTGAGTCCGGCACTTTTTCATTCTTCAGGATTGCTTCCAGCTCTTCAGTCTGCAGCGTGAGCTTTTTTATTTCAGAGTTTAGCCTGTTGTTTTGCTCTATTTTTAGCAAAAGCGAAGCATCGGCTGCGCTGAGTTCCCTTCTCAGGCTGTTAAGCAAATCAATCTCATTTTCAATTGCCTTTATGCCTGATTTTTTTTCAGTTATTGCTTTTTTGATTTCTGCAATCTTTGGCTCAATTTCCTTTATTTCTGATGAAATTTCGGCAATTCTCTGCCTTTTTTTCTCAATGTCTTTTTTCCTGTATTCCAAATCAAGGGTGAACCCCTCGAGATTTTTTTTCTTTTCCCTGAGGGCCTGTGACAAAATACGGGAATTTTCCTTTATTGTCTTGTACCTGTCAATGTTGAACACTTTTCTTAATGTATCAAGGCGCGTTTCCTTGTCCTCATAAAGAATCTGCTTCATCTGCTCCTGAGGGGTATAAACCGTGTACCTGTAAATCAGGTCCTTGCTTTTTTTCAGGAGATTTTTCGGATAGCCCAGAATGTCAAGGACAATTGCGCGCAATTCTTCAGAGCTTCCTTCTTTTTTTACTCCGTTTACCACAACATATCCGGCTTCCTGCTTTATGGTGTCGCTTGTTTTTTTCAGGACTCTTTTTATCATCACTTCTTTTCCGTCAAGCTGCATTTTTAATTCAACGCTTCCTTCGTTTTTTCCGTGGCGCAGAAGTTCGCTTGCCGAAAGCTCTCCTTTTTTTGCACCAAAAAGCGCAAATTCAATTGAGAGGAGGATTGTTGTCTTTCCGCTTCCAATGTCCCCTGCCAGAAGGACAGAGCCGAGAGGAAACTCAATTTCAGCGCTTTCATAGCTTCTGATGTTATGGAGCTTTATTGATTTGATTATCATACAATCTGGGATATTTTCCTATTATTAATATTTTGTTAATACTCTGGTTTATTTACTACTTTTAAATAAAAACCAATGGAAAAATTTAAGAATTGTTGTCGATTACCCTGCTTGCATGGTCATTCTGTACGAAGGCTACCCATTAGAAAAGGAAACTGCTTTTGGGCTGTTGAAAATAAAACCATCGGAAGCATACTCTGGATGCAAAAAGGAGCTGAACGGGCTTGAGTTGGTTGTAATTAACCCGATAGGGATAGTGGAATTAGTCGTAAATGGAAAAAAAGAAAAGCTTGTCAAGTCGGAGATAAACAGGAACAATGTATGCGAAGTTATGGGGATACACTACTCAGATATTGGAATTTGGTATTCTAAGGAATAAACTTTATTTTAATCTCTTCTTTAACTTCTCAATCACGTCAACCGGCGTTGGGTCAATTTTCTTGTTTATTGCAATGTAATACGAGACGAAATCGCCGTAATAGACTCCTGAGAAAACTCTTGCAAGAAGCGAATTTCCTTTTGTCTCAACTTCTTCCATCCCTATTTTGCTTTTTATCGTCTGTGAAGTTAATTTTATTCTCTTGTTCACCTGAGTATGATAAGACTTGTCTTTTATTATGACTGCAAAAAAATCATTTCTTTTCATAGTCTCGTATCCGACAATCTCGTTGTGGTTCATTTCAGAAAACAGGTGAGTGTAAGCTGCGCTTTTGCCGTTTTCGTTTATCTGGGTTTTCCACCTGTAAGCGACAGGCCCGAACAGGTCTGATGCATAGATTATTGTTGTTTTATCTCCTATCTTTTTTGCTGTGCTCTTCCCAAATGACTTGAACTGATTTTTGGCAAGAAGTATTTTTGACATTTCATTTATGTCTGACTCTTTTAATTCAGCAATGCCTGAATTTGCAAGAGTTTTCAATACAGGAAAAAACACGTAGCCGAGAGCTGCCCTTGGCTGAAGCCCTTTTGGAATCCTTATTATCTGCTTTGCTTTTTCTGACAAGATTCCGCCGGATGTAATTGCGACAATTTTTGCCTTTTTTTTAACTGCGCCTTCATAGGCTGATAAAGTCTCTTCAGTGTTTCCAGAATATGAGACTGCAAAGACAAGGGTGTTTTGGTCGACAAATTCAGGGATCTTATAATCTCTTACTGTAAAAACAGGAATTTTTGAATTGTGCATCAGGATTTTGAGGATGTCGCCGCCAACAGCAGAACCCCCCATTCCAAGAATTACTATTTTGTTGAATTTTCCGCTTACCTGCGAATTTCTTGCAATTGCAATCGCATTTTTGCATTGGTAAGGGAAATCCTCGATTGCCTTAAGCATGTTTGACTTGTCTATTTCCATTTTGTTCAAAAAAAATGTATCACATTTGGTATATAAATTTATTCTTTAAGTTCTTCTAATTTTTTTGTGTAGTTAATTACCAGATCTATGAACTCAGCGTGACTCCATACAAGCGGGCTTACTGACAATGGCTCACCTGTGAAGGGATTGACCTGTTCAGGCATTATTCCAGTAGAAAGTGAATTATCCAAAATCCAAGCTATTATGCTTAAAGCATCCTTTAATTCACTTTTTTTCTTCGCTTTTGCAACATAATACTTGCCAAGCCATGCTGTGCATATAATCCACGGATTTCCCGTAACTGAATCATTCCCATTGAAAACTTTATGGTAATTGTCGTTTTCGTATCTTGCCATGCCACCTATGTTTGTGCTGATCCAAAGCCCTTCTTTTAAAGCCTCAAAAGTTGACTGCACCCGAAAGTCATCAATTTCAAGCAAACCAAATTCAGAAATTGAGTAAATGCTGCTGTCAAGTGTGAAATCTTTTATGATTTTATTTTCCTTGAAATTTATCCTTCTCAAAAACCTCTTTTTTTCATTGTCATAAAGATACTTGATTGTTGCATCTTTTACTTCTTGTGCGGCTTTTTCATACTCCTCGGATTTTTTCTTATTGCCAACAGCTGCTGACAGTTCAGATGCGCATTTTAATCCTGCATAAACTGAAGCGCAGGTAAAAGTCAATACTCCCTGCCTTTCTTCCCATAAGTCATAACTTTCAAGGGGCAGGCCAGTTTCTGGATCGCGGAACTTTACCATGAAATCTGCAGCTTTTTCAATCAACGGGACATATAACTTTCTAACGAATTCAGTGTCTTTTGTCCGTGAATAATAATCTCCAAGCGAGTAAATGACTAGGGCGGTTTCGTCTTCCTGTATTGGAAGCTGCGGCTTTCCGTCCTTAATCCAGGGATGCCACGAGCTTCCAAGGGAACCGTCAGGATTGTATTTATGCAAAAAGCATCCGTAGCTTGAAATAGACTTCGAGCAAAATAGGTAAAAATTTTCAGCAAGCTCGGAATAGCCGGCTTTTTGAAGCGAAAGTGCGACCAAGGCACCGTCCCGCATCCAGACATAATTGTAAGTGTCGCGGTTGAATTGCAGATTGTCAGAATCAGTTCCTGCAATAATCGCCCCGTGGGCATCAATATGGGTCTTAATGACAAGGATTGATTTCTTGAAATTGTCAATCACTTCGCTATTAAGGCTTCCAAACCTTATTTTGCATTTGTTGGCAATTCCAATTGAGCACAATTCAGATTCATTTATCATGACTTGGGGCTTTTTTTCAAGCACCAGCTTATTCAGGGCTAAAACTTCATTGAAATCATGGCCGCAGCAAATCCAGTAATAAATTTTCTCAGATGAGTGCGGCGCTATCTTAATTTTTAGCGATATTATGGAATCAACTTCTCCCTGCGCTATAGGGTTTTTATCCAAATTCCCGTCATCTGCATCTTTTATTGTATGCAAGTCGGCAGTTCCGACAGAGTATTCATAAATATCTCCTTTTTTGAACTCTTTTTTATGATTTTCAGGAAATTTTATTGCATTAATGAGGAAATGCCTCTTTCTTTTATAGTGGAAAACAGAATTTGTTGACGGGTCGTATCCTGCAGTATCCCCTATTCCGCTTCCGTAAAGGTGAAAATCCTGATAAAAAAATATTTTTACCTCTCGGCTGAAATCCGCATTGTTCTTTAAATCAATCTGCCTTATGAAAATATTTTTATCACAGTCAACACAGTCATTAATTGACAGCCCAATCTTTATGTGGTCATTGACTGCCCTGCAGTCGCTTACGAGTGTATTTGGCTTGTATGATAACGTTTTTTTCCAAGAATTATCATTAACCCAGGAAATTTTCTTGTCAGCATAAATGCCGATTTTATGCGCATGACCCAATAAGTGGTTTTCTTCTCCTACGTGGGGAAAATAAAAATCGCGCACCTGAAGCCACCTGTCTATGCACAAAAGCATACTCCCATTTCCCAAAACTATATACCTTGTCATGTCCTTAACCTGTGATTAGAGTATTACAACTCTTATAACTCTTTTGTTTTATTCCATATTTAATCCTAAATCTTTATAAAACAAAGGGAATACCCAATAACAATGAAAATCATGATGGTTGAGGGAAGGTATACTGGAAAAATAGACTTGTCCAAACTGGACACTTCAAAACTTCCAAAGAGAATAGGGCTTGCTACAACAGTGCAGTTCCTTAATCACATTGATGAGATAAAGAAATATTTAAGCGACAGGGGTGTTGAAGTCTACATTGACAAGCTGAGGCAGAAATATGAAGGCCAGCTTTTGGGATGCGATGTCGGAGGAGCTGACAAGATAAAAGACAAGGTTGATGCTTTTTTGTATGTTGGAACGGGAGTTTTTCATCCTTTGGGAATTGCGATAAACATTGACAAGGAAGTATTCTGCTATGATCCCCTTCACGCAGACATGTCAAGAATTGACCCGGAACAGGTCAAGCGCTACAATTCAAAAAGAAAAGGGGCATATCTAAAATTCCTTTCATCAAAGGAAATAGGAGTTCTTGTTTCAATGAAGCCGGGGCAGAACAATTTCAAAAAGGCAATCGAGCTTAAAAAAAATAATCCTGATAAAAATTTCTATTTATTTGTTGCAGACACCCTTGACTTTAACCAGATTGAGAATTTCCCTTTTGTTGAATGCTGGGTTAACACTGCGTGCAACAGGATACTAGACGATTATGAAAAATTCCCAAGACCTCTTGTTGACCTAAGTGATATAGAAAAGGCGCAGCTTTTGCCAATAAGCGTGAAATAAACTAAAACTTATTTCTTTTTCTTGTCTTCTTCTGCCTGTTTGTCGGCAAGCAGTTTTATGAGCGCCCTTATTTCAGCAAGCTCTTTTTTTGAAACATCAACCATGAGGCTGAGCAGAATGAACATGACAAGCAAAGTAAGCCAGGAGAATATTGCCACAATCATCATCCAGCTTAATTCCCCATTATTGGCAGAATAAACTTCATTTATGAGCTGGAATCCCAAAACTCCCACTCCGACTCCCACAATCAGAAGTACTATCTCAAATACGTTGGTTTTGCTGTCTGACATTTGACCTCTTTTGATTGTTTCTGAAATAACTATTATTTAAATGTTGGTATTGGAGGCAGCATTGAAAAGTTGAAGGCTGCCATCAATGTGCGAGCACCTTTAAAGAAATAGTTTATGGAAAAAGGAAATTGCCGTGACCTGTGAGCGAGTTCGCTAACGAGCTCACTCGCAAGTCCCCGAATTTTTCCCTTAAAAGAACAACAAAAAAGTGCGAGCCGATGGCAGCCCGAACGAAGTGAGGACTTTTCAGTGCTGCTTATTGGTGCGGATCAAAAGGAAAACAATTTAAAACATTTAAAATATCCCTATTGTATGAAAATACTCTTGATTGGAAACGGGGCACGGGAGCACTGTATTGCTGAAACTTTCAAAAAAAACCCGGACAACAAGATTTTTTCTTATATCAAGTCGAAAAATCCCGGAATAGTTTCCCTGTCTGAAGAATTTGTATTAGGGGATTATTCTGACTTGGGAAAAATAGAGATTTTTGCAAAAAAAATTAAGCCTGACTTTGCATTCATTGGCCCGGAGGATCCGCTTGGATACGGGGTAGTTGATTCACTTTCAAAAATGGGAATTAGCTCAGTTGGCCCTGTAAAGAGCCTTGCGCGCCTTGAAACAAGCAAGTCATTCACAAGGATTTTGATGAAGAAATATAAAATCGTTGGAAACCCAAGATTCGAAATTTTTACAAAAGAAAATATTTCAAACGCAAAAAACTTTCTTGACACAATAAGCCAGTGTGTCGTAAAGCCTGACGGCCTTACAGGCGGAAAGGGAGTGAAAGTGCAGGGTGATCACTTCTTTACAAAAAAAGAGGCACTTGATTACTGCAGCGAAGTCCTTGCCTTGCACCCATCTGTTGTCCTGGAAGAAAAATTTGAAGGTGAGGAGTTTTCACTTCACTGCTTTTGCGACGGAAAAACAGTTGCTGCAATGCCTGCTGTGCAGGACCACAAAAGGGCTTATGACGATGACAAAGGCCCCAACACAGGCGGGATGGGCTCATATTCGTGCGAGGACCACCTGCTCCCTTTTTTGGAAAAGTCAGACATTGAAGCCGGAGTTGAAATGACCAAAAAAGTTGCAAAAGCGCTTTACGATGAGACTGGCGAGCAATACAAAGGTGTAATGTATGCCGGCTTGATAAAAACCAAAAATGGAGTGAAGCTTGTAGAATACAATGCGCGATTTGGCGATCCTGAAACAATGAACCTGCTGCCGATTCTTGAATCAGACCTTGGGGAAATCTCGATGGCAATAATAAACGGAGAGCTTCACAAAACAAAGATAAAATTCAAAAATTTGGCAACAGTCTGCAAATATGCAGTGCCTCAGGGCTATCCTGAAAATCCTGTCAAAAACAAAAAAATTGAAATCGGAAAAATCCCAAAAGACTCGAGAATTTATTATGCTTCTGTTGATGAACAAAAGGACGGGCTTTATATGGGGGGCTCACGGGCTGTTGCTGCGCTTGGAATTGCAAAGCAAATAAGCGAAGCTGAAATCATTGCTGAAAAAGCAGTAAACTCCGTAAAAGGCCCTGTTTTTCACAGGCCTGACATTGGAACTGAAAAACTTCTGCAAAAAAGAATAAACCACATGAAAAATTTAATGTCTTGATTATAGGTATCTCACCTTATTCCAAATAAATAAACTTCTTGATAATTTTAATCGGATTTTTTACTTCAACCTGTCGTTTGACGACAATAGTTACACTCGGTGAAAATTGACTGCCACTAATTTTCGCCTCGGAATATTACAATAAATAAAGAAACGCGGATGGGCATATCAGATTGCTTACCAAAAGCATTTAATATCAAAAACTATTTCTTTTGCCAATGACAGACCTTATTGCCTGCGTTTCAAGCGATTCCAAAGGATGGAATCACATAACCCGGCTTATTGAAGAAGGCGAATGGAACAAAGTTTTTTTGGTTTGCGAGGATGGGCCAAGACAAAAATTCAAGCAGTCAGGCAAAATAGAATTCATTGCTGTTGATTTCTCAAAGCCGGTTTTTGACCTCATCAACGACATAAGCTCGGGCCTCAGGTATAAAATCAATGACATGGAAGTTGCGCTGAATATTGTTTCCGGGAACGGAAAGGAGCACATGGCCCTGCTTTCTGCTGTCTTAAAACTTGGAGTCGGAATAAGGCTTGTTGCTGTCACAAAAGAAGGGATAAAGGAAATTTGATTTTTATTTTATGGCAATCGGAAACATTTTCATTGATGGTTACGGCCTTTCTGAATACAGGGTCATCAATGAATCCTGCTGCCCAAACTACCCAATTGGAAAATATCATGTCCTAAGGGATTCTGAGTCAAATTCAATTTTATG